>NZ_CM190971.1:0-355000 GCF_056032965.2 Aceticella sp. 75b-Ac
GTCTTAATTTAGTTAAAGCACCTTATAATGTAAACAGTGTTTCGCAGGCTCTTGCCCTCAATGTGCTTGAAAGCGGAGTATTTAAAGACAGGATCGAATATATCATTAATGAAAGGCAGTATCTTTATGAAGGACTTAAAGATATAAACGGTATAAAGCTATATCCGTCAAGAGCGAATTTTATACTTGCGAAATTTCAGGATGCCGATTATGTATATAAAAGTCTTATTGAAAGGGGTATTCTTGTAAGAAATTTTTCCAACAGTCCGGGGCTTTGCGGAACATTAAGGATAACGGTTGGAACAAGGGAAGCAAATAATTATCTTATAAAATGTCTGAAAGAGGTGTTGGCATGAGAAAAGGGGAAATTGTCAGAAAAACCGGTGAAACAGACATATGTGTGAGCATGGATATTGATGGAAGAGGGAATTCCACCATAGATACCGGCATAGGATTTTTCGATCATATGCTTACATTATTTTCGAAACATGGTCTTTTTGATATTTCAGTTAAAGCAAAAGGCGATTTATATGTAGATACGCATCATACGATAGAAGATATCGGTATAACTATGGGACAGGCTTTTTTAAAAGCATTGGGGGATAAAAAATCCATAAAACGGTATGGCTTGTCTACTGTTCCTATGGATGAAACACTTGCAAGGGTAGCGGTTGATATTAGCGGCAGACCATACCTGTATTATGATGTTGAATTAAATATGCCGCTGCTTGGGGGATTTGAAACTGAAACAGTAGAAGAATTCTTCAGGGCGTTTGCATTTAATGGAGGTATAACACTTCATGTAGAGCTGCTCCATGGTAAAAATACGCATCATATAATAGAAGCGGTCTTTAAAGCCTTTGGAAGAGCTCTTGATGATGCTACAAGAATAGACGACCGTACTTGCGGCATTCCTTCAACAAAAGGTCTGTTATGATGCTATAAGGGGGATAATTATCTTGATAGGCATAATTGATTATGGTATGGGAAATTTAAGAAGTGTCGAGAAGGCATTTCAGTATATTGGATATAATAATGTTTCGATTATTAATGATAAAAATTCTATTAAAAATGCAAAGGCTCTTGTACTGCCTGGGGTCGGTGCTTTTCCGGATGCAATGGAGGTACTTGACAAAAAAAGTCTTACAGAGGTGATAAAAGAGGAAGTAGGGAATGGGAAACCGTTTCTCGGTATCTGCCTTGGTATGCAGCTGATTTTTGAAAAAAGTTATGAAATCAAAGAAACCAAAGGGCTTGGCTTTTTAAAAGGAGAAATCAAAGAAATAGAAACAGACCTTAAAGTGCCTCATATAGGTTGGAATTCACTTGAAATAAAGAAGGAAACCCCTCTTTTAAAAGGGATTGAGAATGGCGATTGTGTATATTTTGTCCATTCATACTATCTTGTCAAAGGTGATGATGCCGCACTCTGTGCGGTTACTTATTATGATGTACAGATACCGGCAGTTGTTTGTAAGGACAATATATTTTCATGCCAGTTTCATCCGGAAAAAAGCGGTGATATAGGACTTAAAATATTAAAAAACTTTGGAGAGATGATTAAATGATTATTATACCTGCAATTGATATTATTGATGGAAAATGTGTTAGGCTTACAAAGGGTGATTATGATACAACTACGGTATATTATGAAGATCCGTCAGATGCTGCAAAGATGTGGTATGATTTAGGTGCAAGTCGAATACATGTGGTTGACCTTGAGGGAGCAAAAGAAGGGCATATAATAAATATTAAAGCAATAGAGAAAATAAGAAATTCATGTGATGCCGAAATAGAAGTAGGCGGTGGTATAAGGGATATTAAAACAGTTGAATTATTAAGAACAATAGGTATAGATTATTTAATACTGGGGAGTATTGCTGTTTATGACAGGGATTTAGTGTCCGAACTAATAATGAAATATAAAGAAAAAATAATAATCGGAATAGATTCGAAAGACGGCAATGTTGCAGCAAAAGGCTGGATAGAAAAATCCGGTATTAAGGACTTAGACCTTGCTTTGGATATGAAAAACCTCGGTGTTAAGACAATCATATTTACCGATATATCAAAGGATGGTATGCTTCAGGGACCAAATTATAAGGCATTAAAAAGCATTTTAAAATCGGGTTTAAATGTTATTGCATCCGGCGGAATAACAACGGTTGAGGATATTATTAAACTTAAAAAAATGGATGTCTATGGCGCAATCCTTGGTAAAGCTCTTTATACAGGCAAGCTGAATTTAAAAGATGCATTGGGGGCGGTATAATGCTTACAAAAAGAATCATTCCGTGTCTTGATGTTAAAGACGGAAGAGTTGTTAAAGGGGTTAATTTTGTAAATCTTAAGGATGCGGGAGACCCTGTCGATATAGCGGAACAATATAACAAAGCCGGTGCTGATGAGATAGTTTTTCTTGATATTACTGCTTCACATGAAAAACGCGATATTATGATAGAGGTTGTAAAAAAGACCTCTGAGAAGGTTTTTATTCCTATGACGGTAGGCGGAGGGATAAGGACAGTAGAGGATTTTAGAAAGATATTAAAGGCTGGTGCCGATAAGATATCAGTAAATTCTGAGGCTGTAAAAAATCCGAATTTAATAAAAGAAGCATCTGATAAATTCGGAAGCCAGTGTGTTGTTATTGCAATAGATGCTAAAAGAAAGGCGGATAACAGCGGCTTTGAGGTATATATAAACGGCGGCAGGATAAATACAGGGATTGATGCTGTGAAATGGGCTAAAAAAGCGGAAAATCTCGGCGCCGGCGAAATACTTTTAACAAGTATGGATGCAGATGGTACAAAAAACGGTTATGATGTTGAATTAACCCGTATAATAAGTGAAGAAGTAAGGATTCCGATAATTGCCTCAGGAGGTGCCGGCAATAAAGAGCATTTCAAAGAGGTGCTGACAGAGGGGAAGGCAGATGCTGCTTTAGCCGCATCATTATTTCACTATGGTGAACTTAAGATAAGGGATTTAAAGGAATATCTGATGAGGTTTAATATACCTGTCCGTATGGTATAAAACTTATTATGGAGGTAAAAAATGGATACAAAAAATCTAAAATTTGATGAAAGAGGGCTTATTCCTGCAATTATACAGGACTGCAAAACAAAAGAGGTTCTTATGATGGCATATATGAATGAGGAAAGTTTAAAATTAACCCTTGAAAAAGGTGAAACATTTTTTTTCTCAAGAAGCCGAAAAAAATTATGGCATAAAGGTGAAACGTCCGGTAACATACAAAAAGTTAAGAAAATATCATATGACTGTGATGAAGACACGCTTCTGATAGAGGTGGAAGCAGCCGGACCAGCTTGCCATACCGGACATATAAGCTGTTTTTATAGGGACATTTTGAATAATGAAAATGATAATATTGCGGATATTCTTGAGAAGGTTTATCAAAGGATAAAGGACAGGAAAGAAAACCCCCTTGAGGGTTCATATACAAATTACCTTTTTGATAAAGGAATTAACAAAATACTTAAAAAAATCGGTGAAGAAAGCACGGAGATAGTGATAGCGGCAAAGGAGGATTCAAAAGAAGAAATAATATATGAAACGGCAGACCTTTTATATCATATTATGGTGATGATGGTGGAAAAGGATATTTTATTTCAGGATATATATACTGAACTTGCCAAAAGATTTAATACACCTGAGGAATTTAAAAAAGAACATAAAAAGAAAAAAGAGGCATCTGAGTGAGATGTCTCTTTACTGAATTCTATACATATTCCAGGGGATTTTATCTATTAACCTTCCTTTATAAATTGAATCTGCTCCCATAAATATATATTTTATATCGTGTGTATTTGGTATATTTAAATTGACCCATACAGTGTTTTTATATATCAATGGTTTTGATGCCATAACATTTGTAAGGCTGTTTTCGGCTTTTTTATACTGATACATTTTTCCCTCCACAAGTCCCAAATCAATCCTTTTAATGTCGTTTTTATAAAACAATCTCATTTCAATATGGTATAGCACTTTTTTTGAAATAGGCGCAACGCATTGCATTCCTATATACATATGATTGTTGTAGGTGAAAGCGGATAGTTTGGTTAAATCAGCACTTCTGTATATCTCCTGACTTAGGATTCCGCCTGTTTGTATTTTTAAAAGGGTACAGGGAAGTTCCTTACTCATAAGGTCAGGTTTTGTATCCAGCACAGGGATTTTTATAACAGGTTTCGTAGCGAACAACTCATTTTTTCTTACAAAAGATAATAAAAAGGGTTCCATTACGTCGATTTGTGTTTTATACTTTTTAACGGCAAGTTCCTTTTTGTTGATTTCATTATTATTCAATTCAAATATCTGCCAGTTTGAATTGCTGTCTTTCATATCAACAGGAGACAGCAAAGGTTTATTTTTATCCAAAAGCCAAGGTACAGGCCATTGTGGATGATGTGTAAGGAACATGTGCTCTTGGACGTTTATATTCATTGCGGTTATGGTATATCTTACAAAATTGCTTACAGCCCAATGGTCCGGATGTATATCATCAGCTTGCGGATAATATATATCTGTTGGTTTAAATGTGCTTATTATCTCTTGCAGGCAATTTACTAAATTTTGTCCTGTATAAGGGATGCCGGGTTTATAAACATCACTGTACAGTGAATATGCAACATGGGTTCCTCCGCTGACCCTCGGTTTATCATTATCCCAAAAATCGCTCCATAAAAACCGGGTACTGCCATCTGCAAATCCTAAAAAAATCAAATCCTTTCTTGGAAGATTTAATTCGGACATTGCTGCAATACTCTCTTTTTGACGTATGAGTCCAAGTTCATAAAAGTCTTTTGCTGTTGGATTGGAATGTCCACTGCATGTTGCAGCAGCTTTTTTATAACTTTCGCCGTCTGTTACGACAACGACTTTAACAGGTCTGTTTAATGCTATTGCTCTTTGTATAATACCAGCCATTCCCAGTGTTTCGTCATCAGGATGTGGTACAATGACCAATATTCTCTGCCCCGGGTCATCAAATGGTGGCAAAGGCTTTTTTTCCATAAAATTTGCTACAGCCGTTTTAAAATTCATGATATATAACGTAAATATTACAATAAGCAGAAAAAAAGTTAATGCCATATGTTTTTTCCCCATTCTTTTGCCTCCTTTTTTATACCATAATTGTATCATAAATTTATGAATAAATTGTTACAAAAATAAAATTATTCACTATAACGCATAATATTACTCATTTTTAATCTATTCCTTATATGTATTATGGATGTGTAAAATAAGCTTAGCTTTATGTTGGTTATGAAAAGGGTGTTAATATTGACATATGCTCATAATAATATTATAATTGTGTTAGAATTTATAGACATATAACAGTTTCTTTTTCACAGTTCATAAAGTGCTTAAAATGCGGTTATATATGAATCATGAACTTGCAGAATTATGCGACAAGGGTCAGATAGAGAAATACTATAGTGATAATGTAAAGGACATAAGCAATTGTGTAAAGACTTTTGAAAGGAGATAAAAAATGGAAAATCTTATAAGTAAAATAAATAAAATAACAGATGAGATACGGGAAAAAATAAAATCAGCTACATCTGATGAAAAATCCAAATTTAATTATTGCGATGGCGTACGTGACGGTTTAAAATTGGCACGGCTATATATTTTAGAAGAAAAACGTGAATTTATTAAAAAGAGGAATTTAAAAAAAGAAATTGAGAGGCATAAAAATTCCGATGATTTTTAATAAACATAAATATTTTTAAATAAAGTGAGGAATAAAGAATGGTTCATACATATAAACTTAATGGATGAGGTTTCACCTTTGGCTCTATAATATTTTTTGGCGGGAGAGGGATATTATGTTTGTTGATTTTCACTGTGATACATTGTATCAATTGATTGAGAAAGATTATGATATAACAAAAAGGAGTAAAGAAGGACATATAGACATCGAAAGATTACAGGAGGGGGATGTACATCTTCAGGTTTTTGCCGCATTTATTGACCCTAAGCATATGAGAAAAAATGCTGCTACAATTGCGCTTAAAATGATAGATAAGCTATACCAATTAATTAAAAAAAACGATAAATTAATGCTTGTATTAAATGGCAAAGATATAGATAGAATAGAAAAAGAAGATAAGATTGGAGTAATGCTTTCAATTGAAGGAGGGGAAGCGTTAGAGGGTGATATAGCCCTTTTGAGGATGTTTTACAGGCTTGGGGTAAGGGCATTAGCATTAACATGGAGTTTAAGAAATGACCTTGGGGATGGTGTGGAAGGTGTAGCAGAATCAGGACTCACAAGCTTTGGAAAAGATGTCGTAAAAGAGATGAATAAGCTTGGAATGATAATTGATGTTTCACATCTCAACGAAAGAGGATTTTGGAATGTAATGGAAATAAGCGAGAAACCTGTTATTGCATCACATTCTGATTGTAAAGCCCTGTGTTCTCATAAAAGGAATTTAACAGACGAGCAAATTAAAGCAATTGCCGGTAAAGGCGGTGTAATAGGTATAAATTTCGCACCGGAATTTTTAAAGGAAAGTGGTAAAGCATCGGTTGAGGATGTTATATGTCATATAGACCATATATGTGGACTTGTAGGTTCTGAATATGTAGGTTTTGGTTCTGATTTCGACGGAATTGACGATGTACCGGAGGACCTTTATGATGTATCATGTTTTCCCAAGATAATAGACGGATTAAAAAGAAGGGGTTATAAAGAGAAGGATATAGATTTGATATGCCATGAAAATTTTGAACGGCTTATAAAAAAGATAATTTAAATGAAAAAATGCCCTGGATAATTTCC
The DNA here is from genome assembly GCF_056032965.2 of Aceticella sp. 75b-Ac. NCBI lineage: Bacteria > Bacillati > Bacillota > Clostridia > Thermoanaerobacterales > Thermoanaerobacteraceae > Aceticella > Aceticella sp. 75b-Ac. The sequence goes on from NZ_CM190971.1 coordinate 6,815, forward strand.
AGGGGTTATCTTTTAAAGGGGGAGTTATTGTTTTGACAAAGTCATTATACATTTAATTAACAAAAAAATCAAGGGAAAAAGATTTTAAGGGATAGGGGGTTGTAATCAGGATTTCATTTTTATTATACAGCAATATATGAAAATGTAAATTAAATCAATGTTAAATATGTTAATTTGATGTTAAAAATTAAAAATTTTTATTTGAAGAAAATTTTAAAAATCTTTATAATATAATGGTAAAATTAAATACAGGAGGGAAACTAATGGATATTGAAATAATAAGAAGAACGGATCCTGAAATAGCGGATGTTATTGAAAAAGAAATTGATAGGCAAAGGAATAAAATAGAACTTATAGCATCAGAAAATTTTGTAAGTCCTGCAGTTATGGAGGCAATGGGGTCACCGCTTACAAATAAATATGCAGAAGGTTATTCAGGGAAAAGATATTATGGGGGCTGCGAATTTGTTGACATTGTCGAAGATTTGGCGATAAAAAGATTAAAGGAATTATTTGGTGGTTCTCATGGAAATGTACAGCCGCATTCAGGTGCACAGGCAAATATGACTGTGTATTTTGCATTACTGAAACCGGGGGATACTATAATGGGAATGGATTTATCCCACGGAGGTCATCTTACACACGGAAGCAAGGCAAATTTTTCCGGAAAGATTTATAATGTAGTATCATATGGTATAGAAAAAGATACAGGATACATAGACTATAATGAAGTAGAAAGATTGGCAATGTATCACAAGCCTAAACTTATTGTTGCCGGTGCCAGTGCATATCCGAGGATTATAGATTTCAAGAGATTTCGTGAGATTGCAGACAGTGTCAATGCATATTTAATGGTGGATATGGCACATATAGCAGGGCTTGTTGCAGCAGGATTACATCCAAATCCTGTAGAATATGCAGACGTTGTTACAACAACAACACATAAGACCTTAAGAGGACCAAGAGGCGGAGCAATACTTTGTAAGGAAGCATATGCAAAGGCTATTGATAAAACGGTATTTCCCGGGGTACAGGGCGGACCGCTGATGCATGTTATTGCTGCAAAGGCTGTCTGTTTTAAAGAAGCCTTATCAGAAGAATTTAAGGAGTATCAAAGACAGATTGTGAAAAATGCCAAGGCACTGGCACAAGGGCTTTTAAATAGAAAGTTAAACCTTGTATCTGGTGGTACCGACAATCATCTGCTTCTTTTGGATTTGAGAAATACCGGTGTAACAGGAAAAGAACTTGAGAAAAGGCTTGATGATATAGGAATTACCACGAATAAAAATGCCATACCTTTTGACCCGCTGGGAGCTAATATCACATCCGGTATAAGGCTTGGTACAGCTGCTGTAACAACAAGAGGTATGAAGGAACAGGATATGGATGAAATTGCCGATATAATCTGCAATGTTTTAAAAGATGCAGATTATATAGATAAGGCAAAAACAAGAGTAAAGGCTTTAATAGATAAATACCCCCTTTATGAATAAATTGATGGGAGCGTGATACTTAAAATGCGGAAATATACCCGGTACAACTGAGGAAATGCTTAAAGACAGCTTGCAGGAAAATTCAATACACTTCTGCAATATGAGGAACAGAGGCAAGGTATCGCCTTTGTTCCTCATATTAATAATATTTCAAACCAAGATTTTTACCTTATAGTCCTTAAGCCATGTATTGACTTGAACAAGATATGCAAAAAGCTGAGGTCCCCCCATAAGCTGTGAAAACCATGCAGGGTCAAATTCCTTTGCATCTGTTTCAATAAGTTTTGCTACTTCTTCTTTGTTGACAAGCTGTAATAAAGGTGAAGCAGGATCGTCAAGTATTTCGTTAACCCATTTTCTTACTGTATTTCTGAATACCGGATTATGTGTTTTAGGATAGGGGCTTTTTTTTCTTTTAATTACCTCTTCCGGCAGGTCATCTTTCAAAGCATGGCGAAGCAGCCCCTTTTCCATGTCATTTAAGTTTTTCATTTTCCACGGGATATTCCATACATATTCAACAAGCCTGTAATCAAGGAAAGGTACCCGAACCTCAAGTCCGGAAGCCATACTCATTCTGTCCATTCTGTCCAGCAGCATTGCAAGAAATCTGGTGATATTGAGGTAAAATATTTCTCTCATACGTGAGTCAAAAGCATTTTCATCTGTTAGTTTTGGGACTTCCTTCAGTGCTTCGGCATATCGGTCGTTAAGGTATTCTTTGGGACGGATCTTTTCTACGATATGTGGAGAAAGCAGCTTCATTCGCTGATCTATCATTCTGATCCATGGAAATGTAGGAGTTTCTATTGCAGTTTTGTCTTTGAACCATGGATATCCGCCAAAAATCTCATCAGCTCCTTCACCTGAAAGAGCAACAGTGGCACCTTTTTTTACCTCTTTTAAGAAAAGATATAGTGATGAATCAATATCTGCCATGCCTGGAAGGTCTTTTGCATAAAGGGCGGGTATTAAGGCATAGGATAGTTTTTCATTGTCTATAAATACGTAATTGTGTTTTGTACCAAGTTCTTTTGAAACCCTCCCCACAAAATCAGCATCTGTATTCGGCTGGAATTGGTTTGGCATAAAGTATTTGTCATTTCCGATATAATCGACAGAATATGTTATAAGCTGATTACATAAGTCTTTAAGTTTTTCATTTGCAAAGACCGATATAGCGGTAGAATCCAAGCCGCCTGAAAGGAGAGAACACAAAGGCACATCTGATACAAGCTGCCTTTTTGATGCATCATCAAGGAGATACCTTATCTTTTCAGAGGTTGTTTTCAGGTCATCTTTATGTGGCCAGCTTTTTAAAGACCAGTAACAATTGGTTTTCAAGCCATTTGGATTGAATACTAAGTAATGCCCTGCTTTAAGTTCATTTATCCCTCGGAAAATGCCGTTTCCCGGTGTGCGTGTCGGACCCATAACAAATATCTCTCCAAGACCTTCCGAATCAACCTCTGCATCTATATATGGATGTGCAAGAATACCTTTGATTTCCGATGCAAATATAAAAGAGCCATTTTTTATGGTATAAAAAAGAGGTTTTATACCAAGGTGGTCCCTTGCAAGAAAAACCGTGTTTTCACTTTCATCCCAAACAGCAAATGCGAATATCCCGTTTAATTTTTTTACACAATCAGAACCCCACTGTATATATGATGTAAGAAGAACCTCTGTATCAGAACGGCTTTCAAAAGCATAACCATAGGATAAAAGCTCTTTTCTTAGTTCATAAGTATTGTACAGCTCACCATTATATACTATGACATATGTCTTATTGCCGCACTTTTTTATCATTGGCTGGATACCGCCTTCCGGGTCTATTACAATGAGCCTTCTGTGGGCAAATGCAGCATGTTCTGTAAGCCATGTTCCGGAACTGTCAGGTCCCCTATTAAAAAGTGTTTCAGACATCTTTGTAATAATTTTGTTCTGATGCGATAAATCCATGTCAAAATTAACCCAACCTGCTATACCACACATTTAAGTGCCTCCTTATTAATTCTTTATAAATAGGGTACAAAAGAATTATTTATAATGAAATTAAAATTCATCTATTTATTATTATATGTAATAACCATATTATTGTTGAACATATTTTGCCTTTTAATATGATATTTATTTATGTAAAATCAATGCAGGAAGAAATTAAAGTTGATATAATTTCAAATAAATATTATAATTATTACTGTTAAGTTGCGTAGAAATTTTCATGCAAAAAGAGGTGAAATATATGGAATTATTAAAAAAAACACTAAATATAATTGAACCTGGAGATTATGAGGCTAAAAAGGCTGCGATGCAGAGGATTGACAACCTTGCAAAGCCTATAGGAAGCCTTGGTACACTGGAAGATATTGCAGCAAAAATGGCGGCAATAACAGGGAAGATTTACAATAAGATGAATAAGCGCAACATCATAGTAATGTGTGCGGATAACGGAGTTGTTGAAGAAGGGGTCAGTGCATGTCCTAAGGAACTAACCGCCATACTTACACAAAATTTAACCAAGAATTTCACAGGGGTAACTGTTTTATCAGAATTTACAGGGACAGATATCACCGTTGTGGATATTGGTGTTGATGCAGTTATTAATAATCCATTAGTTATTAATAAAAAGATTGCCATGGGTACAAAAAACATGGTAAAAGAACCTGCTATGTCATATAAGGAGGCGGTTTCTGCCATTGAAGCAGGTATAGAAATTGTCGATGATTTATGCAAAAAAGGGTATGAAATTTTTGGTACAGGAGAAATGGGTATAGGCAATACGACAACAAGTGCTGCGGTTTTAAGTGCTATTTCAGGGTTATCTCCGGATTTAACAGTTGGAAAAGGTGCAGGGCTTACTGAAGAACAGTATGAAAACAAAAAAAGAGTTGTAAAGAAGGCAATTGAGTTACATGCTCCTGATTCCAAAGACCCCATTGATGTTATTTCAAAGGTAGGCGGATTTGATATTGCAGGTATGTGTGGGTGTTTCTTAGGAGCGGCTAAGAACAAAAGACCCATTGTTATTGACGGGCTGATATCATCTGCAGCGGCACTTTGTGCTGTAAGATTAAATGAACATGTAAGAGATTATATATTTCCATCACATCTTTCAGAAGAGCCGGGTGCAGTATACATGATGAAGGAAATAGGCGTTGAGCCAATCTTGAACCTCCATATGAGGCTTGGAGAAGGTTCAGGCTGTCCTTTAGCTTTTCAGATTATTGATTCCGCACTTTATGCTATGAATAACATGCCTACATTTGAAGAAGCCTCCATAAACAGTGATGGATATATTGATATAAGAGAGTGATTCTTTATTCCTTGCAAAAAAGATAAAATAATTTGACATATATATTTTAATCTGATAAAATACTATGGAAAAGCAATATTATACCTTTAAACTAGTCCGTGAGGCTGGCAAGGTTGCATTATAATTTTGAGGGGAATTATATACCTCTTGCCAAGCCGGGCAGGAGGTTTTATTTTGCCTTTAAACTAACGCGCTGCGATGATAGAAAGGAGTAAAAACATGAAAGCATATCTTTTGTTGGAAGATGGTTTTATATATACAGGAATTTCCATAGGCAAATGTGGTACTGCCATAGGCGAAGTCGTCTTTAATACAGGTATGACAGGTTATCAGGAGGTTCTTACAGACCCGTCGTATTATGGTCAGATTGTTACGATGACATACCCTTTAATTGGCAACTATGGTATTAATAACGAAGATTTTCAGTCAACAAAACCTCAAGTAAGAGGTTTTATTGTTAGGGAAAGTTGTGAAATACCAGACAATTTCAGGGCACAGTATAACCTTGATGAATATCTTAAAATGAATGAAATTGTTGGAATAGAAGGAATTGATACAAGAGCCCTGACTAAAGTTTTAAGAGAAAAAGGCACGATGAAAGGCATGATTACAGATAATTTGATTGACCTTGATTATAAGAAATGCCTTATTAACCAATATAATGAAAGTGACCATGTTAAAAATGTAATGACGAAAAAAATATATCATATTCCTGCAAAAGGTCTGAAAATAGCGGTTATTGATTATGGAACAAAGAAAAACATCCTTGAGAATTTAAAAATACGCAATGCAGATATAACTGTTTTCCCATCTACTGCCACATATAAACAAATTCTTCAGATGAATCCCGATGGAGTTCTCCTGTCAAATGGTCCGGGTGATCCCAAAGATGTCGATTATGGTATTGAAACGGTAAAAAACCTTATCGGAAAATTGCCGATATTTGGAATATGTCTTGGACACCAGATTTTGGCGTTGGCTTTTGGGGGAGATACCTGCAAATTAAAATATGGACATAGAGGTTCGAATCATCCTGTGAAGGATTTAAAATCAGGCAGGACATTTATAACAGCACAAAATCATGGTTATACGGTTATTCCTGAAAGCCTTCCTGAGGATGTGGAAATAACCCATATAAATATAAACGATGGAACGGTTGAAGGAATAAGACATAAGAAATTACCGGTGTTTAGCGTGCAATTTCACCCTGAAGCATCTCCGGGACCTAATGATATGTTATTTCTCTTTGATGAATTTATCAAGATGGCGGAGGAGGGTATATCATGTATAAAAAGGTGATGGTAATAGGTTCGGGTCCGATTGTAATAGGACAGGCAGCGGAATTTGATTATTCCGGCACACAAGGATGCAGGGCATTGAGGGAAGAGGGGGTTGAGGTTGTACTTGTAAACAGCAATCCTGCAACAATAATGACAGATAAGAATATTGCTGATAAAGTCTATATAGAACCCTTAAAAGCCGAGATTGTAAGTAAGATTATAGAAAAGGAAAGACCTGATGGTCTTTTATCAACCTTAGGCGGACAAACAGGGCTGAACTTAGCGGTTGAGCTAAATGATATGGGGATACTTGATAAATATGGTGTTAAGCTTATCGGCACTAAAATAGAATCAATTAAAAAAGCGGAGGACAGGGAACTTTTCAGGGAATTAATGCTTTCAATCAAAGAACCTATACTTGAATCCCATACTGCTGAAAGTATAGATGAGGCACTGGATATAGCTTCTAAAATAGGCTATCCGGTTATAGTAAGACCTGCATATACCCTTGGAGGTACCGGAGGAGGCATTGCAAAGGATGAAAAACAGCTTAAGGAAATTGTATCAACAGGACTTATGTACAGCAGGACATGTCAGGTCTTGATAGAAAAAAGCGTATATGGCTGGAAAGAGATTGAATATGAGGTAATGAGGGATAAAAAAGGCAATTGCATAACTGTATGTAATATGGAGAATATCGATCCTGTCGGTATACACACGGGAGACAGTATCGTTGTTGCACCATCCCAGACACTGTCAGACAAAGAATACCAAATGTTAAGGACATCTTCCCTCAAGATAATTGATGCACTTGAAATAGAAGGGGGATGTAATGTACAGTTTGCTTTAAATCCTGAAAGCATGGAATATTATGTGATTGAGGTAAATCCCAGGGTAAGCCGTTCAAGTGCGCTTGCATCAAAAGCCACAGGATATCCCATTGCTAAGGTTGCCGCAAAAATTGCTCTTGGATACGGGCTTGACGAAATAAAAAATGCTGTTACGGGGAAAACATATGCATGTTTTGAACCGGCGTTAGACTATGTTGTTGTAAAAATACCAAGATGGCCCTTTGACAAATTTTATTCTGCTGATAGGAAACTGGGTACACAGATGAAGGCAACGGGAGAGATAATGGCAATAGGCACCTCCTTTGAAGCAGCCCTTTTAAAAGGTATAAGGTCACTCGAAATCGGTTTTGATTATATTGAAATAAAAACCTTTGAGAGTCTTTCAAATGAAGAAATAATATATAAAATAAAAAAAGAAGATGACGAAAGGATATTCGCCTTAGCAGAGGCTTTAAGGAGAGGTATTGCTGTTGAAGAGCTTCATTCGATAACCAAGATAAGCAAATTTTTCCTCAATAAGATAGCAAATATTATAAGATTAGAAAAAAATTTAATCAAGCATGGCGTTTCTGATAAAAACATACTGCTTGAAGCAAAGAAAAAAGGATTTTCAGATAAAGCCATTGCTTGTCTTTGCGGATTGACGGAAGATGATGTAAGAAATTTAAGATTTAAGAATGACATTTATCCTTCGTATAAAATTGTTGATACATGTGCGGCTGAATTTGAGGCGGTATCACCATATTATTACTCAACATATGATGGTTTTGATGAGGTTACGGTATCTGACAAGCCAAAGGTTGTTGCAATAGGTTCCGGACCAATAAGGATTGGACAGGGTATAGAATTTGATTACTGTCTTGTACATTCTATTTGGGCATTAAAAGAAAAAGGTTATGAGGCAATTGTGATAAACAACAATCCGGAAACCGTAAGCACAGACTTTGATACATCTGACAGGCTTTATTTTGAGCCTATCACCTTAGAGGATGTTTTATCGGTTATAATGAAGGAAAAACCTGAAGGAGTAATTGTTCAATTTGGCGGTCAGACAGCCATTAAACTTATCAATGAATTAAAAAGGCTTGGAATAAAGATACTTGGCACATCTCCTGCGGATACAGATATAGCGGAAGACAGGGATAAATTCGATGCCCTTCTTGAAAGGGTTAATATAAAAAGACCTAAGGGATTTGGAGTAAAAGGCATTGACGAAGCTTTGAAGGCTGCGGATAGTCTCGGATACCCTGTTCTTGTAAGACCATCATATGTTCTTGGGGGACAGGGGATGCAGGTGGTTTATTCAGAAGAGGAGCTTTTAAAGTATATAAGCAGTGCATTTAAGTTTTCTGATAAATATCCTGTTTTAATAGATAAATATCTGATGGGCAAAGAAGTTGAGGTTGATGCAATTTCAGACGGTGAAGACTTATTGATACCGGGAATAATGGAACACCTTGAGAGGGCAGGTATTCATTCCGGCGACAGCATTTCAATATATCCTTCTTACAGCTTAAGTGATGATATAAAGGCAAAAATTGTTGAATATACGTGGAAATTGGCAAAGGGTTTAAATGCGAAGGGAATTATAAATGTGCAGTATGTAATATATAATAACGAGGTTTATGTAATAGAGGTCAATCCACGCTCATCAAGGACCGTACCATATATAAGCAAGGTTACAGGGGTGCCTATGATAGAGCTTGCAACATATGCCATACTAGGAGAAAAGCTTAAAGATATGGGATATGGTACAGGGCTTTATAAGGAAAGCAAATACGTTGCCATAAAAGTACCTGTTTTTTCCTTCCAGAAACTGCCGGATATAGAGATTGCACTTGGACCTGAGATGAAGTCAACAGGAGAAGTTCTCGGCATAGGAAAAGACTTGTCGGAAGCATTATATAAAGGCATGATTGGGGCAGGAATAGATATACCCTCAGAAGGCAATATACTCATAACAGTTGCAGAAACAGATAAAGAAGAAGCTCTTAAAATTGCAAAAGAGTTTTCTGAACTGGGTTTTGGAATATTTGCCACGGAAGGAACAGCGGAATTTCTTAATAAACATGGTGTTAAAACAATACAGGCAAACAAGCTTAATGAGGGTCATCCCAATATATTAGACTTGATGGTATCCGGCGATATCCGGCTTGTGATAAATACACCGACACATGGGAAGGAACCCTTAAGGGATGGATTCAACATCAGAAGCAAGGCAATAAAGCTGTCAATACCCTGCATAACATCTCTTGATACGGCAAGAGGCATGCTGAATTGTATAAATTCAAAACTTAACATGAATACAATAGACATAATAAGATTTTGATTTAAGATATATGAATTACTAGAGAAATAGCAAAGATTTTTCCTTTGCTATTTTTTTAAACTTTTTTAATGTAATGTCGATAATAAAGTATATGATAAAACAAATGATAGAATAAATTTCAGGAGGAAGTAAAAATGATTCAGAGATTGTTATTAGAAGGAGGACAGCCGCAATTAAACAATGATGACATTTCAAATGAAATTTCAAGGGTTAAGGACATATTATGCAAACCTGTTGATGATGGTATGCTGAAAGAAAAAATATCAAATGAAAACAATAAAATAAACATCAGCAATAATAAATATTTTGAATTTTCAGTACATAAGCCGACAAATACGATTGTCGTCAAGATTGTAGACAGTCAGACAAATCAGGTTATCGATGAGATACCGCCGGAGAAAATACTTGATTTGGTTGCCGGTCTATGGAAGATAGCCGGACTTTTTGTCGATAGGAAGATATAACTTAGGGGGGATAAAAATGGATCCGATAAGCATGAACAGTTATAATACCAGTAATTTGCTAAGAATGGGGGGACTTGCTTCAGGGCTTGATACAGATTCTATTGTAAAGAAGTTGATGCAGGCTGCCAGTATACCTCTTGATGAATTAGGACAGCAGAAACAGTTTCTTCAATGGAAACAGGAGGATTTAAGAGATATAAATACACAGCTTTTATCCTTAAGGGACAACAATGTGTTTAATCTTAAACTGCAGGGTACTTTTCTTGCCAAAACAGTTTCCTCAAATACATCTATTGCAACAGCTGCGGCAACAACAAGTGCAGTTAATGGAACATATAGTTTAAACGTAACTCAGACTGCACAGGCAGCAACATATACGAGCAATCAAATAACTGCAGGCACAATAAATAATACGGGTTCTGATGTAACTTTAACATTAAACAATCAATCTTTAGTAATAAAAAACAATGCAGGTATAAGCGATGTTTTAATAGCAATAAATAATCTGACTCCGACTACCGGTGTAAGTGCTACTTATGATAGTAGTTTAGGCAGATTATTTTTATTAACCAATAGCACCGGTACAAGTTCAAACATTAATTTATCGGCAAATGATTCAAACGGTCAAACGGTTCTTTCAAATTTAGGACTTCCGACTGCCGGCATAAATGTTTCAGGTCAGAATGCTGTATTTGATTTTAATGGTGTTACAGGTATACAAAGTCAGACAAATAATGTAAAGGTTGCAGGTATAAATGTAACTTTAACCGGTACAGGTAAAACATCCTTATCTGTTTCAACAGATGTTGATAAGATATTTAATTCCATAAAAAGTTTTGTTGACAGCTATAATGATATAATTACAAAGATAAACACAAAACTTACGGAAAAAAGATATTATGATTACCAGCCTCTAACAGATGCGCAAAAGCAGGTGATGAAAGACAGCGATATAACATTGTGGCAGCAGAAAGCAAGGTCCGGAGATTTGGCTAATGACGGCGCCCTTTCAAGCGTTTATTTCTCTTTGAGAAAGGCTGTATCTGCCAGCGTAGATGGTGTTGCAAACGGTTCTTTAAGTGCAATCGGGATAACCTCAGGTCAGTACTTTGAAGGAGGAAAGCTTTATATTGATGAAACTAAGCTTAGGAATGCCATACAAAACAATCCGCAGCAGGTAATAGATATATTTACAAAAACGACAACGCAAGGTACTACTGTAATATCACAAGGTGTGGCTCCAAAGCTGTATGATGCTTTAAATAACGGCATTAATTCAATAACACAGGAAGCGGGAGGAAGCCAGTATCAATTTTATGACAACAGCTTTATTGGAAATCAGGTAAGCGATATAAATAAGAGGATAGCAGATATGCAGGATTATCTTAGTAATCTTGAGCAGAAATATTACAACCAGTTTACTCAGCTTGAAACCTATATGAGCCAGATGAATTCACAGAGTGCATGGCTAAGCCAGCAGCTTGGAGGAACGGTAAAATGATAAAAAGGGGGATGTGGGATGATTAATCCTTATCAGCAGTATAAAGAGAATTCTATTTTGACAGCAAGTCCGGAAGAGCTTGTCTTGATGTTATATAATGGAATACTTCGTTTTACTGAGGAAGCCAAAATTGCCATTGGAAACAAAAACTTTGAAAGGGCAAATAACAGCATAATAAGGGCACAGGATATTGTATCGGAGCTTTCTGCCACACTTGACATGGAATATGATATATCAAAAAACCTATACAGCATGTATGATTATATCATGAGAAGGCTGATCGAGGCGAATCTGAAAAAAGATATAAATATTCTTGATGAGGTTAAAGGACTTGTTAAGGATTTAAAAGAAGCGTGGTCTGAGGCACTGAACAGGGTACGCAGTAAAGTATATGCGAAGGGCTGAAATTTATGTCGTATGAAATTAAAACCCTTATAGAGATTGCTCATAACAAATTAAATTTACTGAAGATGCTTTTAGAACTTTCAGAAAAGCTGGGTAGTGCTATAAGTTCGCAAAATCTTGATGATATTAAGAAGATATTATCAGAAAAGCAAAGAATAATTGAAAGGGTTGATATGCTGGATGTAAATTTTGTTCCTGCATATAATTCTTTTAAAAAAGAAAAAAATATTGACAGCATTTTTGATGTTGTTTTCAATAATCCTTCATCAGATATAAGCAGATTAAAAGGGGTTCTAATTGATATTAAGTCAATCATGGATAAGATAAAAGAAAAAGACGATAAAAATATTGAAGCTATAAATACCGTATATAAAAAGGCTGAAACCAAATTAGTTGAATTATCAAATCAGAAAAGCGGATATATTGAATATATGAAATATTATTCCCCTGAAAGCTATTTTGTGGATAAAAAGCGTTAGAAAACGCTTTTTATGATGCTCTATTTTTTAATTTTACATTCCCAAAATTTTCATTGCTAAGAATTAAAATTGGTGGTATAATAAAAAAGAGTATAAGTAAAATTATACTGTGAATATTAATAAAAGTGAGGGGATTATTTATTATGTATCAGGATAAGACATTGGTTTGCAAGGACTGCGGCAAGGAGTTTGTATGGACGGCAGGCGAGCAGGAATTTTACGCAGAAAAGGGTTTTCAGAATGCACCTGTAAGGTGCAAGGCATGCAGGGATGCGAAAAAACAAAGAAACCACCAGTTTGACTCCAGAAGAGAAAGGAAGTCTTTTGGAGCTGGTAACTAATCCCCTTCACTTTTGTTCTAAGTAAAGAGGATTATAGAAGGGTATCCGGAAGGATACCCTTTAATCATGCCACGATTTATAAACTTTTTAACATTGTTAAGTTAGCATTTTCAGGTTATCAACAGACTTATCCACATTATCCACAATTTTTTTTCCACATTATCAACAATGATGTTTAAAATCCTCCAAATTTTTTGCTTACTTGCAGGAAGATTATTTTTCATGTAAAATAATACTTAGACAGAAAAAGAAAGGGGTTGTATTTTATGAAGATAACAGTTAGTGGGAAAAACGGCATGGTAATAACTGATGGGCTCAGGACAGCGGTTGAAAAGAGCCTTAATAAGATTGGAAGGTTTTTTACAAAAGATACCGAGGCAAGGGTGGTACTGAGCGTACAGAAGAACAGCCAGATCGCCGAAGTAACTATCCCCTTTAAGGGAATGCTGTTCAGGGCAGAGGAAGTCAGTAATGATATGTATGTATCAATTGACAGTGTTGCTGAAAAGATAGAAAGACAGATAATGAAGTATAAGACAAAGATTAAAAACAGCTTTGCTAATGATTCCATAAGGTTTGATATCCCACAGGGATACATAGGGGAAAACGGTGAAGAAACAAAAGAATTTGAGGTTGTAAAGACGAAAAAATTCTTTATTAAGCCCATGTCTGTAGAAGAGGCAATATTACAGATGAACCTTCTGGGGCATAATTTCTTTGTGTTTACTAATTCAGATACAGAAGATTTCTCTGTTGTGTATAAAAGAAAGGACGGGAAATACGGTCTTATAGAGCCTACCGTTTAGATAAAACCATGTTTTGAAAAAATTTGAGGAAAACCTCAAATTTTTTTTACGAAAAAGAAGGAAATTGATGTTTTATGTAGAATATTATTCATATAGGGAAATAAAAAGTATGATAGGATGTGAAGATTGTGGCGGATTTAACGAAAGATGTTATCAGTTCCATGGAGGAATTGATAAATAAGGTTCAAAGTGTAATATCCAGCAGGGTGGTTGCAAATAACAACGAAATAACGGAAATACATGTCTTATCTGACAGTTCAAGGAGTGCAAAGCAAATTGCACGGGATGTACAATCTGCCTTGATGGCAGAGTTTGATATAGAAGTGAATTACAAGATAATAAGCATTGCACAGATAGATACAGGAGGCAGGGTTTATAATGACAGCAGGTTTATATTTTCAAATTGCTCCTATATGACTAACGGCATAAGGGCAGAAGCTGCCGTTACACTTATACGGGGCAGCGAGTCATATGAGGGCTTTTCAAGCGGCATAAATACCAAAAGGATGAAATACAGGCTTTTGGTTAATGCCGTACTTGATTGCATTGCAAAGGTCATTACAAATGAACATATACTTCTTCTTGAAGATGTTGATATATTTCAGATAGCAAAAACAAATGTGGTTGTTGTCGCATTGACACATGTGACACATCAGTATGAGGAACTGCTTATAGGTTCATGCCTTGTCAAAAAGGATGAGGGGGAGGCGGTTGTAAAAGCTGCCCTTGATGCCTTAAACAGGCGGATAACAGCAATCTTAAACAGTTGATTTGAACCCCGGCCGCTTAAAACATGTTTAGCGTAGCGATGCCTGAAGCCAAAGGGCAGAGGAGCTTATCGTAAAAGGAGGTTTTGAGATGAATAAGGCAACACTTATAAAAATACTGTTGGTCTTAATGGCACTTGCATTGGCAGGAGGTGCGAATTATACGTGGAGTTAAGCGGTCTTAAGGTCTTTTTAAAAAAAGGAGGTCTTTATGTTAAACAGAAGTGTTAAGATATATATAACGTTAATAATTGCCTCAGGCTTGCCTTTTATTGCATATTCGGCATTTAATATGCCTTTATATATGATCATAGATGTGATGATATTCGGATGTTTTTCCGCCTTAGCCGAATCCATGCCTATATATATAGTGAAGGACTTCGCTGTGTCTGTTGCATATGCGGTTGATTTAATGGCGCTTTTTATATTCGGACCATATGGAGCCTCTTTAGTCGCCTCAATCGGTATGATAGGGAGGGTTGGAAAACAAGCGGACGGGAAGGTGTGGCATGTATTTAATATGCCCTATTACAAGACATTGTTCAATATATCGCAAATAGCTCTAAGTATCGGCACTGCCGGCTTGATATATAAATATACAGGCGGTGCTTTCGGTACATATGTATACCCAAGATACCTTCTGCCAGCTTTATATGCCGCAGTGACATATTATATATTAAACACCGCCTTTGTGGCTTTATTGTTATCATTTTTAATGAAAAAACCGCTTACATATGTTTTGACAAATGAAATTAAATGGGCAGTACCGGATTTTATTTTTCTCGCCTTTCTCGGCATAGTCATGTCGGAGGCTTTTGTTAAGATTGGCTATGCAAGCCTTGTTTTGCTTTTTGTACCTCTTTTTATGATAAGATATATGTTTCAGCTTTATATGAAAGCAAAGGAGTCCTATTATGATACGATAAATGTCCTTATAAAATCCCTTGAGGCAAAGGATGCCTATACGGCAGGACATTCAAAAAGTGTTGAAAGGCTTTCCGTTATTCTGTCAAGGGAGCTGGGTTTAAGTGAATCACATATTGGGTCAGTAAGGATTGCAGCACTTTTACATGATGTAGGGAAGATCGGCGTGAAGGAGGAGGTTTTAAACAAGCCGGGGAAGCTTACCGATAAAGAATTCAGCGTAATAAAGGACCATCCGCAAAAAGGCTATGAGATATTGAAGGATGTTCCTGCATTGAAACATGCCTGCCTGTGGGTAAAATACCATCATGAGTGGTATGACGGAAGCGGGTATCCCGATGGCATAAAAGGAGAGGAAATACCGCTGGAAGCCCAGATACTTTCCCTTGCCGATGTTTTTGATGCCTTGGTTTCCGACAGACCTTACCGTAAGGCTTTTACTAAGGATGAGGCTTATAAAATCATTATCGGAAATGAAGGAACGCAGTTTGGACCTAAGGTTATAAAAGCTTTTAAAAATGCGTTTAAAAGAAACAAGGAGGAGTTTAGACATGATTTTTGATTCACTGGGTATTTCTTTGATTTATGGTTTGATTAGAGGCGGAAAAATAAGCGGCATTGCAGATATTGATATAAAGAAACCGGTTTTTTTTATTTTAGGGTTTTTATTTGAATTTGGGCTTTTAAATCTTTCCGACCGTTTTCCCGTCATTATGTCATACAGGGCATTTATTCATTTTCTTGATTATCTTATGCTTTTCATAGGATTATGGTATAACAGGCATAATAGATACATGATGATAATAGGCTTTGGCATACTTTTAAACTTTATCGTGATATTTGCTAACGGAGGAAGGATGCCTGTATCAACCGATGCCTTGAAAGCGGCAGGCTTATACCATCTGATACCCGGTCTTTTATCAGACAGCATTGCAACACATCAGGCATTGACCGCATCAACAAGGCTTAAGTTTTTAGCGGATGTTTTATTTTTGCCGAAGCCGTATCCGCTGCCAAAGGCTTTCAGCATTGGGGACCTCATGATATTTACAGGTACGTTTTTGATGGTTACAAATGCAATGCTGAAAAAGAAAGGGAAAAAATATAAGGAAGTCGAGGGCTGAGATTTTTCTTTTCTTGTATTATATATTTACAAATGATATAATATATTATCGATGAAAAAACTTTAGAAGGTGAAAAAATGTTTGGTATTTTAGAAAAAATATTTGGAAATTACAGTGAGAAGGAAGTTAGGAGAATTGAACCTATTGCAGACGAGGTTTTGTCATATGATGAAAAGATGTCGAAGCTTACTGATGATGAATTACGCGGAAAAACAGAGGAATTTAAAAACAGGATAAAAGAAGGGGAAACCCTTGATGACATACTTCCCGAGGCTTTTGCCGCAGTAAGGGAAGCGGCATGGAGGACATTAAAGATGAAGCATTTTAAGGTGCAGATAATCGGTGGTATTGTCCTTCATCAAGGGCGTATTGCCGAAATGAAGACAGGCGAAGGTAAAACCCTTGTTGCGACATTGCCGGCATACCTGAATGCTCTTGAAGGGAAAGGGGTTCATATCGTTACGGTTAACGACTATCTTGCAAAAAGGGATCGCGACTGGATGGGAAGGATATATGAGTTCCTCGGCTTAAGTGTTGGCGTGATACTGCATGATATGGGCCCGGCAGAGCGTAAAAAAGCCTATGGTGCCGATATAACCTATGGTACAAACAACGAATTCGGTTTTGACTATTTAAGGGATAATATGGTTATATACAGGGAGGAAATGGTGCAAAGGCATCTTAACTATGCCATAGTTGATGAGGTAGACAGCATATTGATAGATGAGGCAAGAACGCCCCTTATAATATCCGGCGTTGGAGAAAAGTCAACAGCCTTATATAAACAGGCGGATACCTTTGTAAGGACATTAAAAAATGAAGAAGATTATACGATTGATGAAAAGGCTCATGCGGTAAGCCTGACGGAAAAGGGTGTCGGTAAGGCAGAGAAGTTTTTCAATCTGAAAAACCTTGCCGACCTTGACAATATGGAGATATCACATCATATAAATCAAGCCCTTAAAGCACATGCCATAATGAAGAGGGATAAGGACTATGTTGTAAAAGACGGGGAAGTTATTATCGTCGATGAATTTACCGGAAGGCTTATGTTCGGAAGAAGGTACAGCGAAGGCTTGCATCAGGCTATTGAGGCAAAAGAGGGTGTCAAGGTAGAAAGAGAAAGCAAGACGCTTGCCACAATCACCTTCCAGAATTATTTCAGGATGTATGATAAGCTTGCCGGCATGACGGGCACAGCACAGACTGAGGAACAGGAATTCAGGGCGATTTATGGTCTTGATGTTGTGGTTATACCTACAAATCAAGAAATGATAAGATTAGATGCCCATGATGTAATATACAAGACAGAGGAAGCAAAGTTTAAGGCGGTTGTAGAAGATATTGTTGAACATCATAAGAAGGGGCAGCCTGTTCTTGTCGGTACTATAACAATAGAAAAATCCGAAAAGATAAGCAATATGCTGAAAAGGTTGGGAATAAAGCATCAGGTTTTAAATGCCAAATACCATGAAAAAGAGGCTGAAATTATTGCACAGGCAGGCAGGAAAGGCGCTGTAACGATTGCAACAAATATGGCTGGACGTGGTACGGATATTATCCTTGGAGGAAATCCTGATTTTTTGGCAAAGAAAAAAATGCTGGAGGAAGGATATTCAAGCGAGGTTATACATGAGGCTTCAGGTTACGGACCTATAAAAAGCGATGAAATAAGAAAGGCAAGAGAGAGATTTCAAGAGCTTTTGTCTGAGATAAAAAAAGAAACAGAAAAGGAACATGATGAGGTTGTTAAGCTTGGAGGACTCTATATAATAGGTACAGAAAGGCATGAATCAAGAAGGATTGACAACCAGCTGAGAGGGCGTTCCGGGCGTCAGGGAGACCCCGGTGAATCAAGGTTTTATATATCCTTGGAAGATGAATTGATGAGGCTTTTTGGGTCTGAGAGGATAAAAAACATGATGAATTCACTTGGGATTGAAGATGACCAGCCCATAGAGCATGGCATATTGACAAAACAGATTGAGCAGGCGCAGAAAAAGGTTGAAGGCATAAACTTTGATGTAAGGAAAAATGTCCTTCAATATGATGATGTAATGAACAAACAGAGGGAAATAATTTATAAGGAAAGAAGAAAGGTATTGGAAGGAGAGGATTTAAGACAGTATATATTAGACATGGTCAAAAGCGTGATAGAGAAAAATGTTGAGATATATACGGCAAACAGCAAATATCCTGAGGAATGGGATATTGAAGGTCTTTTAAATCATCTTTACGATATGTTCCTTGATAAAGGAAGTGTTGTAATTGATGTTGGTTATGACAGGCTTGATAAAGAGGCGCTGACAGATATAATTTATGAGGAAGCTGTAAAACAGTACGAGAAAAAGGAAGCTCAGATAGGACCTCAAATGAGGGAGATTGAAAGGGTTGTTCTTTTAAAGGTTGTCGATACAAAATGGATGGACCATATAGACGATATGGACCAGCTTCGTCAGGGGATAGGATTAAGGGCATACGGGCAGATTGACCCTGTTATTGAATATAAAAAAATTGGTTTTGAGATGTTTGAGGAATTAATCAATTCAATTCAGGAGGATACGATAAAGTTCCTTTATCATATTGAAATCGGAAATGATAAAATGCCTCAAAGAGAGCAGGTCGCAATACCGATAGCAGCACAGGGAAGTGATGACAGCGTCAAAAAACCTGTTGTAAAGGGTAAAAAGGTTGGAAGGAATGACCCATGCCCATGCGGTAGCGGGAAAAAATACAAAAAATGCTGCGGTGCCAATTTATAATAAATTGCAATGACTTAAGAAGTTTTTATAGTAAGGAGATGAAAAATTGTTAGAAGATTACAAATCAGAAGTAGCAAATATGATAAATACAATTAAAGAAATGGGGGCTTCTCTTTGACATAGAAGGCGCTAAAAGGGAGGTCGAGGAAATAGAGAAGAAGATGTCTGTACCGGATTTCTGGAATGACTTGAAAGCTTCTCAGGAATTATCAAAAAGGGCAAAGGACTTGAAAGAAACCATTTCTGAATATAACTCCCTTGTTTCAGATTGGGAAAACTTAAATGCCCTTGTTGAACTTGGATTAGAGGAAAATGATGAATCACTTTCGCAGGAAATGGAGCAGGAATACAGGGAACTAAATAGAAGGCTTAAGGATATAAAAATAAGGACATTGTTAAGCGGTAAATATGACAGGGGAAATGCCATACTTTCCATACATGCAGGGGCCGGAGGTACGGAAGCGCAGGATTGGACCGAGATGCTTTTGCGTATGTATACAAGATGGGCTTCTCATAAAGGGTACGAGGTTGAGATAGTGGATTATCTGGCAGGTGATGATGCAGGCATTAAAAATGTAGCTCTAATGGTAAAAGGTCCTTTTGCATATGGATATCTTAAATGTGAAGCAGGTGTTCACAGGCTTGTCAGGATATCACCCTTTGATGCCGCCGGCAGGAGACATACCTCCTTTGCCTTAGTTGAGGTTTTGCCTGAAATAGATGATGATATTTCCCTCAGCATTAAGCCCGATGACCTGAAGATTGATACCTTCAGGTCATCGGGAGCCGGCGGTCAGCATGTAAATAAGACAGAGTCTGCAATAAGGATTACACACATTCCCACGGGAATAATTGTTCAGTGCCAGTCAGAACGTTCCCAGATGTCAAACAAGGAAACTGCTATGAAGATGCTTAAGGCAAAACTTATGGATTTGATGGCAAAAGAGCAAAAAGAAAAGATTGATGACCTTAAAGGACAATACAAAGAAGCTGGATGGGGTAATCAGATAAGGTCATATATTTTTCAGCCCTATACACTTGTTAAAGACCACAGGACAAATGTTGAAATAGGTAATGTAAGTGCTGTAATGGACGGAGAGATTGATGAGTTTATTAATGTATATTTAAGACAATTGGTTTCATAAGGGGTATCTTTTTGATATCCTTTTTTAATATAAAGAGGTTATATGTATATTTTGGAGGTAAAATTTGATGGGATATGACATAATAGGGGATGTGCATGGATGCTATAATGAATTGATTGACCTTGTAGAAAAAATGGGCTATAAATATAAAGAAGGCATATATCATCATGAAGGTAGGATTTTAGTATTCCTTGGAGACCTTGCCGACAGGGGGTATAACTCAATAAAAGTCATTGAATTTGTATATAAACACGTCAGGGAAAAGAAGGCTTTGTATGTACCGGGGAACCACTGCGACAAGCTTTATAGGTTTTTCATAGGGCATGATGTGCAAATAACACATGGGCTTGAAATGACTGTTGCTGAATTAAGGGCTTTATCTACAGAAGAAAGAAGGATTATTTCAGCGCATTTCATAGAATTGTATGAAAACGCCCCGCTGTACCTCTTGCTTGATAATGGAAGGCTTATTGTGGCACATGCCGGTATACCCGAAAAATATGTAGGGTTTTATGACAAGAAGGTTAAGCGATTTGTCCTTTATGGAGATATAACAGGTGAGGTGAATCCTGACGGAACTCCTGTAAGGCGCAATTGGGCGGCTGATTACAAAGGCGAGGCTTTTGTTGTTTATGGTCATACACCCGTAAAAGAGCCTTATTTTATAAATAACACTGTAAATATAGATACCGGCTGTGTTTTTGGAGGAAAGCTTACTGCTTTGAGATATCCCGAAAAAGAAATAGTCAGCGTAAAATCAACACTATACTTTGATAAGGATAAATTCAGAGAGAATATGTAAATATAAGAAATTCATTTAAGGAGAAAGGGTATGAAGAAAAATAAAATTGATATGCTGAAGATATTATTGCTTGCGATTTTTATAATTGGGTTAATTTTACTTACTTTAACCTTTGGAAGAGATTTAACACTGCTCTTAAAAGACCCCAAGAAATTTGAGGAATGGATACACAGCTTTGGAACTCTGGGGATACTGGTATTTATTGCGGTACAAATAATCCAGGTGGTTATTTTTATAATCCCGGGTGAGGTTGTGCAAGTTGCAGGGGGTTATCTTTATGGAACTTTAATGGGTTCGATATATTCGGTAATTGGGATAACGATTGGCTCGTTGATATGTTTTTTAATAGCAAAATTTTTGGGCTATGATTTTGTTCGCAGCATAATATCTGAGGAAAAACTTAAAAAATTCAATTATGTTATAAATAATTCCAAAGGTGAATTTATACTGTTTCTGTTGTTCTTTATTCCGGGTCTGCCTAAGGATGCCCTTTCATATATTTCAGGATTGACACCTGTTAAGTTTTATAATTTTTTTTTAATAACGCTTTTTGCAAGGCTTCCGGGGATAGTTTTTTCAGCATGTATAGGTGCAAACTTTCAAAGCAAGAATTATCTTTTAGCCGGAAGCATTTCAGTAATAGCATTAATGCTTTTTGTAATTGGTATATTGAATAAAGATAAAATCATGAAGAAGCTAAATAGAATTGATAAATCAAGATAATGAGAATATAATATTTGTCGTATTAAATATAAGGGGGATTTCGTAATGTATGTTTTAAAAGGAGGAAAAGTCCTGACAATGTCAGGCGAAAATTATGATAAGGCAGATGTTGTCATAGATAAGGGTAAAATCATGGATGTAGGGGAAAATTTGGTTGTACCTTCTGATGCGGAGGTTATAGATGCAGCCGGTTTTATTGTTATGCCCGGTATGATTGATGCACATTGCCATCTGGGCTTGTGGGAAAACGCGATGGGGTTTGAGGGGGCTGACGGCAATGAAGCGACAGACCCCGTAACACCCCAGATGAGAGCAATCGACGGTATAAATCCCATGGATAAATACTTTGAAGAAGCTTATAAAGCAGGTGTTACAACTGTTGTAACAGGTCCCGGAAGTGCCAATGTCATAGGAGGGCAATTTGCAGCAATAAAGACATTTGGCAAAAGGATAGACGACATGATTTTAAAGGAGCCTGCTGCGGTTAAAATAGCCTTTGGGGAAAATCCTAAATCAGTATATAATGAACAGCACAAAATGCCAATAACAAGGATGGCGGTTGCAGCACTGTTGAGGCAGGAGTTGGTAAAGGCGCAGGAATACATGGAAAACATGGAAAAGTTTGCAGATGACCCTGAAAAGAGACCTGAAAGGGATTTAGGTCTTGAAGTCCTTGTCAAGGTTTTAAAACATGAGATACCTTTAAAGGCACATGCCCACAGGGCTGATGATATATTTACGGCGCTTAGGATTGCAAAGGAGTTTAATGTTGATATTACCCTTGACCATTGTACGGAAGGTCATTTGATTGCTGATTACCTTGTAGAAAAAAATGCAAAATGTATTGTGGGTCCGTCATTATCTGAAAGGTCTAAAATAGAGCTTACTCATCTTTCATTTAAGACACCGGGCATACTTTCAAATGCCGGTCTTAAAATTGCTATAATGACAGACCATCCGGTAATTCCGATAAATTATCTTCCACTTTGTGCAGGTCTTGCTGTTAAAGAAGGAATGGAGGAGATGGAGGCATTAAAAGCTATTACAATTTATCCTGCTGAAATCACAGGAATTGATGAAACAGTAGGAAGCATAGAAAAAGGTAAAGATGCTGATATAACTGTATTTGACGGAAATCCTACAGACCTTAGGACAAAGGTAAAATTTGTATTCATTAATGGTAAAATGGTCTATAGAGGTGAATAATTTACGGTGTAATACTTTACGAAAATTAATAAATAATATAAAATTAAAAGGTAGATTAATTAAAGGAGGTTTATTATGGCATTTAATTTAAAAGGAAGATGTCTTTTATCCTTAAAAGATTATACACCGCAGGAAATAAGCTATCTTATAGATATTGCAAAAAAGGTAAAAGCAGATAGAAGGTCTGGAGTTATACATCAGAGATTTCTGGGAAAGACTATCGCACTGATATTTGAAAAAAGGTCCACTAGGACGAGGTGTGCATTTGAAACTGCATTTGGTGAAGAAGGCGGGCATCCCGTTTTTCTTTCGATGAATGATATACAGCTTGGAGCGAAGGAATCAATTGAAGACACTGCAAGGGTTCTTGGAAGGATGTTTGACGCCATAGAATTTAGAGGTTTTAAACAGGAAACCGTTAATGCGCTTGCAAAGTATTCAGGAATTCCGGTCTATAACGGCTTGACTGACGAATATCATCCAACTCAGGTTCTGGCAGACCTTATGACTATAGAAGAGGAATTTGGATATCTAAAGGGTACAAAACTTGTTTTTGTAGGTGACGGTAGGAACAACATGGCAAATACTCTTGCAATAGGATGTTCAAAAATGGGTATAAATTACCTTATAAATTCACCGAGGGAACTTTGGCCATCACAGGAATACATAAATGAAATAAGGGAAATGGCGAGGGAAAATGGCAGTACCTTTGAGGTAACGGATGTTCCCGGTGAAGGCTTAGAGGGTGCCCATGCCGTATACACAGATATATGGGTATCAATGGGAGAAGAGGCGAAACGGAAAGAAAAAGAAGAACTCTTGAAACCGTTTCAGGTTAATAAAGAGATGATGCAGAGGACAGGCAGAGATGATACGATATTCCTTCATTGTTTACCTGCAATAAAAGGTCAAGAGGTAACATTTGATGTGATGGAAGGTAAACAATCAAGGGTTTGGGATGAGGCTGAAAACAGGAAGCATACAATAAAAGCAGTTATAATAGCCACAATGCTTTAATAAGTTTTGAGATAATAGCATTGATGATATACAAAAAGTTTTTGAGATATTAAAATATATTCTCCGGTTTTTATTTCCGGAGAATATATTATTATTAAAAATTTATGACGTATAAAAGCCGTTATTTTCACATAATAGCATTATTTTTTAAGGCTTTACTTTCATGTATCAGTTTATACTAAACATAGTATATAATATGTGTATAAAACACATAAGGTGGTGTATTTTGTGAAGGTTAATATAAAATCAAAAAGCTCAGAAGAAACGGAAGCATTAGGAGAAAAGATAGGAAGACTTTTAAAAAAAGGTGATATTATTTTGCTGACAGGAGACCTTGGAGCAGGTAAAACAGTTTTTGCCAAGGGAATTGGTAGGGGTATGGGAATAAATGATTATATAACAAGTCCCACTTTTATGTTGGTTAATGAGCATACCGGGAAGATTCCTCTTTATCATTTTGATGTATACAGGATTGCAGATTATAGTGAATTATATGACATAGGATATGAGGAGTATTTTTATGGTGACGGTGTGTGTGTTATCGAATGGTCTGAAAAAATCGAGCCGCTTCTTCCGAAAGATAATCTTCATGTATTTTTGAAAATGGGTGATGCAGAGTGCGAAAGGAACATCGAAATAATTTCAAATGGTGAAAGATATAATGATATATTGAAGGAGATGAACAGGTGAAAATTCTTGCGATAGATTCATCATCAAGGACTACGACAGCTGCAATTGTAGACGATGATGGTATAATTGGCGAATATTCTGTAAATTATCGTAAGTCCTCGGTTATACTAATGCCGATGATAGACGACCTTTTAAAAATGACAGGGATAAATAAAAAAGAGATAACGCATTTGGCAGTCAGCAAAGGTCCGGGTTCTTTTACCGGATTAAGAATCGGAGCCGCAACCGCAAAAGGACTTGCTCATGCCCTTAAAATACCGATAGCAGGGGTATCATCCCTTGATGGGCTTGCATATAATATACGTGAATTTAAAGGCATTATTTGTCCGGTGATAGATGCATTAAAGGGCTATGTTTATACTGCATTTTACAGCAGCGGATATGAGTTAAAGAGATTGTCGGATACTTTGTTGATACCGGTAAAAGAACTGTGTGAAATAATAAAAAATTACGGAAACGATGTTATTTATACAGGTGATGGTGTTAATGTGTATAGAAATGAGCTTTTAAGCATGACAGGGATAAATATTTTTTTTGCTTCTCCTGTAGACAATATTTCAAGGGCTTCATCAATAGGTATGCTCTCTATTGAAAAAATTATTAAAGGAGATTTAAGTACATATATTGATTTTAAGCCTTATTATATCAGAAAGCCTGCTGCTGAATGTAATATGAAAAGCTTAATGAAGTATGCGGAGGGGCAAAAATGAATGTTGTGGTGCGTGAAATAAGGAAAAATGACATTGATGAGGTGCTGGAAATAGAGAGAATGTGTTTCAGTGTACCTTGGTCAAAAGAAGCTTTTTTATTGGAAATAACAAAAAACAAATGTGCTCATTATGCGGTTGCGGAAATCGACAATAGGATTGTAGGTTATGGAGGCTTTTGGGTTGTTGTTGACGAAGGGCATATAACAAATATTGCGGTACATCCGGATTTTAGGTTCCTTGGGGTAGGCTCTGCCATTATGGAAGAGATGCTCAATATAGCCAAGAAAAAAGCTGTTACTTCTATGACACTTGAAGTAAGGGAATCAAATATTGCAGCACAAGCCCTCTATAAGAAATTTGGATTTAGACCTGTAGGCAGGAGAAGGGGATATTACCAGGACAATAAAGAAGATGCTATAATAATGTGGAAATATGATGTTTAATGGTGGTGACAGTAGATGAAAAAAGATTTAATATTTTTAGGTATAGAGACATCCTGTGATGAGACGTCAGCAAGTGTTGTTAAATCAGGGAAATATGTATTATCAAATATAATATATTCACAAATAGAAATACACAAGAAATATGGCGGTGTAGTACCGGAAATTGCTTCAAGACATCACATAGAGGCGATAGGTGAGGTTGTTACAAAGGCTCTTGATGATGCTGGATGTAATCTTGATGATATTGACGGTATAGCCGTTACATACGGACCGGGGCTTGTCGGAGCGCTTCTTGTTGGTTTATCATATGGTAAGGCATTAGCATATGCAAGGGATTTACCGTTTGTCGGTGTTAATCATATCGAAGGACATATATCTGCGAATTACATTGGAGAGGGTTTTGAACCTCCATTTATTTGCCTTGTTGCATCAGGCGGGCACTGCCATCTTGTATATGTAAAGGATTATGGAGAATATGAAGTATTGGGGAGGACGGTTGATGATGCGGCAGGCGAGGCATTTGATAAAGTGGCAAGGGCATTGGGATTGGGATATCCGGGGGGACCGGAGATTGACAGGGTTTCAAAAGAAGGCAATCCGGATGCATATGTATTTCCGAAATCCTTTATGGAAAACGGGAATTTTGATTTCAGTTTTAGCGGGATTAAAACCGCTGTTTTAAATCAGTTGAACAAAAACAGAATGAAGGGGATAGAAATAAATATCGCGGATTTTGCTGCCAGCTTTCAGAAAAATGTTGTTGAGGTACTTACATATAAACTAATTGAAGCCGCAAAGGTTAAAAATATCAACAAAATATCCATAGCAGGCGGGGTTGCATCAAACAGTTTATTAAGGTCAATGTTAAAAGAAAAAGCCGAAAAGGAAAATATTTTGCTTCATTATCCCGAAGTAGTATTTTGTACGGATAATGGAGCAATGATTGCAAGTGCCGGGTATTTCGATTTTATGCGCGGAAAAAGGTCGGATTTAAATTTAAATGCAGTTCCTTATTTGAAGATTTGTGAAGATTGTTGAGGATAATTTTGTGTGGACTGTGGAAAAATACGTGAATTTCATACATGATGGTGCTTCTATGCTGTGGATAACCCTGTGGATATTGTGATTAATTTTTATTGTCTGGATATAATGTAATGAAATGGAATGTAATTATATTAAAAGTAAAATTAGAATAAAAAATATTAAAGAAATTAGGTGTTGACAGAAAAATCTTTGACATGGTATAATAAATGTACGGATATTGATAATTATTTTCAATTAAAGGGGATGTATGCAAATGATGGAGAAAAGAGTAGAGTATAATGAAAACTGTAATAATTTAATACCCCTTACTTGTTTAAAGAAGGGAAACAAAGGAAAAGTAATCAAGATAGATGCATGTGGGTTTGCTGTCCAAAGGTTGAATGAGATGGGATTGGTTCCTGAGACAGAGGTAAAAGTTTTAAGGAATGGTATATTGAGTGGTCCTGTTGAAATCAAGGTAAGAAATTCACATTTGGTAATAGGTCATGGACTTGCTTCAAAAATTTATGTTAAAGCAGTGTAAAAGCTGAAACGGAAAGGAGGAATAATGTGAAGGAGGAAATCGTAATTGCACTGGCAGGTAATGCAAACGTGGGTAAAAGTGTTATTTTTAATCAATTAACCGGTTTAAGTCAAATAATAGGAAATTGGCCCGGAAAGACGGTTGAGAGAGCAGAAGGGATTTTAAAATATAAAAACAGGAGAATAAAGATTATTGATTTGCCGGGTATTTATTCCCTTTCTGCTTATTCGCAAGAGGAAATTGTTTCAAGAGAATTTATTGCATTTGAAAAACCAGATGTTGTGGTAAATGTAGTAGATGCATCAAATCTTGAAAGGAATCTGCTTCTTACGATACAGCTTTTGGAACTGCATGTCCCGATGGTTTTGGCTTTAAATCAGATAGATTATGCCCATAAAAAAGGAATAGACATAGATGCAGAAAAACTTAGCAATTTGCTGGGTATACCTGTGGTAAAAACCATTGCGACAAAGGGTAAAGGGCTTGAAGCATTGTCGGATGCCATTATAGAAATGGCAGATCGTGTTAGAGATAAGGATGTAAAATCCTATGATATTAATCAGGAAAGAGTGCTTGATTACAGAAGCGAAATAAAAGAAACGGTAATGAATATATACAAGATACTGCTGAAAAATAATATTGATATTATAGAAGCATTTCATCCTATGTGGATTGCGTTGAAGCTTATAGAGGAAGATAAAGATATCATTGAAAAGTTAAAGAATAAAAAAGGCGGTGAGGAAGCGTATAAAGCTATTATAGAGGAAATCGAGATATTAAAGTCTAAACTTAATGACTCACTTTCGACCGTAGTGACTTCTGACAGGTATAAGATAGCTTCATATATAACAGATGAGTGTACTACGGTAAAAGAAAATAAATTCACATTAAATGACATGTTGGATAATATTGCCCTTGATAAATTTTGGGGATATATTGCGATGACAGGTGTTATTTTTTTGGCGTTTTATGGCATATTTAACTTTGGAGGATATTTTTCAGAAATTCTTTCGAACTTTTTCGATGGTTTTAAACCATTTATATACAATTTAAGTATTCCCATAATGTATAAAGATATACTCTGGAATGGATTGATAGAAGGATTTATTTCTGCTGTTACAATAGTATTGCCATATATTCTTCCATTTTATATATTTCTTGCCATACTTGAAAACACAGGATATCTTGCAAGAATTGCATTTCTTACGGATAAGATAATGCATAAGGTAGGACTTCATGGAAAAGCATTGATACCGATACTTATGGGGGTTGGATGTAATGTTCCGGCTGTTTTGGGGACAAAAATCCTTGAAACAGATAGGGAGATATTTATTGCTTCTTTTATGGCAACACTGGTGCCATGTTCGGCAAGAATTGTCATTATTCTCGGGACAATCGGGATTTTTATGGGACCTCAGTATGCGCTTGCGGTTTTTGCCTTTGATGTCTTGGTAATTTACATTGCCGCATTTTTTGCAAATAAAATAGCGCCCGGTAAACCCTATGACCTTATAATGGAACTTCCCGGTTATAGAATGCCTGCATTAAAACCTACTTTAAAGCAGATATGGTTCAGGATAAAGGATTTTTTTTATGTTGCGCTTCCCATAATAATTATCGGAAGTTTTGCATTAGAGATATTAAAGTATTTGAATTTATTTAAATATATAACATACCTGACAGATCCAATTATAGTAAAGTGGCTTGGGCTTCCTTCAATTGTGGGTATCGTACTGATATTTGGAGTACTAAGAAAGGAATTGACGCTTATCATGCTTCTTACACTGTCCGGTACAACAGCGATAACACAGATTTTAAATCCGCGTCAGATGGTTATTTTTGGTGTCGTAACAATGCTTTACATTCCATGTATTGCAACAATTGCCGCCTTAAAAAAGACAATTGGATGGAGAAAAACAATATGGATAGTTTTTATAAACATTTTTGGTGCAATATTGATAGGTGGAATGATAAATCAGTTATGGGGGTTTCTTTTAAAATAAGTTATTTGAAAGAGATTCTCCATCCTTATTTTTTTATAAATCTTTACCTGTTGTTGTCATGATTAATTTTCCGTGCTTTACTCCCTTTGTACTTATAATCTCGTCGGCAATCGCTGATATTAATTTTGGAGTTCCTTTTACAACCATTACTTCAAGGCAGTTATGTTTATCAAGATGTACATGCATGCTTGAGATTATATTTGTATGATGCCCATGCTGCATATCAGTGAGTTTGTCGCTTAATTCTCTTACTTCGTGGTTATATACATAAGTGATTGTTCCGACAGTTTCAATGTCATCTCCTTCTTCCCATTGATTTTCTACAATATAATCCCTCATAAGGTCTCTTATTGCTTCTGATCTGTTATTGTAATTTTTTTTATTTATTAATTCATCAAATTGTGAAAGAAGTTTTGTGTCCATTGAAACTCCAAAACGTGTTATATTCTCTTCCAGAGTAATTCCTCCTTTTCAATAAATTTTATACAAAAAGTAAAATATGAGATACCTTTTGTATTTTAACTTTTAGTATAACTTTTAAAGAAATGATAACACTAACTTATAAAATTGTCAATCAAAAAATATAAAAAATTATTGACATAAGTTTAAAACAGTGATATCATAATAATGTAGTTATGGTCATATGACCAAAATAAATACAAAGGAGTGATTATTATGCCAAGAGGAAATGGTACAGGTCCAATGGGCATGGGTCCAAGAACAGGAAGAGGTATGGGTTACTGCTCAGGATATAACGTTCCGGGCTATGTGATTAGACCAGGTTTTGGTATGCGCAGGGGATATAGAAATATGTATTATGCAACAGGTGTTCCGGGCTGGGGCAGAGCAGCTTATGCTGCAAATGATGAAGATGCTTTAAATGCGGAGGCTCAATACCTGAAGGAACAGCTTGACCTTATCAATAAAAGGCTTGATGAGATAGAGAAAAAAAACAATAATAATGAAAAGTAATATTTGTTTTTTAAGTTTGTATACTTAGTTAAGATAGGATTGCTGGCAGATAACCTTCTGTCAGCAGATTTTATTTTATAAAATAAAGTATATAATAAGAAATATTATTTTATCATATTTATTTATAAAATTATTGACATATGGTAAAAATAATAATATAGTTATATTGTAAATACATATTAAATATAGGATGGAGGTTTGAATATTATGAAAATTGCAGTTTCTTCAGAAGGCAGTTCAATTGATTCCAAAATGGATACAAGGTTTGGACGTGCAGAATACTTTATAATTGTTGATAACAAAACAATGGAGTATGAAGCAATAAAGAATAGTGCTGCCGCAAAAAGCGGCGGAGCAGGGACAGAAGCAGCGCAGCAGCTGGTTAACAAAGGTGTTGAGGCTGTTATATCAAGCAATGTCGGTCCAAATGCCATGGATGTATTAGTTGCTGCAAATATACCAGTGTACAAGGCATCAAATGTTAGTATTAAAGAAGCTGTCGAGCACTTTAATAAAGGTCTTTTGGAAAAAATATCAGAGCCTACAAATAAAGGGCTTCATGGCAGGAATTAATAATGAGGAATGTGAAAATTTCCGTACTGAGTGGGAAAGGCGGTACAGGTAAGACAACCGTTGCGGTAAATCTTGCCAAGGTAATTGACAATAGTGTATATGCAGATTGCGATGTGGAAGAACCGAACGGCTACCTGTTTTTAATTCCCGATATTAGAGAGGAAATACCGGTTAAGATAAAAATACCTGAGATAGATTACAGCAAATGCACCTTATGTGGCGATTGTGCAAAAGCATGCAGATTTGGGGCTTTGGCACATATCGGTAAAAGAATCCTTGTGTTTGATCACCTTTGCCATTCCTGCGGAGCCTGCTTTGAAATGTGTCCGCATAATGCTATAATTGAAAAGGACAAAATAATTGGCGGTATAAGGATAGGCAAATCAGGCAGTGTTGATTTTATCGAAGGCAAACTAAATATAGGTGAAGCAATAGGGGTACCCATACTTAAAGAGATAAAAAAAATAATAAATTCATATAATGATAAAATTGTTATAGTTGACAGTTCACCGGGGACCTCCTGCTCAGTAATAAATTCTATTGATAACAGCGACATGTGTATTCTTGTAACTGAACCAACACCTTACGGGTTTCATGACCTTAAGCTTGCGGTAGAACTTGTCAGATCCATGAATTTGCCAATGGCAGTTGTTATAAATAAATCGGGTGGCGAAGACGAAATTATTGAGAAATATTGTAAGGAACAGGATATAGATGTTTTAATGAAAATTCCCTTCAAAAAGGAGATTGCTAAGGCTTATTCAAAAGGCAAATTATTAGTGGATTTTGACAAAGAAATCAAAGATAATTTCAAACAGTTATCTGGACAAGTAATGGAGCTGATTAAAAGATGAAACAGATAGTAATATTAAGCGGTAAGGGCGGTACAGGCAAAACCACTGTTGCAACAACATTAAGTACAGTTGTTAAAAATAAAATTATGGCCGATTGTGATGTTGAAGCACCGAATCTTGATATTGTTTTGCAAGGGGAAATTATTAAAAAAGAAGATTTTTATGGCAAGGAATCCGCTGTAATTGACAGCAATGAATGTGTACAATGTGGGTTATGTGAAGAACTCTGCCGGTTTGATGCTATATCAGATTTCAAGGTTAATCCTTTATACTGCGAAGGCTGCGGACTTTGTATGTATAAATGTCCTGTTGGGGCTATAAAGATGGAGGATGAAAAAACAGGTGAAGTTATAGTATCAAAAATTAAAAACGGAGAAAAGATTGTTTATGCACTGCTGTATCCCGGGGCAGATGGGTCAGGTAAGTTAGTAACAGAGGTAAGGAAAAAAGCCATGGAATTAAAGGGTGAAAGCAGTTATATGATAATAGATGGAATGCCGGGTGTAGGATGTCCGGTACTTGCATCTGCAACCGGTACTGATGCTGCTTTGATAGTAACTGAGCCGACCATGTCGGGGTTTGAAGACATGAAAAGGGTATTATCGGTGGTTGAGAAGTTTAAAATTCCTTCTTTCGTATGTATAAACAAATGGGATTTAAATGAAGAGGTAACAGAAAAAATACAAAATTATTGTCGGGAAAATAATATTACAGTTGTTGGGAAAATAGACTTTGATGAAGCTGTAGTGGAATCTCTTAAAAGGTTAAAAAATTTATCAGAATATAAGGAAAGTACGGCATATAATCAGATTATTGATATATGGAATAAAATAGAAAATTATTTTAAAAAAGGAGATGTTTGTGTATGAAAATAGCAATTGCAGCAGAAGGGAATAGTGTATCAATGCATTTTGGGCACTGTGAAGGTTTTATGATATATGATATTGAGAATAAGCAGATAAAAAGCTCGAATTTTGTTCCCAATCCAGGTCACAGACCCGGATATTTGCCTGAGTTTTTAAGAGATAAGGGTATATCCTGTGTCATTGCAGGTGGTATGGGAGGCAGTGCAATTGAATTGTTTAATAATTTTGGTATAGATGTTATAACAGGTGCAGAAGGTAATACAGATGAGGTAATAAAAAGATATATAGATGGAACACTTGTTTCAACCGGAAGCGCATGTGAAAAACATGAACATGAAGGACATTGTGAAGATTAATAAATATTATACTGCTCATTTCTAAAAGAAATGAGCAGTATAAAGATTTAAGCGAAAAGGAGCGGAGAAATGGAAATTCAGGTTTTGATTGAAAATCTCGTTTATAAAAAAGGTTTTGTTGCTGAACATGGTCTTTCATTGCTTGTTAAAAAAGATAATGCAGAGGTTTTAATAGATACCGGTCAAAGTGATAATTTCATGAAAAATTCCGGGTTAATGGGGATCGATTTAAAGAAGATTAAAAAGGTCGTGTTGACACATGGACATTATGACCATGTTGGAGGGCTTAAAAAGCTTATTGATGAGAATAGGAATGTACATATTTATGCTAATAACGAAATTCTTAGCAAAAAATATATCGAAAGAAAAAGCGGCAATATAGAGGAAATTGGCTTTGATATTTCTCTATATGAAAAAAATAAAGAAAATTTCATATTAATTTCTGAAGACAAGGAGATAGAAAA
The DNA here is from genome assembly GCF_056032965.2 of Aceticella sp. 75b-Ac. Lineage (NCBI taxonomy): Bacteria > Bacillati > Bacillota > Clostridia > Thermoanaerobacterales > Thermoanaerobacteraceae > Aceticella > Aceticella sp. 75b-Ac. Next base: position 40,051 of record NZ_CM190971.1, read on the forward strand.
GGATTTCTACGTGGTTACCGATACAAACATTGAATATAATAACGATTTTACCACAAAGCATTTTCTTATTGAAAAAAACAATAAAAAATTAATGGATAAATTTGAAGATGAGGTATTTGTCGTTGTCAAAGAAGGAAATGCAATAAATATAATTACAGGGTGTTCTCATGCAGGTATTTTAAATATTTTGCATACCGCAAAAAAAAGATTTGAAGGTTTCAAAGTGTCTATGTTACACTAAAAGTACCCCAGTATTCCAGTTGAAAAATCCCCCACATTAAGATAAAATTTCTCTCATGAAATAAGATCATGAGGGAGCGGTGGAGTTGATATCATTGTTAGACAAACAAGAAATAATTTTATCATATATTAGAGATGGTAAATCTCAAAGACAGATATCTAGAGAAACTGGTATCGATAGAAAAGTTATCAGAAAATATATTAAAAAATATGAAGAAAAGAGAAGGGACTTGATAAATGAAGGGAAAATAGATGGAAATGCCGATATTCAAGAGATTATTGATGACATAATTGAAAAGCCTAAGTACAACATTAAAAACAGGCATAAAAGAAAATTAACTGAGGAAGTGATAAATCGAATAAAGTTTTATCTTAGAGAAAATGAACAAAAAAGATATTTGGGACAAGCCAAACAACAAAAAAAGAAAATCGATATATATAATTCATTAAAAGAAGAAGGTTATGACATTGGTTACACGTCGGTCTGCCAAGCAATAAATAAGATATTAAATGAGCAAAAAGAAGCATATATAAAGGCGGAATATCAACTTGGAGATGTGTGTGAATTCGACTGGGGCGAAGTCAAATTATTTATTAAAAGCGAGTTAAAAACATTTCAGATGGCGGTATTTACAAGTGCCAAAGGTAATTACAGATTTGCAAAACTTTTTCCCAAACAAGATACTTCATGCTTTCAAGAAGCACATGCATCATTCTTTGAAGATATAAAAGGCGTTTATAATACTGTAGTATATGACAACGCCAAAGTTATGGTTAAAAAATTTGTAGGAAGGAGTGAAAAAGAACCAACAGAAGGACTTTTAAAACTATCAATATATTATTGCTTTAAATTTAGATTTTGCAATACATATCGAGGCAATGAAAAGGGACACGTTGAAAGAAGCGTAGAATTTATAAGAAGAAAGGCATTTTCTAATAAAGACTACTTTGACTCATTGGAAGAAGCTAATAACTATCTTTATGAAGTATGTAAAAAACTGAATAATACAAAAAATCCTTTAAAAGACAACAAAACACCTGTAGAGATACTTGAAGAAGAAAGGTCGTATTTATTGCCGCAATTACCACCATTTGATGCAGCAAGATGTGAAGACCTGCGTGCAGATAAATATTCAACAATAGTTGTAGACTCATGTCATTATTCTGTACCAGATGCATATGTCGGTAAAATCATATTTACAAAAATATATTCGCATAAAATACTTTGCTATTATGACAATGCAAAAATTGCCGAACATGAGCGAATATACGGATTCAACGAATGGTCAATAAAAATAGAGCACTACTTGAATACACTAAAGAAAAAACCTGGGGCACTGCCATCAAGCACAGCGCTTAAACAGGCAGACCCAAGGTTACAAAATATCTACAGTACCTATTATACCACCAGAGAGAAAGAATTCATAAATCTCTTGCAATATGTAGGTATAGTAGGTATGCAAAAAAAACTTGATGCTATTGAGAAATTAAGAAAAATAGATCCAATTGAAATTACAACAGATAAAATAAAAATAATATGTGAAAGAAAGGTTGATGAATATATAGAAAAGACAAAAACAAATAATGAAATAGAAGATAAATCAAAAGAAATGCTGAAAGAATTCGGCAATTTAATACCTAAAGAGGCCGAAAATTTCAAAGAGGAGGCCGTCATTTAAATGAATAAAAAAGAAATATCAAAAGAAATAGAACAATTTGCAACAAGCTTAAAACTACCAGGGATAAAGAAATATTTTGGAGAAGATGCAAAAGATGCTGCATCAAGAGATATAAGCTATGAAGAATACTTATACGGATTGCTCCAGAAAGAATATGATCTAAGACAGGAACATGCGAAAGAAAATCGTATAAGACTAGCTAATTTTCCATACAAAAAATATCTAGAAGACCTAAAAGTAGAGTATCTACCAGATGATGCGAATAGAAAATTAAAGGTATTAAGTTCACTTGAATTTATTAAGAATGGACAAAATGTAATACTTGCTGGAAATCCAGGCACAGGCAAAACGCATATAGCAATAGGATTAGGCATAAAAGCTTGCTTAGCAGGATTAAGAGTACTATTTACAACAATTCCAACTTTAATAAATCAATTAAAAGAAAGTAGGTCAGAGAGAACATTACACACTTTTGAAAACAAATTTGCGAAATACGACATTGTAATAGCAGACGAACTCAGGTTTATCTCGTTTGATAAAGAAGGGTCTGAGCTTTTATTTACAAACTTATCATTAAGAGCAGGAAGAAAATCAACGATAATAACAACAAACTTATCATTTGAAAGGTGGGCTGAAATATTCCAAGACCCAGTTATGACAGCAGCGATGGTAGATAGACTAACACATAAAGCCTATTTAGTAAATATGAATGGAAATTCATATAGACTTAAAGAAACGGAGGAATGGATAAAAAGTCAGAATATTGCTTGATTTTTTATCCACTAAGTGGAGGAAAATTCGATTGAAATTTGGAGTATTTTTCACTTGACAAATGCATTCAAGATAAAATCACTTATTGGGGGCTTTCATTTGAAGGGAATGGCTTCTTCAGAGGTTGAAGATATTGCCCGGAATTTAAAAGAATATAATATGGAAAAAATATACACAGGTCATTGTACTGGTGTTGAGGAATACGCAATATTAAAAAATATTCTAAGAAACAGGATATCATATTTAACAACAAGTTCATCAATCATCATATAATAGCTTTAATTTTTCACATATACTATAATTTTTTGGAGGTAAATATGTCTGAATTTATAGAAAGCAATGGACAATCTGCAGATATAGATACAACAAATTATGTAAAACTTAGCAAACCCATAATTAATGCTGAAATTTGTGTCGGATGTGGAAAATGTTTGAGAATGTGCTCCTTTGAAGCAATAAAAATAGAAAACGGCATTGCTTATATAGATGCTGATGAATGTCAAAACTGCAAGGCATGTATTCCGGTATGCCATTTACATGCCATCTCATATAAATCCACATAGAGACAGAAGGGGACAAAATGTCACGTCCCCAAATGTCTCACAAATGTCTGCGCACCAAAATGCATACAAATCTCTGATTTAAAGTGGTATATCAAGACATTATCACAAATCAATCAGTAATAATACATATATTAATTTAATGCTATTGACAATTTTACTTTGGTGGTTTATATTTATTTTTAAATAAATATAAATTTTTTTATGAAAAAAATAAAAAAATTTTAATTTTTGCTTGCTTTTATTTTTATTTAGTGTTATAATTATAAAAAAGATGACACTTAATAAAAATAAAAGCTGTTTTTTTAATAAGTAAAAAAATAAGGGATGCAGCTAATGTTGTTTTAATAATAATTATAAGCAAATTGCTGAAGATAAATTAATATAAGAAGCTGAGATAAACTGATGTTTTATGAAGGTATGAAAATGATTAATGAGGAGAAAATTTACTTAAAGGAGGTGTAAGATATGTCTGCCATGATTATAGGTGGTGACAAATTGGGAAATATATACAGAAATTTAGAGAAAAACGGTTACAAGATTGTTAAACATATTACAGGAAGAAAAAAACGTGAAATTGAAGGCGGAATACCCTGTGATGTGGATACGGTTTTTGTCTTTATTGATTATGTAAAACATGAGATTGTTAATATAATCAAGAAAGAGGGCAAAAAGCGTAATTTAAAGATGGTTTTTGTCAAAAGGTCATGGTCCCACATTGCAGAAGAAGTTGAGAATATTAATGTATAAAAGATACTTATTATGGAAAAAGGGATTGTCCTTTTAAAAATAATTATTGACATATGATTAAAATACTTTATACTAATAATATACATATGTCAAAAAATTTGGTGATTTTTCGATGAAAAATGATATTAAAAATACCATAATAAAGGTATTAAAAGCGGACGGTATAAAGATAACAAAAGAGCGCGAGCTTTTACTTGATGTGTTTTTGGATAATCCCAATTTACATTTTGATTTCACAGCATTGCTTAATGCTGTTAGAAAAATCAATTCCCGATATGGGATAGCGACTTTATACAGGAATTTGAAACTTTTAATACAAAAGGATATTTTATCAGAAAATACAATAAAAGATACTAAATATTATGAATTAAAGATGTTTAGCAAGAAAAAAATCCATATTCATTTAATTTGTAATAAATGCGGCAGCATTGATGAATATTTTGATGCACGCCTAATAGAGGAGATTGTCGAAATTAGGAAAAAGTATAATTTTGATATTTATTATGGAGAATTAAATTTTTATGGAATATGCAGTAAATGCAGTACAAAAACATAAGGTTTTGATGCATTTACTGCATATTTTATTTGTTTTTGATTAAACAATTTATGACATTGACATTAAGATTATCTTGGTTTATACTATATATTGATGATGATTTATTAAAACATACAATATTTAGTTATTTTAATATTTCACTCTTTAAGATAGATATTTAATTAAAAAAAGAAAAAAATCGGCTTTTGATTAAAGAGGAGGAAAAAAATTATGAAAGTTATTAAAAGAGATGGAAGGGAAGTTGATTTTGATAGCTTAAAGATTGCAAATGCTGTATTTAAGGCATTTAAAGCAGTAGGTTCTTCAACGTTTGATGAAGCATTAAATATTTCACAAGAGGTAACAGATTATTTATGGGAAAATTTTAAGGACAAAACACCTACTGTTGAAGAGATTCAAGATATTGTCGAACAAAAACTTATTGAACATGGAATGAGCCAAGCTGCAAAAGCATATATTTTGTACCGTAAACAGCGCTCCGATGTGAGAAATATAAAAAATATGTTTATGGATATTGAAAAAATGGTAGATGAATATATTGGCAAGCTGGACTGGAGAGTAAATGAAAACAGCAATATGAGTTATTCACTGCAGGGGTTGAATAATCATATATCAAGTACTATAACTGCTCAATACTGGTTGAACAAGATATATCCTGAAGAGGTTAGGAATGCTCATATTAACGGGGATTTTCATATACATGACTTAGGTCTTTTATCGGTATATTGTTGCGGATGGGATTTGCGGGATTTACTGGTTTCCGGATTCACAGGAGTAGAAGGGAAGGTAGCAAGTTTGCCGCCAAAACATTTTAGAACGGCGCTGGGTCAGATTGTTAATTTTTTTTATACACTTCAGGGAGAAGCGGCAGGCGCTCAAGCATTTTCTAATTTTGATACATATTTGGCACCTTTTATATATTATGACAACCTTAAATATCATGAGGTTAAACAAGCCCTTCAGGAATTTATATTCAATATAAATGTTCCGACAAGGGTAGGCTTTCAAACGCCCTTCAGTAATATCACATTAGACTTGGTGGCACCAACATCACTAAAAGATGAAGCGGTAATTATCGGCGGAAAATTGATGGATAAAACATACAAGGACTTTCAAAAAGAAATGGAGATGCTGAATCTTGCGTTTGCAGAGGTTATGATGGAAGGTGATGCTAATGGGAGAATTTTTACATTTCCAATACCAACATATAATCTTGTCAGAGAATTTGACTGGGATAGACCTGTCGTTGATAAAATAATGGAGATGACTGCAAAATATGGACTTCCATATTTCAGTAATTTCATCAACAGCGATATGAAGCCTGATGATGTCAGGTCAATGTGCTGTCGGCTCAGGCTCTCCAATGAAGAATTAAGAAAACGGGGAGGCGGTCTTTTTGGCGCAAATCCCCTTACCGGTTCAATAGGTGTTGTCACATTAAATATGCCAAGGATAGGCTATTTATCAAATACAAAAAAAGAATTTCTTGAACGAATAGAAAGACTTATGGATATTGCAAAAACAAGCCTTATTATTAAAGGAGAAGTTTTAGAAAAAATGACATCTTCGGGTCTTTATCCATATGCTAAGTATTATTTGAGAGATGTGAAAAAAAGATTCGGTCTTTACTGGCAGAATCATTTTAATACGATTGGTCTTGTTGGGATGAATGAGGCATTGTTAAACTTTATGGGTAAAGATATAACAAGCGATGAAGGAAAGAATTTTGCTCTTGAAACGCTTGATTTTATGAGAGACAAACTCAAGGAATATCAAATAGAAACAGATTTGTTGTTTAACCTTGAGGCATCTCCCGCAGAAGGTGCTTCCTTCCGGCTTGCAAAAAAAGACAGGATATTGTATCCGGATATAATAACTTGTGGAAAAGATACACCATATTATACGAATTCAACACAACTTCCAGTAGACTTTACAGAGGATATATTTACAGCTCTTGACCTGCAGGAAGAATTGCAGTGCAAGTATACAGGCGGTACTGTACTGCATGGATTTATCGGTGAAAAGATAGATGATATAAATACCTGCAAAGGACTTGTAAAGAAAATAGCATATAATTATAAAATACCTTACTATACGATAACGCCAACCTTTTCCATATGTACAGACCATGGATATATATCCGGGGAGCATTTTGAATGCCCATACTGCGGAAAAGATTGTGAGGTTTACAGCCGTGTTGTGGGATATTACAGACCTGTTAGAAATTGGAATGAAGGAAAGCGAAAAGAATTTCAAGACAGGAAGGAATTTATCGTATGATATATGATTTTATTCCTGTATCTTTTATTGATTATCCGGGTAAGATTGCAGCCACAGTTTTCGTAAGTGGCTGCAATTTTAGATGCCCTTATTGTCATAATAGTTCTCTTATATCAGTAAAGGAAGGGATTTGTGATAAAACGGACATTTTTAAATACTTAAAAAACAGAAAAGGACGTATTGACGGTATTTGTATAACAGGCGGTGAACCGACCTTATGGGAAGGATTAAAAAACTTTATAGAAAGAGTAAAGGCATTGGACCTTTGCGTAAAACTCGATACTAACGGTTCAAGAGCCGAAAAATTAAAGGAATTGATTAATGAAGATTTGATTGATTATATAGCCATGGATATAAAAGCACCGCTAAACAAATATGGATTTTTTTCAAATAATGAGTCGGATATAAGTAATGTAAAACAAAGTGTTGAGATTATAAAAAATTCCGGTAAAGGATATGAATTCAGGACAACAGTTAATGAAAAAATTCTCAGCATAGAAGATTTTATCTCAATTTCTAAGTGGCTGTCACCTGCAAAGAGATATGTATTACAGGGATACAAATATAATGATGATGTTCTTGATAAAAAGCTGTGCGGTACTAAGGCATGTGAAACAGAATTTTTGGAAAAAATTAAAAAAATATTTGAGAGCAATGTTCAAGAGGTTTTAATAAGGGTATAAGTTATACCCTTATTAACTTCGAGCAAGATTTTTAATAAAAATTTTACAGTTTATTAAAGGATAGGACATAATTTTGACATAAACTATGGATATAATAAGAATGTAACAAAAAATTAAAAGGAGGTAAAAAATCATATGAATCCGAAAAAAATTATTGCCACATCGGTCATAGGCGTAATGTTATTGACAGCCACAGCATTTGCTGCTACGACAGCTACACCAAATGCAAATGCCAATATGAAACATCAAGGTATTTTCCAAAAGGGTGATCCGATTAAAAGATTGGAAGACCTCAAGTCAAAAATAACTGAAAAATTCAACGCAGGCAAAATAAGTCAGGATGAGGAAAATAAAATGTTGACAAAGATTAATGATGCAGAACAAAAGATTAAGGATTTCAATAACATGACCCTTGATCAGAAAAAACAGACACTTATTAAAGATTTTACAGCAAAAATAAACCAAAGGGTACAAGACGGCAAATTGGCGCAAGATAAAGCAAATACAATGATTAAAAATTTCACAGACAAGGTTAATAAATGGGATGGCAAGGGTTATCCTAAAGAGCTTAGCGGTTTATTTGGGATGAAAATGCATAAAAATGCAGATGATAGATTTAAAAAAGCTCTTGACCAAGCCGTAAAAGATAATAAAATCACCGCTCAGCAGGAGCAAGATATACTAAATTATTTAAAAACCGATAAAAATAATTTCAACAAAGCCAATACGACAAGTAATTCTCAAACTTCAAACAGCCTATAATAGTTGGAACATATCAAAAAGAGAGATAGTCAGCAGCTGTCTCTCTTTGCATTTATGTTAAAATGGAAAATATATTGGTACTTTATAATAGTCAATATCTGAATTTTTATATTTTTAATGAAAATAATCATGAATTAGTATAATTCAGTATTATTTGTTGAAAGAATGAGATTAAGTCATGATTTAACATAAAGAATATCTCCGTATAAAATTAAAGCACAGTGCCGCACTGAAAAGGACCGGTCCTCACTATAACGTGAGGTGTAAGTTATGATTGGTTTTAATGAACTGTGCTTTAATGCAAAGAAGGGAGATAAAGAAAGTGTAGAAGAGATAATAAAAAGATTTAATCCATTATTGATATCACTTGCCAATAAATTTCCTTATGATGATTTTAACGATATGCTTCAAGACGGAAGGGTCAGAATAATGGAATGTATAAAAGAATTTGACCCGAAAAAAGGAAAGGATTTCTTAGGATATCTAAATGTCCAGCTAAGATTTTTTTATAGAAATAAAGCAAGGTGCAGGATAAATGCCTTGTCCTTAAATGAAAAATCAACTGATGATTGTGATACAGAAATAATAGATTTGATAAAAAATGAAGGACTTTCAATAGAAGAAACCATAATAAATAATATACTTAAAAGTGAATTAAAAATTGCATTTGGAAAATTAACAGAAAAGCAGAAAAAAATCATATTATTACACTATTTTGAAAGAATTTCAATGGCTGATATTGCAAAAGAAATGGGTTTGCATTATCAGAGCATTGTAAAACTCAAAAATAGGGCAATAAAAAAGTTGAGAGAGATTATTTACACAAAGCAGTGAATAGATTTATAAAATTATAACAAAAAAAATGAAAAATGAGGATATGATTAGAAATATCGAGTAAAAACATAAAAATTCAAGATAAACAAATAATATTGAATAATTCAGTTAAATTCGATATTATACCGGATTATATTATATATGGTATAATATAATCCAAAGAACTATAATCTGAATTAAGTTAATAAATAGTCAGAATGTTAGCATGAAATCAATTAAACATACTTATCTTTAATAAGGTATAAAGACTATAACGGTATTAAGCTCTGTATCAGTAGTTTCGAATGCCTTGAGGCTTAGATGTTTAAAGCCGCAAGGTAGAGAGGTGAGGTATATGGAATGCCCTAATTGTAAGAGCACAAACGTGGGCAAAATAGGTAATAACCTGTTTTTTTGCAGGGATTGCAACTGTGAAATTAAAATTAAAAAATGTACGGCAGTTGTAAGTGTTTATGATTCAGAAGGCTGTGTAAGTAAAAGATTTAAGATTTGTTATAATGTTTGAGAGAGGGAAATTGCCTCTCTATTATTTTTATGTCTTGTAAATAAAAAAAGTGTTATACTATTTTATAGAAGGAATTAAAATAAAATATAAAGGATAAAATATTATGATGGAATAATTTGCTTATATTTTGGAGGGATAATGTGGAAAATTTTTATGAGAAATTAAAAAATATTGTTTCAGATGGAGGCATTTTTAAAGATGAACCTATGTCAAAACATACATCTTTGAGGATAGGGGGACCGGCTGATATTTTAATAATACCACGGAGCAGGAAGGAGCTTATTGATGTTATAAATATAATCAGAAGTAATAATATGCCTTATTTAATTATCGGTAATGGAACAAATTTACTTGTTCTGGATAAGGGAATAAGAGGAGTTGTTATAAAATTAACCGCACTTAAAAATATTATGGTTGATGATATAATAATCATATCAGAAACCGGTGCATTACTTTCTGCCATTGCAAATGCCGCACTTTCACATGGTTTAGCAGGATTTGAATTTGCCAGCGGTATTCCGGGTACTATTGGAGGAGCAATAGCAATGAATGCCGGAGCATATGGGACAGAAATAAAAGATGTTATCACAAAGGTTGAGGTTATAGATTCAAATGGTGATATACATATACTTGAAAATGGTAAAATGGCTTTTTCTTATAGAAATAGTATTATTCAAAATGATAATTTAATAGCAGTCAGGGCATGGCTTAGATTACATAAAGAAGAGTATGATGTTATAAAAAAAAGGATGAATGAGTTAAATAACATGAGAAAAGAAAAACAGCCGCTTGAATATCCAAGCGCTGGAAGTATATTTAAAAGACCCCATGGAAATTATGCAGGCAAATTAATTCAGGATGCCGGATTAAGGGGTTATTCTATAGGTGATGCACAGGTGTCGGAGAAACACTGCGGATTTATTATAAATAAAGGAAATGCTACTGCTGAAGATGTATTAAATCTTATTAAGTATATACAAAATAAAGTAAAAGAAAAATTCGGGGTTCAGCTTGTACCAGAGGTTAAGATTGTTGGAGAGCAATAGGTGGAATAAGGATATGAAAATATTTGCAGATTATCATACACATACAATATATAGTCATGGTAAAGGAACTATAGAAGATAACGTAAAAGCAGCCTTAGAAAAAGGTATAGAAGAAATTGCTATTACTGACCATGGACCAAATCATATATTATTTGGAATCAAAAAAGAAAATTTCAGAAAAATACGTGACGAAATATATAGGATTAATGAGAAATATCCGCAGATAAAAGTTTTAATGGGGGTAGAGGCTAATCTTATAAGCCTTGAAGGAGATATAGATGTACCGGATGAATTAATGAAATATCTCGATATACTTTTACTTGGATATCATACGGGTGTTTTGCCAAAAGATTTTTACAGTGGCATAAATTTGTTTGGGAAAAATACACTTGGGTATTTTGTAAAAGCATTAAGACCTGTTATAAGGGAGCAAAATACAGATGCAATCATAAAAGCAATAAATAAATACAAAATAGATATAATTACACATCCGGGTGCTAAGGTGGATATTGATACAAAAAGATTAGCTGAAGCTGCTGTCGTAAAGGGTACAGCATTGGAGATAAACTCAGGGCATGGTTATATAACCTCTGAATATGCTAAAATAGCTAAAGAAGCAGGTGCAAGGTTTGTAATAGATAGTGATGCACATACACCGGCTCGGGTTGGGGATTTTAAGCGTGGCATTAATATTGCAGAAAAAGCTGGTTTATTGATAAAAGATATAATAAATGCGAAGGAGGAATTGAAATGAGATTTGTAATAATAACAGGTTTATCTGGTGCTGGGAAAAGCCAAGCTTTGAAAGCAATGGAGGATATCGGTTTTTTTTGCATAGATAATTTTCCTCCAGCACTTATACCTAAATTGGCGGATTTATTTTACGAATCAAAAAATATTGATAAGGTAGCTTTGGGTATGGATTTGAGGGGAGGTCAGCTTTTCAAGGATATTTTTTCTGCACTTGAATACCTAAAAAAGAATAAATATGATTATGAGATTATATTTTTGGAAGCCTCTAACGAAGTGTTGATAAAAAGATTTAAAGAAACAAGGAGAAAACACCCATTGTCTGACGGTGGGAGAATAATTACCGGCATAAATGATGAAAAGCAAAAACTTGAAGATATCAGGAGGATGGCAAACAGCATAATAGATACATCAAATCTCACAGCAGCACAGTTAAAACAAGAACTTTTTAATATATTTTTAGAGGGTAGGAAATTTAAAGGTATTATTGTTAATGTGATGTCTTTTGGCTATAAATATGGAATTCCTCTGGATGCCGACTTGGTATTTGATGTAAGATTTTTGCCTAATCCGTACTATATAAATGAATTAAAATCCCTGACAGGTAATGATGCAAAAGTTAGAGATTATGTTATGAAATGGGATGAAGCAAAAGAATTTCTGAATAAGCTTGACGACATGATCGAGTTTTTATTACCCTTCTATATAAGGGAAGGAAAATCTCAGTTGGTCATTGCAATAGGATGTACGGGTGGAAAGCACAGGTCTATAACTATTGTAAATGCTTTATATGAAATTTTAAAGGAGAGAGGGTATTCAGTCGTAGTAGACCATCGTGATATAGGAGAGGAGTAATATTATGGATGGGTATAAAATAGCTGTAATAGGTGGAGGTACTGGTCTTTCCACGATGTTGAGGGGACTAAAAAAACATACCAATAATTTGACAGCAATCGTAACGGTTGCAGATGATGGAGGCGGTTCAGGTATATTAAGGCAGGACCTTGGTATGCTGCCTCCCGGTGATATAAGAAATTGTATACTTGCACTTGCAAATACGGAACCTACAATGGAAAAGCTTTTGCAGTACAGGTTTACCGAAGGGATGTTAAAGGGTCAGAGTTTCGGGAATTTATTTTTAGCAGCGATGAATGGAATTTCAGATAATTTTGAAGAAGCTGTAAAAAAGATGAGTGATGTATTAGCTGTATCAGGCAAGGTGTTGCCTGTAACACTTAATAATGTAAGGCTCAAAGCGGTATTGGAGAATGGCACAGTTATAAATGGAGAATCTCAAATACCAAAGAGGCAATTAATAGAGAAAAGCCCAATTAAAAGAATTTATTTAGAGCCTCCCAATGTAAAACCTGTCAAAGATGTCCTTCTTGAACTTATAAGAGCAGATGCTGTAGTACTGGGACCCGGCAGTTTGTATACAAGCATTATTCCTAATTTATTGGTTGATGAAATATGCGATGCAATTGAAATTTCTAAAGCAGTAAAAATATATGTATGTAATATTATGACACAACCAGGCGAAACAACATCTCTTGATGCATATGACCATGTTAAAGCTCTTTTTTCTCACGGACTTAAATCCCTTGATTATATTATTGTTAACTGTGGTAAAATACCTTATGAATACAGAACACGTTACAGTGAGGATATGGCACAACCAGTCACATATGATAAAGATAAACTTAATTCACTTGGAATAAAAATAATCGAGAAGGATGTAGTTGCAATCAAACAGAATTTTATAAGGCATGATGAGGAAAAACTTGCAGAGGTGATTATGGATTTAATACAAAAGTGTATTGACAGGCAATCGGATAAGGGTATAAAATGAAGGCAAAGAGGAGATTAAGCGGTTTAACAGCATAAATCTTCCCATTCTTTATAAAGGGAAGTTAACAACTCTTTTAAATCCTTGTAGTCCGACTGTGCTTTAATAATTTCACCATTTTTATAAATTTCTGGATCGCACATTTTTTCTTCAAGTTCTTTTATTTTGCCTTCAATTTCTATAATATTATTTTCTAAATTTTTAATGTATTCTTTTTGCTTTTTTTCCTGCTGACGACTTAATCTTTCCCGATATTTTTCGTTTTTTAGTTGTGTTTTTGTCTTACTTTTAATTTTATCTTCAACATTTGTTGTTTCATTTTTCTTTTCCAAATAATAGGAATAATTTCCATAGTATTTGGTAATACCCTCACTTTTAAGCTCGAAGATTTTTGTTGCAATTGTATCGATAAAATACCTGTCGTGTGAAACGAATAATAAGGTTCCCCTGTAATCCAACAAAGCTTTCTCAAGTACCTCCTTTGATTTCAAATCCAAATGGTTTGTAGGTTCATCCATCAAAAGAAAATTTGATTTTGATAATATAAGCTTTAATAATGAAACCTTGGCTTTTTCTCCGCCGCTTAATTTACTAATTATTTTAAAAACATCATCACCTGAAAATAAAAACGAACCTAAAAGTGTCCTTATTTCTGTTTGCGTGAGATGTGGATTTTCATCCCAGATTTCATCAATAATAGTTTTGCCATTATTGAGATTGGATAATTGCTGGTCATAATAACCTGTTATTACATTTGTACCCCATACCACACTTCCTTCATAATTGTCAATTATGCCCAATAAAATTTTCAAAAGAGAGGTTTTTCCAATACCGTTAGGACCAAGGATTGCAATTCTATCTCCCTTTTTGATATCGAAAGAAACATTATGAAATATATGATGATCAAATCTTAGAGAAAGATTTCTGACACTTAACACATCGTTTCCACTTTTTTCATCGAAGTCAAAATTTATTTTTATTGCGTTATTGTTAATTAGAGGTTTTTCTATTTTTTTCATTCTGTCAAGCATTTTTTGCTTGTTTTCAGCCATTTTAACAGATTTTTCACGTCTTCTGTTTTTTTGAATCATTATCATTTCTTGTATTCGCTTAATCTCCATTTGCTGATTTTCATATGCCTTCATCTGTATTTTTATTTCATCGTTTTTCTTTCTTAAATATTCAGAGTAGTTTCCCGCATATTCCTTTAATGTTTTGTTTTCTATTTCAAAAATCCGGTTTACTATCCTGTCAAGAAAATATCTGTCATGGGAAATAACCATAACAGTTCCCTTATAAAATCTTAAATATTGTTCAAGCCATTCAATTGAAGATATATCTAAATGGTTTGTTGGCTCATCCAAAAGAAGTACATCTGGATTTTTTAATAAAGTTTTGCTTAACATAAGGCGGGTTTTTTGCCCCCCACTTAGATTTGACACAGACATATCGAATTGCGATTCGGAAAAACCAAGACCTTTTAATACTCCCTTGATTCGGCTGTCAACGGAATAGCCATCAAGTTTATTATATTTGCTCATAAGTGAGGAATACTCATCTAAGAGTTTATTTAACAATACCTCATTTTTTGTATTTGATATTTCTTTTTCTAATTTTCTTATATCATTTTCTAATTCAAAGATATATTCAAAAACATTTTTTACTTCTTCATAAAGTGATTTTTCACTATCAATAATTGTGTTTTGTTCAAGATAACCCATAACAATCTGCGGCATAAAGATATTCCCACAATCCGGTTTTATCTCGCCAGTCAAAAGTTTGAATAATGTCGATTTGCCGGTACCGTTTTCACCCACTACCCCTATGCGGTCACCTTCATTAACAACAAAAGAAATATCATGTAAAATTCTATTAATACCATATGATTTGCTTAAATTATTAACAGTTATACAAAGCATAGCAACTCCTCCAATAATATTAATATATCAAAAAAAAAGGATTTTTTAAAGTATTAACTTTTAAATGGATTTTGTCGATATATATATAAGATTGACTTATTGAGAGGGGATAAATATGGATTTAGCCACATTATTAGGAATTATCATTGGTGTTGGTTCAGTAATATTTGGGTTTATCATTGAAGGCGGCACTTTAGGGTCATTAATAACCGTATCGGCTGCATTGATTGTTTTTGGAGGTACGATAGGAGCTACGATGGTTTCATATTCGATGAAGGATATGTTAAAACTTCCACGTCTTATAGCCGTTGCTTTTAAAGAAGAAAAGGAACACCATAATGAAATAATAAAATACTTTGTATATTTATCGCAAAAAGCGAGAAGTGAAGGATTATTAAGCCTTGAACAGGAAATAAATTCTGAAGAAATGAAAAATTTTGATCCTATTTTAAAAGAATGTATCGAATTTGTTGTCGATGGAGCGGATATTGAGCTTATTAAAACGACTATGGAAAATAAAATTTATGTTGAAGACCATGCTCAGAAAATGGATGCAGAAATCTTTGAAGCGGCAGGAGGTTATGCTCCTACGATGGGTATTATAGGTACGGTTACGGGACTTGTACATGTTTTGGGTAATTTAAGCGAACCTGATAAATTAGGTCCTGCTATTGCTGCTGCATTTATTGCAACACTATATGGTATTAGTTCGGCAAATCTTTTTTGGCTGCCAATCGGGCAGAAATTAAAAAACAGAGCAAACAAAAAAAGGACTGAAAGAGAAATTATTTTAGAGGGAAGTTTATCGCTGCAGGTTGGGGAAAATCCAAAGATACTGGAGAAAAAACTGCGCACCTTTGTAACAGATAGTGCTAAAAAAGAAGATAATACCGGGATGAAGGACAGTGATATTGCAAATGAAAAAGCTTGAAGAGAATAAAAAGGAAAATAAAGAGAGGTGGCTTCTTACATATTCGGATATGATTACATTGCTCATGATTTTTTTTATAGTTATGTATACGATAAGTTCGGTAAATGCTGAAAAGTTTGCAAAGATAGCAAATGTTTTAAGTAAAACATTTGATGGTTCTCAATATGCGATAGGACGGTACAGCGGCACGAGCGTTGTACCGGGAGACCTTGGAAACAAAGGGACTTCAGGTGTTCAGAATGATTTGAAGGAAGTAGAAAAACAGGTTAATGCCTTTATTAAAGAAAATAATCTTCAAGGCAAGATTACAGATTATATCAACGAGAGAGGGCTTGTTATTAGTTTGCAGGATACTCTTCTTTTCGACCTCGGTTCTGCAGATGTGCATCTTAATGAAAAGGATACGGTAATTAAATTAGGGAATATGTTAAAAACTCTTCCAAATCAAATCAGGGTAGAAGGCTTTACAGATAATATTCCCATATACAATAATAATTTTCATTCTAATTGGGAGCTTTCCGTAATAAGAGCAACCAATGTAGTGAAAATTCTTGTAGATGAGGTTAAGATAAATCCAGAGAGGATATCTGCTGTCGGGTATGGTGAATATAGACCGATAGTTCCGAATGATAGTGATAAAAACAGGCAATTAAACAGGAGAGTTGATATAGTTATTATGAATGTGGAATATAATAAATGGGAGCCAAAAAATTAGTTGACAAAAAATTTACAGAATAATATAATACATTTATACTAAATATTTCTGAGGTGATTTTATGGCAAAAAAGTCTATTGTTTCTATGGCTGTAATTAGGAGGCTTCCCAGATATCACAGATATCTTGAAGAGCTTTTAAAGAATGATATAAAGCGTATCTCTTCAAAAGAATTGAGTGAAAAGATGGGGGTTACGGCTTCGCAAATAAGACAGGATTTAAATAATTATGGGGGGTTTGGTCAGCAAGGCTATGGATATAATGTTGAAGAACTGTACAATACAATATCAAAGATATTGGGGCTTGACAGGACATATAATACAATAGTTATAGGTGCCGGCAATCTTGGACAGGCAATTGCAAGATATACAAATTTTGAAAGAAAAGGATTTAAAGTAAAGGGCATATTTGATATTAAGTCGGATTTAATCGGAACAAAGATTAAAGATATTGAAATAATGGACATTGATAAACTAAATGAATTTATTTCAAATAATAATATCGATATAGCTATACTTTGTATTCCTAAGGACAATGCACAGAAAATAGCAGATAGGCTTACAAAAAACGGAATTAAAGCCATATGGAATTTTTCTCCTATTGATTTGCGGGTACCTGATGATGTTATATTGGAAAATGTCCATTTAAGCGATAGTTTATTGACAGTATCTTACAGATTAAATGAAGAAGATTTATTTAAAAACAGTACAGAAGAAAAATAAATGGATAAGAAACATCCATTTATTTTTCTAAATATATCCCATTCTATCTATTTTTAGCATTTCATTTTTATTTTCATTTTCTTATTGAAAAATGTCTTTGTGATACCATATAATTAAATTAAATATGATTTTGGAGGTAAAGTTTTTTGAAAGTATATTCATTTGTTGGTGAAAGTGGAACTGGTAAAAGTCATCATGCATCAATTGTTGCAGGTAAATATAATATAAAATTTATAATTGATGATGGATTATTAATTTATGAAAATCGTATATTATCAGGGTTATCTGCCAAAAAGGAGCAGACTAAAATCGCTGCAATTAGAAGGGCAATTTTTTTAGATCCGGAGCATGTAAAAAAGGTAAAAAAATCCATAGAAGAATTAAAACCCGAAAAAATTATGATAATAGGAACATCCGATAAAATGACTGATAAAATAGCTTTAAAACTTGGGTTACCGCCTGTAAGCAAGAGAATATACATTGAAGAGGTTGTTTCACCAGAGGAAATCGATATTGCAAAAAGAAAACGTGACATTGAAGGAAAGCATATTATACCTGTACCTGCGTTTGAAGTAAAAAAGCAGTTTTCCGGATATTTCATTGATCCATTAAGGATTTTTAGGCGGAACAGAGAAATAGATTTAGATAAAACAGTTATCAGACCAAATTTCAGTTATCTTGGTAAATATACGATTTCTGAAAATGTGATTAATTGTATTGTATTAAATGAAGCTAAAAAATTTAAAGAGATATATAAAATTAACAAAATAATAACGGAAAATTATCCTGAAGGTGTTATAATAAAAATTGACCTGATAATAGATTATGGTGTACTTTTAAGACCTGTACTGCTTAAAGTAATTAAATATGTGAGAAAAGAGGTTGAATACATGACTTCTCTTAATGTTATTAATGTAGTAATTTTTGTCAGGTCATTGAATGTCAAAAAATACAGGAAAAAGAATATAATATATTTATAATTTATAGGGCTAAGTACTTTATTTTATTTATTAAAAATAATATAATAATATTCATAGACCAAAATAAATATTATTATATTAAATGCAGTATAAAAAACCTAAAAATGTGGGTGAGGAGAATGAAATATTTAGTTGAGATGACAGGGACAAAGGTTATTGTTCATGGAATCAGGGATTTTAATTTGAGAGAAACATTTGAGTGTGGACAATGTTTTAGATGGAATGAAGAAAAAGATGGAAGTTATACAGGTGTAGCTTTTGACAGGGTTATAAATGTGAAATTGGACGGGGATATTTTAATCATAGATAATACAAATCTGTCAGATTTTAATGATATATGGTTTGACTATTTTGACCTTGGAAGGGATTATGGAAGGATAAAAGATATTTTATCGCAGGATGAGGTCTTGAAGGAAGCTATTAAATATGGTAAAGGTATACGGATACTAAGACAGGATACTTGGGAAACCTTGATTTCTTTCATAATATCTCAAAATAATAGAATATCTCAAATAAAAAAGATAATTGAAAACTTAAGCAAGGCATTGGGACATCCGGTTTATTATAAGGATAGTGTGTATTATACGTTTCCAAAGATTAAGGATATAATTGTTTCTGATATAGAGATTTTAAACAGCAGTAAGTGTGGTTTTAGGGCAAAATATATTATCGATGCAGCAAGTAAAATATTTGATGAAGAAATAAATCTTTTTGAATTACAGCTTTATGATACTGATTTTATAAGAGATTTGTTGATGAGAATTAAGGGCGTTGGAGAAAAGGTGGCAGACTGTGTAATCTTGTTTTCTATTGGCAGATATGAGGTTTTTCCTGTAGATGTCTGGATAAAGAAGGCTGTTGAATTTTTATATCTTAAAAAGAAGATAACCAATAAGGATATTCAGTATTTTGCAAAGGAAAAATTCAGAGAGCTTGCAGGCTTTGCACAACAGTATCTTTTTTATTATGCTAAGGATCATGTATCAAAAGAAAAATTCATAGAAAGGGAAAAATGATGCTTGGAACATTGGTGAATACTGTATCAATTATAATTGGTGGTACAATTGGAACTTTATTAAAAATAGGTATATCTGATAGATTTAAGAAAATTATAATGCAGGGATTATCCCTAAGTGTCCTTGTTATAGGTTTGGATAATGCATTAAAATATAAAAATCTTCTGCTTGTTATCATAAGTATTGTAATTGGTTGTATAATAGGTGAAGCAATAGATATTGAAAGATTACTTAATAATTTTGGCAACAGTATTGAGAAGAAATTTGCCAACAATGGCAGTGATTCAAATATAAGTAAAGGATTTGTTACGACAAGTTTAATCTACTGTGTTGGGGCAATGTCAATTGTTGGTGCATTAAAAGACGGGCTGCAGGGTGATCACAGTATTTTGTATGCAAAATCAATGCTGGATGGTATTTCTGCTATAATTTTTGCCTCAACATTTGGCATAGGTGTTGTGCTTTCTTCGGTGTCTGTTTTTTTATATCAGGGTATAATAACCATAGGTTCTTCATTTCTTCAGGGACTTTTGACAAAACCAATTATTGTTGATATATCAGCTATTGGCGGAATTCTTATCATAGGTATTTCTTTAAATATATTGAATATTATAAAAATAAAGGTGGGTAATATGCTTCCTGCCATCTTTATACCTATTGTGTATCAATTATTATTAAAGATATTTTGGAGGTAAAATATATGAAGAATATTAAAAGCATTGATATTGCAAGGGTGGCTATTAGTATGGCAATGTCAAGCAGAGAAGATGAAATCACATTAAAAGAAAGGTTCAGACAACAGGGGATCAAGGTTGCTGCTGTTGATTATGGCGGTGAATATATAAATTCTATTTCAAAGATAATAGAAAGGGCTGTTGTTGCTGCAAAAAGAGAGGGTGTTATAGAGGATAACCATGTAGGGGAAGGGGCTGTCGCAGGTGCTTCACATGATGCGATAATGCAAATAAAAGATAAGGCTATGGGGTTAAATATAGGCGGAAAGATTGGCATAGCCTTTTATGGTGAACACCTATGTGTTTGTGGGCTTTTTGCAGTAGGCATGTTGAATTTAAATGAAGCTGCGATTGGATTGGGACACAGGTCATTAAGATATTAAAAATATTTTTAATAATCCTGAAATCGTTTTAAGGGTTGTAGTTTTCCCTGCGCCATTACTTCCAATCAAGGTTACAATTTCATTTTTTTACTAACCAACTATCTTGTGAGAGGAGTGGTATTATCAATAATATACCTGGAACCACAGATGAAATGCTTCATGCGGATTACTGGATCGGAAAAATTCATGATGCCGATAAAGTAATAATGACGAAAAATGAGATAAGCAAATTTAATCAAAAGATAATAGAAAGAATTAATAGGGTATATAATCTTGAAAAATACAAAGAAAATCTTACAAAAGATGAATTAATGGAGTATATTAATGAATACAAAGTCCCTACAAAAGAAAGATATTTTGCTAATGGAAATGTCGTGACAAAAGATTTTTACGATTCTTTAATAGAAAATACAAATTTAGTTGGTATCAAAAAAATAAACCCTGTAAAATATGGGATAACTGTAAGAGATACTTCCATACGGACATTTCCGACAGATACCGGTATATATAGCATAAAAGGGGATAATGAATTTGATAGATTTCAAGAAACGGGATGTCAAGCAATAGAACCTGTTATTATACTTCATACAAGTTATGATGATAAATGGTTTTTTGTGCAGATGTACAATTACAGGGGATGGGTTAAAAAAGATGATATAGCCATTGCCAAAGACAAAAGGGAAATATTTGATTATTTAGACATAAAGGATTTTATAGTTGTGACAGGTAATCGCATAAGGACTCAATTTAACCCATTAGATAAAGACATTTCAGAACTAAAATTTTCTATGGGTACAAGGATGCCTCTAGAAAATAATAAGCTTGTAAGTATAGGTAATCAAAATACATTTGGAAATCACGTTGTTAAGTTGCCTAAAAGAGATGTTAATGGAAATCTTGTATTTAAAGATGCATTGTTATCAATGTTGCAAGATGTAAATATAGGTTACCTCCCATATACGAGAGCTAACATTTTAAGACAGGCATTTAAACTTCTTGGTGATAGGTATGGCTGGGGTGACAGCTTTAATGGAAGGGATTGCTCAAGCTTTATAATGTATGTATATAAGACATTTGGATTTAGACTTCCAAGGAATGCCAATCAACAAGAAGAGAGTGCAGGTCTATCATATAAATTTGGAGAAGGTACAAAAGTGCTGGATAGAATACTACTTTTTAATGAAGTAAAACCAGGTGCTGCTATATATATGCCTGGTCATGCTATGATATATATAGGAACTGAAAATGGAATTCCGTATATTATACATGACTTTAGCGGATATGGTATAAAAAAGGGAAATGAATATGAATTTGTTCCGGTAAATGAAGTTGGAGTGACATCGGTGCTTTTACTGACTTCATCAGGAATGCCTTTTATTGAGAAATTCACATCAATTCTTCAATTTGAGGATAAGATTTGATAGGAAATTATGATTATTTATTAAAATAGAAGGAGAAAGGGAAAATGGAATTTATGAATGTCAAGCTTCCAGAGGAAATTGTAAGGGAAGAGTATTTAGGAAATTTTAAGAGGACAGAAAGGATTATCGATCGGTGGCTTAAAAGGAAACTTCCCGATGACCTCAAGATGAGGCTGACTTTTGAAAAAGAAAGAATCCAAATACTTTTAAAAAATTATCTTTTCACTGAAAAGGAAGCTATAGACAAAGCAAAAGATCTTATTGAGGGTTTTAAAGAAGAGGAATTTTATAAACTTTTTGAAGATGGCTGTATTGACTACATTGTGGTTGAAGGAGAAAAGAGATATGAAAAAAGATTTCTGCAAAATATAGGATATGCACTCCCTGAATATAAAAAAAGAATAAAGTCAGATAAAAACACAGAAGAATCACAAAAACTGTTAGAAAATAGATTGCAGCAGCTTTTAAATGGAGCAAAATGGATAAAAGATAGACAAATAGGCAGTTAGTATACCTGCCTATCCTCCTAAATATGCCTTTTTTATCCTTTCATCGTTAATTAACACAGCAGCTTCTCCCTCAAGCGATATCTTACCTGTTTCTAATACATAAGCACGATCAGCGATGGATAGTGCCATTTTTGCATTTTGTTCTACAAGAAGAATTGTGGTACCGCTTTTATTAATACTTTTTATGGTTTTAAATATATCTTGTACTACTATTGGAGCAAGACCCATAGAGGGTTCGTCCAACAAAAGCATTTTTGGTTTTGACATCAAAGCTCTCCCTATTGCCAGCATCTGCTGTTCTCCGCCGCTCAAGGTGCCGGCTACTTGTTTGCGGCGTTCTTTTAATCTTGGGAAAAGTTGAAATACTTTTTCCATATCAGTTGATATTATTTTATCTTTCCTAAGGTATGCACCCATTTCAAGATTCTCCAGAACCGTCATGTTTGTAAATATACGCCTTCCTTCAGGGACTTGACAAATACCCATACCTACTATATCCGGAGCATGTTTTTTAGTAATGTCAATGTTATTGTACCTTATGGTTCCTTTTTTAGGCTTTAATATACCGGAAATTGTCATTAAAGTCGTGCTTTTACCTGCACCATTTGCACCGATTATTGTTACAATTTCATTATCCATTACTTTCAAGTTTATCCCTTTGAGGGCATTAACCATACCATATGATACATATAAATCCTTAATTTCAAGCATTATGAAATACCTCCCTCAAGTGCTGTTTCGTTTGTTTCTTCACCGAGATATGCGGCGATAACCTTGGGGTTTCTTTTGATTTCATCCGGTGTGCCATGTGCAATTATTTCTCCATAATCCATAACATATATATCCTCACATAATTCCATTACAAATGACATATCGTGTTCAATAAGAAATACGGTAATGTTGAATTTATCTCGCACAAATTTTACAGTATCAAGCAATTCCTTTGTTTCTTGCGGATTCATGCCTGCAGCAGGTTCATCAAGAAGTAAAAGCTGTGGCTTTGTAGCAAGAGCCCTTGCAATTTCTAATTTTCTTTGTTCACCGTATGGAAGATTCTTGGCAAGGCTCATTTTAAATTTATCAAGATTAAAAATTTTCAGCAGTTCTATTGCTTCATTATCTTCTGCTTTTTCGCCTTTAAGATATTTAGGACCCTGTAAAAATGAACTTAATATACCGTACTCTACATGTAAGTGTTCAGGAATTTTAACATTGTCAAGTACAGTAAGGTTTTTAAAAAGCCTGATGTTTTGAAAGGTTCTTGCAATGCCGAGTTTTGTATTTTTAAAAGGTTTTGTTGTAATTTTAACCCCATTAAAGGTTATAGTGCCGCTTGAGGGTGGATAAATACCTGTTATCATATTAAAAACCGTAGATTTGCCGGCGCCGTTAGGTCCGATAAGACCTGTAAGAGAACCCTTTTTAAGTTCTATATTTACATCGATAAGGGCTTTTATACCTCCGAAATTTTTAGAAAGATTTTTAATTGACAGTAAGTTCATTTTTTGCAGCCCCCCTGTTTAACAATTTCTTAAAGGAAAATTCCTTGGTTCCCATAAGCCCTTCAGGTCTAAACAGCATTACAATGATTAAGAGCAATGAATAAATAACCATTCTAAGTGCTGCATAATCTTGCAGTACAGCATATACAAATGTTAGGAGAATTGCCGATAAGACCGAACCGGTAATGCTTCCAAGACCGCCTAATACAACCATTGTCAGGATATCAAATGATTTCATAAAACCAAAATTTTCAGGCTGTATAATGTAGAAGTTATGTGCATAAAGAGACCCGCCTATTCCGGCGAAAAACGCTCCTAAAGCAAATGCAAGGGTTTTATAATTGGTTGTATTTATTCCCATAGATTCTGCTGCAACCTCATCTTCTCTTATGGCAATACAGCATCTTCCATAGCTTGAATTAACAAAATTTCTAATTAATACAACTGTTATTACAGAAAGCCAGAATACCCATGTCCAATTGGTGTATTTTGGTATCCCGGAAAGTCCGCTGGCGCCGCCGACATATTCAGTATTTAAAAATATAACCCTGATTATTTCTCCGAAACCAAGTGTTGTAATAGCAAGATAATCCCCCTTTAATCTCAATGAAGGAATCCCTATTAATATTCCTATGATACCTGCAGAAATACCACCAACTAAAATAGCCAATGGGAAAGAAAGACCAAGCTTATATGTTATGATGGCTGATGAATAAGCACCTATTGCCATAAAACCGGCATGCCCTATTGAAAATTGCCCTGTAAAACCATTTATAAGATTAAGGCTTACAGCAAGTATAATATTTATTCCCATTAGTATTATATTGACTACATAGTAATCATTTAGGAAATTGAAGGATATAAGAGCCTGTATAATTCCATAAAAGGCTATAAGTCCTGCAAAAATTATCAATCTGTTTTTTAATACCTGTTTCAACTCAAGCACCTACACTTTCTCTCTGATATTTTTACCAAACAATCCTGCAGGCTTAATTATAAGGATTATTATCAGTAAGGCAAATGCAACACCGTCTCTGTATAGAGAACTGCCGTATCCTGATACCATTGTTTCAATAACACCCATTAATAGACCACCCACCATAGCACCAGGTATTATGCCGATGCCTCCTAAAACAGCGGCTATAAAAGCCTTTAATCCTGGCATAATGCCCATTAAAGGGTCAATAGAGTTATAGTAAATACCTACAAGGACACCTGCAACAGCTGCAAGGGCTGAACCTATAGCGAATGTAAATGATACTGTATTATCAACATTAACTCCCATAAGCTTTGCGGCATCAGGGTCAAGGGACACCGCTCTCATTGCTTTACCCATTTTAGTTTTATAAATTATAAATTGTAATCCTAGCATCATTATAATAGAAACAACGAATATAACAATTTGCTGGTTTGATATTGTTACATATCCATTTAAAAGGGAATAAACATGTTGCTTAAATATCTGCGGATATGTTCTTGTTCTTGGTGTAAAAAGAATTATACCACTGTTTTCAAGAAAAAGCGAAACACCGATTGCTGTTATTAATATTGATATTTTAGATTTTCCTCTTAAAGGTCTATATGCTATACGTTCGATTGTAACACCGAAAATAGTGCTTACAAGCATCGCCAAAAGCAGTGATGGGATAAAACCAAGATGTAAGGTAGTGGATGCAAAAAAGCCTGTAAATGCTCCTACCATGTATATATCTCCATGGGCGAAGTTTATAAGTTTCATTATTCCATATACCATTGTATATCCAAGAGCAATCAATGCATATATACTTCCCAGTGAAAGACCATTTATTAGTTGTTCGATGAATGTCTTCATGATTTCACCTCATATCTAAATTTTTTATATACTTAAACATGATGGCAATGCGGTCATATAAAGATGACCGCATTGCCGATGTAATTTTATAGTTTTATGGTTTTACTTTTATTTGAAGAATTATTTTCTATTAATACTGCAATTTTGTTTGAATTTATTTTGCACTTATTTTCTTTTTAAGGATTTGTTTACCATCTTTTAATTCTATTATAACTGTTTGTTTAATAGGATTATGCTGCTTATCTATTGTTATTGAACCAGTTACACCTATGAAATTTTGCAGTTTAGATAAAGCATCTGTTATTTTTGCTGGATCGGCCGAATTGGCATTTTTTATTGCCTGTACAAGCATACCTGCCGAATCATAGCTCAATGCTGCAAATGCATCTGGTTCAACACCATATGCCGCTTTGTATTTCTGTATAAAATCCTGTACAGTCTTGTCAGGATCTGATGAAATAAAGTGATTGCTGTAATATACATTATTTAGTGCTGATGCTCCGGCAATTTTTACTAAGTCTGGTGAATCCCATCCGTCACCACCTAAGAAAGGCGTATTTATTCCCATTTCTCTTGCTTGTCTTACAATTTTAGCTGTATCCTGATAATAACCCGGAACAAATATAACATCAGCATTTAAACCCTTTATTTTAGTTAAAGCAGATTTAAAGTCCTGGTCATTTGCAACATATGCTTCCTTATCAATTATTTTGCCGCCGAGTTTTTCAAACTGTTCTTTGAAACTCTGCGCTAACCCCTTGCTGTAGTCGCTTTTATCATCTATATATAAAATTGCGTTCTTTGCCTTTAAATCCTTTGCAGCAAACTCTCCCATAACCTTGCCTTGGTATGGGTCTGTATAACATGCCCTGAAAATCTCACTTTTGACCTTATTTGTATTAGGATCTACAGTAACATCAAGAGATGTACCGGAAGGAGTTATTAATGGAACTTTTTTATCCATTGCAATAGATGAAGCAGCTTTTGTTGCACCTGTTGTGGCAGGTCCCAATATTGCAACAACTTTATCCTGTACTATTAATTTTGTTGCTTGATTGATACTTTCATCAGATGCAGATTTATTATCTGCTTTTAATAATTCTATTTGTTTTCCCAATAAACCGCCGTTTTTGTTGACATCATCAATATAAAGTTTAACAGCATTGTATTCAGATGTGCCATATGAGGCAACCTGCCCTGTTAATTCAAATAGTGCACCTACTTCGATTTTATCATTTGCTGAAGAAGTAGATGGTGTATTTTTAGAACATCCTGATAATAAAGAAAAAACTAATACAATGCATAAAAATAATGATAAATACTTGAGTGATTTTTTCATGAAAATTCCTCTCCTTCTAAGTTTATTTTTGTTGTATTTTTCATAAAATTATTATACAACAAATAGTGTTATATTATCTATATTCATTATTTTATTATATTTTAACTACTTTTATTATTCAAGATTAAAAATTTTAACAAGTATTCAAATTTTATAATAAATATTACAAAAAAATTTTATTGACTTAATAAATTTTTTATCATAATATTGAAGAAAATAGATTAAAAACTTAGCATGGTAGCATGGTGAATTTTTTTGTCTGTTGCCGTGTAAAATGGGAGGAATTTTTAATGAAAAGGGTTTTAGTGGTATTCTCAATAATCTTTACATTGATGTTTGCATTATCAGGATGTAATGGTACAGCATCAAACCAAGCTTCAAAGAATAGCAGTTCTGATAAAAAAGTTACTATCGGTATTATGCAGATAGTAGAACATCCTGCACTCGACAGTGCAAGAGAAGGATTTATAAAGGCATTGAAAGATAATGGTTATGAAGAAGGTAAAAATGTAAATTATATAATGGAAAATGCACAGGGTGATATGTCTACCGCCCAAACAATCGCCAAAAAATTTGTTGACCAAAAGGTTAATTTAATCTTTTCTATAGCCACACCAACTTCACAAGCAGCGAAAAAAGCCACGGACAGCATTCCTATTGTTTTTACTGCTGTTACCGATCCGGTAGCTGCGGGTCTTGTAAAATCGATGGATAAGCCGGGTACGAATGCAACAGGGACTTCTGATATGGTACCTGTAAAGGATCAGATAAATTTAATCAAAGAAATCGTTCCAAATGCAAAAAAATTAGGTATAATATATAATGCTGGTGAGGTTAATTCAACCGTTCAGGTTAAGCAGGCAAAAGCTGCTGCTGAATCAATGGGGTATACTGTTTCTGAGGCTGCTGTTTCAAACAGCAGTGAGGTCAGTCAGGCAGCTCAGTCAATTGTTGGCAAAGTTGATGTAATATGGCTTCCTACCGATAATACCGTTGCATCTTCAATAGGTGCAATAATAAAAGTAGCAAATCAAGCTAAAAAACCGGTAATCCCTGCAGAAAAAGGAATGGTTGAAGGGGGAGGTTTAGCGACACTTGGAATAAATTATAATGACTTGGGATACCAAGCAGGTAAAATAGCTGTTAGAATATTAAAGGGAGAAAAGCCAGAAAATATTAAGGTTGAAACGGCTGATAAATTACAGCTTGTAATAAATCAAAAAGAAGCAGATACAATTGGTATTAAGATACCTGATAGTGTTTTGAAAAAAGCGCAGGATATAATTAAATAAGAGATAAATTTTTAGCACAATAATATTTTTGGAGGAATTAATATGGCATTTGCCATCTCATCGTTAGAGCAGGGACTTGTGTTTGGAATAATGGCACTTGGCGTTTATATATCATTTAAAATAATCAATTTTGCTGATTTGACAGTAGACGGCAGTTTTCCACTGGGAGCTGCTGTTACTGCCAAGCTAATACTAAGCGGTGTTAACCCAATTATTGCAATAATTGTTGCTACAATATCCGGTGGTATTGCAGGGGCTGTTACCGGATTTTTGAATACTAAGTTAAAGATAACGGAATTGTTGGCAGGTATTTTGACTATGACGGCATTGTATTCGGTAAATTTAAGGATAATGGGAAAATCAAATTTACCTCTTTTAGGACAAAGAACAATTTTTGATTATTTTAATTTTTTAAATAATTATAAGTACTTGGTTTCTTTTGCTTTGGTTGTTGTCATTGTGATTGTCATAATCAATATATTTTTGCAGACCGGTGCAGGATTTGCTCTCAGAGCTACGGGGGATAACCAGCAAATGGTAAGGAGTATAGGAATAAATACAAATACGACAATCATACTGGGACTAATTATTGCAAACGGTCTTGTAGCTCTTTCCGGTTCCCTCGTGGCACAATATCAGGGATTTGCTGATGTAGGAATGGGTATAGGGACAATTGTTGCAGGTTTGGCATCTGTGATAATAGGAGAAGCTTTATTAAGGGATAAAAATATTTTATGGTCGATTATTTCTGCAATATTAGGTTCAATTATATATAGAGGTGCGATATCTGTTGCATTAACCATTGGATTTAATCCCACAGATTTGAAACTTTTAACGGCGGTACTTGTGGTTATTGCATTATCACTGCCGGGATTGAAGAAAATCGTACTTAATAATAAATAGCACGTGTTGTGCTATTTAAATTATGAGGGGAGTATACTATGTTAAAGTTAAATAATATATGCAAGGTATTTAATAAAAATACGGTCAATGAAAATATGGTTTTTGAAAACTTAGATTTGGAGATAAAAGATGGAGATTTTATAACACTTGTAGGCAGTAACGGTGCCGGCAAATCAACCCTTTTAAATCTTATTGCAGGTGTTTTTCCGGTCGAAAGCGGTAAAATAATTGTAGATAATACTGATGTAACATTATTTCCTGAATATAAAAGGGCATGTTTTATTGGAAGGGTATTTCAAAATCCTCTTTTGGGTACAGCTCCTTCAATGACTATTGAGGAGAATTTATCCCTTGCATATAGCAAGAGCCAGGGAATGAAATTGAAAATGGGTATTAATAAGAAAAATAAGGAATTATTTAAAAACAGGCTTTCTGAGCTTGGACTGGGGCTTGAAAACAGGTTAAAAACAAAGGTGGGCTTGTTATCAGGAGGACAGCGTCAGGCTTTGACATTGTTAATGGCAACCCTTGTAAAGCCTAAATTATTGTTGCTGGATGAACATACGGCAGCACTTGATCCGAGAACAGCATCTATAATTAATAATATCACTAATAAGATAATAGATAATAATAATCTTACAACAATAATGGTTACACATAATCTTGAACATGCTTTGATTTTTGGGAATCGACTTATTATGATGCACCAAGGCAAAATCATACTGGATATAAGAGAAGAAAAGCATAGTATGACGGTACAAAAACTTTTAAACATGTTTAATAAGGTAAACGGCAGCGAATTTGTTGATGACAGGGTAATGCTTGCATAAAGTTGATTCCGGAATATGTAGTATAAAAAAAGTTTGAAGGATAGAGCCTTCAAACTTTTTTTAGTGCTTCTGATGTGTTTATCATACCATATCCCTGTGACCAATATCTGTAATTGCCGATGTCTATTGCTGTTGATTTCAAAATATTTTTTATTTGTACATTAGTTAGAGAAGGATCTTTTTCCAGCAAAAGAGCAGCAGCACCAGCTACAATAGGTGTTGACATTGAAGTACCGGAAGCCGTTCTATAAGATTTATTAAGCATTATTTTATCATTCAAGCTAATCGGGGTATTGCCAGATGCTGTTGAAATGATTTTAACACCCGGTGCTACAAGATCTGGTTTATACATGAATCTTGAACCCCTTCCGGAAAAATCAGCGATTGTATCATCAGATATATCAACGGTTCTTTTATCGTCAACAGCACCTACTGTTATGATATTTTGACTTGTACCCGGGGATGTAATTGTATTGAATCCGGGTCCGGAATTGCCTGCTGCTGCGGTTACTACAAGACCACTTTTCCACATCTTGTCGACACCCTTCACAAGAGGATCTAAGAATATTGGCAGAGCGGCTGTTTCACCCATTGATAATGAGACAATCTTAATATTATATTTCTCCTTATTATCAAGAATCCACTGCATTCCTTGCAAGATATCCGATGTTGAGCCACTTCCTTTTTCATCAAGTACTTTAACGGATACGATATTTGCATCAGGAGCAACTCCTTTATATTTTCCTCCTGACATGTGTCCATTACCAGCGGCATCACCTGTTACATGTGTCCCATGTCCATTATCGTCATATGGATTTTTTTTACCATTTACTATATCATGAAATGCTATAATTCTGTTATTAGGTTTTGTAAAATCCGGATGTGGATATATGCCGGTGTCTAAAAATGCAATCGTTACGTTCTTTCCTGTATATCCTTGATTATTAACTTCCTTTGAATTTATCTCTTCTGTTGCGATATATAATTGTGTTTTAATGGTGGTGTCTTCTGCTATAAAGCTTATTCCTCTATTCATGGCGATATTATTTATTCTGTTGCAGGGTATGTTAACAGCCCAGCCTTTTATAATGGGCAGTTCATATTTTATTGTTCCTCCAATTGATTCGATACTCTTCTTAAGCTTTTCAAAAGGCATACTGGAATATATAATGGCAGGAATACATTCACTTCTTAATGTTGAAGCTTTTAATATAAGCCTTTTATCAACTTTTCTTTTAGAATACAAAATTCCCAATGTTTTGGATATGAGCAAAAGCGAAAGATAATCCATAAAATATACCTCCTTTTATAATATCAAGATATGTTAAAAATAATTTTTTGATAGTATATGATTTTAAAGTGTCACAAAAATGGTTGATAACATATTATGTAATAGGTCAAAAAAGACCTGATATAATATTTCAAGCGAAAGGGGGAGCTATTTATGCCTACAAATAAGGGTACGTTGGGAGGTACCTGGATATGGATTATCATAATAATTCTAATCATATTATTTTTCATGCCAGGATTTATAGTAGAAGAACCCAAGGCTTGAAATTAAATTAATATTATAAAAGGAGGATAATTATGGCTGGAACAAGTTCAGTTTTTGGTGAAAGCAATTTATTGTTTTTCTTCTTAATACTCGTTGTAGTGCTTGGCGGAGGCTGGCTTAATTGCTCATGGTCCTTGGAGACATTGCTTTTCTTCTTTGTATTACTTGTAATTGTCATGGATGGCGGACTGGGATTATTTTTAAATGAAGCAAAATAATAAAGTGGCTCTGTCGCAAGATAGGGCCATTTTACTTTCGCAAAATAT
Organism: Aceticella sp. 75b-Ac; assembly: GCF_056032965.2. Lineage (NCBI taxonomy): Bacteria > Bacillati > Bacillota > Clostridia > Thermoanaerobacterales > Thermoanaerobacteraceae > Aceticella > Aceticella sp. 75b-Ac. Next base: position 72,160 of record NZ_CM190971.1, read on the forward strand.
AATAAATATGAATATACTAAAGTAAAATAAATTAATGGAGCTGATTTTATATGACAATAACAGGTAATACACTGCTGTTTTTCTTTGTAATCTTGACTGTGATAATGGATGTAAAGTTTGAATTTGAAGATTTATTATTTTTCTTTGTGCTTTTGGTTGTTTTGCAACAAGATAAACCGCGTAAAAAGGCAAAAAAGTTTTTACTGTCACTTGCGGCAATGGATTTTAGTAACAGTATTTAAAAGGTCACATATAATATAGTAGGTCTATTGGCCAATAAAAAATAAGGAGGAGAATAAATATGCCTGAAGGAAAGGGTGGAGCATTCTGCTGCGAAAGCTGGATATGGATCATCATAATAATATTATTAATCCTCTTATTTGTACCTGGAATAATTGTTTTTGATAAATAAGTAAGGAGGGGATAAATATGCCTGAAGGAAAATGTGTTGCATGGGGCAACGAGTGGATATGGATTATCATAATAATATTGATTATATTTTTATTCGTTCCAGGTTGTATTAACGAGAAAAAGTAGTAAATAAAGAGGGTTAGTCTTATAATATTAGACTAACCCCATACATATATATGTATAAGAAAAATATTAAAAATTTAGGGGGAGTTAAATTGGAGAAAGAAAAATTATATAAAATATTTATCATTGAATTGTTTATATTATTTTTTATAAGATTTCAAATATTTGAAAATCCGGAATTAAATATTTCGAAATTAAAAAAAGAAGTAGATAATGAAGAAGAAATGAGTCATATTAAGGATAAAAAAAATCAAAAGGGAAGCGAGGATAATATCAGTATATTTCAAAAAATCCAAAAAAGTAAAGATTTAATGGGAAGTGTAAAGCCATATTTAAACAAAAGAGAACAGTATTACATAGATATTTTTACGAAAATGGCAGAGATAGCTGAATGTCATAAGAATATAAGCGAATTGCAGGAGGGAAATACAAATGAAATAGGCGAGACAGAAATAGATCATATTGGAATATTAAGGGCTGTAAGGTCATATATGAGTGAAGAAAAACAGGTTCTTATAGATAAATTTCTAAAGCTTCATGAAGGAATAGAAAATTTAAATGAAAAAATCAGTAAATATACTGAAAGAGATGGCAAAGATACAAATGTTATAGAAAAAATACTGGATATTTTTGAAGCGGTTAAGCCAATAATTCCTGATGATAAAAAGGAAATGGCAGATAAATTTATAAAAAATATTAGAATAGTGGAAGCACTGAATAAAGCAGAAGGAATAATGAGTACAATGAGGAATAATGAGAAAAATAACACATCTAAGGATGCAGAGCCTATAAATGATATTGATATAAATAATAATGGGCAAAATCCTTCAGGAGAAGTAAATTCCGAAGCCTCAGATGAAGATAAATCATCAATTGACAATAACGAAAATAAAACCGTACCAATGATTATTGAGGAAAATAACAAGCAAAAAGAAGATTTATTGGGAGGGCTTTCACCACAGCAGTCTATGATTGTTGACAATTTGAAATCAATGTTAACAAAAGAACAGCAGCAATTTATGCTTAATATGTTAAAGAATCTTAAGCAGCAAGGAAATAACAAGAATGTTTATGATAAAAAAGAAAATGATACTATTAATGATATAGAAAAAACAGCAGAGAATGAAAATGAAGGTACAGGGAAATGAACCCTGTATCTTTTTATGAAATTTTATAATTTACAGCATAAATCGAAGATATTTGAGCATGATTCATAATAATTGCAAAATATAAGCGAAAATAGATGAATTTAGGATTTGCTAAGTTGTTATAGTTAAATTAATATTATAAGTGTGATTAGCACTCAGGATTGATGAGTGCTAACAAAAAGATGAGGAGGGATATTATGAAATTAAAACCACTTGGTGACAGAGTAGTTGTAAAAGCTATTGAGGCTGATGAGGTTACTAAAGGCGGTATTGTATTACCGGGTACTGCAAAAGAAAAACCTCAGCAGGGAGAAGTTCTCGCAGTTGGTTCAGGAGAATACATAGATGGTAAAAAGGTTGAACTTGAGGTAAAGGTTGGAGATAAGGTTATATTCTCCAAGTATGCAGGTACTGAGGTTAAACTTGATGGGCAGGAATATTTGCTTTTAAAACAAAGTGATATTTTAGCAATTGTTGAATAAGGAGGTAGAGTTTAATGGCAAAACAATTAAAATATGGTGAAGATGCACGTAAAGCCCTTGAAAGAGGTGTAAATGCGGTTGCAGATACAGTAAAGGTTACATTGGGACCAAGAGGACGTAACGTAGTGCTTGACAAAAAATATGGTTCTCCAACTATTACAAATGATGGTGTTACAATCGCAAGAGAAATAGAACTTGAAGATCCCTTTGAAAATCAAGGTGCACAGCTTTTAAAAGAGGTTGCAACAAAGACAAATGATGTAGCAGGTGATGGTACAACAACAGCTACACTTTTAGCACAGGCAATGGTACGCGAAGGTTTGAAAAATTTAGCAGCAGGAGCAAATCCAATGCTTCTAAGAAGAGGTATGGACAAGGCAGTTAAGGCTGCAGTTGAAGGTCTTAAAGGCATTTCAAAACAAGTAGAAGACAAAGACGCAATAGCACATGTTGCATCGATTTCTGCTGCAGATGAGGAGATAGGTAATCTCATCGCAGAAGCTATGGATAAAGTAGGAAAAGATGGTGTAATAACGGTAGAAGAATCAAAGACGATGGGAACAACACTGGATGTTGTTGAAGGTATGCAGTTTGACAGGGGATATGTATCACCATATATGGTAACAGATACAGAAAAGATGGAAGCCGTTCTTGATGAACCTGTTATACTTATTACAGACAAGAAAATTTCAAACATTCAGGATATACTTCCTTTGCTGGAACAGGTTGTACAGCAGGGCAAAAAGCTTCTTATAATAGCGGATGATATAGAAGGCGAAGCACTTGCAACATTGGTTGTAAACAAATTAAGAGGTACATTTACATGTGTTGCTGTTAAAGCACCAGGATTTGGAGACAGGCGTAAAGAAATGCTTCAGGACATAGCAATATTGACAGGTGGACAGGTTATTTCAGAAGAATTAGGATATGATATTAAAGAAACTAAAATTGAGATGCTGGGTCGTGCAAGACAGGTTAAAGTAACAAAAGAAAACACAACGATTGTAGATGGCGCAGGTAATTCAGCAGATATTAAAAATAGAATTAATCAGATTAGGGTTCAAATTGAAGAAACAACCTCTGATTATGACAGAGAGAAATTACAGGAAAGGCTTGCTAAGTTATCAGGCGGAGTAGCTGTAATTCAAGCAGGCGCAGCGACAGAAACAGAATTAAAAGAAAAGAAACATAGGATTGAAGATGCCCTTTCAGCTACAAGAGCAGCTGTAGAAGAAGGTATAGTTCCAGGTGGTGGTACTGCATTATTGGATGTTATACCGGATGTACAGAAGGTTGTAGATTCCTTAGAAAGTGATTTTAAGACAGGTGCGCAAATTGTATTGAGAGCACTTGAGGAACCTGTAAGGCAGATTGCAAAGAATGCAGGTGTTGAAGGTTCGGTAATTATTGAGAAAATAAAGGCAGCAAAGGATATGACATATGGATATGATGCATACAAGGAAGAATTTGTAGATATGTTTAAGGCAGGTATTGTTGATCCGACAAAGGTTACGAGGTCAGCTCTACAAAATGCCGCATCTATTGCATCAATGATACTTACAACAGAAGCAATAGTTGCGGATATACCTGAGAAGAATCCTCCAATGCCTGCACCAGGTGCCGGAATGGACATGATGTAAAGATTAATATTGATCAAAGAAAGACAGGAAAATTCTCCTGTCTTTTTTATATATTAATCTTTTTATTTATGATGCTAATGTTCGGTTGACAGGTATATATAAATCTGTTATATTGTTTTATAATTTAAAGTGGAAAGATATTATTAAGACTTACAATTATTATAATTTTATTTATGAAAGGAGATAATCATGGAAGACAAATTCGCTAAAGAGGGTTTAACATTTGATGATGTTTTGCTTATACCGGCGAAATCCGATGTACTGCCGAAAGAAGTTGACTTAAAGACAAAGCTCACAAATAAAATTAAATTAAATATACCCCTGATGAGTGCCGGAATGGATACAGTAACGGAATCAAGGTTGGCTATAGCTATTGCCCGAGAAGGAGGTATAGGTATTATTCACAAAAATATGCCTATTGAAAAACAAGCATTGGAAGTTGACAGAGTAAAAAGGTCGGAACATGGTGTTATTACAAATCCTTTTCATCTATCCCCGGATCATAAAATACAAGATGCGGTTGAACTCATGGAAAGGTATAGAATATCTGGTGTTCCTATAACAGTAAATTCAAAACTTGTAGGTATCATAACAAATAGAGATATAAGATTTGAAAGCAAACTTGATAGACCGATTAAAGAAGTTATGACAAAAGAGAACCTTGTTACTGCACCTGTAGGTACAACACTTGAAGAAGCTCAGAAAATACTTAAAAAATATAAGATTGAAAAACTTCCCCTTGTTGATGAAAACAAGATTTTAAAAGGTCTTATTACGATTAAAGACATAGAAAAAGCGGTTGAATATCCCAACTCTGCAAAGGACGACAGAGGCAGACTTTTAGTAGGTGCTGCTGTAGGTGTTTCTAAAGGTATGATTAACAATGTAAAGGCACTTATTGATGCAAATGTCGATGTGATTGTAGTTGATACGGCTCATGGGCATTCGATCGGAGTTCTTAATGCTGTTTCCGAAATAAAAGAGAAATTTCCTGACATTCAGCTTATTGCAGGAAATGTTGCGACAGCTGAAGCCACAAGAGATTTAATTAAAAGAGGGGCTGACTGCGTAAAAGTCGGAATAGGACCCGGTTCTATCTGCACAACAAGGGTTGTTGCAGGTATTGGTGTTCCACAGATAACAGCAGTATACGATTGTGCGGAAGAAGCTGATAAATTTGGTATACCTATAATTGCAGATGGTGGGATAAAATATTCAGGAGATATTGTCAAAGCCCTTGCCGCAGGTGCGTATGTTGTAATGATAGGGGGTCTTTTTGCCGGTACAGAGGAAAGTCCCGGTGAAATAGAGATGTATCAGGGAAGAAGTTATAAGGTCTATAGAGGTATGGGATCCATAGGCGCAATGAGAAACGGCAGTGCTGACAGATATTTTCAGGAGGAAGCTAAAAAGCTTGTTCCTGAAGGTGTGGAGGGCAGAGTACCTTTTAAAGGACCTTTGAAGGATACAATCTATCAAATGCTTGGCGGCTTAAGAGCAGGAATGGGTTATTGTGGTGTACACAATATTGAAGAATTAAGGACAAAAACAAAATTCATAAAAATAAGCAATGCCGGTTTAACTGAAAGCCATCCCCATGATATAATAATTACAAAAGAAGCTCCAAATTATACAATGAAATAGAGGGAGGATTTTAATGAATATTAATAGAGAAGTAATATTGATTCTTGATTTTGGAGGACAATATACTCAGCTTATAGCAAGACGTATTAGGGAAGCTAATGTATTTTGCGAGATTGTTCCATTTAATATTAAACCTGATGAAATAAAAGCTAAAAATCCGAAGGGTATAGTATTGTCAGGAGGACCTTCAAGTGTTTATACAAAGAATGCTCCTATTTGTGATAATGCAATTTTTAACTTAGGTTATCCCATTCTTGGTATTTGTTATGGAGCACAGCTTATGACAAAGTCTTTAGGGGGAAAGGTTATATCTGCTCCTGTAAGAGAATATGGCAAAACAGAGGTTATTTTGAATAATAATACACCCCTTTTTAAAGGAATTGAAAAAGAAACAATGTGTTGGATGAGTCATACGGACCAGATTGAGTTACCTCCAGCAGATTTTAAAGTGATAGCGTCAACTGCAAATTGTCCTATTGCGGCGATAGCGGATGTTGACAGAAAACTGTATTCAGTACAATTCCATCCTGAAGTTATACACACACCAAAAGGAAATGAGATAATAAGAAATTTTCTCTTTGAGGTGTGTGATTGTTCGGCAGACTGGACAATGGATTCCCTTATAGAACAGACAGTAAAGGAGATACGTAAAAAGGTTAACGGTCATAAGGTGGTATGTGCCTTAAGCGGTGGAGTTGATTCATCGGTTGCAGCAGTTTTAGTTAACAGGGCAATACATGAGCAGCTTGTTTGTATTTTTGTTGATAATGGTCTATTAAGAAAAAATGAAGGGGATATAGTAGTAGAAACATTTAAAAGAAACTTCGATATGAATATAATCAGAGTGGACGCTAAAGACAGATTTCTTGAAAAATTAAAAGGGATTACAGACCCTGAAGAAAAAAGGAAGATTATAGGAAATGAGTTTATAGAGGTTTTTAAGGAAGAAGCAAAAAAAATAGGCGGAGTTAAATATTTGGTACAAGGTACCCTATATCCTGATGTAATTGAAAGCGGAAGCCCTGTTGCGGCTACAATAAAAAGCCATCATAATGTTGGAGGGCTTCCTGAGGATATTGGATTTGAACTTATTGAACCATTAAAAATGCTGTTTAAGGATGAAGTAAGACAGGTCGGAAGAGAACTTGGCATACATGAGGAAATATTAAACAGACAGCCATTCCCGGGACCGGGACTTGCTGTAAGGATATTGGGGGAAATTACGGAGGAGAAGCTGGGGATACTTAGAGAGGCTGACAATATAGTTCTAAGAGAAATGAAAAAGCATGGCTGGTATAATAGGGTGTGGCAGTCCTTTGCTGTTTTGCTTAATGTAAAAAGTGTGGGGGTTATGGGAGATGAAAGAACATATGAATATCCTATTATATTAAGGATTGTTGAAAGTGATGATGGTATGACAGCAGATTGGGTAAGAATACCTTATGATATTCTTGAGGATATTTCTACAAGTATTATAAATGAGGTATATGGGGTTAACAGGGTGCTGTATGATATAACATCAAAACCGCCGGCAACTATTGAATGGGAATAAAAAAGACGAACTTTGATATTAAAATATGAAATAATATTCGGCAAAATGGTTGACTAATTTAAAAAAAATTGTTAATATTGTTATATGATTTTAGACAAGCTTTTCAGTTAAGATTATTGTATATTATTTAAAGGAGAATTTGACAATGGAGAAAAATTCATGTATATCATTAGCGAACAGAATATGGGACCTTGACGGACATAAAACAAATGTAAAAACAGAAATAATAGCAGGTCTTACAACATTCATCACTATGGCGTATATCCTTTTTGTAAATCCAATTGTTTTGAAGGAAGCTGGTATGAATACCGGTGCCGTATTTACAGCAACGGCTATTTCTGCGGCAATAGGCACCTTGATGATGGCTTTTTATGCCAATTATCCATTTGCGCAGGCTCCGGGTATGGGCTTAAATGCTTTCTTTACATACACGGTTGTTTTAACAATGGGTTATACATGGGAAGAAGCCTTGGCAGCTGTTTTTATTTCCGGTATAATATTTATTTTAATAACTATTTCCGGTATAAGAGAAATGATTATTGATGCAATCCCTATGTCGTTGAAATATGCAGTAAGCAGTGGTATAGGCTTGTTTATAGCACTTATAGGATTTAAAAATGCAGGCATAATAATTGCAAATAAAGCAACATATATAGGTTTTGGAGAGCTATCAAAGCCCGGTCCGCTATTAGCGGTAATCGGTTTATTTATAACTGCAATTTTAATGTCAAGGAGAATAAAAGGTTCAATATTGATAGGAATACTTCTTACAAGCATTTTGGGAATTTTTATGGGGGTAACAAAAATACCCGCTGATTTTACCTTGATAAAAATGCCTCCAAGTCTTGCACCTACTTTTTTGAAGCTTGATTTTGCCGGGCTTTTAGGCATAGGTAAACATATTGCACCGATTGCATTGATAACAAGCTTTCTTTATGTGGTATTGACATTTACCTTTGTTGACATGTTTGATACAATAGGTACATTTATTGGAACAGGTTCAAAAGCAGGGATGCTTGATAAAAATGGAAAAATGCCCAATATGAAAAAAGGTCTTTTATCAGATGCAATTGCAACATCCGTAGGTGCTTTATTAGGTACGTCAACTGTTACAACATATGTAGAAAGTGCGGCAGGTATTGCAGAAGGCGGCAGGACAGGGCTTACTGCCTTAATGACAGCAATAATGTTTATTTTTGCATTGTTTTTTTCACCGATTGCCTTATTGGTTCCTTCTGAGGCTACTGCACCAGCACTTATAATAGTCGGTGCTTTAATGATGGGTACCATAAAAAATATAAATTTTGATGATTTTACCGAAGCACTTCCATCTTTTCTCGCAATTGCGTTAATGCCGTTTACCTTCAGTATAGCAAACGGAATAGCCGCGGGGCTTATTGCATATCCAATTGTTAAAATTGCATCTGGAAGAGCAAAAGAGGTTCATCCGATAGTATATATACTTGCTCTGCTATTTATTTTAAGGTTTGCAACATTAGCAGGTTAAAATATAAACCCCGATTATACAAATTAATCGGGGTTTTAAAAAAGGGGGTTATGATATTGTCGAGACCAAAAATTGCCATTATTGTCGGCAGCAAATCCGATTTGCAAATCATAGAAGGATGTGAAAAAATACTTAATGAATTTAACGTTGATTATGATTTAAAAGTATTATCTGCACACAGAACACCTGTTGAAACACAGCAATTTGCTCAGAATGCCGATAAGGTATATGATTTAATAATAGCAGGTGCCGGTAAGGCGGCACATCTTCCGGGAGTTATAGCATCATATACAATACTTCCTGTTATAGGTCTTCCAATAAAATCATCAACACTTGATGGGATTGATTCACTTCTTTCTATAGTACAGATGCCCAAGGGTATACCTGTTGCAACTGTTGCCATTGACGGGGCAGAAAATGCCGCATTATTGGCATGTCATATTTTGACATTAAAATATCCATATATAAAAGAACTTCTTGTTAATTACAGAAAAAGGATGGCTGATGAAGTATTATCTTAAATTTGAAGGGATGATTTGTTATTATGGAAAAATTAGAAATGTTGTATGAAGGTAAGGCTAAAAAAGTATATAAAACAGATGATGAAAACTCATATATTGTTGAATACAAAGATGATGCAACAGCATTTAACGGTGTTAAAAAAGGCATTATTCAACAAAAAGGGATACTAAATAATAAGATTTCAACAATATTATTTGAACTGCTGGAAAAGGAAGGTATACCTACACATTTTATTAAAAATTTAAGTGATAGGGAAATGCTTGTAAAAAAAGTGAAGATACTACCGATTGAGGTTATTGTTAGAAATTATGCGGCAGGCAGTCTTTCAAAGCGGCTGGGTATTCCGGAGGGTGATAAATTAAAGACAACCGTATTAGAGTTCTGCTATAAAAATGATAGGCTGGGAGACCCGATGATAAATGAATACCATATTGAGGCAATGGGGTTGGCTACAAAAGAGGAAATCGAAAAAGTAAAGGAATATTCTTTTAAAATCAATGAAATTCTTTCAAAATATTTATTATCAAAAAATATAATTCTTGCAGATTTTAAATTGGAATTTGGAATAACAGGAAATTGTGTTATTCTTGCCGATGAAATATCTCCTGATACATGCAGGCTTTGGGACAGCCAAACAATGAAAAAACTTGATAAAGATAGATTCAGAAGAGACCTTGGTAATGTTGAGGATGCTTATATTGAAATACTTAACAGGCTTGAAAAATAAGAATAATACTGGCGAGGTAAATAAAATGCTTAATATGATAAAATTAAAAGAAGAATGCGGTGTTTTTGGTGCATATAGTTTAAACACTAATATTCAAAAACATATTTATTACGGACTTCAGGCACTGCAGCACAGAGGGCAGGAAAGTGCAGGAATTGCCGTACTGCAGGGGTCATATGTCAATTATGTAAAAGGCATGGGGCTTCTAACAGATGTATTTACGAAAGAAAATTTATCGGTACTTGAAGGCAAGGTAGGCATAGGGCATGTCAGGTATTCTACTACAGGCAATAATGAGGCTCGTAATGTACAGCCTTTTGTTGCGAATTTCCATAATGGGTATATGGCCCTTGCACACAACGGAAATCTTATAAATGCTTTGGAGCTTAGGCAGGAGCTTGAAAATGAGGGGCGAATACTACAGACAACATCTGACAGTGAAATCATTCTTCATCTCATTGCAAAATACTACAGCAAAGGTCTTATTGAAGCATTAAAAATTACGATAGGCAAGATTAAAGGTTCATATGCATTGGCAATTTTGATTGAGGGCAAATTAATAGGTATAAGGGATGTAAATGGAATAAGACCATTGTGTATCGGGAAAAAAGATGATACTTATTATATATCATCAGAATCCTGCGGACTGGATGTAATTGGAGCAGAGCTTATCAGGGATGTGGAAGCTGGAGAGATTGTCATTATTGATGATGAAGGTTTACGTTCTGTTAAGATTGAGACAGATGAAAAAAAGATGCCCTGTATTTTTGAGTATATTTATTTTGCAAGACCTGACAGCATATTAGACGGAAAAAACGTATATAGGGTTAGATATGAGATGGGAAGACATCTTGCAAAGGAAAGTCCGGTTAATGCTGACCTTGTCGTGCCGGTGCCGGATTCAGGAATACCTGCATCAAGGGGATATTCGTTTGAATCATGTATTCCTGTTGGCGAAGGGCTTATAAAAAATAAATATATTGGCAGAACTTTTATTTGTCCAGAGCAGACCGATAGGGAAATTAGCGTAAGAATAAAATTAAATGTTTTAAAGGAGCTTGTGAAGGGCAAGAAAATAATATTGATAGATGATTCGATAGTAAGGGGAACCACCATGAAAAGGCTTGTTGAGCTTTTAAAGGAAGGCGGAGCAAAAGAAGTACATGTAAGGATAAGCTCACCGCCTGTAAAATATTCCTGTTATTTTGGCATTGATACTCCAACTAAGAAGGAACTTGTTGCTGCAACAATGTCTGTAGAGGAGATTAAAGACCTTATTGGGGCGGACAGTTTAAGCTTTTTAAGCATAGAAGGACTTAAAGAAAGTGTCGGGCTAAATACTGCTTGTACCGGATGTTTTGATGGCAAATACCCGATGGAGGTATTTGACGGAAGAAGCAAATATTTATTTGAAAAAAAATAAGGAGTGTTTTTATGAAGTACAAGGATTCCGGTGTTAATATAGATGAAGGAAATAAATTTATAGAAATGATAAAGCCTTTAGCAAAAACAACCATAAGAGAAGGGGTTTTAAATGGCATAGGCGGATTTGGGGCATTGATGGAGATAAAAAATTATAAAAAACCTGTGCTGGTATCAGGAACAGATGGCGTTGGAACAAAGCTAAAAATTGCATTTATGATGAATAAACATGACACAATAGGTATAGACCTTGTTGCAATGTGTGTAAATGATATAGTGGTCAGCGGAGCAGAACCCCTATTCTTTCTCGATTATTTTGCGACAGGCAAATTAATAAGCGAGGTTGGCGTGGAGGTTGTCAGAGGTATAACAGAGGGTTGCCGTCAAGCAGGGTGTGCTTTGATTGGTGGTGAAACGGCAGAGCTTCCCGGTATGTATAATGATGGTGAATATGACCTTGCAGGATTTGCGGTAGGTATTGTGGAAAAGGACGCAATAATAACCGGAGAAGGTATAAAAGAGGGAGATGTATTACTGGGGCTTAAATCATCGGGTATACATTCAAATGGTTATTCACTTGTTAGAAAGGTATTGTTTGATAAAAATAAAATGTCTGTAGATGATTATGTAGCTGAACTTGGTACAACACTGGGTGATGTACTTTTAACACCTACAAGAATTTACGTAAATTCAATTAAAGCGTTAAAGGGGCTAAGTATAAAAGGAATTGCCCATATAACAGGGGGAGGTTTTCTTGAAAATATTCCAAGAATTTTCAAAGAAGGGATATCTGCGAAAATAAAAAAAGATTCATGGGAAATACCAGAAATCTTCAAATTTCTTCAGAAAATGGGTGATATTGAGGATACAGAAATGTACAGGACCTTTAATATGGGTATAGGGATGGTGCTTGTGTTGGCACCTGAGGATGCTCAAGAAGCAATTGACAGATTTAAAAAAGCGGGTGATACCTCATATATCATAGGAGAAATAACAAAAGGCAACAAAGGTGTGATAATATGAGATTGGTTATACTTGCGTCAGGGAATGGGACTGATTTGCAGTCTATAATAGATAGTGTTGAGGAAGGTTCTATTCCTGCAAAAATAGCTGCCGTCATAAGCGATAAAGAGGGTGCATATGCTCTAAAAAGAGCAAAAATCCATGGCATACCGACATATTGCCTCTCCAAAAAGGATTTAAAGGATAGATTTTATAGAGAATTATTGAGAATTATTGAAGAGATAAACCCTGACGGTATAATTCTCGCCGGATTTATTACAATATTAAACGAAGAAATAATCAATAAATTTCAAAACAAAATCATAAACATACATCCCTCCTTAATACCCTCCTTTTGCGGTAAAGGATATTATGGCGAAAAGGTTCATAAAGCTGTTTATGAATATGGTGTAAAATATACAGGTTGTACGGTGCATTTTGTTGATGCGGGTGCAGACACAGGACCTATTATACTTCAAGAAGTGGTAAAGGTAGAAGAGGATGACACCCCCGAGACTATTGCTGAAAAAGTCTTGGAAGTTGAACATAGACTTCTGCCATATGCGGTAAAATTATTTGCAGAAGGGAGGTTAAAAGTAGAAGGGCGCAAAGTCCATATAAATCAGTCCAAATAAACAGGAGGTAAGTAACAGCTGCCTTATTTCCGACAAACCTTGACAAAATATAATAAATATAATATAACAAATATATGGAATTATTAACTATAAGCAAAGCAGCAAAGAAACTAGGCGTTCATCCTAACAGCTTGCATCTTAAGAAAAGCAGGGTTTAATCAAGCCCATCCGTTTGCCTAGTGGTCAGCGCCGGTACTCCATAGACGAACTCAACAGGCTCTTGCAGTCTGGACAGCTAAACACCGGGCAGGAAGACGTCGTTCTGTATGCTCGGGTGTCCACCAAAAAGCAGGCGGATGCCGGCAATTTAAACAGGCAACTGGAAAGGCTGAGGCAATATGCGATCGAGTCAAATTACCGTGTCGTTGCCGAGTTCACCGACGTAGCCAGTGGCTTAAATCAGAAGCGCCGCGGATTGACGAATGTACTTAAGCTGGCTGAGCGTGGTGAGTATAAGAAGCTCATTATCGAATATCCCGACCGGCTTGCCAGATTTGGTATTTGTACATTGAACGGCACTTGCACTACTGCGGGGTAGAGATAATTGCCACAGCTGAGAAAGATTCGGAAGACACACAATCCGAGTTGGTCAGGGACTTGTTGGCGATAGTTATTTCTTTTTCAGCTAAGCTGTACGGCGCCAGAGGCGGTAAGAAGATAAGGCAGGGTTTCCGAGAACTTATAACGGAGGTGAAGTCAGATGAAGAAAGGGAAAAAGAACAGCGGTGAAATAAGCTGTACCGTCTGCGGCGAATTTTTCCCGGAGGTCTATCCTGCCTTTCGCTTAAAAAAGTGGAGCCGTGGGATGGAGGACCCGCTGAACACCGAGATGAGATTGTTCTGCTCCTGCATGCGCTGGGCATTCAACCGGCTGCAAGAAGATAAATCACGGGAAGAACTAAAAAAAGAAGGTCAGCAGGTATTTGGCTTAAATTCACGATGCTGTGATGACGCCATACTGAAGGCTAAAGCTATAACCGAATCCCAAAAAGAGCTTTTAAAGCTGGAAATAGAAGAAACAAAAACAAAATTAGCCCGTGCAAAGAAAAAACTCAGACAGGCAGAAAAAACCTTAGACGAAGCCATTAAGAAAAATGACTCGGCAAAAATCGGGAAATTCAAGCATACCGTACATGGTCGCAGAGCCAGAGTGAAAAAATTATCTGACAAACTATCTGTGTTGCTCTCTCATCAGGACAACAGCACCATACCAACAGTAGTTTTCGGTGGTCGTTCTTTGTGGAAGAAAGTTTGCAAAGGCAAGGTTTCGATAGAAGAATGGCGTAAGGCACGTCAAGATAGGTTATATTCCCGTGGTGACAAGACCAAAGGCGGCAACCCGAACATCAAGATAAACTTATCCCACAGAGAATTCTTCTTATCAGTGACCATTTCTCATCTGTCTAAGCAAAAAGGTACGGATATTAAAGGCAGACCCATAATGACCAGAGCGCCCCGTGTAGAAGGAAGGCTCTGGTTGCCGGATAAATACCGTTCAAAGGTGTATGAGTTACTTTTATCCGGCGCACCTTATACTGTGGAACTTATCAAAGGCAAGGATGCTAAGTACAGGGTACATATCAGTTTCGTCTTAACACCACCTGATTTAGCAACCAATCCCGACTATGGATATTTAGGTATGGATACCAATCCTGACGGTATAGCACTTGCCAATGTCGGTTATACCGGTCAACCAGAACCATGGACAAAGAATTTTAACGTACCATACCCAAAAGCACTGCACAAGTTTGCTGGAGAGTTTCAGGTAACAGTGCATCCAAATGGTTTTCTTTATATCAAGATACCTGAACTGGCAGAAAGCCGTGGTTTCCGACGTACGTACTTAGTCGGTGTGTTAGCCAAGGTAGTAGTAGACATCGCCAAAGCTTTACGTAAACCCATAGCCCAAGAAAAGCTGGAGTTCGGGAAAGACCGCCTGGATACCAACAAAAAATTCAACCGCATGGCAGCCAATTTCCCTTTTAAGAAGATGGTCGAAGCTGTCATACGCAGGGCTTTCAAGGAAGGAGTAGGTATAAAGCAGGTTTGGCCGGCACACACGTCAACCATAGGTTACTGGAAGTACATGCAGAAGTATGGCATAATAATACACCATGCCGCAGCATTGGTAATAGCCCGTCGTGCAATAGGTTTCAAAGAGCGTATTACCAATGAATTAAAGCAGAAAATTCAAGTTTTTAAAGAGAAGCTGAATCAAAAGGCAAATTCCTTGCCTGGGGAAGGAAGAGGGATGACCCGAAAGGTGAAGCAGCTCTTCAAGAAACTGGACGGAAAGATTCTTACTTACAATGGTCTGACCCGTTTTAAACAGGAATCGTTTCAATCCGTCTGGCATGACTTGAAACAGCTTGCTTTATCAAGTAGGTGACCCCGTTTAGCTGGAGTACGGAAACAACCGGCAGGTCGAATTTAACAGATCGCGGGAGGCAGAGCAGCAGCCTCGCTTAACGGTCAACGCAAGTTGCGCCCGTAAAGCACCGTTCTCCCGTCCGGGTGGGACTCCCGGGACTAAGGTCTCCCTGTCGCCCCAGTAAAAATTTTTCAAGGAGGTGTAAAGCCTGGTCATGGGGAGGTCGGGTTTACAAAAATTGATTATTGTTATGTATTGTAAACTTTTTTGAACCAGGTAATCATATGGGAAAGAGAGCACTCATCAGCGTTTCTAAAAAAGATGGTATACTAAGCTTTGCTAAAAATCTTAATCTGCTTGGATATGAAATAGTATCGACCGGTGGTACATATAAGATTCTTAAAGAAAATGGCTTGAATGTCATAAAAGTATCAGATGTTACAGGCTTTCCCGAAATCATGGAGGGAAGAGTAAAAACACTGCATCCCAAGATTCATGGAGGCCTTCTTGCAGTACGTGATAATGAAGAACATTCAAAGGCATTAAAAGAACATGATATAAGACCTATTGATATTGTTGTAGTTAATTTATATCCTTTCAAGGAAACCATTCTTAAAGAAAATGTGTCACTTGAAGAAGCAATTGAAAACATAGATATAGGCGGACCTTCTATGATAAGAGCGGCAGCCAAAAACAACAAGTATGTTACGATTATTGTTGATCCCGAAGACTATGACAGGGTTATAGAAGAAATAAAGGAATACGGCAATACAAAAGAAGAAACAAGGTTTTATCTTGCGGCAAAGGCATTTGGACATACAGCTCTTTATGATTCTCTTATATACAATTACTTAACAGGGATAGCAGGTGAACAATTCCCTGATGTAATGACATTTGCATATGAAAAAGAACAGGACATGAGGTATGGTGAAAATCCTCATCAAAAAGCGGCATTTTACAAAAACAGCTTAAAATCATATGGCATATCAGAATGTATTAAGCTTCAAGGCAAGGAGCTTTCCTTTAATAATATTAATGATGCAAATGCAGCTATTGAGCTTTTAAAAGAATTCAGAGAAGCAGCGGTGGTTGCATTAAAACATACCAATCCATGCGGTGTTGCGGTTGCTGAAAATATTTATGATGCATATATCAAGGCATATGAATGCGATCCTGTATCGATATTCGGCGGTATTGTTGCATTAAACAGGACGGTCGATGTTAAGACTGCGGAAGAATTAATAAAGATTTTTCTTGAAATTGTTATTGCACCTGATTTTGAAAGTGAAGCATTGGAGGTACTTAAGAAAAAGAAAAATCTAAGGATATTAAAGCTTAAAGAAGGATATGTGAATGAATATGATATAAAGAAGGTTGAAGGCGGACTTTTAGTACAGGAAAAGGACGAAATAGACTTAAAGGAAGATGAGTTAAAAGTAGTTACAAAGAAATCCCCTGTTGAAAAAGAAATGAAAGACCTAAGGTTTGCATGGAAAGTGGTAAAACATGTTAAATCAAATGCAATCGTCCTTGCAAAAGACGGCGCAACTGTTGGCATCGGTGCAGGGCAGGTTAACAGGATATGGCCTACGAAACAAGCTATTAAACATGCCGGTGATAAGGCAAATGGAAGTGTTCTTGCATCAGATGGATTTTTTCCATTTTCAGATGTTGTTAAAACAGCTAAAGAAGCGGGAATTACGGCAATTATACAGCCCGGTGGTTCAATTAAGGACAAGGATTCCATTGAAGAAGCAGATAAAAGTAATATATCAATGGTATTTACGGGGATAAGACATTTTAAACATTAATGGGGGTGTTAAGCATGAAAATATTGGTTGTCGGAGGCGGAGGCAGGGAACATGCTATCGTCCATAAATTATCACAAAGCCCGAAGGTAGACAAGATCTATTGTGCACCGGGTAATGCCGGTATTTCTCAACTTGCCGATTGTATTGATATAAATGTCAGTAACATCGATGAATTAAAAAGATTTGCCTTAAAGAACGGTATAGATATAACGGTGGTGGGACCAGAAGTACCTTTAATACAAGGTATTGTTGATGAATTTGAAAATGCGGGTTTAAAAATATTCGGACCGCGAAGTGCCGCAGCTGCAATTGAAGGAAGCAAAAATTTTTCAAAGTGGTTATTACAGAAATATAATATTCCTACAGGCAGATACAAAGCATTTAACAAATATGAAGAGGCACTTAAATTTTTAAAGGAAATATGGTATCCGGTTGCGGTAAAAGCGGACGGGCTTGCGCAAGGGAAAGGAGTATTTCTTGTAAAAAGTTTTACAGAGGCAAAAGAAGCCATTGACCTTATGATGAAGGAAAAAATATTCGGCACATCAGGAGATACCATTATTATTGAGGAGATGCTTTTCGGCAAGGAAGTATCTGTTCTTGCATTTACTGATGGAGAAACAATTGTACCGATGATTTCAGCTATGGATTATAAAAAGATTTATGAAGGCGATAAAGGACCTAATACGGGTGGAATGGGAAATGTAGCACCAAATCCATATTTCGATGAGAAATTGCAGATTGAAGTTATGGAGAAGATATTAAAACCAGTAATTAATTCCCTTAGAAAAGAAGGGATTGTATACAAAGGTGTTCTATATGCGGGTCTGATGCTTACAAGGGAAGGACCCAAAGTTCTTGAATTCAATGCAAGGTTTGGAGACCCTGAAACGCAGGTTATATTGCCCCTTCTAAAAACCGACATTGTTGACATAATGGAGGCAATAATAGATGGAAAACTTGATAAAATAAAAATCGAATGGGAAGATAAAAAAGCGGTATGCGTTGTTGCAGCATCACAGGGCTATCCGGGTAATTATGAAACAGGTTTTGAGATAACTGGCTTTGGTGAACTGAAGGGCATATTTGCATACCATGCAGGAACAACCTTAAAAGACGGCAAAATTGTAACGTCAGGTGGAAGAGTACTTGCACTGACAGCACTTGGAAATTCATATGATGAAGCAAGGGAAAAAGCATATGATGAACTTAAAAAGATAAACTTCAAAGGAATGTATTACAGAAAGGACATCGGTATAGTGTGACAAATGGGGACGTTCCTTATTTGTCACACTTTGATATAATATTGGAAAGAAGATGCCTTAGGTTATGAATAGTATTTAATAAGAGCAAGCTTTAAGAATTTATTCTATGCACTTTTATTTAGTTGCATTTGTCAAGTGAAAGATGCACCAAATTTCAATCGAATTTTCCTCTACTAAGTGTATGAAAAATCAAGCAATATTCTGACTCTTTATCCATTCCTACGTTTCTTTAAGTCTATATGAATTTCCATTGTGCAAAGGAGAAATTGAGATGAAAATAAGAGGACATCATTTATTGTGTATGTTGGGCTTTATGGGACTCGGATATGATGAAAAATTTATTTTAAATATGGTTAAAATCATTAAACAATTAAATAATGAACAGGATATGTTGATAAAAGTTGTGGATAGTGTGGATAAAATCTGTTGCGCTTGTCCAAATAATGTAAATGGAGAATGTACAGAGGAAGAGTATCCAGGAAGTGTAAAAGGAAAAGATAGGGCAGTTTTAGAAGTTTTAGATATAAGGTCAGGGGAGATATTGAGCTATAGGGAAGTCACAAATAGAATTAAAGAGAAAATGACTGAAGAAAAAATGGAAAAGATATGCAGTTACTGTCAATGGTTTAGCCTTGGGTATTGTTTAGAAGGGCTTAAAAAGTTAAAAGGCGGCTGAAGCCGCCTTTATAAGTCTTTATGTGAAAAGCGCTTTGTACCGTAATAGAGGAGAAATACCACGTAAAAAAAGATGTATATGAACATGTAAATACTGGGTTGAGACAAGATGGCAAGGAACCAAAAGAGATTGGATTATTGCCAAAACCAGAGCAAAACAAAATTATCAAACAGCTAAAAGAGGAAGGAGGCTTTTCAATTCGGCAAATTGAAAGAGCAACTGGAATTTCTAAAGGTATTATAGCAAGATGTTGACAATTAAGGTACGTCCCCTTTTGACTCGTGTTAGATTTCTTTATGCAATAATTAAATAAAAAATCAGGAAGACGTCTTTATATTTGGTAAATTAAAAGAAAACATTAAAGCTTTAAATACAACGTGTATCCCTGTCATTACGCTTGACGCTTATCCAGGCAAAAAATTTGAAATATTACAATTAGTAAGTATCAATAAGCACGTATAATAGCTGACCCTACATCTCTTAAAGCTGCTGTATCAGTTGCTAAAGAAGCCAAAAAAACGGCGCTGATGCTGTTATTGGTTTCAAATGTACTGCTTCCTTACTATATTTACAAAGTTTTTGTCGTTTTTACTAAGCTGTCAATTTGTTTCATCATATAACTAAGTTAATTTACGGGATAAACATGTGCTCTTTCTTCTAACTTTTCATTGCTTATTTGCCCTAATGACCAACCAGGTGTTGTGGTTTCCATAAAATAATACTTTTCTCCGTTATACTCATAATAATAAGGTGCATAACCTAAGCTATATGGAATATCATTATCATTAAGAACGATTCCTACTGCCATATGACCATATTGTTGTCCTGACAACGGATCAAACTTTAATAAAGCTACTTTATAATTCATATTCTTCAAGATAGATGCTAAGAGAATTGATTTATCTTTACAATCTCCGCCATCAACCAAGGTTTGTGCTGGTAATTGAGGTGTTTCTGTAATTTTATATGGAATAGCACCTCCCACAAAGCTTTGCACAAACTCCGCAGTATGAAAATTATCATAACCGTCTGATTGTGCCTGCTTTAATAAATATTTTGAAAGATAACTGATATAAGTATAGTTGTATTCTTCGCTAACCCATGATGTAAGGTTACCATGTGCTGATTCAGAGTAAGAGAGAACTAAGGTTTTAATTTCATCAGGCATATTTGATAACTGTTGGGATTGTTCTACACCATTGCTACTATAAAATTTATTTATTATTTCTGTTATATTCCTATCATATTTTAAAAGATCTGAAGGTACTTCTATATGACAACAATAGGTTTTATTATTATATTTCCAGACAAAGTCTTTACCTATTGTTTGTATCTGTAGCATCGGCTGTGGTGTTGGCTGCGGTGTCGGCTGTGGTGTTGGCTGTGGTACCGGCTGCGGCGTCGGCTGCGGTGCCGGTTGTGGCGTTGTTTCTGGTGTATCTGGGTAATAAACCAGTACCTCTTGATTTGCCTCATTATAATCTACTTTGTAACCAAATGGTTCTGCTACATATCTTGCAGGTACGAATGTTCTTCCAACATCATTACCTGAAGCATCTAAACTTGTTGCAGGTGTTTCCATTGTTGTTGTTACTTCGGCGCCATTCCTTATTAGGGACATTTGTTTGCTGCCAAGTGTGAACTGTATCGTTGTATCGTCTTTAATAAATGTTACAACCTGTGTCTGTTCATCATAATAAGACTCAGCATTTAATGCTTCCGCAAGGTATCTTGCAGGTACTAACGTACGACCATTTGTTTCATATGCAGTCGTATCCATTGTTTTAGTTGTGCCGCCTACTGTATAATTAGTTGAACCTATTGTAAATATTGCTTTATATGTAGGTTTTGCCAAACCTAATATTGGCATTAAAAGAATAGCAAAACAAAGCATAAACCCTATTAATGCCTTAGCTGTTTTCTGCTTTAATATTAACATAAAAACTTCCTCCATCTTTATGATATTGAATTTACATAAATTATTTCGACATAAATCTTAAAAATCCTTTATTTTTAAAAATTTTATAAATGATGTAGTAAATTTTTAGGATGCATTTATTTAAACTTACAATCGTATGTTTTATAATAATGTTTTTGAAGATATTAAAAAAAGCAATTGAATTATTAAAAAGAGTAGCATTACAAGATGTTAAAATAACAAACGGCAAAAACACAAAAACATGAGCAAGTTGCAGTTCAAGAAGGGGGGAGGTCTGCCCAAAAACGGTTCAAAAATGGTTAATGAGATTAAAAATAGCAATAACAGACCAATAAAGTCATAACATACATATTAAAATCAATAACAAAGTCATATACATTTTTCCATATATTATTCCATATTGGTTTGCTTTGCTATGTACAGTTATTTTAGGCATATATTTATCTCCAATAGAGTTTATTCTATTAGAGTTTATGCAATGTCCAGAAAAATATTCATTTGAGTTTAGGGAAACATAATAAGATTTCTCTTTTTGCAGATTCTACACTGTTAGAACCATGTATAATATTATATGTAGTATCACTGGCAAAATCACCCCTTATTGTTCCGGGAAGTGCATCTTCAATTTTGGTAGCTTTTAATCTTAAACCCTTATTTTCATATCGCTTTAATATATCACTGATTAGTCCTCTTTTAACCCCGTCAGGTTTTACAATAGCCAAAGTTTGCTCCATAAAATCATTCCTTTCTATTATTGGTTATTTTAATATTGTCCCTGACAAGAGAAGTTACAGCGCATATTAGTGAGAAAATTCCTGCAGCTATATAAGCATCTTTTAGTGCAGTTAAAAATGCATTGTTTGCGGGATAATTTATAGACTTATAAAATTTAAGCATGTTAGTAAATATTGCAGTACCAGAAGCGATTCCCATAACCATACCAATATTTCTCATTGTAGCCAAAAAAGCTGAAGATATTCCTAATCTGCTTTTTGGTACGCTACCCATTATTGCACTGTTGTTTGGGGTCTGGAAAATAGCATTTCCTATTCCAAAAATCGAAAGACGTATCATTACATCAAACATAGTTGATCTAAAATTTAATGTAGACATCAGAAAAAGAGCAAGTGCAGATATCAATGCACCTATTGTTGATAAAATCTGAGCACCATATTTGTCAGATAATATTCCGCTAATAGGAGCAACTATAAACATGACTAAAGGGAAAGCCGTCATAATAATACCCATTTTTTCTGTACTATAACCTATGTGCTGTAGTAAAAAAGGTGTTAAAAAAGTCATTGTATATTGAGCCATGAAATTTAAAAAAGTGCTTATATTACCAAAGGTAAAAGAACGTATTTTAAAAAGAGTAAAATCGAGCATTGGAAAACTTACCATTTTTTCAACTGTTATAAATATTATAAATGATATTATATAAATAGCAAGAGTTATATTACTTATGGAAGAGGTCCAGCCCCATTCGCCGCCTTCTGATATATATAGAAGCAGAGTGGATAAAAAAATAAATCCGAATATTGATCCTAAAATATCAAATTTTTCTTTAACACCAGTATTATTTGGTATTACAATATGTGCCCAAATATAGCCGGCAATACCTATTGGAATATTTATATAAAAAATTGATTTCCAACCAAGATAAGTCAAAAGAAATCCGCCTAAAGTAGGGCCAATAGCAAGACCTATAGATATAGACATTGCATTGATGCCAAGAGCTTTTCCTCTTTCTGAAGCAGGGAAAATGGAAGTTATTATTGCTGACGACATAGACATCAGCATTGCTGCACCAACAGCCTGAAAGGCTCTTAAAAATATAAGTATATATATATTTGCTGATAAAGTTAAAATAGCAGATGCTATTGAAAATGTTAAAAGTCCCGATTGATATAATTTCTTGTAGCCAACCATATCTCCTAGTCGTCCAAAAGTCATCATAAGACTGCTTACTATCAAAAGATATATCATTGATACCCAGCTTACTGTTGTTATGTTAGTGTTAAATATTTTTGTAAAAGCGGGCATTGCAATATTGACTACACTACAATCAATAGGTCCCATAATACTTCCAATTACTACTGCTGAAAGTATAATCCATCTATTGTGTTCTTTTTGTATCATCTTATGCACCCTCCAGTATTATCGATTATATCACAGCTTATAAACAAATAAAAACATTGAAAAAATTTTATGAAATATAATATGTATGAGTGAACTACACCGCTAATAAATTGGCGCACTTCGCACTCCTATAAGTATTTTTTCTGCTGTCTGGGTACAGATAATCTTATTTTGCCGTCCATGATTTTAACCATCTTACATTGAAATTTGTATGTTTGTATCCTGGCGGTTTTGGATTTTTTATTCCGCCGGTTGTTCGTAAATTTGTTGAATAGATGTGAATAAATGGTAGACATAAAAAACCTCATGGTTGTTTCTTTTTTTACAATAATTATTAGTTTTATTGATACATTATCATATTCGATAAGACCATCAGGTGTTAGAATATATAAGATTGCAGTAGAGGCTCACCATCATTACTTGTGATATTTTGAAAAAATGGTATTGCCCGCTTTTGCAGTCCCTTTCCAGATGAGTCAAAAGGGGACATACCTTAATTGTCAACATCTTGCTATAATACCTCTAAAAATTCCAGTTGCTCTTTCAATTTGCCGAATTGAGAAGCCTTCTTCCTCTTTTAGCTGTTTGATAATTTTGTTTTGCTCTGGTTTTGACAATAATCCAATCTCTTTTTGACACACTTTTTATAAAACAAAAAGCTCTTTATTTTTTATACTATAGAAATTTGTGATATGATATAATAGATATTATAAATCATAGGATGTGGTGAGATGGACTTAAGACCCATAGGAGTATTTGACTCAGGTGTCGGTGGACTGACGGTATTAAGAAGGCTTGTTGAAATATTACCCGGAGAGGATTATATTTATTTTGGGGATACTAAAAGGGTGCCTTATGGTGATAGAAGCAAAGAGGAGATAAAAAGATTTGCTGGGCAAATCATAAATTTTATGAAAGAAAAAAATGCAAAGGCTGTGGTAATAGCCTGCAACACAACCTGTGCAACAATAGATAAAAAGGAATATGATGCAGTGCTTTTTGATGTGCTTCAAGCAGGGGCAAAAAGTGCTGCTCTGTTTACAAAAAACAAAAAAATAGGGGTTATTGCAACTAAGAGAACAATTGAAAGCTTAAGCTATGATAAAAATATAAAAGCCATCAATGAAGGTATAGAGGTTTATTCTGCTGCCTGTCCGGATTTTGTACCTCTTATTGAAAGAGGTCTTGCGAATAGTGATGAGGCATATGAATCAGCATATGAATATTTAAGCGGTTTTAAATATAAAAATATAGATACCCTTGTGCTGGGATGTACCCATTATCCCATAATATCTGAAACAATAAAGAAAATTGTTGGGGAAAATATAAAATTGATTGACCCTGCAATTAAGCTTTCTTTTGATGCTAAAGATTATTTAAAAAAATACGATTTGTTAAATCCTCAGGCAAAAGGTAATATACAATTTTTTGTAAGCGGGGATAAAAACAACTTTATTAAAGCCGCTGAAGTATTGATGGGTGAAAAATTTACATCTATAAACACAATTGATATAGAAAACTATTAAAGTGGGGGATAAGTATGCTAAATATTTTATCAGAAGCGAAAAAAATCGAAGATGAAATAATAAATTTAAGACGCAAAATTCACATGTACCCTGAACTGGGTTTTGAGGAAACAAAGACATCCGAACTTGTATACAGTTATTTAAAGGATATTGGTCTTGATGTAAAAATAATGGCTAAGACAGGCGTCGTTGGCTTGTTAAATGGGAACGGTGATAGGACAATAGCTATAAGAGCTGATATGGATGCGCTTCCTATTCAAGAGGAAAATGATATCGACTATGTATCAAAAATACCCGGTAAAATGCATGCATGTGGTCATGATGTACATACTGCCATACTGCTTGGGACAGCAAAACTCCTTTCAAATATGAAAGATGAACTGAAAGGTAATGTAAAGTTTATATTTCAGCCTGCGGAAGAAACCACCGGTGGAGCACTGCCCATGATTGAAGAAGGGGTTCTGAAAGATCCTGATGTTGATGGGATCATCGGGTTGCATGTTGACCCAGGAATTGACGCAGGGGAAATAGGGATTACATATGGTAAGGCTTATGCCTCGTCAGATATGTTTGATATCACAGTAAAAGGTAAAAGCGGACATGGGGCTGAGCCTCACAAAACCGTTGATGCGATAGTAATAGCAGGGAATATAATAAATGTACTTCAAACAGTTGTAAGCAGAAATATAAATCCTTTTGAGCCCGTAGTTATAACAATAGGCAGTATTAAAGGTGGAAATGCAAGGAATATTATTGCCGATAAGGTAGATATGTCTGGAATAATTCGAATGTTTGATGAAACAAAAAGGGATGAAACTGCATCAAAGATAAAACACCTTGCCGAAAATATTGCAGAAGCCATGGGTGGAAGTATTGAATTTTCATGGATTCAAGGCTATCCCTGTCTTATAAATGATGAGAAAATGATTGAATTGGTAAAATCAAGTGCATTAAGCATACTAAGGGATACCAATATAAAAAATATTATGCCGACACTGGGGGTTGAGGATTTTGCATATTTTACGAAATATGTACCGGGATGCTATTACAAACTTGGATGTGGAAATAAAGGAAAGGGAATAGATAAACCTATACATAGTAACAAATTCAATATTGATGAAAAATGCATCTTAATCGGTATGGCAGTACATGTCATGACAGCCATTAATTTTTTAAATGAAGTAAAATCAGAATGTAAGCATGAACGTATTTTAAAAAAATTATTTAATTACAGTGATTCATTATGATTTATGTAAGGAATAACTCATATGTTATTGATAATTTATTAAAAACAGGAGGGATTTTTCATGGATATAAAAGTAGAAAGTTTTAGTCTTGACCATCGTACTGTTAAAGCGCCATACGTGAGAAAGGCCGGTATTCTTACAGGACCTAAGGGTGATATCATAACAAAGTATGATATCAGGTTAACACAGCCTAATGTTAACGCGATTCCGACTGGCGGATTACACACGTTGGAGCATTTATTTGCGGTGTATTTCAGGGAATATATGGATGATATTATAGACATATCTCCAATGGGATGCAGAACAGGCTTTTATATGATAAAATTTGGTGACACTTCAGTTGAGGAAATAAAAGAGGTGCTGAAGAAGGTACTAAATAAGGTTATAGAGTCGAAAGAGGAGGATGTTCCTGCCACTAATGAGATACAATGCGGCAATTACCGAGACCATTCACTTTTTACGGCTAAAGAATATGCAAAAGAGGTCTTATCAAAGCTGAATTAGTATTAAATAATCGTTAACTCTCTGTTTTATCATATATATTAAGTACCGTGAATAAACTTATTGTGAGGTGTAATATATGCGCAATAGGTCATTTGTCCGCGGTGCTTTTATTTTAACAATTGCCAATATAGTTGACAGGGGAATAGGTTTTGTTTTCCGGATAATTTTATCGAACCTTTTAGGTTCGGAAGGTACCGGCATATATCAAATTTCACTGCCAATTTATTTTGTTTCAATTACCTTCATAACATCAGGAATTACTGCTGTGATATCAAAGTTTATTTCTGAAGAAAGAGCTAAGGGGAATAAAAGAAACATATTCAATATTATGAAAGTGTCCTTTATTATCGTATTTATAATAGGTTTTCTGATATCTGCAGTTTTATTTTTTAATGCTAAATACATTGCAGAAAACATCCTTCATGAACCAAGGGCGTACCTTGCAATACTTATTTATTCACCAGTACTTATCATTGTTTCTTCATCTTCTATATTTAAAGGTTTTTTTCAGGGTTTTATTAATATGATACCGGCGTCAATATCGGAAATAGTTGAGCAGATAGTGAGGGTATCACTGACACTGTATCTCTTTAGTATTTATACAGGTATAAAAGTTGAATATACCGTAGCAATAGCGATATTCGGCATAGCAATAGGAGAGGTTATAAGTTTTTTAATGTATGTATTTTTTTATAGAAGTGAAAGAAGATACATAGACAAGGAATTAAAAGATAACGGCGGCAACTTAAGTTGTCTTTATATAGGGAAAAGCATCATTTATACATCTATGCCGATTACCTTTTCTAAAATGATTGTAAACATACTGGATTTATTTGAATCCCTTATAATCCCGCAAAGGCTTATTATATCGGGGCTTACACATAAGGAAGCAGTTTCTGAATATGGCAAGCTTTCTGGTATGGCATACCCCCTTGCATATATGCCGGCAGTAATAACAATGAGCCTTTCAATAACGATTTTACCGGCGGTATCTGAAGCGGCTGCCCTTAAACAGTGGGAGACAGTACGTTTAAGAATAAATCAGGCAATAGGATATACAACGATGATTTCATTTCCTGTAATAATATTGTTTCTTGTAATTCCAGATAAGATATCAATGCTTTTATATCCTAAAAGTCCGGGAGTTGCTGAGCTTGTTAAGGCAATCGCTGCCGGAAGTATATTTGCTTATATGGAATCTATTGTATCAAGTATATTAAATGGACTTGGAAGGCAGAATGTCGTACTGAGGAATTCTGTTATCTGGACTGTCATTGCGGTAGTTGCAATGTATTGCTTTGTAGCAATACCTGAATGGAGGCTTTTTGGTTATATTTATGGTTATATTTTCGCAGACGCCTTAATTTTGATTTTGAATATGTTTGCTTTAATCAAATTGACAAAATTAAAAATAGATTATCTGAACTGGTTTATTAAACCAATTATTTCTGCCGCTGTTATGGGTATAATTGTTTTGTTTTTATATAGTCAGTTTTTAACCCTAAATTTATGGGTAAACATCTTTTTATCTGTTATAATCGGGACTATTGTTTATTTTGCAATTAATGAAGTATTAAGGCTTCCTTATATTGCGGATATTAAAAAAATGATTTTATTTAGAAATTAAAAATTGAAATATAATTAAAAGTTCAGTACAATATAAATGATTATTTAATACGTTTTGAGAGAGGGATAGGAGTATGTACGATTCCAGAATCCGAGATGAACATGTGGACAAGCTTTTTGAAGCGATTTTAATGTTAAAAGATATTAATGAATGTTACCGTTTTTTTGAAGATATAGCCACAATAAATGAAGTAAAATCATTGGCACAGAGGCTGCAGGTTGCCATGATGCTTAATGATAAAAAGACATATTTAGAAATAGCTGAAAAGACAGGTGCAAGTACTGCCACAATAAGCCGGGTAAACAAGGCATTGAATTATGGGGCAAATGGATATAAGATGGTACTGGATAGATTTGAAGAAAAAAATCAGACATAAATCAATTTAGACTGTTTCTATTGATAAAACCGGCGTGAACTACTACAATATAAATAAGGAAGTGAAATTGATGAATATTTTTGATAAACTTAATGACAAACAGAAAGAGGCTGTATTAAGGACAGATGGTCCCCTTTTACTGCTGGCAGGGGCAGGCAGCGGCAAGACAAGGGTGCTTACACATAGAATTGCATATCTTATAAAAGAAAAAAAGATATCCCCTGCAAATATTATTGCAATCACATTTACAAATAAGGCGGCAAAAGAAATGAAGGACAGGATAGAAGGCTTATTGGGATATGTCGGAGACTTATGGGTTTCGACATTTCATTCCGCCTGTGTGAGAATTTTAAGAAGGGATATTGAAAAAATCGGGTATGACAGGAATTTTGTCATATTTGATACTACAGACCAAAAAGCCCTTATAACAGACTGCATAAAAGAATTAAATCTCAATGATAAGCAGTTTACACCAAAGGGAATGTTGAATGCTATTTCTTCGGCAAAGGATAAGATGATAACACCTGACAGATATTTGCTTGAATGTGGCAATGACTTTAGAAATAAAAAGATATGTGATATTTATGAATTATATGAAAATAAATTAAAAAAGAATAATGCACTGGATTTTGACGATATTATAATTAAAACAATTGAATTGTTTAAAAAAGATGAATCTGTGCTAAAATATTATCAGAATAAATTCAGATATATTATGGTGGATGAATATCAAGATACAAATACGCCTCAATATAAGTTTGTCAATATGCTTGCATCAAAATACCGCAATCTATGTGTGGTTGGCGATGATGACCAAAGTATATACGGCTGGCGGGGTGCAGACATTAAAAACATACTTGATTTCGAGAAGGATTATCCGGATGCATGTGTGATAAAGCTTGAGCAGAATTACCGTTCTTCTCAGACGATACTTGATGCAGCAAATTATGTAATTGATAATAACATAAAAAGGAAAAAGAAAAAATTATGGACTCAAAATGGGAATGGTGAAAAAATTACCATATGTGAACTGAACAATGAAAGAGAGGAAGTAACCTTTGTTATAGAACAGATAAAAGAATTAACGCAAAAAGGCAGGAAATATTCTGATTTTGCCATTTTATACAGAACAAACGCACAGTCACGTATATTTGAAGAGGCTTTAATGATGAATGACATACCTTATAAACTAATCGGAGCATTGAGATTTTATGACAGAAAAGAGATCAAGGATGTTATGGGGTATTTGAGAATTTTGGTAAATCCATATGATGACATATCATTAAAGCGCATAATCAACGTTCCCAAAAGAGGTATAGGGGATACTACGATAAAGGTTCTCGAGGAATATGCCCAAAATAACAACACAAGCATGTTTTTTGCAATAACAGAGGCAGATATAAATCCAAAGGCTAAAAAATCAGCAAATGAGTTCAAAATATTTATGGAAGAAATGATGAAAGAACTCAATTTCTTGTCAATAACAGAAGTAATAGACCGCATCTTAGAAAAAACAGGTTATATTGATGAACTTAAAGCTGATAATACAAAGGAGTCTGAAAGCAGAATCGAAAATATAAATGAGTTTATTTTAGCGGCAAAAGAATTTGAAGAAAACTCGGAAGATAAGTCCCTCGAAGCTTTCCTTTCAGGAATAACCCTTGTATCAGATATTGACACAGCAGGAGAGATCGGCGACAGTATAGTTTTAATGACCTTGCATTCAGCAAAAGGCTTGGAATTTCCGGTTGTATTTATGGTGGGTATGGAGGATGGCATTTTTCCCGGTTCCCGTTCTTTTATGGATGAACATGCCCTTGAAGAAGAAAGAAGGCTGTGCTACGTAGGTATAACGCGCGCAAAGGAACTTCTTTATATGACATATGCCAAGACGAGGAATTTATATGGGAGGACGCAGTATAATGCATCTTCAAGGTTTTTAAAGGAGATACCTGATGAACTTGTCGTGACATATGACAAAGGAGGAATTCAAAAGAGTGTGTATCAACACATATCATCATATATAAACAACTTTGTAACGTGTATTGATGCAAAACATGCCAGCAAAAATAAAAATGATAATAAAAATTTTAATCTTGGCGACAGGATAGAACATAAGCTTTGGGGGCAGGGTACCGTTGTAACAGTTGAAGGAAGCGGTGAGGACCTTGAAATAGTTGCAGCTTTCCCTAAACTCGGTTTAAAAAGGCTGTCTGTCAAATATGCCCCAATAAAAAGGATATCCTGATAATGGAGGAATCACATGAACCCTGAAGAAAAAATAAAAGAATTAAAAGACAAGATTAATTATCACAATTATAGGTATTATGTATTGGATAGTCCGGAGATATCCGATTATGAATATGATATGATGATGAGAGAACTTATTGAACTTGAAGAAAAATATCCCGAGTTAAAGACGCCGGATTCACCCACACAGAGAATAGGGGGAGAACCCCTTAAATTCTTTGAGCCATTTACACATAAAGTACCTATGTTAAGCCTTGCAAATGCTTTTTCAATTGCTGAACTTAAAGATTTTGATAGAAGGGTACGGTCTGCTGTAGGTGATGTGGAATATGTGGTTGAGCTGAAAATTGATGGGCTCTCGGTAGAATTAATATACGAAGAAGGGATTTTTACGGTCGGCTCCACAAGAGGTGACGGATTTGTGGGAGAAAATGTAACATCAAATCTAAAGACTATTAAATCCATTCCTTTAAAGCTTAAGGATAATCTAAACCTTATAGTCAGAGGAGAAGTTTTTATGCCGAAGGCAGCCTTTGAAAGACTCAATGCAAGGAGGTTAAAAGAGGGGAAAAGTCTATTTGCAAACACCAGAAATGCGGCAGCCGGTTCTTTGAGACAGTTGGATCCTAAAATAACAGCAAAAAGAGATTTGGATATTTTCGTGTTTAATTTGCAGTATATAGAAGGTGTGAATTTAAAAACACATATAGAAGCCTTAGACTTCTTAAAGGAACAAGGATTTAAGGTAAGTCCGTATCTTATTAAATGTAAAAATATAGACGAAGCTATAAAAGCAATAGAATATTTAAATACGGTAAGGGCAAACCTTCCTTTTGATACGGATGGTGCTGCTATCAAGGTAAATCAATTGGATAAAAGAGACTTGTTAGGGGCTACCGCAAAAGATCCAAGATGGGCAATTGCCTTCAAATATCCTGCAGAGAAGCAAAAGACCAAGATTAAAGATATAATAATACAGGTTGGCAGGACAGGCGCTCTAACCCCTACTGCAATATTTGAACCGGTTAAAATAGCAGGTACGGTTGTTAGCCGTGCTACACTCCATAATGAGGATTACATAAAAAACAAAGATATACGGATAGGTGATACGGTAATAATTCAAAAGGCAGGTGAAATAATACCTGAGGTTGTTGAGGTTGTCAAAGAGGAAAGAACCGGTAAAGAAAGGGTATTCACAATGCCTGATAAATGTCCGGAATGTGGTGCACTTGCAGTAAGGCTTCCCGGTGAAGCTGTAAGGAGATGCATTGGGCTTAATTGTCCTGCACAGGTGAGGCGCGGTATTATACATTTTGCATCAAAGGATGCCATGGATATTGATGGCATGGGGGATGCTGTTGTAGCACAGCTTCTTGATAACCATCTTATACATAATATTGCCGACCTGTATTATTTGAAATATGATGACTTAGTTAAGCTTGAAAGGATGGGTGATAAGTCGGCAAAGAATCTTTTGAATGCTATTGAAGAAAGTAAAAAAAGGGACTTAAACAGATTGATTTACGGGCTTGGAATTAAACTTGTAGGAAGTAAAGCGGCAAAATTGCTTGCAGAGCATTTTAAAACGATGGACAATCTTAAAAAAGCAAGTTTCGAAGAATTAACAGATATACCTGAGATTGGTCCTAAAATAGCGGACAGCATTATAGCCTTTTTTGAAGAAAAACAAAATCTTAAAATATTAGATATGCTGAAAGCAGCCGGGATAAACATGGAAAAATATCAGGAGAATAAAGCCGGCAATATATTTGAAGGCAAGACCTTTGTTTTGACAGGAACCCTTAAAATTACAAGGGATGAAGCAAAAAAGCTTATTGAAGACTTGGGCGGTAAGGTGACGGGTTCTGTAAGCAGAAAAACCTCATATGTGGTTGTAGGCTCAGAACCGGGTTCTAAATTTCAAAAAGCTAAGGAACTAGGGGTTAAAATAATTAATGAAAAGGAATTTGAAAACATGCTGAAACAGTGATATAATCGTATGCATAAATATTATACAGTTGTTAATAAAAAGGAAGGTGTTAATATGGCTATAACAAGAGAAGAAGTTGAGCATGTTGCAAAACTTGCGAGGCTTAAATTTTCAGATAAAGACCTTGACAGATTAGCAACACAGCTTGACAGTATACTTGGATATGTCTGTAAATTAAATGAACTTAATACGGAAAACATTGAACCGACAGCGCATATTGTACCGATAAGCAATGTATTTAGAGATGATGAAGTAAAACCATCAATGGATAGAGAAAAAATATTAATGAATGCTCCTAATAGAGAAGATGGATGCTTTAAAGTTCCTAAGATAATAGAATGAGGAGTGAGAAAATGGAATTATATAAACTTACGATACATGAACTGCATGACCTTCTAAAAAAGAAGGAGGTTAGTGCGGTAGAGGTAACAAAAGCATTTCTACACAGGATAAAAACCGTAGAACCATACATAGATGCCCTTATATGTACAACTGAAGATTATGCATTAAAACAGGCTGAAGATGCCGATAAAAAAATAGCACAGGGAATTATAAATGACCTTACAGGGATACCTGTAATAATAAAGGATAATATGTGTACAGAAGGTGTAAAAACAACCTGTGCCTCAAAAATGTTGGAGAATTTTGTACCCCCTTACAATGCAACGGTTGTTGAAAAATTGGCAGAAGCCGGCTCTGTTATGGTTGGTAAAGCAAATATGGATGAATTTGCCATGGGTTCATCAACAGAGAATTCCGCATTTAAAATAACCAAAAACCCGTGGGATTTAGAGAGGGTTCCGGGCGGGTCGTCAGGTGGCTCTGCAGCATCTGTTGCAGCAGATGAAACCGCATATGCCCTTGGCTCAGACACAGGAGGTTCTATAAGGCAGCCTGCATCCCTTTGTGGTGTTGTAGGCATGAAACCAACATATGGGCTTGTATCCCGTTATGGGCTTGTGGCATTTGCCTCATCCCTTGACCAGATAGGACCCTTGACAAAGGATGTTCAGGATTGTGCAATTGTATTAAATGCGATTGCCGGACATGACCCGAAAGATTCTACATCTGTTGATAAGAGAAGGAAAGCAGATTATAAAGAATTTTTAAAGGAAGATATTAAGGGCATGAGGATAGGATATGCTAAGGAATTTTTCTCTCATGGTCTTGATGAAGGAATAAAGGAAGCAATAGAATCTTCAATGAAAATATTTAAAAACCTTGGAGCAGAAATAGTTGAGGTTTCGCTTCCACATCTTGAATATGCATTGGCAGCATATTATATAGTAGCATCAGCAGAAGCCAGTTCAAATCTTGCCAGATATGACGGCATCAGATATGGACATGCCGCATCAAATTACGATGACTTGATTGATATGTACATGGTTTCAAGAAGTGAAGGCTTTGGCAGAGAAGTAAAAAGAAGGATAATGATAGGTACATATGCCTTAAGTTCCGGATACTATGATGCATATTACAATAAGGCATTAAAGGTAAGGACATTAATAAGAAAAGATTATGAAAAAGCATTTGAGAAATGCGATTTGATAGCCGGACCAACATCGCCGACAGTTGCATTTAAAATAGGTGAAAGAGTAGAAGACCCATTGACAATGTACTTAGCAGATGTGTATACAGTACCTGTAAATATAGCAGGTTTACCGGGAATGTCAGTACCATGCGGTCTTTCAAAGGGAATGCCTGTTGGCTTGCAACTTGTAAGCAGACCTTTTGATGAAGGGGTACTCTTAAATGGGGCATATGCTTTTGAAAAATCACGTAATTTCAATGAAAAACCTGTAATAAAAGGGGTGAGGGAATAATGAAATATGAAGCGGTTATAGGTCTTGAAGTGCATGTAGAGCTCTCTACAAAAACCAAGATATTCTGCAGCTGCACGACGGAATTCGGCGGTGAGCCGAATACCCATGTATGTCCTGTATGCCTTGGACTTCCGGGAACACTGCCTGTATTAAACAAAAAGGTTGTAGAATTTGCCGTAAAAGCAGGAATTGCCTTAAATTGCGAAATTGCTCAGTTCAGCAAATTGGACAGGAAAAATTATTTCTATCCGGACCTTCCAAAAGCATATCAAATTTCACAATATGACCTTCCCCTATGTAAAAATGGCTATGTTGAAATAGAAACATCTGAAGGGAAGAAGAAAATCGGATTGACAAGGCTTCATATCGAAGAAGATGCCGGAAAATTGATGCATGAAAATCTTGAAGGTTCACTGGTTGATTACAACAGGACAGGAGTGCCCCTTGCGGAGATTGTTTCAGAACCTGATATAAGGACTCCTGAGGAGGCATATGAATATCTTACTAAATTAAAAAGCATATTGGAATATTGCGAGGTATCAGACTGCAAAATGCAGGAGGGCTCTTTAAGGGTTGATACAAATATATCGATGCGTCCTGTAGGTGCTAAGGAGTTTGGAACGAAAACAGAGCTCAAAAATCTTAATTCATTTAAGGCTGTCCAAAGGTCCCTTGAATATGAAATCAAAAGGCAGACAAAAGTCTTAGAAGAAGGCGGAAGCATAACGCAGGAGACCAGAAGATGGAATGACCAGAAAGGTATAACCGAGATAATGAGATCAAAAGAAGAAGCTAATGATTACAGGTATTTTCCAGACCCGGACTTAGTTCCGATTATCATAACAAATGAATGGAAAGAAGAAATAGAGAAATCCCTGCCGGAGATGCCTTATCATAAGAAAGAAAGGTTTATTTCGCAATATGGGATACCGGAATATGATGCGAATGTAATAACATCATCAAAGGCTTTGGCAGGTTTCTTTGAGAAATGCGTAATGGAATATTCATCTGCAAAAACCGTCAGCAATTGGGTAATGGGTGAAATGATGCGACTTTTAAAAGAAACAGGGGAAGATATTGAAGATGTTCCTATAAAACCCCACCAAATGGCTGTACTTTTAAAGCTTATAGATAATGGCACAATAACGGGGACGATTGCAAAGACGGTTTTTGAGGAAATCTTTAATACAGGCAAAGACCCTGAGAAGATCGTTGAAGAAAAAGGCTTAAAACAAATGGACAATGAGGATGAGCTGAGGGAAATCGCAGTAAGAATTATAAAGGAAAACCCAAAGTCTGTTGAGGACTTCAAGAATGGGAAGGATAAATCCATAGGCTATCTTGTGGGGCAGGTTATGAAAGAAACAAAAGGCAAGGCAAATCCACAGATTGTAAATAATATCTTAAGAGAAGAGCTTGTAAAATAAGGATAATGAAAAACACCCGTTTTACGGGTGTTTTTCATTATATAGTATTATTTTGTATTTGGATATGTGGACAAACCGTGGTATAATAAGAAATGGAATACAGGCATCGGGGTCTTTTAATCAATAGACTATTAAATTATTGTATTGGAGGGAAATTGAATGAAAGGCAAAAAATTAGTGGTTTTAAGTATTGCAGTATTATTAGCAGTTTCTTCCGTATTATTTTCCGGCTGTTCTGCGAAAAATCAAGGAACATCAACACAGCAGGTATTAAATCTAAATCTTCGTGCTGATGTACCGAACCTTGACCCGCAAAAAGCCACAGACGTAATATCTTTTGATATCCTAAATGAAGTTTTAGAAGGTTTGGTAAGATACAATAAAGACGGTAAGATTGAAAAAGGCTCCGGACTTGCAAAGGATTGGGATATATCCTCAGATGGATTAAAATACACGTTTCATTTGAGGGATGCAAAATGGAGCGATGGTAATCCTATAACAGCACAGGATTTGAATATGCCTGGAAAAGAGCCCTTGATCCAAAGACAGCCTCGCAGTACGCATATCAGTTGTTCTACATCAAAGGCGCTGAGGAGTATAATTCTAATAAAGGAACGGCAGACCAAGTAGGGGTAAAAGCCCTTGATTCCAAGACACTGGAAGTAACATTAAAAGCCCCGACACCGCAGTTTCTAAGCTTAATGTCATTTCCAACATATTTTCCGTTAGAAAAATCGGTTTATGAAAAATACGGAGATAATATCGGTTCAGCTCCTGATAAATTGGTATATAGCGGTCCTTTTGTGTTAAAGACATGGAACCATGATCAAAATATGGTATTGGAGAAAAATCCAAATTACTGGGATAAGGATAATGTCAAGCTTGAAAGGGTCAATTTCAGTATGATAAAGGATAACAACACATTGGTTCAAAATTATGATTCAGGTACATTGGATGAAATTGGTGTTCCAAGCGATTATATGGATAAATTCAAAAACACACCTGAGTTTAAAACACAGCCGCTTGCAGAAAATTGGTATATACAGTTTAATAATAAAAACCCTATATTTAAGAATGCAAATATAAGGAAAGCATTTGCTTTGGCTCTTGATAGAAAAGCATTTACAAAGGATGTTTTGAAGAATGGTTCATTACCTGCAGAGGCTGTTGTACCGCCGGGAGTACCCGGTTACAACGGAGAGTTTAGAAAACAGGCAGGTGAAGCTTATTTTAAAGATAATGATGTAAAGGCAGCAAAGGATTACCTTGATAAAGGATTAAAGGAGCTTGGCTTAACAAAGCTTCCTACGATCAAATTCCTTGGAGACGATACAGATACAGCCAGAAAATATGACCAGGCTTTACAGCAGATGTGGGAGAAAAATCTCGGTGTAAAAGTAGAGCTGCAAAATGTGGCATTTAAGGTAAGGCTTGATAATATGAATAAAGGTAATTATGAAATGGTATTAGCCGGATGGGGTGCCGATTACGATGACCCTATGACCTTTCTTGATATGTGGCAGACAGGAAATGGCAATAACACGGCTTTCTACAGCAATCCGGAATATGATAAGCTGATCGATGAGGCGAAAGTAAATACTAATCTTAAAGCAAGGAATGAAGAGCTTATTAAGGCAGAAAAATTACTTATGGAGGATATGCCGATAGCTCCCTTGTATTATCAGACATATGCATATGTTGTAAAGCCTTATGTCAAGGATTATATTGTGCCGGTATTTGGTTCGGAATTTGAGATAAAATGGACATATATTGAAGGTAAAAAATAGATTTAATACTTTAGATGCAATGTCGGATCTTGTAAATGATTCGGCATTGTCTTATTTTGTGTCTTGATAATTAGTCTAAGTTGTTATAGAATTATCTTGTTTGATGATCTAATATAGAGGGGGTTTGTGATTTTGCTGAATTATGCGATTAAAAGAACGGTTTACATGTTAATAACATTATGGGTTATTGTAACACTGACTTTTTTTCTGATGCACATGATTCCCGGAGACCCTTTTTTGAGTGAAAAAAGGGTTCCGGAGCAAATCAGGCAAAATATGCTTGCAAAATACCA
This sequence comes from Aceticella sp. 75b-Ac, assembly GCF_056032965.2. NCBI lineage: Bacteria > Bacillati > Bacillota > Clostridia > Thermoanaerobacterales > Thermoanaerobacteraceae > Aceticella > Aceticella sp. 75b-Ac. The sequence goes on from NZ_CM190971.1 coordinate 110,026, forward strand.
TCTTGATAAGCCATTAATTGTACAATACGGTTATTACTTAGATAATGTATTACATGGTAACCTCGGTATCTCACTGAAATATTTAAACAGGACGGTAAACCAAGTAATTGCAGATTCCTTTCCAGCATCACTGCAATTGGGTTTGCAATCAATCCTTTTAGGGGTTGTTTTTGGATTATTTTTTGGTATTGTTGCGTCATTGAACAGGGGAGGACCTTTGGATTTCATATCGATGATTTTAGCTGTTATTGGCATTTCAGTGCCAAACTTCATCATTGCGACATTACTGCAGGTTATCTTTGCATCACAGCTTAAATGGTTTCCGGTTTCAGGATGGGGTGGTTTTCAATATACGGTTTTGCCCTCAATAGCCTTATCTTTTGCGTCTTTAGCAATTATTTCCCGTATGATGAGAACCAGTATGCTGGATGTCATAGGGCAGGACTATATAAAGACAGCAAAAGCAAAAGGACTGTCACGCATGCAGATTATATGGAAGCATATGATTAGGAATGCCATAATGCCTGTAGTAACGGTATTGGGACCGCTGATAGCAGGGATTGTCACAGGAACCTTCGTTATTGAAGGTATCTTTGGGATTCCCGGGCTTGGAAAATTCTTTGTTCAGAGTATATATGATGCTGATTATACAATGATTCTCGGCACAACGATATTTTACAGCAGTATTCTTGTTGTAATGATGTTTATTGTTGATATTGCATATGGATTTATAGATCCGCGGATAAGGCTTGCTAAAGGAGGGAAATAGCTTGGTGGAAATAAAAAAGGAGAAATTTCAATTTGTCGGACATGATATTGAAGCCAGTCAGGCAATTACTAGACCCAGTATGAGCTATTGGCAGGATGCATGGAGAAGGTTAAAAATGAATAAGGTTGCAATGGCTTCTCTGGTTTTTCTCATCCTTTTGGGGATAATGGCATTAATCGGACCTTATTTAAGACCTTTTAATTATGCAGATCAGGACTTGCTAAATACAAATAAAGGAATATCAAGCATACATTGGTTTGGTACAGATTATCTCGGAAGGGATATATTCGTAAGGGTTTGGATAGGAGCAAGGATATCCTTATTTATAGGGATAACGGCTGCTGTCCTTGATGGAATAATCGGGGTTATATATGGAGGTATTTCAGGATACTTCGGCGGTCAGACAGATAATATTATGATGCGTATCGTTGATATACTTTACGGGATTCCTTATCTTATTCTCGTAATATTATTGATGGTGGTTATAGGACAAGGCTTATGGACAATAATTATTGCTATGGTTATTATCGGATGGGTTGGGATGGCAAGAATAGTTAGAGGACAGGTACTTCAGCTTAAAGAGCAGGAATTTGTTCTTGCTGCAAAGACACTGGGGGCAAGCTCCGGCAGGATTATTTCGCGGCATTTGATTCCAAATACATTGGGACCCATAATCGTAGCAATAACCTTTGATGTGCCGAATGCGATATTTACCGAGGCATTTTTAAGTTATATCGGGCTTGGCGTACGTCCTCCTATGGCAAGCTGGGGAACATTAGCAAATGATGCCACAAGGGTTCTTTTGATGTATCCGTATCAGTTGTTTTTCCCGGCATTTTTCATAAGTGCAACAATGCTGGCATTTAATTTACTTGGCGATGGTTTGAGAGATGCTCTCGATCCAAGACTTCGCAGGTAGGAGGAAAGTAGTAATGGAAAATAGAAAAATATTATTGGACATACAAAACTTAGAGTATTCATTTGACACATATGCCGGCGAGGTTAAAGCGGTAAGGAATGTCAGCTTTGATGTATTAAAGGGTGATGCCCTTGCAATTGTCGGTGAATCCGGTTGCGGCAAATCCGTTACAATGCAGGCGGTCCTAAGGCTTAATCCGGAACCACCGGGCAGGTTTAAGGCAGGGCGTATAATATTTGACGGTAAGGATATATCAAAATATACAGAGAAACAGATGCAGTCAATAAGAGGTTCGGAAATAGGCATGATATTTCAGGACCCGATGACATCCTTAAATCCGACAATGTCGATCGGTAAGCAGATAGCAGAGGTAATTATAAAGCATCAGAAGCTTTCAAGGACCAAAGCAATTGAAAAAGCCAAGGATATGCTTGATATTGTAGGAATTCCAAATGCTGATAAGAGGATTAACCAGTATCCACATGAATTTTCCGGTGGCATGAGACAGAGAGCTATGATTGCAATAGCACTTGCCTGTAAGCCTAAGCTTCTGATAGCAGATGAACCTACCACAGCCCTTGATGTAACAATACAGGCACAGATATTGGATTTAATGAAGGATTTACAAAAGGAATTCAATACCTCCATTATTATAATTACACATGACCTTGGTGTTGTTGCAGATATAGCGGATAGAATAATTGTAATGTATGCAGGTAAGATAATAGAAAGAGGAACAGCTTATGAAATATTTAAGAATCCGCAGCATCCATATACATGGGGGTTGTTGAAATCTGTCCCGCGGCTTGATGCAGAAAATAAAGAAAGGTTGGTACCTATCATTGGCACACCACCGGATTTATTTGCTCCACCTCCTGGCTGCCCATTTGCTGCAAGATGCGATTATGCCATGAAGATATGTTTAGAGGCTCCTCCTGAGGAAACAGAGGTAAGCGATACACATAAGACAAGCTGTTGGCTTAAGCATCCATATGCACCTTCAGTTGAAAGTAGTATGGGGAAAGGGGGTATTAATACATGAAGGACACTATATTATTAGAAGTAAAAAATTTAAAAAAATATTTTAATGTAAGCGGCGGCGTATTAAAGGCTGTTGATGATGTAAGTTTTTATATAAGAAAAGGTGAAACACTTGGTCTTGTCGGTGAATCAGGATGCGGCAAATCAACAACCGGCAGAACAATTATAGGTCTATATGAAGCAACAGAGGGCTCTGTGGTTTTTGATGGAATGAAAATCCATAATATGAGGAAAGATGTAAGAAAGAAATTTACAAGGAAGGCACAGATGATATTTCAGGATCCATATGCATCTTTAAACCCACGCATGACGGTGGGTGATATTATAGGAGAAGGTATTGACATACACCATCTTTATAAGGGAAAAGAGAGAATGGAGAGGATATATAATCTTCTTGAAACGGTAGGGCTAAACAGGGAGCATGTCAACAGGTTTCCCCATGAATTTTCGGGAGGACAGAGACAAAGGATTGGCATAGCGAGGGCGATGGCAATAGAGCCTGAGTTTATAGTGTGTGATGAACCTATATCAGCTCTTGATGTATCTATACAGGCGCAGATTGTCAATCTCCTTATGAATTTACAGCAGGAAAAAGCCCTGACATATCTTTTTATCGCACATGATTTAAGCATGGTTAAGCATATAAGCGACAGGGTTGCTGTAATGTACTTAGGTGTAATTGTTGAAATGACGGAAAGCGGAGAACTTTATAAAAATCCTCTGCATCCATATACAAAAGCTCTTTTATCTGCTGTACCCATACCGGATCCCGATATAGAAAAAAACAGGGAGCGTATAATTTTAAGAGGTGATGTGCCAAGTCCGATTAATCCTCCTGAAGGCTGCAGGTTTAAAAACAGATGCAAATATGCAATGGATATATGTGGTCAGGTGACACCTAAATTAAAGGAGATTGGCAATGGTCATTATGTTTCTTGTCATTTATTTAACAAATAGTACAAATAAAAACAGGATATAACAGTATAATACTTTTTTATCCTGTTCTTAATTTGATGCTAACATATATCAAGTAAAAATAAAGTTAATAAGCATAAAATTAATCTTTTTGTAATATGTTTGTAACCGCTTTGTAACACAAATATAATAATATTAAACTATATAGATTTTATGCCGATTAAATTCTTAGGAAGGGGTGAAAGATTTGAAAAAAGTTTTTACATTTTTGGCTTTGGTTTTAACCTTATCCTTCTTTTACATAACAGCATATGCATTTTCACAAAATATTGTTCTTGATGGCAAGGGGATATGTTACAACGGACCGGATATTTCAATAACCGTAGATGGCAATTCATTTAATACAGGAGATAATCCTCCGCTTATAATCGATGGCTCTACGTTGGTTCCGGCAAGGTCTATAAGTGAAAGACTTGGTGCGAATGTTAAATGGGATGAAGACACTCAAACTGTTACGGTAACAAAAGATAAGGTTTTTAAATTCAAGATAGGAAGCAATAATGCAACGGTTGATGGCAAAAATGTTACCTTGCAGGCACCAGCAAGGTTAATAAATGGTGGAACCACATATGTGCCGATACGTTTTCTGTTTGAAAGCCTTGGATACAAGGTAACATGGGTAGATGATAAAAATTTAATACAGGTGACAAAAATTATGCCTTTACCAACGTTGGTAGCTGCTAAACCAGCACAGGTTGTTAATAATGTCAATATTATAAATTTTGACAAGGCAGAGGATAATGGTACACTGACAGTAAGTATAAAGGCAGACGGACCAATAAAATACGTTAAAGGAGACATATCAAATCCTGACAATTATCGTGTATATTTCGACCTTCAAAATGCTGTAAATCAAGTATCAAAGAAACGGATCGATATCAATGTTAATGGGCTTAAAGATGTAAGAATTGGGCAATTTAATAATGACCCTGCTGTAACAAGGGTTGTATTAGATATGGATCATAATATACCATATAACGTTAATACATCAGCAGATGGAAAAACATTGAATATTTCTTTTAACAATATGAAACCCAATACCGTCATTGCTGAGAATTCACCTAAACCAGACAGCAATAATCAAACTGTTCTTATAGCGACAGCACCAATTTCCGTATCAAGAGGAAACGAAAGAAATCCGATTCCAAATAAAAAAATTATATGCATAGACCCTGGACACGGAGGATATGATTCGGGAGCCGTTGGGAACGGGCTTCAAGAAAAAGACATAACATTAAAGCTGGCATTAAAAGTAAGAGACCTTTTAAAGAACAGCTGTAATGTTATTCTTACAAGGGATAGTGATAGTACCTCGTGGGATAGTTATACCGATCTGCAGGCGAGATGTGACATAGCCAATAATGCGAATGCAGATTACTTTATTTCTATACATGTCAACTGTGCATCTGGGACGGATGGGACAGGCTTTGAAAGCTATTTTTATAGAAATGCACCGCAGGCATCAAAGGACTTAGGTCAAAAGATTCACGACAGTCTTGCCGCCTTTTACGCTTCAAAGGGTTTTTGCGACAGAGGGTATAAAGAATGCGGCTTCTATGTTCTTGCAAATACAAATATGCCTTCTACATTAATAGAAAATTTATTTATTAATAATCCCAGCGATGCAAAGGCACTATCTGACGATAATTTTTTAAATGACCTTGCAGGTGCTATTGCGAATGCTTTAAAAAATGCCCTTAACCTGCCTTGAGATGGTTAGAAAACAGGTGAAGACAGATGTAAAAATACCAAAACAGGAGGATTTTAACCTGTTTTTTTCTTTTGTTTCCTTGTAAATTAGTAAAAAAGGATTTACAATAAAGAGGAAAGGTTATAATAACGGATATTGAAAACAGATTAAGGAAAAAATGATAATAAAAATGAAAGGAATGAAGACATGAAAAGAATCGATGGAAGAGATTACGATGAATTAAGACCAATTAAGATAACAAGGAATTTTAATAATTATGCTGAGGGTTCTGTATTGATAGAGGTTGGAAATACGAAGGTTATTTGTACGGCATCGGTAGAGGATAAAGTGCCTCCGTTTCAAAAAGGAACAGGAAAAGGGTGGATAACCAGCGAATATTCCATGATTCCAAGAGCAACTGAAATCCGGACACAGAGAGAAGCAACAAGGGGTAAACAGTCGGGAAGGACAATGGAGATACAAAGGCTTATTGGAAGAGCATTAAGAGCTGTTGTGGATTTAAGCCTTCTTGGAGAGAAGACCATCTGGATAGACTGTGATGTTATACAGGCTGATGGAGGTACGAGGACAGCATCAATAACAGGTTCTTTTGTTGCACTTGTAGATGCTGTAAATAAACTGATACAAAAAGGCACGATAAATAAAATGCCCGTAAAAAACTTTGTTTCAGCTGTAAGTGTGGGAATTGTTGATGATAAGGAACTCCTGGATTTATGTTATTATGAGGATTCAAATGCCCTTGTTGATATGAATATTGTTATGACGGATAAAGGTGAGTTTATAGAGATACAGGGAACAGGCGAAGGAGGTCCTTTTCCAAAAGAAAAATTTAACAGTCTTATGGAACTGGCGGAAAAAGGTCTTAAAGAAATAATAATTATACAAAAACAGGTACTGGGTAAACTTGCCGATAAAATAGGAGTGGAAAATCTTGAGGTTAATAGTAGCGACACATAATATAAATAAGATAAAAGAAATCAGGGAAATTCTTTCTGATTTTGATATAGAAATTTCTTCAATGGCTGAAATAGGTATACAGGAGGAAATAACTGAAACGGGAAAGACCATTGAAGAAAATGCATTAGTAAAGGCAAGGGCTTTAAAAAACAAAACGGAAGGATTAATAATGGCAGATGATACAGGACTTTTTGTAGACTACCTTAATGGTAATCCCGGTGTTTATTCTGCAAGATTTGCCGGAGAAAATGCAACATATGAAGATAATAACATGAAACTTTTAAAAATGCTTGAAGGTGTGCCTTTTGATAAAAGAACGGCACATTTCAAAACAGTAATAGTTTTACTTAATAAAGATAAGGAAACAGTCATTGAGGGAAGATTAGACGGAAGAATTCTATACAAACAGAGAGGGAAAAATGGATTTGGATATGACCCGATATTTTATGTTGATGAAGCTAAAAAAACATTAGCAGAGATGACTCTTGAAGAGAAAAACACCATTAGCCACAGAGCAAGGGCTTTAAATAAACTTAAAAGCTATTTATATAAAATAATGGGGGATAAGGAATGAAGTTATTTGTAGTAAGCGATACTCATGGCATACTCAAATACGTTCGGAATTACTTAAAGCAGGTTGATGATATAGATTATATAATACATCTCGGAGATTATTATACGGATGCAGAGACATTATCAAAAGAATTTAATATACCGACAAAGTATGTTTATGGGAATTGTGATTTTGCAGACAAGGATAAAGCGGATAAAATAATTGAAATTTGTGGTAAAAAGATACTTCTTACACATGGGCACAGGTACCATGTAAAATTTGAAAAAGATACTATAATTATAAAAGCCAAAGAATCAAAAGTAGATGCGGTTTTCTTTGGGCATACCCATATCCCGATGATATCAAAGCATAGTGATATTTTACTGTTAAATCCGGGAAGTGCTTCAATGCCAAGAGGAGGTTCAAACAGGTCTGCGGCAGTTGTTTCAATAGAAAACAATGAAATAATACCGCAGATTATAAACCTTGATGAAATAAATTAATATAAAAATTTTAAATAGGGTGTTGACAAATGAGGTTAATCCTGATATAATCTTTAATTGTCAGAGCAATATAATAAGTCTTTAAACTTAATGTGCGGGTGTAGCTCAATGGTAGAGTTCTAGCCTTCCAAGCTAGCTACGTGGGTTCGATTCCCATCACCCGCTCCATTCTGCGCCTGTAGCTCAGTTGGATAGAGCAACGGACTTCTAATCCGTGTGTCGGGAGTTCGAATCTCTTCAGGCGCACCATTTTTAATAGAGTTTGATTACTATGGTGGGTATAGTTCAGCTGGCTAGAGCGCCAGATTGTGGCTCTGGAGGTCGTGGGTTCGAGTCCCACTATCCACCCCATTTAGTGGGATGTAGCCAAGTGGTAAGGCACCAGACTTTGACTCTGGCATTTCGTAGGTTCGAATCCTGCCATCCCAGCCATGTTATACATGACCCATTAGCTCAGTCGGCAGAGCACCTGCCTTTTAAGCAGGGTGTCCCGCGTTCGAGTCGCGGATGGGTCACCAACATTATAAGAAATTTGATTTTTATTAAGTCACTTTTGCGGGAGTGGCGGAATTGGCAGACGCGCTAGATTCAGGTTCTAGTGTCCAAAAGGCATATGGGTTCAAGTCCCTTCTCCCGCACCATAATAATATGCGGATATAGCTCAGCTGGTAGAGCATTACCTTGCCAAGGTAAGGGTCGCGAGTTCGAATCTCGTTGTCCGCTCCAGAAACATTAATTTACCGTGCGCCATTAGCTCAGTTGGTAGAGCAGCTGACTCTTAATCAGCGGGCCCCGGGTTCGAGTCCCTGATGGCGCACCAATTTCAATGCTTAATCCTAAAAGATAAAGTTAAAGGGTATTCGTTCAAAGCGAATACCCTTTATTGCTTAATTTTGTACATATTCCAAGGAATTTTATCTATCAATTTATTCTTATAAATCGAATCTGCACCCATAAATATATATTTTAGATTATCTTCATGTGGTATTTGTAATCCAATCCATACCTTATTTCCTTCTACCATTGGTTTTGACGACAGAACATCCGTCAATGAATTATCAGCCCTTTTGTATTGATAAACTTTGCCATCAATTAATACTAAATCCATACGTTTAATATCGTTGTTTTTGTAAAACAGTCGCATTTCAATGTGATATACTACTTTTTTCGATATAGATTTTGCCGATTGCAAACCAATATACAATTCATTATTATCATAGAAAGCTCCTAATTGTGAAAGCGCCGCACTTCTATATATTTCTTCATTCAACATTCCCATTGTAGGTACTTTTAATAAAGAATAAGGGAAAGTTTTGTTTTGTAAGTTAGGTTTTAATTGAACTACCGGTATATATAAAACCGGTTTTGTAGCAAATAGTTCACTTTTTCGTACGAAAGCCATTAAAAATGGTTCCATAACTTCTGTTTGGGTTCTGTATTGCTTTATAGCAATTTGCTTTGTAACAACTTCTTGTTGAGTCAAATAGAAGGATTGCCAATCAGTATTGCTATCATTCATGTTTTCCGGCGGCAACATAGGAGTATTTTTTTCTGCCATCCAAGGTACGGGCCATTGTGGATAATGAACTAAGAACATATGTTCATGCACATTAATATTCATAGCCGTAATTGCATACCTTACAAAATTGCTTACTGCCCAATGATCTGGATGTATGTCGTCCGCTAAAGGATAATATATATCCGTTGGTTTAAAGTTCTTAATTATCTCCGTTAATTCTTTTACCAAATTTGTACCTGTATATGGAATTCCGGGTTTATATACGGTATCATAAGGTGCATATGCAACATTGGTTCCTCCGCTTATCCTCGGATGATTATTATCCCAATATTGGCTCCATAAAAACCTTGTACTTCCATCAGCAAATCCTAAAAAAATCAAATCATTTCGTGGCAATCCCAAAACCTTCATGGCATATATACTTTCCTGTTGCCTTGCCAGTCCTAATTGATAAAAATCTTTTGGAGTAGGATTTAATTTGCTGGAAAATGACATAGCAGCCTTTTTATAACTTTCTCCGCTTGTAACAATTACAACTTTTATAGGTATATTTTGTTTTACAGCTCTTTGAATGATCCCTGCCATGCCCAGTGTTTCATCATCCGGATGTGGAACAATCACAAGGATTCGGTTACCAGGGTCATCAAAGGAAATAGCAGGCATTAATAATAAAAGTTTTTCTGCGATTATAGGAACAATAGGTGGAGTATTGTTAGCAGGTTTTATAGCTTATTTCATACAGAATAAAATTGGTTTGACAGGTTTAAGCAGTGATGAGGTTGCCCAGCTAATTATGAATATGCCTTATAAAATTGATTTCAGAAGTTTGTTATTTCCCGGAATTGTTTTAGGTGCTTTAGGGGCTGTCATGGATGTGAGTATTTCAATAGCATCTGCCGTTGATGAGGTAAGCCGAGCAAATCAGAATTTAACAATAAAAGAATTGTATACAGCAGGAATGAATATTGGCAGGGATATAATGGGTACAATGGTGAATACGTTGATTTTAGCTTATTCAGGCAGTGCCATAGCCTTGTTTTTCTTATTTGTAGCATATCAAAGTTCTTTAAACGATATACTAAACCTAAATATAGTAGCTAATGAAATTGTACGTTCTTTGGCAGAAAGCAGCGGTTTGGTTGCTTCAGTACCTTTAACCCCCTTAATATCAAGTATATTGATAAAGAAGGATAAATCACATATAATTAAGTAAATGCAAAAATAAATGTTGTTATAAGTTCGGTTATAGCTGGTATTATTTTTGCATATGAAGTTATATTAATTCAATAATGGAAGGAAGTTAAATAATAATGGGAAAAATTTTAGTGCTGGCTGAGAAGCCCAGTGTAGCTCGTGATATAGGTAAGGTTCTGAAATGCAATATAAATGGGAAAAGTTATTTAGAAGGTGATAAGTACGTAATCACTTGGGCTCTTGGTCATTTAGTAACGTTAGCAGATCCGGATATTTATGATATCAATCTTAAGAAATGGAGCATGGATACACTTCCCATGTTGCCGAAAAAAATGGAGCTGACTGTGATACCAAAAACAGCAAAGCATTTTGGAGAAGTCAGAAAAGTTATGAAAAGAAACGATATAGACGAATTAATATTAGCAACAGACCCTGCAAGAGAGGGTGAATTAGTAGGAAGATGGATTATAGAGAAGGTTGGATTTAGAAAACCGATTAAGCGTCTTTGGATTTCTTCTCAAACTGATAAGGCAATAATTGATGGTTTCAAAAGATTAAAACCGGGAAATGATTATCTGAATTTATACCAATCTGCCGTATGCAGAGCCGAGGCAGATTGGTTGATTGGTCTTAATGTTACAAGGGCATTGACATGTAAATATAATGCCCAACTTTCTGCAGGCAGGGTTCAGACTCCGATTCTTTCTATGATAATTGAAAGAGAAGAAGAAATAAAAAGGTTTAAGCCGAAGGATTACTATATCATAACAGGTAAAACTAAAGATTTTAAACTTCAATGGCAAAATAAAGATGGTAATTCAAAGATTTTTGATGAAAATTTTGCAAAAGAAGTATTAATGAAGGTTACCGGAAAATCAGGAAAGATAATTGACGTGGAAGAAAATAATCGGAAGCAGTATTCTCCGGCTTTATATGATTTAACGGAATTACAAAGAGAAGCTAATAGGATATACGGTTATTCGGCAAAAGAAACCCTTTCTATTATGCAAAGATTATATGAGAATTATAAGGTTTTGACATATCCTAGAACTGACTCAAGATATATTTCCAGTGATATTGTACCTACATTGCCGGACAGATTAAAGGCTGTATCTTTCGGGCAATACGGGAAAATAGCAAATGGAATATTAAAAAATAAAATAGTATCACATAAGGGATTTGTTGATGATAAAAAAATTACAGATCATCATGCGATAATTCCGACTGAGGAAAGGATGAATATTTCCAATCTCAATAATGAAGAAAGAAATATTTATAACATGGTAATAAAACGCTTTTTAAGTGTTATGCTGCCTCCTTTTAAATATTTACAAATAACTATAAAAGCAGAAGTTAATGGAGAAATTTTTACGGCAAAAGGTAAAATTGTCAAATCAAAAGGTTGGAAGACTGTTTATGATAGTGATGAAAATCTTGAGGAGAACAATGAGGATAAAAATGCGGAAGGACTGAAGGACCAGATACTTCCGATGATAAAAAAAGGAGATAATATATCATTTGTTTCAGTTGATCTGCATAAATTGCAAACAAAGCCTCCAACAAGATTTAATGAGGCGACACTTTTATCTGCCATGGAAAATCCTCAAAAATATGTACAAATGGATAGTGAATTATCAAAAACATTGGGGGAAACAGGAGGGCTTGGTACTGTTGCTACAAGAGCAGACATTATTGAAAAACTCTTTAATGCATTTTATATTGAAAAAAAGGGCAAAGAAATTATTCCAACATCTAAGGGAAGGCAATTGATAGATTTAGTGCCTGATGAATTAAAATCGCCCCTTCTTACGGCAAAATGGGAAAGAGAACTGGATTTAATCAGTAAGGGAAAGATGGATGGGAATACATTTGTAGACAAAATGAAACAATACGCCGAAAAGCTCGTAAAAATTGTTAAAAACAGTACAGACAAGTATATACATGATAATTTAACCGGAAATAAATGCCCTGTATGTGGAAAACATATGCTTGAAGTAAAAAGCAAAACAGGAAGAATGCTTGTATGTCAGGATAGGGAATGTGGTCATAGAGAGATGCTAAGCAGATTTACAAATGCAAGATGTCCGGAATGCCATAAAAAATTAGAATTAAGAGGTCAGGGTGAAGGACAGATTTATGTATGTACAAATTGTCATTTTAAAGAAAAACTATCATCTTTTAATAAAAGATTTAAGGAAAACAATCATAAAGCTGACAAGAGAGATGTGGAGAAATATATAAAAAAACTAAGGGAAGAAAATGAAACCCCTATTAATTCTGCACTTTCCGATGCACTATCAAAGTTAAATTTAAATAGTTGATGACACTTAACAAAATAAAATCTTTTCTAATTTATTGTTATTATTATACAGTTTAAACACCATCATTTTATTATTTTTTTTCCTTTGATTATATATTATTTTTCTAAAAAGGCAAAGAGACAATTATTTTTGCTTTTTTGGAAAATATGCAGGTTTAAGTCACTTATTTTTACGCATTCTTAATCTTGGAAATGTCTTATATGATATGTTAAAATTATAGTTAAGTTATTTATATCTTATAGTCAAGAAAATATAAGTATAATGATTGGGATGATATAGATGTGTGTGAGGTTTATATATGGTAGAGCAGGCAAAGGGAAAACTACATACTGCCTTAAGGACCTTAAAAAAAAGCTCTGTGATGGAGGAAAATATCCTCTTTTGATGATAGTGCCTGATGAGTATACATTTGAAACGGAAAAAAACCTATTGGATATGGTTGAGCGGGATGCTGACATGAGGGCACAGGTGCTGAGCTTTAATAGGCTTGCGATAAGAGTATTCGGAGAAGTCGGGGGTACTGCCGCCTGCAATCCTATAAAACCATGCAGCAGAGGAATCCTTATGTATAAAATAATGGACAGAACTAAGGATAATTTGCATATCTTTCATAGGTCAGTTAAATATCCGGGATTTGTTAATGAAATATCTTCAATAATTATGGAGTTAAAGACATATAGGATAACGCCGGAGCTTCTTGATAATATCATAAATATACTAAACAATTCATTATTAAAAGAAAAACTTAAAGAAATAAATTTAATTTACAAGAATTATGAGCATGAGCTTCATAAAAAATACATAGACCAGGAAGACGAAATGGAATTACTTATAAAGATGCTTGATTATTCGGAGGAATTAAGAGGGGCTGAAATCTGGATTGACGGATTTACAAAATTTACGCCGCAGCAGTTAAAAATCATAGAAAAACTTATAAAAAAAGCAGCAAGAGTAAATATTTCACTTTGCAGAGATACGTTAAATGATAATGAATTTGAAAATATTGAATTATTTTCGCCTCTAAAAAATACCGAAGAAGAATTAATAAAACTTTGCCATGATAATGATATTGAATTGGAGAACCCTGTCGACTTAAATGAAAAGCCTGCGGTAGTTTTAGGGAGTCCTGAAATTAAGCATCTTGAAGAAAATATATTTAAATATCCTTTTAATATATATAATGGGGAAATCCAAGATATAAGCATCTTAGAATCTGCAAATCTTTATGACGAAATCGAAGGGACTGCAAAGGATGTTTTAAGATTAGTGAGGGATGGTAATTTGAGATATAAGGATATTACCATTGCGCTATGTGATATAAATAAATATGCGAAACTCACAAAAGGAATATTTACAGAATACGGCATTCCATATTTTATTAATCAAAAGAAAGACATAAGCAATAATCCTATTATTGTGTTTATCACATCATTGCTTCAAATATTTACGAAGGATTGGGAATATGAACCGGTTTTCAGATATTTAAAGACAGGATTATTGAACATTGATTATGATGATATATGCCTTATAGAGAATTATGTTATTGCAAACGGCATAAAAGGAAATAAATGGTTTAAAGACAATTGGGAATACAGGCTTTCGTACAGATTCGACAGGATGAATTTGACTGAAGAGGAAAAAGATACAATAAACAGGATAAATATGATAAAAACATCAATAACAAAACCCTTAATATCCTTGCATGAAAGGATTAATAAATGCAAAGTTGCCGATATATGCAAGGCATTATATGAATTTATGGTGAATATGGGGGTATATGACAAGATAGAAAAACTTGTAGGCAACTATAAGGAAATAGGTGAAGCCGATACGGCAGAGGAATATTCAAATATTTGGGGTATTGTAATGGATGTATTGGATCAAATGGTTGAGATAATGGGGGATGAAGTAGTAACGTTAGCTCAATTTTTAGAAGTTATTACAATGGGATTCGATTCATACAATATTGGTCTTATACCACCGGCAATTGATCAGGTTTTGATAAGCAATCTTAACAGACTAAAAAACCATAATACGAAGGTATTGTACATAATGGGGGCAAATGATGGAATTATTCCTTCCATATATAAAAATGAAGGAATCTTATCTGATGATGATCGTAAGAAGCTCAAGGAACTTGGTATTGCTATAGATGGTGATATAAATGAAAGAATCATGGAAGAACAATTTATTATTTATAAGGCAATGACATCTGCAAAAAAATACCTTAGAATAAGTTATCCCATTGCTGACCAGGAAGGTAAAACAATGAGACCTTCAATTATGATATCAAAGCTTAAAAAGATATTTCCCGACATAAAATGTGAGGAAAAGATTGAAAAGCCTCATTCATCTTCCCCTGTTTTAAATTGCGTTTCAAGTCCTGCACCGACGTTTTATGAAATGGTCAGGGAATTAAAAAAGAGCAGCAGTATAAAAGATGTGAATCCGATTTGGATAGATGTATATAGATGGTTTTGCAGCAGACCTGAATGGAAGGAGAGGCTATACAAAGCCTTTGAAGGCTTTAATCATACATATCAGGTATTTCCTGATAAAATAAAAAGGTTATATGGCAGTAATATTACTTTAAGTATTTCAAGGCTTGAGAGATATTCGGGATGCCCCTTTTCATATTTTATGGAATACGGGCTTAAAGCTAAGGAACGAAAAACATACAGCTTTGAAGCAATTGATATGGGTACCTTTTTCCACAAAGTATTGGAGGAGTTTTCAAGGGGTATTAAAAATGAAGGGCTGTCATGGAGAGAGATAGACAGAGAATGGTGCAGTGAAAAAGTATCGTTAATTGTTGATGATATGCTTAAGAAAATGCCCGGATATATATTGAATTCATCTTCAAGGTATAGATATATATCCGATAGATTTAAGCGGGTTATAACAAGAGCCGTATGGACTATTGCAGAACATATTAAAAGGGGTTCTTTTAATCCCCTGGAATATGAAGTAGGCTTTGGAGGCGGCAAAAGGTATTCCCCGGTAAAAATTGCTACTTCATCTGGAGATGTGATAAATATTATCGGCAGGATTGACAGGGTAGACGTTATGAAAAAAGACGGGGAGTTATATGTAAGAATAATTGATTATAAATCAGGGAATAAAGGCTTAAACCTTGCTGATGTATATCATGGTTTGCAGCTTCAACTGATATTATACCTTGATGTAATATTGGAAAGTGTAAGTGGTGATATGAAGTTAAATCCCGCCGGAATATTTTATTTAAAAATTGATGAACCAATGATTAAATCAAAGGGAGATTTATCCGAAGAAGAAATTGAAAGAGAGGTATTGAAGGCACTAAAGATGAAGGGTCTTGTTTTGAATGACAGTAATATTATAAAAGAAATGGATAATACATTAAAAAGCGGTTATTCTTCAATAATACCGGTTTATTTGAAAAATGACGGCAGTGTGGGAAGAAACACCCATGGGGTGACAAAAGAGCAATTCAAGTTATTGCGTGATTATGTTAAGTATTATATACAAAAGCTATGTGATGATATCCTCAAGGGCAACATAGAGATAAAACCATATAAGAATGGAGATATGTTACCATGTCAATTCTGTAAGTTTTCTGATGTATGCAGAATTGATAAAAATTTTAATGGATACAGGATAATAAACAATGAAAAAGATGATGTAATATGGGATTTGATGGAGAGGGGCTTAAAAAATGAATGTTGCAAAATGGACTAAAGAACAGGGAGATGCGATAAATTCGAGAAATTCAAGCCTCCTTGTTTCCGCAGCGGCAGGAGCCGGTAAAACAGCTGTACTTGTTGAAAGGATTATAAAAAGGATAACGGATATAAAAAACCTGGTTGATATTGATAAACTCCTTGTTGTTACATTTACGGATGCTGCCGAATCTGAACTTAGGGAAAGAATAGGAAATGTGATATCCGATGTTCTTATAAAAAATCCTGAAAACAAAAGAATAGAGGCACAGCTTAAACTTTTGTGTAGGGCTAATATCTCTACGATACATTCATTTTGTCTTGAAGTAATCAGGAATAATTTTCATATGACCGATATTGACCCGTATTTTAGAATTGCAGATGACATAGAAACAGATTTAATTAAACAGGAGGCGATGGAGGAACTTTTAGAGGAATGGTATGATAAGGATAATAATTGGGATTTCATTACACTTGTTGAAAGTTATGGCGGAAGCCGGGGTGATTCTAAGCTTAAAGAAATAATTTTTGATTTATATAATTTTGCAAAGTCAATGCCATTTCCGGAAGAATGGCTTAGAGATAAAATAGAAAAATTCAATATAGATGATAATTTCGATTTTGGTAAATCTGAATGGGGAAACTGTCTCATAAAAGGCATCAAAATAGAACTAACGGGTTATAAAAATGCTATAGAGAAGGCGATATCCATAATTGTTTCTTCAGATGGACTTTTACCATATCTCGATAATTATGATGAAGAGCTTGAGATTATTGAGAATTTGATTAAATGTACGGAAAAATCATGGGAGAGTCTTTGTGATGCATTTAATAATATAAATTTCAAAAATTTAAAAAGCTGCAAAAAAGATGCGGATATAGTGGCTAAGGAGACTGTTACAAAGATACGGAATGAGGTTAAAACAGGTATCAATAAAATAAAAGAGGAAATATTTTCATATACCCGAGAGGAAATCAAAAAAGAGATAAAATCATTATATCCTTTGATGAAAACCCTGTGCAGCCTTGTTGTTGATTTTGATAAAAAGTATTCAATGCTTAAAAAGGGAAAAAATATTATGGATTTCAATGATATTGAACATTATGCACTTAATATACTGCTCAGGAGAAATGAAAAGGGAGATACGGAACCGACAGAGGTTGCAAAAATATACAGGGGTAAGTTTGAGGAAATATTGATTGATGAGTATCAGGACAGCAACATTATACAGGAGGCTATTCTTAATTCTATATCAAAAGATAACAATATCTTTATGGTTGGTGATGTCAAGCAGAGTATATACAGATTTCGTCAGGCAAAACCGGAGCTTTTTCTTGAAAAATATGAAAGCTATTCTTATGATCAAAACAGTGAGAAAAGAAAAATCCTGCTTAATGATAATTTTAGGAGCAGAAAAGAAATAATAGACAGTATCAATTATATTTTTAAGAATATAATGTCAAAAGAAATCGGAGAACTTGATTATAATGATGAGGAAATGCTTAATTACGGTGCGGATTTTCCTGAGATAGAAGAAGAGGTAAAGACGGAACTTCATATTATTGAAAACAAAGCATATACAAAAAATGAGGAGGTTTCATCAGAGGAGGATGACAGTGAAGATGAGCCGATTGAAAATATACGGCTTGAGGCGAAGATGGTAGCAAAAAGGATAAAGCAGTTAATATCTCCTGATGAAAATGGTTTGAGATTAAAGGTTTATGATAAAAATATTCAGGGTTTGAGAGCTCTCAAATACAGGGATATTGTCATATTGTTGAGGTCTGTATCTGATAGGGCGCCTATATTTTTAGAGGAATTGTCAAAATCAGGCATACCTGCATATGCGGATGCCGGTCTTGGATATTTTGAAACACCAGAGATTAAGATGATAATATCTCTGCTGCAGGTTATAGATAATCCAATGCAGGATATACCCCTCATTGCCGTATTAAATTCACCGATATTCGAATTTACACCGGATGATTTAGTTGATGTTAGACTTGAGGATGTGGAGGGTGCATTTTATAGTGCGTTATTAAGGGCTTCCTTGAAAAATGATGTAATAGGTAAAAAAGCAAAACATGTTATAGAATGTATTGAAAAATGGCGGGAAAAAGCGCTGAATATGCCGATTGATGAACTAATAAGATATTTATATGAGGAAACAGGCTATTACGGATATGTCGGTACTATGGAAGAAGGGACAATAAGACAGGCAAATTTAAGTATATTATTAATAAGAGCTAAAGAGTATGAAGATACAAGCTTTAAGGGACTTTTTAATTTTATAAATTATATAAATAAACTTAAATACCACGAAGAAGATATGGCAAGCGCAAAAGTTCTTGGGGAAAATGAGAATGTGGTTAGAATAATGAGCGTACATAAAAGCAAGGGGCTTGAATTTCCTGTTGTTTTTGTATCCGATATAGGGAAAAAGTTTAACCTTAAGGATTTAAAAAAGCCTGTTCTATTTCATTATGATTTAGGTCTTGGACCTGAATTTGTCGATTACAAAAAAAGAATTTTTCATTCGTCTATTGTAAAGGAAGCCGTTAAAAAGCAGATATTATATGATACCCTTTCTGAAGAAATGAGGATATTGTATGTTGCACTTACAAGGTGTAGGGAAAGGCTTATTATTACAGGTTCATCAAACGATGTGGAAAAAGATGTGGCAAGATGGGGAAGATATACCATTGGTGGCAAACTATCAATATATAATACATTGAGGGCTAAAAACTATCTTGATTGGATCTGCCCCGTTATTTTAAAGCATAAGGATGGCAAAGCCTTGAGGGAATATCTGCAGGGCAATATTGACCTGATTGATGATACATCAAAATGGGAAGTAAGGGTATGGCAGCGTGAGTTTATAATCAATGATGAAAAAGCTGATAACGAAGATATACAAAGTATTTTAGATGAATTAAAAGGCATTAAAAATGCAAGAAGTAAATTTGCGGATGAAGTTGACAGAAGGCTTCAATATAAGTACCCATTTGAGAAGTCAACGGTTTTGCCGGCGAAACTTACTGTTACGGAGGTCAAGAAGCTTCTAAATGATGACATGAGCACTTCCTTAATTAAAAGCAGCCATCTAAAAAAACCTGCCTTTCTGGATGAAAAAAAAGACTTTAGTGCAGCAGAAAAAGGTACTTTTCTGCATTTGGTTATGCAGAAACTTGATTTTTCAAAGGTAAAAACGGAAAATAACATAAAAGAACAGATTGAGTTGATGGTTCGATCAGGAATTTTAGCTGAAAGTCAGGCAAAAACGGTGGATACAGGAAAAATATTAGCATTTTTATGTACACCTGTCGGTATCAGGATGAAAAATGCTGAGAAGCTATACAGGGAGGTACCGTTTTTAACTAAGATTAAAACCACGGAGATATATAAAGACCTTACATCAGAATATGAAAATGAATATATACTCCTACAGGGAAAGATAGATTGTTACTTTGAAGAGGATGGCGGGCTTGTCCTTATTGATTATAAAACGGATTATGTAACAAAAGACAATCTTGATAGTTTAAAAAATGAATATAAAATTCAAATTGAGTTATATTCAAAATCCTTTGAATATATAACGGGCAAAAAGGTTAAAGAAAGATATATCTATTTTTTCTCCAAGTGGATTGATGCCGTCAAAATGTAATTATGATATAAAGAGGGATTTATGGGATAAAGAAACTGAGAAACAATTTTTAAAATTTACACATAATTAACAAAATATTAACATAAATTTTGTATAATTATGTTGAGGGGTGATAAATTTGGAAGAAGATATTAAAAAAATAATAGAAGAAAGGCAATTTACAATTTTTTTTCAGCCTATTGTTTCTTTATCAGATGGAAAAGTTGTAGGATATGAAGCCTTGACAAGGGGACCTGAAGGCAGCTTCTTCTATAATCCTGAAATTCTCTTTGGTGAAGCAAAAAAATATGATTTATTATGGGAACTTGAAATGGTTACAAGAATTAAAGCGATTGAAATATTTAATAGTTTTAAAAATGATAAACTTCTTTTTCTAAATGTAGACCCTGAAATAATAAAAGATGAACATTTTATAAAAGGTACAACAAGAGAAGTGCTACAATTCTATGGGACAAGTCCTTCCAATTTAATTTTTGAAATTACAGAAAAGACTGCTATAAATGACTATAAAACATTTAAAGATGTTATTGATAATTACAAGATTCAAGGCTATAAAATTGCTATAGACGATGTAGGAGCAGGTTATTCCGGACTTTATGCAATTGCAGAAATAAAACCTTGTTATGTAAAAATTGATATGTCACTAATCAGAGATATTGATAAAGACAATTTTAAAAAGGCAATAGTAAAAGCATTAGTAGAATTTGCAAATAACACTAATATAAAACTTATAGCAGAAGGTATAGAAACTATTGACGAATTGTACGCCATAATAGAAATCGGGATACCATTAGCTCAAGGATTTCTTTTGGCGAAACCTGCCGATAAATTGTACTGTATAGAAGAAGAGATTAAAAAAATGATAGTGGATAGAAATGCCTATATTGAAAAATTAAAATTTGCTTCAACTTTTACAGTAAGTATAGGTGAAATAGCAAGAAGAGACAAAGGGGTTTCTCCTTTTGCACGAGGAAGTGAGGTGGAAAAAATATTTGCCAATAATCCCAATCTGCAAGGTCTTACAGTGGTTAATGAGGGTAAAATATCGGGGTTAATAATGAGAAAAAAGTTTTTTTCCCATATAGGGACTCAATATGGTTGGGCGATATATATGAAAAGACCGATATATAAATTAATGGATCCAAATCCGTTAGTGTTTGATTATAATATCCCCATCAGTGATGTGGTAAAATCTGTTACAACACGGGAAGAAGACAAACTTTACGACTATATAATTATTGAAAAAGAGGGGTTTTATTATGGGATAGTGCCTGTGATTTCTCTTCTGGAGAAATCAATGCAGTTAGAGCTTAATATCGCTAAATATTCCAATCCACTGACCGGTCTTCCGGGCAATCTTATGATCGAAGAAAAAATAAGAGAAATTATAACTCAAAACGATCCTTTTTCACTTTTATACTTTGACCTAAACAATTTTAAAGCATATAACGACATTTATGGTTTTGAAAAAGGAGATAAGGTTATAAAATATACGGCAAATATTATTGATAGGCATCTGTATTTTTATAAAGACAGTTTTTTGGGACATATAGGAGGAGACGATTATGTGGCTATTTTAAAAACCTATGAAGTAGAAGATTTATGTAAAAATATAGTTGAAGAGTTTGATTATAATATTGTAAGGTTTTATAGTGATTCGGATGTAAAAAGGGGATATATACATGCAACCGACAGACTATGCAGGGAAAATGACTTTCCTATTATGGGTATCTCAATTGCTGTAGTAAACAATATGAATAAAAAATTTGCTACTATTGATGAATTAAGTGAAATAGCTTCACAGGTCAAAAAGAAATGTAAATTATTTAATAAGAGCTATTATATAATAGAATCATTTTGAAATGTACGCTTGACATTTAGATAAATTTCATGTAAAATACCGATATACAATTGACATTAAGAAGTAAATATCGAAAAAGATATGCGGGCGTGGCGGAACTGGCAGACGCGCCAGACTTAGGATCTGGTGTAATTTACGTGGGGGTTCAAATCCCTTCGCCCGCACCATTTACACATAAAAAAAGAAATGTAAATTATAAGTGAATATTTAATTCTGAAAAAGGCAAACTTAGAGAAATCTAAGGACGCAAAATTATGGGCCTAAGGCGATTAATCGCTATGGCTGCCAGGTTGCCAGGAACTCCTATATGGGGTTCCTACGGGAAACTTCATATAGGGGGATATGGAATGATTAAAAAATTTTTAATAATTTTTTTAATATTTCTTTTTGCTTTTATAATAAATTTTCATACATATGAAGCTAAAACTTATGTAAATGCTCCAGATATTGTATACGGAAATATTTCAAAGGTATTTTATCTTGCCGGATTTCCAGGAGATATTAAATTAAAAGATTTTACTACGGGTAAGGTAGCAACGTTAGTTAAAGGTGGCTGCGGAAACTTTGACGTTTCAAGTGACGGGCGAAGAATAGTTTATGCTTCAAGTAAAACCGGAACATGGCAGATTTATATAGCAGATGTAAATAGAGATAAATTATCAAATATACGCATGCTGTCAGACGGAATTTCACGTTCAGAAGATCCTCGTTTATCTTGGGATGGCAGTAAGGTTGTATACAAAAGAAATGGTGATATTGTCGTATGTGCGCTTGATGGTTCTATCATACAGGAAATCACAAATACACCTGATACTGAAGAATGGGCGCCAAATTTTGCACCTGATGGAAGGATAGCATTTACAAGAGGGATTGGAGACAAATGCCAAATAGTCGTTTGGGATAATGGCAGAGAACAGACAGTTGCACCCGGTTGGTACCCAGCTTTTGGAGATGATGGAAGTTTATACTTCGTAGGAAGATTCAATGATAATGAAGATGATATTTACCGTATTCTTCCAAATTCGACTTCTAAAGAATTGTTACCTATTAATGCTCCAGGGATAAGCGATGCAGATCCCCATTGGGTGCTTGGAACAAATAAATATATGACATTCAATTCAGAACGCGGCAATGATGAACGCAGGTATGAGGGATATATTGCTGATATTACTACTAATAGGATATCAAAGATTGCAAGTGATGTATTGCCGGTACTTAATCCGATTGTTATTATCAAAAATTAATGAGAAAAGATAATTACCGTTTTTCAAATGATATTCACAAGGTTAAAATGAAAGTAAAAATGAAAATAAATTTGGTATTATACATCGTAAAAATAAATCAGGCAAGAGAAAATTCTTCTCTTGCCTTATTTATATATCTATGATAAACTAAAATGATTAGAGAAACTTAACAAAAAATTTTACAGGTGGTATTATGAACCTTAATACAGATAATAAAACAACCCCTTACAATGCTCTTAAGAATAGATTAGCTCGCTTATTAATGATTACTACAACCTTAGGGGCATGGACCTTATTGTTTCTATCTATTATATGGGTTTTAGGTGCGATCGGCTGGTACCTGCTTGCTCGACTATGGTTAAAAGAGCTTTTCGTACCCAGTGCAGTTTATCCAACTGTTATAGCAGTTTTTGTTGCAACTTTATGGGCTATGTTGCTTTGGTGCAGTGCACTTTTATGGTCCCGCTACCACTATTACCGTTATTACCAACGTAACCATAGGCAGCTTTTGCCCCCGACTTTAAAAACACAAAAGCTTTTATGGCAGGAAAATATTATAGATACCTCTAAGGGAGATCTAACCAATCCATCTCATTTAAAAGTTTTATCAGGCAAATCAAGTTATAAAGAAACAGCCGCAGCAGTTGAAAACTGGGAAAACCATGGACACTACCCTGATGAGGTGCTTTTGCATGGTGCAACCCTACGAGAGAACCTTCAGGATGAGACAGGGAAAATTATCTTAGCAGCGGGAGAAATCATCACCCCAAAAAAGCTTGAAAAGATAATAGGCTGTGGATTATACAGTGAGTTTATCACTAAACTGTCAAAACAATTTTTTTCTGAGGAGGAAGGCAAATGAAAATAATCGGGAATATTTGGTGGTTTCTCGGCTGGTATGTTTTTCTGTATCCTCTCGCATTAAGTATAGTTTGGTCCATTTTAGGATTCTACTTTTGGTGGCGGCGTGAGAGAAATCCTGACAAGGAAAAAAAGAACTGGCCTGACCTCTGGCCCCCTATAACGATATTAATGCCCTGTCACAACGAATCAGCGGGTATTGCTGCCATATGCACCAGCTTGCAGTTACTGAATTACCCTGATTATCAGGTGATTTTTATTGATGATGCTTCGACGGATGACACAGCAGCTCTAATCAGACACTTCCTCCCTGATAATCCTAATTTTCACTTGCTGAGCCTTACTAAAAACTGCGGCAAAGCGCAAGCCGCAGAGTTTGCTTCTATCATAGGGCTTATCAAACGTTCACAGAGGGTTATAGGTCGTGTTCTTACTGTATCCGGATGTGCCACTGCTTATAGGACAGAAGTACTTAAAGAGGTCGGCGGCTTTTCCTTTAAGACAGCCACAGAAGATATTGATATTACTTGGAAGATACAGCGTCATTTTTATGAGGTATGGTTTGCACCGCAGGCAGCCGTTTTTATCCAATGTCCTTCAACCTTTAAGGAATATTGGAAACAAAGGCGGCGATGGGCATTAGGCGGGTGGCATCTTTTGAGAACACATAAAGATATATTTAAAGATTTAAAATGGCGATATCTTTATCCGACATACTTGGAATTTGTGTTAAGTACCTTTTGGGCATTTGTTTTTGTTTTTGGAACAATCTATTGGCTAATTACATATTTCTTTAAATTATCACCGATTGGTTTTAGTCCGATTCCTGCATGGTATGGCGCTTTAATCTCTATAGTATGTATCTTTCAAATGGCAATAGCGTTGTTTCTTAATCATAGATATGATCCAAAGCTTTATCGTACATTTTTTTGGATTCCATGGTATCCTATCTTCTTTTTCGCATTTGGTGCTATTACGATAGTATGGACAGCACCAAAGGGGCTTTTCGGAAGCCTTGAGAATGCCGGTAGGTGGAAAAGTCCAAAAAGACAGGTAGCAAACAGCTAAAATACGAGGTAAAATTATAATTTTTAAAGGGAGTCTTTAGATTGAGGCATTTAAATAGGATTATTGGAATTTTAATACTTTTAACAATTTTTGTTACGGGTTGCAGCTTTATGCAAAAAGAAAAAACTTTAACAATTTCAAAGAATTTAAAAGGAGATGGATTGCTGGTTCTCTGCTATCATAGGGTACTGCCCACATGGATATTACGTTGGGGAAAATTATTCTATCCTTCAGAATCAGAGCTTTCCCGTTATGCTATAAGTACTAAGGAATTTAACAAACAATTAAATTATTTAAAGCAGCAGGGGGTTCGCTTTGTAACACCTCAGGAAGCCGAAGATTTTTTAAACGGACGTAACTCAATTTCTGGTAAGCTTGTTCTCATAACCTTTGATGATGGCGATCTTAGCATATACAAACATGCCTTTCCGTTGCTCAAAGAAAAACATATTCCATTTCTCCTCTTCTTTATAGCAGATCAGGCAGGAAAAGAATGGGAAGGTTTTAACATGTGTTCATGGGATCAAGTTAAAGAAATGGTAAATAGCGGCATTTGCACTATTGGTCTGCATACTTACAACCTTCATTATTTTGATCCTCAAACGAAAAAACCTGTTTTTCTTCTCCAAGATAAAGAAAAGCTATTTGTTGCTGATACAGAAAAGGGAATAAACTGTTTTAAAAAACAACTTGGCATAAAGGTTAAATATTTTGCTTATCCTTATGGATTTGGCACACCTTCAACCGACCGCATTCTTATGAAACATGGAATACTTAATATATTCACATTAGATTCAAGGGTAAATCATCAAGGAGACCCGTGCTTTTTTATAGGACGTGTATTGGTTACCCCTAATAGCTGGCAAAAGGTAGCCGATTGGGCTCGCTATCGTTAAAATTAAACTGTCATTACATCTTTAAGCATTTTCCTGCTTCAAAGCTTGCCTTAATTGTTTTTTCAATATCAATATCAGTATGAGCAGTCGAAAGAAAGAAGGTCTCAAATTGTGACGGCGGTAAATAAATCCCCCTCTTTATCATTTCTTTAAAATATTTTTCATACATACCGGTGTTGGATTTTACAGCGGTATCGTAATCATATACAGGTCCTTCATTAAAGAACATACACATCATAGTGCCAACTCTGTTTATTGTAACAGGTATACCATTTTGCTTCATACTTTCTTCTAAACCATTGCATAATCTCTCTGCTTTTTTATTAATTTCCTCATACAACTCAGGATTTTTCGATAATATGTTTAAAGTCATAAGCCCTGCTGCCATTGCAAGGGGATTGCCTGATAGGGTTCCTGCCTGATATACCGGTCCATCAGGAGATATCATTCTCATAATATCTTCTCTTCCGCCATATGCTCCCACAGGAAGTCCCCCGCCTATGATTTTTCCAAGTGTTGTCAAATCTGGTGTTATCCCATATAATCCTTGTGCGGATGCATAAGATACCCTAAAGCCTGACATAACCTCATCAAATATCAAAAGGGCTTCATACTTTTTGGTTAACTCTCTTAAAGCCTTTAAAAATTCCTCTTTAGGTGGTACTGTTCCCATGTTTCCGGCAACAGGTTCTACGATAACACCTGCAATTTTATCACCAAAATTTAAAAAGATATCCTCAATCATTTTAACATCATTATATCTTGCTATAATTGTATCCTTTGCTGTTTCCTTAGTAACACCCTTTGAATCCGGTGAACCAAAGGTTAAAGCGCCGGAACCAGCCTTTATCAAAAGGCTGTCTGAATGTCCATGGTAACAGCCGGCGAATTTCACTATAATATCTCTACCCGTATATCCTCTTGAAAGCCTTATTGCACTCATTGTAGCCTCTGTACCGGAGTTGACCATCCTTACAATATCACAGGAGGGTACAGCATTTACAACCTTTTCTGCCATTTCAACCTCTAATTCCGTACAGGCTCCAAAGCTTGTACCCAATTCCGCCTGCCTCTTTACAGCATCTACTACATCAGGATGCGAATGTCCAAGTATTAAAGGACCCCATGACATAACATAATCTATGTACTCATTTCCATCAACATCCCATATATGGCTCCCAGCTCCGCGACTAATAAATAGCGGATTCATACCAACAGATTTAAATGCCCTTACAGGGCTGTTAACACCGCCGGGCATAAGCCTTTTCGCTCTATCAAATAATTTTTCAGACCTTTTATTATTAATCATAACAACCTGATTATCTGGTATACAAACCACATCAAATAGTAATAATATGGTTTATAACAGAAATCAGTTTCCTCCTTTCGTTTATTTATATTTTCAAGATAAAAGCACATCTCAAGATGTTACTGAAATAATCCGCTTTTATCAATAATTTTTCTGTATGTTTTAATTTTATCTTCTTCTGCTAAGTCGCTCTCTTTAAGTCTGTTTCTCATTTTTTCAAGTTCTTTAAGCAGCAGTTCATATTCCTCTGTAAACTGTTTTTCCAGTTTCTCCCTTATCATTCTGGTGAGTAGAGGGCTTTTGCCATTTGTGGATATGGATATTGTTATATCTCCTTTTGCAACAACGGAGGGTACTATAAATGTGGATAATTCCTTGTCATCAACGACGTTTACAGGAATATTATATTTTTGGCAATCAGATGCAACTCGCTTATTAGTCTTTCTATCGTCTGTCGCAACAATTACAATATTGTATCCTTTAACATCATCATCAAAATAACAGCGTTCAATCACATCTATTTTTCCTTCATTGTACAACATATATATGTCTTTTTTAAATGCCTGTGAAATTACGGTAACCTTAGCACCGCATTTTAACAATGAGGATATTTTTCTTAATGCAACATTCCCGCCGCCAACGACAAGACATTTTTTATCCTTAATATTCATCATTACAGGGTAGTAATCCATTTTGCAACATCCTTTGCAAAGTATGTTATTATTATATCTGCTCCTGCTCTTTTAATTGAGGTAAGGGACTCCATAATAGAGCTATCATCAAGCCAGCCATTTTTAACAGCAGCTTTTAACATTGAATATTCCCCGCTTACATTGTATGCTGCAACAGGGATATTAAAGGAATCTTTTGCCCTTCTTATTATATCAAGGTATGGAAGTGCAGGTTTTACCATTATGATGTCCGCCCCCTCCTCTATATCAAGTGCAATCTCCCTTAAGGCTTCATCAGAATTAGCCGGATCCATCTGGTATGATTTTCTATCTCCAAATTTAGGTGCGGATTCTGCCGCCTCTCTAAATGGACCATAAAATGCCGAGGCGTATTTAGCGCTATATGCCATAATAGGAGTGTTTGTATATCCATTTGCATCAAGTGCTTGTCTTATTGCTCCGATACGTCCATCCATCATATCAGATGGCGCTATAATATCTGCACCAGCTTTTACATGGGATAGGGATATCTTACCCAGATAATCTATCGTTTCATCATTTACTACATAATTATTTTTTATTATACCGCAGTGCCCATGACTTGTATATTCACACATACATACATCCGTAACAACGATTATTTGCGGTACTGCTTTTTTTATTTCTCGTACAGCCCTCTGGATTATTCCGTCATCAGCGTATGCTTCGGAGGCAAGTTCATCCTTATGCGATGGTATACCGAACAGCAATACAGCTGGAATTCCCAAAGCATCTACCTCTCTTACTTCATTTATAAGGTTATCTATAGAAAAATGATAAACACCCGGCATGGAGTCAATTTCTTCTTTAATACTATTGCCAGGTACAACAAATAGTGGATAAATAAGGTTTTTTATTTCAATGGTTGTTTCACTGACCATCTCTCTTATGGTTTTATTTATTCTTAATCTTCTCGGCCTTTTTATTAAGTTCACATGAATCGCCCCTTTAAGTATAATCTACAAATATATTATATCACTTTTCATGAAACTCTCAAAAGTAAGAGAATTCATTTTCAGAAAATCATTAGATATAGAATGGTTATATTATAATAAAAATTGCAAGAAGGTAAAAAAAATATTTCACTTTTTTTTTACTTATGATATAATAAAATTAAAGTCTAATTTAAACCCTATATATACATAAAATCGGTCATGGTTCAAAAATAATGTTGCTATTATACTTATAAAAAATTATACTCTTAGGTATTATAATAAGTATACGCTGATTATAATATATAGGTTTTAAGCGAAAGAAAGGGGAGTTAATATGAGTGAAGCTATGAAAAAAATGTATGACATTATAGAAGAAGAAGGACGGAATGATGAAGTGAAAATGACTAAAGTTATGAAAACAATGGATGGCAATGCTGCCGCTGCACATATAGCATATGCTTTTACAGAAGTTGCTGCTATATATCCAATTACACCATCATCACCAATGGCTGAACATGTTGATGAATGGAGTGCTCATGGAAGAAAGAATATATTTGGGCAGGAGGTTAAAGTTGTTGAAATGCAGTCAGAAGGAGGTGCTGCAGGCGCAGTACATGGTTCGCTTGCTGCAGGTGCCTTAACCACAACATTTACTGCATCACAGGGCTTATTATTAATGATTCCAAATATGTACAAAATTGCTGGTGAGCTATTGCCTGGTGTATTTCATGTAACTGCTCGTTCACTTGCATCACATGCACTTTCAATATTCGGAGACCACTCTGATGTTATGGCTTGCCGTCAGACAGGTTTTGCTATGCTTTCATCGGGCAGTGTACAAGAAGTAATGGACCTTGCCGGCATTGCACATTTATCAGCAATCAAGGGAAGAGTTCCATTTCTTCATTTCTTTGATGGTTTCAGAACATCCCATGAACTTCAAAAAATAGAAGTATTGGATTATGAAGACCTTAAAAGCCTTCTTGATTATGAAGCATTAAAAGCATACAAAAAAAGGGCTTTGAATCCCGAACATCCTGTATTAAGGGGAACAGCACAGAATCCCGATATATTTTTCCAGGGGAAAGAAGCTTCAAACACTTATTACAATGCAATACCTGAAATAGTAGAAGAATACATGAAAGAAATAAGCAGATTAACAGGCAGGGAGTACAAGCTGTTTAATTACTATGGTGCTCCTGATGCTGAAAGAATTATAATAGCAATGGGCTCAGTAACAGAAACAATTGAGGAAACAATTGATTACTTGCTTAAAAAGGGTGAAAAGGTCGGTGTTGTTAAGGTTCATCTTTACAGACCATTCTCAATTAAACATTTACTTAATATAATGCCAAAAACAGTTAAGAAAATAGCTGTACTTGACAGGACAAAGGAACCAGGTGCATCAGGTGAACCATTGTATAAAGATGTATGTACCGCCTTCTTCGAAAGCAAATTAACACCTGTAATTGTAGGTGGACGTTATGGACTTGGTTCAAAAGATACGACACCTGCACAAATATTAGCAGTATACGAAAATTTGAAATCAGATACGCCAAAAAATAATTTCACCATAGGTATTGTAGACGATGTTACAAATACATCTCTAAAGATAGGTGAAGAAATTGAAACATCCCCTGAGGGAACTATTAGCTGCAAATTTTGGGGTTTTGGTTCTGATGGTACTGTTGGCGCAAACAAGAATGCGATTAAAATTATCGGTGATAACACGGATATGTATGCACAGGCATATTTCGCATATGATTCAAAAAAATCAGGTGGAGTAACAATATCACATTTAAGATTTGGTAAAAAGCCCATAAGGTCCACATACCTTATTAATAATGCAGACTTCATAGCATGTCACAAGCAAACCTATGTTTATAGTTATAACCTGCTTGCAGGTCTTAAAAAAGGAGGTACCTTCCTTTTAAATTGTACATGGAACAAGGATGAACTTGACGAAAAGTTACCTGCATCATTAAAGAAATACTTGGCTCAAAATAATATAAAATTTTATATAATTGATGCTGTAAAAATTGCAAAGGAATTGGGGCTTGGTACAAGAATCAATATGATAATGCAGTCGGCTTTCTTTAAACTTGCAAATATCATTCCGATTGAAGATGCGGTAAAACACTTAAAGAAAGCAATAGATGATACTTATGGTCATAAAGGGGATAAGATTCTCAATATGAACTATGCTGCTGTTGAGCGTGGTATCGAATCACTTGTAAAGGTTGATATACCTGCTTCATGGGCAAATGCTGTTGATAAAGTTAAAGAAGAACGAAAAGTACCCGATTTTATTAAAAATATTGCAGATGTTATGAATAGACAAGAGGGCGACAAACTACCTGTAAGTACATTTGTTGGTATGGAAGATGGAACATTCCCGCTTGGTACTACGGCATATGAAAAACGTGGAATAGCTATTGATGTACCTGAATGGCAGATGGAAAACTGCATACAGTGTAATCAGTGCTCATACGTGTGCCCGCATGCAGTTATAAGACCTTTCTTATTAAATGAGGAAGAGGTTAAAAATGCTCCTTCTGGATTTGAATCTAAAAAGGCTACCGGTAAGGGCTTTGAAGGATTAAACTTCAGGATTCAAATAAGCGTACTTGATTGTACCGGCTGTGGTGTTTGTGCAAACATATGCCCTGCAAAGGAAAAAGCACTAATTATGAAACCAATTGAAACTCAATTAGATCAAGCTGCAAACTGGGAATATGCCATGACTCTTTCACATAAGGAAAACCCAATGAATAAAGAAACTGTAAAAGGAAGTCAGTTTGAACAACCCTTATTAGAATTTTCAGGCGCATGTGCAGGCTGTGGCGAAACACCATATGCAAAGCTCATAACGCAATTATTCGGTGACAGGATGATGATAGCTAACGCAACAGGTTGTTCATCAATATGGGGCGGCAGTGCACCATCAATACCATATACAACAAACAATGAAGGATATGGTCCTGCATGGGCTAACTCGCTGTTTGAAGATAATGCAGAGTTTGGCTTTGGGATGTATCTTGCCGTAAAACAGCAGAGAAATAAAATTGCTGATTTAATAAATGAGGTACTTCAATTTGACATAACATCTGAGCTTAAGAATGCATTGAGATTATGGCTTGACAATATGAATAATGCAAGAGAATCGAAAAGAGCAGCATTAACAATCTTGCCTCTTATAGAGAACTATAAGACAGATAATGCAAAAATAAAGGATATTCTCAATGAAATATATGATAGAAGAGAATACTTGATAAAAAAATCCCAGTGGATATTTGGCGGTGACGGCTGGGCATATGATATCGGATTTGGTGGTCTTGACCATGTACTTGCATCAGGTGAAGACGTAAATGTACTTGTATTAGACACTGAAGTTTACTCAAATACAGGCGGACAGTCTTCTAAAGCAACTCCTTTAGGTGCTGTTGCACAATTTGCTGCAGCTGGTAAAAGCATTGGAAAGAAAGACCTTGGAAGAATCGCCATGAGCTATGGATATGTATATGTTGCACAGGTTGCCATGGGGGCAAATCCGAACCAGTTAATCAAGGCGTTAGTTGAAGCTGAAAGCTATCCGGGTCCTTCCCTTATAATAGCATATGCTCCTTGTATCAACCATGGTATTAAGTTGGGTATGAGCTGTAGCCAAATCGAAGAAAAGAAAGCCGTAGAGGCTGGTTACTGGCATTTATATAGGTACAACCCGCTTCTCAAGATAGAGGGTAAAAATCCATTTGTACTTGATTCAAAAGCACCAAACCTATCATATAAAGACTTTCTGATGGGAGAAGTCCGTTATTCGGCGCTTGAAAAGACCTTTCCTGAAAGAGCGAAAAAACTCTTTGAAGAAGCGGAAAAACTTGCAAGAGAAAAATACGAAATATATGAGAAGCTTGCAAAGCAAGAATAAAAATGGAGGGTTTCCTCCATTTTTTATTGTAAATCCATAGTATGATTCACAAGTTTTCTTGTTTATATTTAAAAAAAGATATACAATAATCAGTGTAAGCTTATTTATAGAAGTGTATAAATTCTTAGTAAAGGGGACACAGAGATGAAGGAAAAAATAAAAATGAACATCCCTCTCGTAGAGATGGACGGGGATGAAATGACAAGAATTATATGGAAAATGATAAAAGAAATATTGATTAATCCCTATATAGACCTTAAAACAGAATATTATGATTTATCTCTTAAAAACAGAGATGCAACGGACGACCAGGTTACAATAGATGCGGCAAATGCCATTAAAAAATACGGTGTTGGTGTGAAATGTGCTACAATAACTCCAAATGCACAAAGAATGGAGGAATATAAGCTTAAAAAAATGTGGAAAAGCCCTAATGGTACAATAAGAGCCATACTTGATGGAACTGTTTTTAGAACCCCTATTCTTGTTGACAACATAAAACCATTAATCAAAACATGGGAAAAACCCATCACAATAGCAAGACATGCATATGGGGATATATACAGGGATATAGAATATCGTGTTGAAGCTTCTGCAAAATCAGAACTTGTAACAACATATAAAAATGGCGAAACAGTAAAACAAACAATATATGAATTTGATGGACCCGGGATAATACTGGGGATGTACAATCTTGACAGCTCAATTGAAAGCTTTGCAAGGGCTTGTTTTAATTATGCCCTTGATACAAAACAAAATCTGTGGTTTGCAACAAAGGATACAGTATCTAAAACATATGACCATAGATTCAAAGACATATTTCAAAAAATATTTGAAAATGAATATAAGGACAAATTTAAAAATAATGGTATTGATTATTTTTATACATTAATAGATGATGCTGTTGCAAGAATTGTCAGGTCAAATGGGGGTATGGTATGGGCATGCAAAAACTATGATGGTGATGTAATGTCAGATATGGTAGCAACAGTTTTTGGAAGTCTTGCCATGATGACATCAGTCTTGGTATCACCTGACGGTAATTATGAGTTTGAAGCTGCACATGGTACGGTTACAAGACATTATTATAAATATTTAAATGGTGAAGAAACCTCTACAAATCCTATGGCAACTATATTTGCATGGACCGGTGCATTAAAAAAGCGGGGAGAATTAGATGATATACATACACTTATCGAGTATGCAAATGCTCTTGAAAGAGCCTCAATAAAAACCGTTGAAGAAGGGACCTTGACAAAAGACCTTGCAGCATTATCTGATATACCAAATAAAAATGTCGTAAATACTGAAAAATTTTTACTGAAAATTAAAGAAAACCTTAATTCTATATTCAAAAATAAATAGTAGACATGGACTGCTATTTATTTTAATGTGCCTTTTGCTTTTGGCGCAAAATATTTATATGATATAATTTAAAAAAGAAAAAATTTGTCAAGGGAGATGATCCTGTGTTTTCTGAGAAAACAATAAAAGAATATCTCAAGGAGGTAGCATCACCTTCTCCGTTTCCAGGATGCGGCAGTGTTTCGGCTGTAGCAGCTGGACTTGGAATTGCATTATCATCTATGGTTTACAATCTGACAATAGGGAAAAAATTTTATGAAGAATATGACGGCGATTTGAAAGACAAAATTGAAAACGGTCTTAAAATTAGCAGCAGATTATTTGGAGAATACATAAAGCTGATAGATGAAGATATTGCTGCATATGAGAATGTATTTAAGATTATGACGGCAAAAGAAAATGAGAATCAAAAGGAGTTAAAACAAAAGGAATTGGAGAAAGCTTATATCAAAGCCATAGATGTACCTCTAAAACTTGCAAGGCTTTGCGATGAGGGTTTAGTTCCTATATTACTTATAGCCCAGTATGGAAATCAAAATGCTGTTGCAGATGCTGCTGTTGGTGCAGTTTTGCTTTATGCTGCTATGCAGAGTGCTGTTATAATTGTAAAGACGAATATATCAAATATTACAGATAAAAAAATGGTTGAAGATGTTTTGAAAGAATGTGATGACTTATTAAAAAAATATGAGCCTATTAAAGACGAGATAATCAATATTTCCTTAAAAGGCATGTAATTATTAAAGATTTATAAGGCATAAAAAATAAAAAAAGGAAGGAATGGTATCATGGAATATGACAGTCTTATAAAAATAGCAAAAGAGGCAAGGAATATGGCATATGCACCATATTCGAATTTTAAAGTAGGGGCATGTTGCATAGCTGAAAATGGGAATATATACAAAGGATGTAATATTGAAAATGCATCATACGGACTCTCAAATTGTGCTGAAAGGACTGCTCTATTTAATGCATATTCAAACGGAGATACTAAACTGAAAGCATTAGCGGTTGTGGCTGATACGGAAAAACCTATATCACCATGCGGTGCATGCAGACAGGTGATATATGAACTTGGGGGAGAAGACATTGATGTAATCATGGGGAATTTAAAAGGGGAGTATATAATAAAAAAATCTAAGGATTTGCTGCCGGGAGCATTTTCTTCAAAGAATTTATCCATGAGGCGCTGGTATGTTTAAAAAAATTATACTTATTGTTTTAGACAGCGTCGGAGTTGGTGAAGCACCGGATGCATATAAATATGGTGATGAAGGTTCTGATACATTGGGACATGTTTATGAAAGAACCGGTGTAAAACTGCCAAACATGGAAAAACTTGGGCTTTGCAATATACTACAATTAAAAAATGCACCGGGAAATCCTGAAGTTATCGGTGGGTATGGAAAAATGACTGAAAGGTCCTGTGGAAAGGATACAACAACAGGACATTGGGAAATAGCGGGTTTATGGATTAAAAATGCTTTTCCGACATTTCCACATGGATTTCCTGATGAAGTAATAAAACCCTTTGAAGAAAAAATCGGAAGAAAAATTATTGGCAATAAGGTTGCATCAGGTACTGAGATAATAAAGGAACTTGGAGAAGAGCATATGAAAACGGGGTATCCTATTGTATATACATCTGCAGACAGCGTTTTTCAAATAGCGGCACATGAAAATATAATTCCTCTAAAGGAACTTTATCAAATATGTGGTATTGCCAGGGAAATTTTAACCGGAGATTTTGCGGTAGGAAGGGTAATTGCAAGACCCTTTACAGGAAAACCCGGTAATTTTGTGAGGACAGAAAATAGAAGGGATTTTTCTATTAAACCCTTTAAACCGACAATTCTTGATATTTTGAAAAAGGCAGGATATGAGGTATTTGCTATTGGAAAGATTGATGATATTTTTGCAGGATGTGGTATTACAGGAAAAGCCCATACGACTAATAATAAGGATGGAATTGAAACAACTATAATAGCGGTTAGTAAGGTCAGAAGAGGGCTTATATTTACGAACCTTGTCGATTTTGATATGTTGTATGGTCATAGAAATGATCCTGAGGGATATGCAGCTGCACTTAAATATTTTGATGATAGACTGCCTGATATAATGTCAGCATTGACTGATGAGGATTTATTAATAATTACCGCAGACCATGGGAATGACCCAACAACTGAAAGTACAGACCACTCAAGAGAGTATGTGCCTTTACTTGTATATAGCCCTGCCATGAAGCATGGTGTTAACCTTGGTATCAGGGAGACATTTTCGGATATTGCTGCAACAATAGCTGAGATATTCAATGTAAAAAATACAGGTTATGGACTATCTTTCCTGAATGAACTACCTTTATAAAATAACGGGGGAGGTATATATATATGCGTATGTACGACCTTATCATGAAAAAACGGGATGGCGGAATACTAAGTAAAGAAGAAATTAATTTTATAATATCCTCATATACAAAAGATTATCTGCCGGATTATCAGATGAGTGCTCTTTTAATGGCGATATACTTTAATGGCATGAGTCCGGGAGAGACTGCAGATTTGACAATGGCAATGGCATATTCCGGTGAAATAATGGATTTATCAAATATAAAAGGAATAAAAGTTGATAAGCATTCCACAGGTGGTGTTGCTGATACAACAACCCTTGTATTAGCTCCACTTGTTGCAGCATGTGGTGTACCTGTTGCAAAAATGTCCGGAAGAGGGCTTGGACATACCGGTGGTACAATAGATAAGCTTGAATCAATACCAGGTATGAGGGTTGAACTTTCTAAAGAAGAATTTATTAATAATATAAATAAATATGGCATTGCAGTGATGGGTCAATCCGGCAATATTGCACCGGCAGATAAAAAGATATATGCATTAAGAGATGTTACGGCAACAGTTGATTCTATTCCTCTTATAGCAAGTTCCATCATGAGCAAAAAAATTGCTGCAGGAGCCGACGGTATAGTGCTGGATGTAAAGGTTGGGCGTGGAGCATTTATGAAAGACCTTGATAGTGCTAAAAAACTATCAAATCTAATGGTTGATATAGGAAATTTGGTAGGAAAAAAAACCATTGCACATATTACCAATATGGATCAGCCTCTGGGGCTTGCAATAGGCAATTCTCTTGAAGTTGCTGAAGCGATAGAGGTATTAAAAGGACACGGCTCAAAAGATTTGTTGGAGGTTTGCATGACTCTTGGCATAGATATGCTTAAAGTAGCCGGCATTGTTAAAAATGATGATAAGGCAAAAGAAATGTTGAATAATGCTTTGAAAAGCGGGATAGCCTTAAAAAAATTCAAAGAATTCATAAAAGCACAGGGAGGTGATGAAAGGGTAGTTGATGATATTACACTTTTGCCACAGGCAAAATTTGTAGAGGAATGGACTGCCGATAAAGAAGTTTATATAAAGGATTTACCGGCTTTTGAATTAGGGCTTATAGCAATGAAGCTTGGAGCAGGACGTGAAAGGAAAGAAGATGTTATAGACCTTTCTGTTGGAATTATGCTCGGCGGTAAAACAGGGGATGTTATTAAGAAGGGTTATCCGATAGCAACGGTATATGCAAATAACAAGGATAGGCTTGATTGGGCAATTGAGAATTTAAAAAGGTGTATAGTACTTTCAGATGAATTTGTTGAAAGGCCTTCGTTAATATATACATAACGTTGAAAAAAATCAATGAAATAATAGAATATGAAGTAAATATTGCAAAATAATTCGTGATGGTAAACAGCCGAATGATGCGAAGTAAAACAAGATATCTTGAAATATACATAAAAAGAACAATATATGATTTGCAATAGGCAGATTTGAAAGAATCCGCCTATTGCAATTTCAGATATTCAGAAATGCAAAAACTATTGACTTTATCTAAGTAAATGCATAGAATATATACATAAGTATTTTTTAAAAAGTGAAGGAGGAAGCACGGTGAAATTCATTAGAGAGAACAATAAGCTTTATATTGTTGATACTACATTAAGAGATGGTGAACAAACTGCAGGCGTAGTATTCGCAAACAGTGAAAAGATAAGGATTGCGAAGATGCTTGATGAGATAGGCGTTAACCAATTAGAAGTCGGCATACCGGCTATGGGCGGTGATGAGAAAGAAACAATTGCAAAAATTGCAAGGTTGGGATTAAATGCTAGCATAATGGCATGGAACAGAGCTGTTATAAAAGATATTAAAGAATCCTTAGAGTGTGGTGTTGATGCTGTTGCAATTTCAATCTCCACATCAGATATCCATATAGAACATAAGCTAAAAACATCGAGGCAATGGGTGCTTGATCATATGACAGAAGCAGTTGCTTTTGCAAAAAAGGAAGGTGTATATATTTCTGTAAATGCAGAAGATGCATCAAGAACAGATATAAACTTTCTTATAGAATTTGCAAAATGTGCAAAACAGGCAGGGGCGGATAGGCTGAGGTTCTGTGATACGGTTGGTATTTTAGATCCGTTTGAAACATATGAAAAAATCAAAGCTGTAAAAGAAGCAACAGATATTGATATTGAAATGCATACGCACAATGATTTTGGAATGGCTACTGCAAATGCATTAGCAGGTATAAAAGCAGGAGCAAATTTTGTTGGAGTTACGGTTAACGGTCTTGGAGAAAGAGCTGGTAATGCTGCTCTTGAAGAAGTTGTAATGGCATTAAAGTATGTTTATAAACGAGACCTTGGAATAGATACGAAAAAATTCAGAGAATTATCCGAATATGTTTCAGCTGCATCTGGAAGACAGCTTCCTTCATGGAAAGCAATTGTTGGAACAAATGTATTTGCACATGAATCTGGTATTCATGTCGATGGTGCACTTAAAAATCCACAGACATACGAGATATACAATCCTGATGAGGTTGGTCTTGAACGTCAGATAGTAATTGGGAAACATTCAGGTACGGCGGCACTTGTAAATAAATTCAAGGAATATGGAAGAGTACTTCCTGAGTCTGAGGCGCAGGAGTTGCTACCATATGTTAGAAGTTTATCAATCCAATTAAAGAGATGTCTTTTTGATAAGGAATTAATATATCTATATGAGGAGCACATTTTAAATAAAAAAGTGATTTAATTTTTAACATAGGAGGAAAATCAATGAATATTGCTGAAAAAATATTATCATCACATATTGTTGAAGGCGATATGGTAAAAGGTCATGAAATTGCGATAAAAATCGATCAAACACTTACTCAAGATTCAACAGGCACAATGGCGTATTTGCAATTAGAAGCACTTGGTATTGACAGGGTTAAGACTGAGCTTTCTGTGGCATATGTGGATCACAATATGTTACAGGAAGGTTTTGAAAATGCTGATGACCATAAGTTTATACAAACAATTGCGGCAAAATATGGTATTTATTTCTCAAGACCGGGTAATGGTATCTGTCATCAGGTCCACCTTGAAAGGTTTGGAAAACCAGGCAAAACCCTACTTGGTTCAGACAGTCATACACCTACAGGCGGTGGTCTTGGAATGCTTGCAATAGGTGCAGGCGGTCTTGATGTTGCAATTGCTATGGCAGGAGAACCATACCGGATAATTATGCCAGAAATTGTCAATGTAAGGCTTACGGGTAAACTAAGGTCATGGGTATCTGCCAAAGATATAATACTTGAATTACTGAGAAGGCTGACAGTAAAAGGCGGAGTTGGCAAAATATTTGAATATTCAGGTGAAGGAGTCACAACATTATCTGTTCCTGAAAGAGCTACAATTGCAAATATGGGGGCAGAATTGGGTGCCACAACATCAATATTCCCATCTGATATAAGAACATATGAGTTTTTGAAAGCACAGAAACGGGAAGAGGATTTTGAGGCATTGACTGCAGATAATGATGCCCAATATGATGATATCGTTGAAATAAATCTTAATGAACTTGAACCGATGGTAGCACTTCCACACAGTCCGGATAATGTAAAAAAGGTAAAAGATGTTGGGAAAATCAAAGTTGATCAGGTTGCAATAGGTTCCTGTACAAATTCTTCTTATGCAGATATGATGAAGGTTGCTTCAATATTAAAAGGCGGGCTTGTTGCAGAAAACGTAAGTTTAGTTATTTCACCGGGTTCAAGACAGGTACTTAATATGCTTGCAGAGAACGGGGCATTAGCAGATTTGATAGCCGCAGGTGCAAGAATTCTTGAAAATGCATGCGGACCCTGTATAGGTATGGGGCAAGCACCGGCGACAAATGCGGTTTCACTGAGGACCTTCAATAGGAATTTCTATGGAAGATGCGGCACAAAAACTGCATCTGTATATCTTGTAAGTCCGGAAGTTGCTGCAGCTTCTGCATTATCCGGTTACTTAATAGATCCCAGAGAAATTGGCGATGCACCGGTTATAGCAGTACCTGATAGATTTAAAGTGAATGACAATATGATTATAAAGCCGCCGTCCGTTGATAAAAAAGAGGAGATAACAGTTGTAAGAGGTCCTAATATAAAGCCATTTCCTCTTAATAAGCCATTATCAGACATACAAAAAAGAGTGCTTATCAAGGTTGGTGACGATATTACAACAGATCATATAATGCCATCAAATGCCAAATTGCTTCCTTTAAGGTCAAATATTCCTGAGCTCTCGAAACATTGCTTCGAAACAATAGATGCGGATTTTTCAAAAAGAGCAATGGAATGGGGAGGCGGGATAATAGTAGGCGGCAATAACTATGGACAGGGTTCGAGTCGTGAACATGCAGCGTTAGCACCATTACAGTTATCTGTCAAAGCTGTTATAACAAAATCCTTTGCCAGAATACACAAGGCAAACCTTATAAATAGCGGGATACTGCCTTTAACCTTTGTGTCCTCAGATGATTATGACAATGTAGATCAGGGGGATTTACTCACGATAGAAAATGCAGCGGAACAGGTTAAAAAGGGTGGTACAATTACGATAAAAAATGAAACAAAAAATACAACATTTGAGGTTAATTTAGATGTTTCAGATAGAAATAGAGAAATTCTTTTAGCAGGAGGATTAATTAATTTTGTTAAAAATAAATAAAAAATGAAATTAAACTCTCCCTTCTCTGAGACAGAAAAATATTTTTTTAATTAATATAGGATTTTAAGGAAATGTGTAGAATTATAATAATAAGATATAAAACTATTGGAGGGAGAGTATTATTTTGTTTATGAAAAGAAATCTTAAGCTTTTTTCACTCCTTTTCTTAATAACATTAGTTATTATTTTAAAAGTCGGTAAAACTTCAAAAGATTTTAACGTAATGAATGTAGAAAAAAAATACAATACACATACCGATCTAAATAATACAACAGATAATCTTCCTGCTGAAAATACAATAACTGCTGATAATGAAGCAAAAGAAATACCTGTATTGATGTATCATCATCTGCTTAAAAGTTCTGACATTAAACAAAAAAATGATGCAATAGTTAGCGTTGAAGAGTTTGAAGAACAGATGAAGCTGCTGCATGATAATAATTATAAAACCGTATCTTTAGAAGAACTGCAGTTATTTTTAAAAGGTGATTTAAGATTACCTAAAAAGAGTGTTGTTATAACGTTTGACGATGGGTATTTAAGCAATTACACATATGCTTATCCGATTTTGAAAAAATATGGATTTAAAGCGGCTGTATTTGTTATTACCAGCAGAATTGAGAAAGAGTCTCATACATTTACACCAAACAAACTCCAATTTCTTAGCATGGAAGATATTGGAAGCTCCAAAGATGTTATTATGTATGGAGGTCATACCAATAATTTGCATGATGTTGTAAATGGTAAAACCCTTTTAATAAGAAGCAGTTCTGATGTTGCAGAAAAAGATTTAAAAACATGCAAGGATATATTAAATACTGAATATTTTGCATATCCTTATGGGCAATATACGGAAGAAACAATTAATATCTTGAATAAATTAGGCTATACAATGGCTTTTACAACACAGCAAGGGGATGTGAAAAAGGGAGACAATCCTTATACATTAAAGAGATATTTTGTTGGACCTGATACAACGATTGAAAGATTTAAAACCATAATAAATTTCAAAAAGTAGATAAAAAGAGCTGCACCTATACAGGGCAGTTCTTTTCATCTACAAAGACAATTTTAGGTTTGTAATTTATTGCTTCCATATCTTCCATAAGTGCATATGATATAATGATTACAATATCACCTTTCTGGCACAGTCTTGCAGCTGCACCATTAAGGCAGATA
This sequence comes from Aceticella sp. 75b-Ac, assembly GCF_056032965.2. Taxonomy (NCBI): domain Bacteria; kingdom Bacillati; phylum Bacillota; class Clostridia; order Thermoanaerobacterales; family Thermoanaerobacteraceae; genus Aceticella; species Aceticella sp. 75b-Ac. Next base: position 152,252 of record NZ_CM190971.1, read on the forward strand.
ATGCCTGAATTTTCTTTCCCTTCTATTACATATGTTTCAAGTCTTGCTCCATTATTTATGTTTACAATCTGAACCTTTTCTCCGGGAATTATATTCGAAAGTTCCATAAGCTGTTTATCAATTGTAATGGAACCTTCATAATTGATATTTGCATCTGTTACTGTTGCTCTATGGATTTTTGATTTCATCATGATTCTCTGCATTATATTTTTTCACCCCATAGTAGATTATCTATTAATCTTGTTTTACCGATATAACATGCTATTGCAATAAGCGCTTTATCTTTAATTTCATTTAAATCCTCCAATGTGTAAGGATGTACACATGATACATATTGTATTTTACATAAAGGTTCTGTTGTCAATACTTCAATTACTTTATTGATTATATTTGAAGGATTTTTTTCATTTTTTAAAAGAAGTTTTTCGGCTTCCTTTAATGATTTGTGTAAAACCACTGCTGCTTTTCTTTCTTCCTCGTTTAAATAAATATTTCTTGAGCTCATGGCAAGACCATCCTTTTCTCTGATAATCGGAGCTTTAATGATCTCTATCGGAAAATTCAAATCCTCTACCATTTTTTTTATCACTGCAAGTTGTTGTGCATCTTTTTGCCCAAACACAGCTATATCAGGTGTAAATATGTTGAAAAGTTTAGATACTATCGTACATACACCTGTAAAATGACCGGGTCTGTATGCACCGCAGAGCTTATCTGTAAGTTTGTCTACACTTACTGATGTTAATATTTCATTTGGATACATTTCCTTGACTGAAGGTGTGAAACATAAGTCACAGCCTGTTTCTTTTAAAAGTTCAGCATCTCTATTCAGGTTCCTTGGATATTTTGCAAAATCTTCATTTTTCCCAAACTGAATTGGATTTACAAATATACTGACACAAACGAAATCCGAATACTGCTTTGCTTTTTTTACGAGGGAAAGATGTCCATTATGAAGATAACCCATTGTTGGCACAAGTCCTATTTTTTTTCCGGAAAGTCTGCACTCTGCAATTATCTCTCTCAGTTTACTTATTTTATCTATAATTATCATTTATTTTCTCTCTTTTCAGCTGTAAATGAATGTTCTTTTGAAGGAAAGCTTCCTGATTCTACATCATTTATATAATTTTTAAGACCATTTTTAATAATTTCATCTATATTTGCATATTGTTTTACAAATTTTGGTCTGTGTCCTTGAGTAATTCCCAGCATATCATGTGTAACAAGGATTTGACCATCGCAATAAGGTCCCGCACCTATTCCGATTGTAGGTATTGATATGCTTTCTGTAATATCTTTTGCCAGTTCTGATGGAACACATTCTAAAACAAGAGCGCAGATACCGGCTTCTTCTAAAGCTTTTGCATCCTTCATGATTTTTTTTGCTTTTTCCATATCTTTTCCTTGTATCTTATATCCTCCCAATTGATTTATGGATTGGGGCGTAAGTCCTAAATGTCCTATGACTGGAATGCATGCATCTACTATTAACTTTATAATAGGTGCTACTTCACAGCCGCCTTCAATTTTTATTGATTGCGCATTGCCTTCCGCAATAAGCCTTGCTGCATTTTGCATAGTGGTTTCTTTTGAAATAGAATAGGACATAAATGGCATATCTGCCATAACAAATGCCCTTTTTACACCTCGTGTTACGGCTTTTGTATGATGTACCATGTCATCCATGGTAACAGGTAATGTGCTTTCATATCCAAGAACAACCATTCCAAGTGAGTCGCCTACTAAAATCATGTCAATACCGCTTTCATCGAGTATTTTTGCGGTTGGGAAATCATATGCGGTAAGTGCGGTAATTTTCTTACCGGTTTGTTTATATTTTTTAAGTGTTGATACGGTTATTTTTTCATCCATTAAAAATATCCTCCATTTCTTTATATTTATTATATGGAAAATTTTCTATTTTTGAAGCTATATTAAGGGTCATTTTGCCAAGGGTCTTGTAAAGTTTAAGGATTTCCTCCTCTGAAATATTTTCAAGATGGAGTTTAATAGTATCTGTATCACCTCTTGCTACAGGACCTGATAATGAATTTAAGCATCCTTTTTCATTTATATTTTTTAAAGTTCCCTCCATAAGCGGAATAAGTACGTCAGGATACTTTTCAACAGGAAATCCTGAAGATTTAAGAATTGTTAAGCCTGCTTGCGTAAGTGTAACAAGGTAGTTTGATACCACAACACATGCAGCATGATAAAGGGGTTTATTGATATCACTAATGATTATGGGTTTTGCACCAATTTTTTCTGCTAAATATTTTCCTATACTTATTGCTATAGAATCACCCTCAATGGTAATATAAGATTCCGGCAGCAATGATATAGCAGCATTAATGGAGGGGCATGTTTGAACAGGATGTATAACCATTCCATGTCCGCCTATTTCACTTATTGGATTTAAAATTTTTAAGGTTATTGCGCCACTCAAATGTGCAAACACTTTATCTTTAATAAGATGTTTATATTTGATTAGTTCTTGTACTACATTATCTATTGAGATATCATTAGTGCTGATTATTATAACATCAGAATCCTTTAATATGGCATCATAATTGTCATAATATGCAGATTTTGTAAGTACTGCAGCATACTTTGCCGATTCGATATTTTTGCTTAAATACCCAGATACATAGACATTATTTTTTGATAATAGAAAGCCGAAACCACAACCTACCTTTCCAGCTCCGATAAAACCAATCTTCAATGCATCAGCCCCCTTGTTAAATTTAGGAAGATAATTAAAAAACCTTCCGGGAAATCAGAAGGTTTAGTAAGCTTTTTATCTTCCGTCCCGGTCAAATGATCCTGGCAGAGTAATACTGTATTAAATTAAAAAAATTTTAGTATGGTTCCACCTTGGGATACCATCAAATATAAAATAGCATTTAATTTAAATTTTGTCAATGTTAAAATCACAATATATTTTCCAAGATTAATTTTTCGCTTACAGGTATATGCTTAAATTTTTCATTTAAGGTTTTAAGTTCAGCAAGACTGAAATTTTTATTATTTGTATAGATATAGCTTTTTAATTTTGCTAAGGTTATATCTATTTCGTCTATTTCATTATGTTCGATTAAAATTGCCCATTTGCTGTTAGTTTTATTCCATGTTTTATCAAGTTTTTCGATCTTGTTTTTGGCACTGTCCCATTTTTCATTGTTTACATCCTTTTCTATGTTTATTATGGTATTGTTAAAATTCTGTGATGTAGTATTCAGGTAATTGTATGATGCTATATCAATTAATATGATTAATGCCACGATTATTGTTATTAAAGGTAACATATATTTCAACAGTTATTCCTCCCTTTTATATACAGTAAGGATATTATTAGGATCTAAGGATGCCAGTATAACATCCTTAATATTATCTACTTTCCACATTTTTAGCTGGTCATTAAGCATGTTTAAATCTATATTTGCATCTTTGATATTTTTTTCTATTATCTGCCCATCAATAATTATAGGTAATGGTAAGCCTTCATATTGAGGAGATAGGTTCAAATCTTCAGGATTTACCGGTCTCTTAGTGACTTTTGGTATAACACTTAAATTGCCGTTTGTCTCAAGTATTGCATATTCAACATCTGCTATATTAGGATATCCTGCAACCCTAAGCTCTTCAAGAAGGTCATTGATATTATATCTTTCCTGTTGAAGCTGTGATGTAATTATCTTGCCTTTTTTTATCAGGATAGCAGGTGTTCCGCATATGAGTGAACGGCATCTCAAGCTTTTCATGGAAATATATGATAAAAACAATTGAGATACCATTAATGTTAATATAGGTATTATTCCAGAAAGCAAAGGTATGCCTTTGTTCTGCATTGGGACAGCAACCAGGTCTGCTATCATAAGGGCAACAACAAATTCATATGGTTGAAGTTGACCTATTTGTTGTTTTCCCATTATTCTCATTACAACAACTACCATGAAATAAAGTATCAATGTACGAAAAAAAATGATAAGCATAATTTAACCCTTTCTTTTCAATATCATAATATATATTATTGAAAATATTTATATAGAATATGCATATAATATACTTTGTTAAATATATTTGCCGAATGTAAATTTTTCATTGTTAACGTTTCATGTTACTATATGATATGGTATGTAAATTTACAAACTGTTATAATATAATAAAACATAGAGAATATAGTATAGGAGTTGGAATATATGTGTAAATTATTTGTTGTTGATGCTGATGGAAGCCTGTTAAACAGTGATAATAAGATTTCCGCAGCTAACATGGATGCAATAAATGAATTAAGAGCGAGAGGTATCATCTATACAATTGCCACAGGAAGAATGTTTACATCAATATTACCATATGCGGCGGAAATTAAAATCAATGCACCCCTAATTTGCTTTAATGGTGCATTGATTAAAGATATATATACAAGGAAGACATATTATTACAATCCTATTCAACCGGATGATGCAGTATATACAATAAAAATCTTAAAAGAGATAGGGTATCAGGTAAATCTATATATTGATGACGAACTTATTGTTGATGAAATAAATGAAAGGGTTAACTGGTATCTTACATATAAAAATAATGGTGTAAGGGTTAATACCGTTGGTGATGTTGCTGAATATATAAAGAGAATAGGGAAAGGTACTGCGAAGATATATGCAATAGGGGATATAAAAAATCCTAAACCTTTGGATTCTGACGTTTATGATGAACTCTGTAAAAAGGTGGCTGTTTCCACTTCAGGAGGCGGACACCTTGAAATAAATGCAATAGGTGTAAGTAAAGGCAATGCCTTGAAAACCCTTGCAAATATGTATGATATTAAAAGGGATTCTGTAGCTGCTGTTGGAGATAACATAAATGACTTGTCAATGATAGAATATGCAGGGTTTGGTATTGCAATGGATAATGCTCCTAACCTTGTTAAGATAAAGGCTGATTTTATTACAAAATCAAATGATAAAGATGGGATTGCTTTTGCTATAAATAAGATATTCAGAAGGCAGAGAATCATAGCAGTTTAAGTGTTACCTTATTAAAGACCCCGGCATATAATAAAGTACAGGTATTTTCAAAATATGCCGGAGGTGGTTTTATGGAACAGCTGATAATAAAACTCAGTGTTTTATTGTTAATCGTTATAGGTATAATATACATGGCTATCTCTTTTTTACCATTATTTGTTTTAAGAGATACAGATAAGGATAATCAGAAGGATAAATACTGACCCTCATTCCTCACCGCCTATAACTATGTAAAAGTGAGCAGGTTTGTGGAATGAGGTAGGATAGATTTCCTTTTTTGTTTTTTTGAGAAAAATCTATTGACAAATTTTCATGAAAAAAGTACAATAACTATAAGAGAAAACGATACCGTAGGAGTGATGTAAATGAATGCAACTATCAAAGATGTTGCAAGAGAAGCTAATGTTTCGATTGCAACGGTATCAAGGGTATTAAACAATAGTGCGGTAGTAACAGATGAAACTAAACAGAGGGTTCTTGATGCAATCAAAAAGACGGGTTACAAACCAAATGCACTGGCAAGAAGTCTGAAAATCCAAAAAACACATACTATTGGAGTTGTAATACCGGATATCTCAAGTACATTTTACCCTGAGGTTGTTAGAGGGGTAGAAGACGTAGCGAGTATGTATGATTATAATATCTTTTTATGTAATACAGACCAGGACGAAAACAAAGAAATGAATTATATTGAGATATTAAGAGAAAAGCAAATTGATGGGTTAATATTTATGGGTAACATAATAAGAGATACAGTTATGGAAGTATTTATGAGTATGAAAGCTCCGGTTGTACTAGCAGGAACACAGGACAAGGAATTAAAATTGCCAAATGTTAATATTGACAATAAAAAGGCAGCATATGATGCGGTAAAGTATCTGACATCTTTGGGGCATAAGAAAATCGGTATGATAACCGGTCCTAAAACTGATCCTATCGGTGGCATGTTGAGATTAGAGGGGTATAAAGAGGCACTGAAGAAAGCAAAGATAAGGTATAAGTCAGAGCTTGTTGTTGAAGGCAATTTTAAGGTTAAACAGGCATATCTTTCCATGTTGAAACTTTTAGAACAAAAAGTTGATGCTGTTTTTGCTGCATCTGATGAAATGGCTGTTGCGGCAATAAATGCAATCTTTGATTCAGGTTTGAAAATACCGGATGATATACATGTTGTTGGATTTGATAATACTTATCTTTCATATATGTTTAGACCAACAATTACGACAATACAACAGCCGGCATATGATATTGGTGCCATAAGCATGAGGCTTATGATTAAGATTTTATCAAAAAAGCCTATTGATGAATTACATGTTGTATTACCTCACCATCTTATTATTAGAGAATCGACAGGTTATGAAGAAGAAAAAAAATAGCGTACAGCTATTTTTTTTGTATTAGTGATACATTATTTGTAGAAGACAAGAAATAATAGCCTATTATGTCAAAAAATATAAAAAGATAAATTATATATTTTTTCTTTTTAAGAGGATTTGATAAAAATATAAATATATGTTAAAAGTCTGTTTTAACATATATTTAACAGTATCGTAAGAAGAAGTTAACATTATGTTGATATATTTATAATAAAGGAAATATTTTATATGGAGGTTTTAAAATGAAGATTTGTATAATTGGTGCAGGATATGTTGGACTTGTGACGGGATGTGTTCTGGCGAATATAGGTAACAAAGTAACTGTTGTTGAAAAGAATGAAGAAAAACTTAGAATGTTAAAGAATAATCAAATGCCTTTTTTTGAAGAAGGAATGGATGAACTATTGAATGAGGTAAAAGAGAAAAATATGATTGAGTTTGAAAGTAATTTAAAGGAAGTAAAGGGTATAATTGATATTTTTATGATTTCAGTAGGAACCCCTCTTAATCAAGAGGGAATAATTGATATGACAGCATTTAACAGTGTAATTAATGAGATATCATCTTTATCATGTAATGGTGGGATATTAGTAATAAAAAGTACCGTACCGATTGGTACATCTACTCTCATTGAGGAATATTTAAATAGAGGAGGAAAAAGATGGGTTACAGCATCAAATCCAGAATTTTTAAGGCAAGGAAGTGCTTTGAAAGATACTATTGAAGCTAATAGGATAATCATCGGAACAAATTCAAAAAAAGTTGCAAAATTATTGGAACGACTTTATACACCTTTGAAAAGACCAATCTTAATAGTTGATAGAAATACATCTGAAATGATAAAATATGCTTCAAATGCATTTTTGGCTACTAAGATTTCATTTGCGAATGAAATATCAACTTTGTGCGAAAAAGTTGGAGCAGATATAAAAATGGTAGTAAAAGGTATGGCGATGGATCCACGTATCGGTGGGGATTTTCTTGGAGCAGGTATTGGCTATGGAGGCTCATGTCTTTCAAAGGATTTATCCTCATTAATAAATACTGCTAATAAAAATAATGTCGAAGTAGCTATTTTAAAAGCAACTGAAGCTGTTAATCAAAGACAAAGAATGCTTTTGCCTTATCGCTTAAAAGAAATATATGGCAGATTAAAAGGGCTTACTGTTGCTTTGCTTGGAATAACGTTTAAACCGGGGACAGATGACTTAAGGGATGCTCCATCTCTTGATATAATCAGATATATTATTGAAAATGGTGCTGATGTGAGAGTGTATGATCCGCAAGATAGGGCTTGTAAAAATGTTAAGAATTTATTTCCCGAGATTTATATTGCAAAGGATTGCTATGATGCATTGAGTGGTGCAGATGCAATACTCTTGTTAACCGAATGGTCGGAAATAAAGGATATAAATTGGAAAAAAGCAAGAAAATTAGTTAATCGTAGATTAATACTTGATGGAAGAAACTTCCTTGAAATAGAAGATATGAAAAAATATGATTTTAAATATGTCGGAGTTGGTCGAGCAGCTTATTCTCCAGATTCTTTGAAAAGTCTTATAAATAGTTGTCAATTTAAAAAAAGAGAGATTGCGAAAAGAGAATGTGCATATCGTGGAGGGATTAATCTTGCAGATGTTAAAAATATATTATTGGAGGCATTGATGTGAGAGTTGCTTTTTTTTCAGATACTTATTTACCGCAGATTAACGGTGTTTCAAAAACAATTGCAAGATTAAGAAATTATTTAAGAAGCAATGGAATTGAAAGTATAGTTTTAATACCCGAAACAGGTACCAGAAATAATGATAAAGAAGTGTACTGTTTTAGAAGTTATCGATTACCTTTTTATCCTGAATTGAAACTTGCAATTCCAACAGAAAGGGAAGTAAATATAATACTTTCAAAATTCCAACCTGATATAGTCCATTTGGTAACGGAATTTACTATGGGTTATTCAGGACTAAGATGGGCTCAAAAAAACAATATACCTATAGTATCATCTTATCATACAAATTTTGCAGATTATGCAGCATATTACAATTATCCGTTTTTGTCGCATTTGTTTTGGTATTATCTTATCTGGTTTCATAATCAGTCACATATAAATTTTTGTCCTTCACATGAAACATTAGAAATATTGAGATCGAAAGGTATTAATAATTTATTAATATGGGGACGTGGCGTTGATGGAGAATTTTTTAATCCATTTAAGCGAAAACCGGAATTTCGTAAGAATTTTGGTATAAATGTTGATGAGATAGCTTTATTATATGTAGGAAGAATAGCACCGGAAAAAAATATAGATATTTTATTTGATGCATTTAAAATTGTTAAAAAAATATTTTCAAATATAAAATTAATAATTGCAGGAAGTGGACCATCCGAGGCATTTTATAAATCTTTAAATATTCCTGATATAATTTTTACTGGGGAATTAGATCAGGAAAAACTTTCAATACTATATGCTTCAAGTGATATATTTACATTTCCTTCAACCTCTGAAACATATGGGAATGTGGTACTTGAGGCTATGTCTTCAGGCTTACCTGTAGTTGCACCATTTTGTGGAGGAATTAAAGAAAATTTAAAAGATGGTTTTAATGGCATTTCATATAAAAGCAATAGCCCCGAGGACATGGCAAATGCAATAATTAAGCTAATAAATAATAAAAATATGAGAAAAATTTTTGGCATTTATGCAAGAAAACATGCTGAAACCCGTATATGGAATCAAACCATGTCGGTTGTTTTAAAAGGATACTATAATTGTATAAATAACACAAAAGTAAAATTAGCATAAAAGGGTTATAATAATTATTTAATATAACATGTAAATTAAAATTGAAATTTATAAATATTTGGTGTTATAATAGTTTTGTGGAGTAAAGGTTATCTAATTATTATGATGTTAAAAAGGAGGAAAAAGCTATGGAAAAAAAGGTTTTAACTGTATGTCCATACTGTGGTGCAGGGTGTCAATTATACCTTGTAGTTGAAGATGGTAAAATAATAAGAGCTGAAGGAGCTTTTGGCAGAACAAACGAAGGAACATTATGCTTAAAAGGTCGCTATGGTTGGGATTACCTTAATGACCCACAATTATTAACTGCCCGTTTAAAGAAACCCATGATTAGAAAGAATGGTAAGTTAGTTGAAGTTTCTTGGAAAGAAGCAGTTGGTTATGTTGCTAATAAGCTTAAAGAAATAAAAAATAAATATGGTCCTGATGCTATTATGGGTACTGGATCAGCTCGCGGTCCAGGAAATGAGGCGAATTATATAATGCAAAAATTTATGCGAGCTGTAATCGGTACTAATAATATTGATCACTGTGCTCGGGTTTGACATGCTCCATCAGTGGCTGGTCTAGCCGCAACATTAGGAAATGGTGCAATGACTAACTCAATTAATGAGATAGAAGATGCTAATTTATTATTTATTTTTGGATACAATGGAGCAGATTCTCATCCGATAGTAGCAAGGAGAATAGTGAAAGCAAAAGAAAAAGGAGCTAAAATTATTGTTGTTGATCCAAGGATAACAGAATCTGCTAGAATAGCTGATCTGTGGCTGCCTATTAAAGGCGGAACAAATATGGTTTTAGTAAATTCATTTGGTAATGTATTGATCAATGAGGGACTTTATAATAAAGAATATGTTGACAAATATGTAGAAGGTTTTGAAGAATATAAAGCAATTGTTGATAGATATACACCTGAATATGCCGAGTCTATTACTGGAATTCCTGCAGATACAATTCGCAAAGCCATAAGAATGTATGCAGAAGCGAAGGATTCGTATATTCTTTATGGAATGGGTGTTTGTCAATTCGGTCAGGCAGTTGATGTTGTTAAGGGATTAGCAGGACTAGGACTTTTAACAGGCAATTATGGAAGACCAAATGTAGGAATTGGTCCTGTTCGTGGTCAAAACAATGTACAGGGAGCTTGCGATATGGGAGCTTTGCCCAACTTGTATCCCGGATATCAGCCTGTAAATAATCCTGAAATTCAAGCAAAGTTTGAAAAAGCATGGGGAGTAAAACTTCCCTCTAAACCTGGTTATATGCTGACAGAAGTGCCTCATTTAGTATTACATGAAGATAAAATTAAAGCTTATTATATTTTTGGAGAAGATCCAGTTCAAAGTGATCCCAATGCTGCTGAAGTAAGAGAAACGTTAGACAAAATGGAATTTGTTGTTGTCCAAGATATTTTTATGAATAAAACTGCTTTGCATGCTGATGTAATTTTGCCTGCGACTGCTTGGGGTGAACATGATGGAGTTTACACTTGTGCTGATCGTGGCTTTCAACTAATGCGTAAAGCAGTTGAACCTAAAGGTGATGTAAAGCCGGACTGGCAGATTATCTGCGAAATTGCCACTGCTATGGGATACCCTATGAGTTATAAAAATACCGAGGAAATATGGGATGAAATGAGAAGTTTGTGTCCTAATTTTGCTGGTGCAAGTTATAAGCGTATTAAAGAATTAGGTAGTATTCAATGGCCTTGTCCGAGCGAGGATCATCCAGGTACACCATATTTGTATAAAGGAAACAAATTTGCAAGACCAAATGGCAAAGGTTTGTTGTTTGCTGCTGAATGGCGACCACCTGTTGAATTGCCGGATGACGAATATCCTTTAAGTTTGTCTACCGTGAGAGAAGTTGGACACTATTCGGTTAGGACGATGACAGGCAACTGCCGTCCTTTACAGAAATTAGCTGATGAACCAGGGTATCTGCAAATAAATATAGAAGATGCAAAAGAATTAGGTATAAAGGATCAGGAGTTAGTTAGGATAAGTTCTCGTCGAGGTTCAGTAATAGCAAGGGCTTTAGTTACTGATAGAGTGCAAAAAGGTGCAACATATATGACTTATCAGTGGTGGATTGGTGCTGCAAATGAATTAACTTTGGATAATCTTGATCCTATATCAAAAACTCCTGAATATAAATATTGTGCAGTCAAGGTAGAAAAAATTGATAATCAGATATGGGCAGAACAATATATAAAAGATGAATATGAAAGAATTAAAAAACAGATGTTGATTAAGGTGAAAGAATAATGTTGAGCATTGAATCAGCACTAAAAAACGTCTTAATATCAACAAATGTTTTAGGTATTGAAAGAATAGATTTGTTATCTTCTTTAGGAAGGGTGTTGGCAGAAGATATTTATGCTTATGATTATTTACCTCCTTTTGATAAATCAGCAATGGATGGTTATGCATTAAAAAGTTTTGATACCTTGAATGCTTCTAAAGAAAATCCAATTGAATTAACTGTCAGGGGAAGTATTAAAGCTGGTGATGATTTTAAAAAGGAAATAGAAACAGGTCAAACATATAAAGTTATGACTGGAGCACCTATTCCTTTAGGTGCAGACGCAGTTATAGAAATAGAGAAGGTAGATATTAAAGATAAGAAAATCATAATAAATAGACCGGTTCAAAGCAACAATAATATTATTAATAAGGGAGAAGAGGTTTCCTTCGGAGAATTAGTTTTACCTAAGGGTAAAATTATTCGACCGCCAGAGATAGGTTTTTTGGCTTCTTTAGGTCAAGAATATATACCTGTTTATAATTTGCCAAAGGTAGCTTTAATAATAACAGGAAATGAATTAATAAATATAGATAAAAAATTACAACCCGGTAAAATAAGAAACAGTAATGAATATTCCTTGAAAGCCTTATTAGAAAGTAACGGAATCAAATCTGTATTATCATTTGGAATTATTCCTGATGATAAAGAGGTAATAATTCAGAAAATAAAAGAAGCCTTGACTGAGGCTGACGTAGTAATAAGTTCTGGTGGTGTTTCAGTAGGAGATTATGATTTTATTGATGAAATTTTAAATAAAACAGGATTTAAAATACATTTTACATCTGTTTCAATTAAACCAGGTAAGCCTATAACTTTTGCTACTTATGAAGATAAATTATTTTTTGGTTTACCTGGAAATCCTGCATCAATTATTACAACATTTGAAGAATTTGTAAAACCGGCACTGAAGAAAATGAAGGGAGAGGTAAATGTTCTTCCAAAAAAAATTTCTGTTGTTTTAGGAGAGGATATTAAAGCAAAAACAGAAAGAAGAAAATATATATATGTTAAAATAGAAAAAAAATCAGATAAATATTATGCTTACAATGCGGGCAATCAAAGTTCTAGTCAATTAAAAACAATGACAAGAGCCAATGGGATTATAATAATACCGGAAGAAAAGAATATTGTAAAAAAGGGAGAAATGCTTGAAGGAAGATTTATATTTGATTAATGTATAAACTCATAAAAAGAGAAGTATACAATTATTTTAAGTTAGGTATACTTCTTTTTTTATTATAATGTTTTGTATTTTTTAGCTATGCTTTCAGTTTCCATTTGTTGTCGGGTTTCGCAAAAGAGCGGTTTAGATTTGATAGAGTAAAATTCATATTATAAAATTTTTCATAGAATTGTTCGGCTTCTTTTATAACATTAAAATTAAATATATCAGGATGCAGATTATTGGCTATATACATGAGTCCTAATATCCATCTTGGACTTCCAAAATCAAATCCTGGCGCTATATGTGTATATATTCTTTTGTTTTTTACTGCCCCTGTATTTATTCCATCTTTAATACACTCATCATAAAAATCTTCAACTGAATTTGATATAAATGCAGAAATAAAAATGATATCCGGATTTAATTTATTTAATTGTTTTGCTGTAATTCTCATTCCGGGTCTTCCGCTGCAGTCAAGTTCTTTATTTACACTAATTCCTCCTGCTGTTTCTACTAATTGATTCTCCATTCTTCCGCCTTTAATGCAAAAAAGCGGTTTGCCCATAGCATAATACACCCTGGGTTTATTTTTTACATTAGAAACTCCGTTTTGAATTATAGATATTTTTTCTTCCAAATAACATGCTAAGTTTTCTGCTTCATTGTTATAGCCAACTATTTTACCAAAAATTTTTATAGTATTAATATAATTATTTAAATTTTGTATATTCATATGAAAATCTTTTAATTTTTCATTGCAAAGCACATATTCCCAAACCTTAACTATTTTATTTTTTTCACTAACGCCAATAGTAATTAATATAGACTCAATGATTTCCAATGCTCTGGTAAAGGGGTATCCTCCTTCAAAATCGGCTTCTTGATATTTAACATTTTTTAAAGAGCCTTTATAACTTAATTTAAATGAACATGTTGGACAAATTTTTCTTTCTACTAAGTTTGAACCTTCCATAGGTTTTAATTTTGCACCCATAGGACCATAAAAATCCCTTTTATAAATAAATTCCCCACATACCGGACAATATGTGTTTAAGAAATCAGTTCCAGGTGAATTAAAAAGATACACATAATTAACATACTGCTTTAATTCTTTTACAAGTTCTTCTGAAGCTTTAATTGAAGGTTCTAAAGAGCAATCAGCTTCTTCCAGTGGGATAAATCGCATAATTTGTAATGGGATATCTTTGGATATTTTCTTTATCTTTTTTGCGAGCTCTATTACTTCCTTCTCATTATTGTTTGTGTATACACAGGATACCTCAATAAATACACCATTATCATGTAATATTTTTATATTCCTTATAACAGGGTTAACCGTACTTCCACCACATTTACGGTAAATATCATTAGACATCCCTTTTATTCCTATATTAATAAAATCTAAGTATTTAATAATTTTGCTTAATGCATCTTCAGTAAAATACGTATTAGAAGAACAGCCTACAAGCAACTTCCTTTCTTTTGCAGCTTCTGCTACCTTTAGAAATGTGTAAAAAGATGCAATAGGGTCATTCATTAAAAAAGCAATACCGATACAATTATTTTTTATGGCTTCATTTACTATTTCCGCCGGAGATAACTCTCTAAGCGCCTTGCTTTCATAATTCATTTCTTTTACAATTACTGTAGAAATACATCCCGGACAATGGAAATTACATCCTACTGTACTGACCTGTAAAAATTTCTGTCCCATATAAAAATGCAACATAGGCATGGTTTCTATTGATATTGGGCAGGTGATAAGATACTTATTCGGAAATCTTTCTACAATACTTTGTCCCTTATTTTCATATAAACCGCATGCTCCTGTACTATTTTCTGAAATTTCACAATCTCTTTCACAAATTTTACATTTCATTGTTATTACCACCTTTCATAATCAACCATAATCCTGATTCATCCATAATAACTTCATAATTCTTAATTCCTGCAAGCCTTAATTGATTATCGAGCATTTTTACCGGGTTATTACCAAAAGTCTGAATCATTCCTCCATTCCACTCTTTATTTCTTTTTTTCATATTTATTGCTACCTGTTCTTTTAATTTTGCCGTGCCGAATCCGCCGCCGATATATGCCATTCCATCGGGTGTAAGTATCCTGTAAATTTCTTTAAAGGCTTTTGGAAGGTCATGCCAAAAAAATATTGATCCTCTACTTATTACAAGATTAATTGTTTGGTCTTTAAAAGGTATATTATGAACATCTCCAAGTTGAGTTCTGACTTTAGCTTCCAAATGATTCTTTATAATATTATCACCAGCAATTTTTAACATTTCCTCAGATTTATCAAATAAAATTACAAACAAGTCCGTAATTTTAGCTAATTCGATTCCAAGATATCCTCCACCGCTTCCAATATCTAAACATGTACCTGTTGTTATACCAGTTCTGCATTTTATTTGTTTTGCAATAACAGGATAAACAGGAGCAAAGATATTACGAGCAATTTCATCAAATTCTTCTATATTTATTTCCATTCCTATCCACTCCTTGTTTTATTAAATACTTAAAAAATAATGTTAAGGAATATAGTTAAGATATTAATTATATTCCTTAACTTCAATCTTTCATAACGTTAATAAGTTCTATTTTGCATTAGACATAATTTCTTGATATTGTCGGTCAGTAATTTTTATATGCAAAAATTTATCATAGAATTCTTTAACTTCCGCCTTTATATCATATTTAAAATAGTCTGGATATAATAAATTTCCCAGCCATTTTGCTCCTAAAATTCTGATTACTGATGGGGGTCTATCGAACCAATTAAATGGTTCGCAAGGTATAACATATACCTTTTTATCTTTTACTGCCTTTAAATTACTCCAATTCGGATTAGACATTATTACTTTGTAAGGATCGTTTGCTGAAGCTGCAAATCCTTGATCAATACATACCAAAATTGCTTCAGGATTCCATTTGAGAAGCTGTTCCATAGATACTTCGCTACGGCCATAACCTGCTTTTATTGGCACTTGGGCTACATTTATTGCTCCTACGAGGTCAATTAATTCTGAGTGTATGGAACCTTTCGGGTCTGTCTGTAGACCTTCTTTCCCTTCTGCATAATATACTTTAACCTTTTTATCTTTAGGTATTTTTTTGGCTATATCTGTAATTTCAGCATACGTTTTTTTACAATAATCACCAAGTTCTTTAGCTTTACTGGTGTCTCCTGTCAAATTACCCATAAATTTGTAAGCATTGTCCATTTTATCCAAATCACTTGTTACGCATACAACAGGTATACCTAAATCATTCTGTATTTTATCTGCATTAGAAATAGACGAACTATCTAGAGTACCCATATTAAGTATTATATCAGGTTTTATTTTTAAAAGCTCTTCCTTATTCATTGTTTGACCCTGCCCAAAATAACCACCTACAACAGGAAGGTTTTTATAAGAATTTATTGTAAACTTACTTTCAGCTTTTGAGATCTTGTAATTTAAACCTGCAATTTTATCCGGTGACAATGTATACATAAATACGGTTCCTATAGGATTGGTTGAACAAACTTTTTTAATCCGAGAAGGGACTGTTACTGTTCTACCAGCCATATCTACTATTGTTCTTGTACCTTGATTCCCTTGTTCATTGCTTTTTAATGTTTTTTGACTACCGCAGCCGGTAAACACAGCGGCTAAGATTATGCATATAATGATAAATATTGATAAAATAAAGTTTTTTCTTTTTTTACACATATTTATTTCACTCCTTTTAAAAAATCAAAAATATTAACTAAGCAAAGGCACACAGGCTTTAATAATTTCTCCGTCTACACCCTTTAAGCAGGTTATTTTTACATTTACTCCATAAGCTATCCTCAAATTCTCTTCTGTAATCACATCATCTGCATATCCTAAGGTAAACACGTTGTTTCGTTGCATCAAGGCTACTTTTGTACTGCATAAAAATGCGTGATCCGGAAAATGAGTAGTCATTATAACCCCCATTCCCTTTTTAGCAAGTTTCTTAATTTGTTCAAGTACACGTACTTGATTTCCAAAGTCTAAATTAGCGGTAGGCTCGTCCATTACAAGAATATCGGGCTGCTGCGTTAAAGCCCTGGCAATAAGCACCATTTGCCGTTCACCACCGCTGATTTCAGTATAAATTCTGTCTTTTAGAAAAGAAACCCCCAAAGTTTCCAAGGCTTTCTCTGCAATGGTTAAATCCTCTTTAGACGGTGAAGAAAAAACCCCTAAATGAGCAGTACGTCCCATAACTACTACATCAAGTACAGAAAATGGGAAAGGTGGTGTATGAGCTTGAGGTACATATCCGATGGTTTTTGCCAGTTTTTTTCTGGACCAATATTTTATATCTTCTCCGTTTAGTTGAATTTCACCACTATGCAATTTTAAAAATCGCAGAATAGTTTTGAATAAGGTTGTTTTTCCTACCCCATTTGGTCCTAATAGGCACAGAATTTCACCTGAACTTACCTTTATAGAAAAGTCTTTAAGCACAATTTTTGTTCCATATCCACAGGATACATTTTTAATTTCCAATTTCATACCCAACCCTTCCTTCCTTTTGCCAGCAGATAGAAGAAAAATGGTGCTCCTATAAGAGAAGTCAATATTCCTAAAGGGATTTCAACAGTAAAGGTATTTCGAGCTATGTCATCTACAAAAAGCAGGAAGGTACTGCCAATAAGAAATGAAGCAGGTAACATTGCTTTATAATTAGGTCCCACGATAAGTCTGGCAATATGTGGAATAATTAGTCCGATCCAGCCAACCATACCACTGACTGAAACCGCTGCTGATGTCATTAATGTTGATGAAATGATGAAAAGCAAACGCATTTTTTTTGTATCAATACCCATTGCTTGTGCTTCCTCATCGCCAAAGGAAATGACATTCAATCTCCATCGAAGCAGGATAAGAGGGACTAAACCAATAACTATCGGTATGAGCAATACAGCTATGTCATTTTTACTTATGGAAGAAAGCCCTCCCATAAGCCAAAAGGTAATGGCAGGCAGTTTGCTCTCAGGGTCAGCTACATATTTAACCATAGAAGTAAAGGAAGAAAACATCGTAGATACAACCATTCCTGTCAATACCAATACCAAAATGGCATTATTGTTGCGGCTGATTATAGTTGACATGGTATATGAGATGATAACTGCTCCCAAGCCAAAAAGAAATGCGGAAATTTGAATACCAATTGAACCAAGGGAGATTAAAATTGCTATAGCAGCACCAAACCCAGCTCCAGCAGAAGCCCCAAGGATATCTGGGGATACCATTGGATTTTTAAAAAGTCCTTGATATGTTGCTCCAGAAACTGATAAAGCACCTCCTACAAGTATAGCTGCAAAGATTCTTGGGATACGCACATTGAACAAAACCATTTCCATTGTTTTAGAGCATGCTACGGGAAGATCCAAGAGTTTGGACATTAATATGGTGATGATCTGTGCCAGCGGAATGGCGTATCGTCCCAGTGTTAGAGATACAAAGATTGCAATGATGAGCAATATAGCCAAAATACCCATGACTGAAATTTTTGTTTTTCTGTAAAATGTCACTCCAACCAATCCTTTCCATAAAATGTTACTTTCTTATATAATAACCTTTGTTCCCATAGCAACAGTGACAATAATCAACTGCATTGCCCATCAAGCACTTTGATTGAACTTCATTATTATTTCTCCCTTGTCTTCACCTTTTTCAGCCTTAAAAACATTATCGCCAAGCTCTGCTTCATATTGGTAGTGTGTAACCAAAACAAAAGGTATCTTCCACTGCCCATGAAGTTCCTTTATTTCTTTGCATAGCCTTTCCCTTAGCTTCCTGTCCATAGCTGAAAGGGGCTCATCCAGCAATAACAAATGAGGCTTTGTTATAAGGGTTCTTGCCAGGGCTACCCGCTGTTTTTCTCCGCCCGAAAGCTGAACTGGATATCTTTCAGCTAAATGAAATATATCAAATTTTTTAAGTATTTCATTAAGTTGTTTTTCTTTTTCATCTTTTGATAAATTTTTTACTCCGTATAAGATATTATTTTTTACTGTTAGATGATCAAAAAGGGCATATTCTTGAAATATATATCCGATACCCCGTTTGCTTGGAGGAAGATTGATTCGTTTTGATGAGGAAAAAAGGGTTTTCTCCCCTAATATTATCTCTCCGCAATCTGGCTTTTGAAAACCTGCAATACATTCTAAAACAGTTGTTTTGCCAGATCCTGAAGGTCCAACAAGAACCAAAATTTCTTTATCAACCAATAAGTCAACTTTAAGAACAAAATCAGGAAGCCTTTTTACAAATTTTACTTTAAGCATCTTTCATCACCTTTTTCCCTGCATATTAAGAAATCTATATCAATAAGAACAAGGGCAAAATCTTTCCCATCCCATTAATTTAGCAGCCCCGGCAGCCGTTGTCCCAAAAAAGATCAAAGGTTTTCGGACCTTTAAAATATTCTCAATCGTTCCATTAACAACAACACTCCCTGTTACCAATGCTATATCGCACCATTCTATTGCATCCTTATAATCTTTCTCTCCATCCAGTATCAAAACACCCCTTTTTTCTTTACCTATGTTATCTTTATCCAGGTCGAGCACTTTAACAGGAAATTTGGAGGCACAGGCTTCTACTAACGCAGGTTGCAGCCCCACAAAGCATATACGCGGTTGTCCGTATTTTTCAATAATGAAAGGAACTATTTTCTGAGCACAGTTTTCTAAATCGTTGTTTTTACAGTGTACTGTGTGATCAGATAAACCCAGATACCGCATAATTGCATTTAAGGATGAAATAAAAATAGCTCTTTCAAAGTTGTTTTTAAGTGGAAGTTCCAGTATCTTTTCAATAGAACCATGAAAATCATTTAATGAATCAGTAAATGCCTGTCCATAAGAACCTTTAAATTCTGCCTGCATAAGTTTTTCTTTACCCTTTAAAATAACATAATCCTTACGTTTTGTAATGCCAATAGCATCTTTCGGAGAAAGCAGGCAGGCTTTAATCTCAACATTTTCGTTCAATAACCTATTTTCATCAACAATTTCCCTTAACTTGGACTTTAAGTTATTGTAAAAATCCATAAATCTATCTCCTCACATAATTAATTTCAGATTATTTTCTTCCTTTTTCTGTATAATGCAAAATTTTCTTTTTTGAGAGCCAGTTTATGTAATATATTAAACCAAAAGATAATAAAAGAATTACAATGACAAAATATCCGGCGGTTTTGTAATCTCCCCCCTCTGCTGCAAAATAAATTGCTATTGGCATTGTCTGAGTCTTGCCTGGGATATTACCTGCAATCATCAATGTTGCTCCAAACTCACCAATAGCTCTCGCAAATGAAAGAACTATACCCGATAGAATACCAGGCCAGGCAAGAGGCATGGTAACAGTACAAAGAACCCTAAACTCATTTGCACCTAAAATACGAGCAGCCTGTTCTTGCTTAATATCTACGCTTTCAAAAGCTGCTTTTGCACTCTTATACATGAGCGGAAAGGCGACTATAGAAGATGCAATTACAGCAGCCCACCATGTAAACAGCAATTGACCGTTAAATATTTTCTTAATGAGAAAACCTATTGGTCCATTTCTCCCTATGAGTACAAGAAGAATAAAACCCGTAACCGTTGGGGGCAAAACCAATGGCAAACATAAAAAGGTTTCCAAGATTTCCTTTCCTGAAAAATTTTTTATTAAAAAAAAACGTGCAAGAGATATTGCTATTATAAAATTAATAACTGTTGCTATTATTGATACTTTTATTGATAAGAATATAGGATATATCATTTTTGGACTCCTTCTTTTGGTTTGGATTTATTGTTTTTGTTCTAAAGGTATAAATCCAAATTTTTTGAAAATTTTTGATGCTTCTTGACCTTTGAGATAGTTAAGAAAATCAAGAGCTGTTTCTTTTTCCTTGCTGTTATTTATAACTGCTCCTCTGAAGAAAACAGGAGGACAGGAATTTTCAGGTGCTTCTGCGGCAATCCTAATCTTATTATCATTTGTAGTATTTGATTTCCATATAAATCCGGCATCCACATTTCCTGTTTCTACATAAGCTCTGATT
Source organism: Aceticella sp. 75b-Ac (assembly GCF_056032965.2). Taxonomy (NCBI): domain Bacteria; kingdom Bacillati; phylum Bacillota; class Clostridia; order Thermoanaerobacterales; family Thermoanaerobacteraceae; genus Aceticella; species Aceticella sp. 75b-Ac. The sequence goes on from NZ_CM190971.1 coordinate 173,021, forward strand.
TCTTGTATATCCTTTGCAAAAATAAGTTTAGATTTTACTTTATCCCAAAGTCCTAAGCTTATCAAAGCTTTTTTAGCCCATTCACCGCCAGGTACAACAGCAGGATCTCCAATGGCAATTTTATTAACTTCAGGTGAAGTAAGGTCTTCAAAGCTTTTTACTTTCTGGCTGTCTTTTGGCGTAATAAGAACCAGTTTATCAGATAAAATCTTTTTTTCTGTTGCTTTATCAATCAAATTTTCACTTCGTAATATATTCCATTGTTTTTCTCCGGGACCTATAAGTATATCACAATATGCTCCCTGTTCAATTTGCTGTTGTAAGGTACCAAGACCAGCGAAATTGAAGGAAAATTTTACATCGGGATGAATTTGGCTGTATTTTTTTGACACCTCCGGCAGTGCATCTTTAAGTCCAGCTCCTGCAAATACCATGATGCTTTTTGTATTTGAATTTTTCGTTTTATCGGCAGGTGTATTTGTCTTTTTTTGTCCACACCCTCCAAAAAATAATAAAGTCAATAATCCGCATACCAATAAAAATATCCATTTAATTTTAATTTTTCTCATCTTATTTCTCCTCCTTAAAATATTTTAAATATTTTCGGTAACATCTATTGTTTTATATATCTGAATTTCAAGAGATAATATATTTCTCTTAAAAATTCATTCAAGATTTATTAAATAAAAAAGCACCTCAAGAAAGGTGCAAAGCCACTACTAAATAAAAGGTAAAAATACCAAATCAAAGCATTTTCATCTTCTATTAGTGAATCCTTTCTCCTTTCCAAACAGGAGGCATTAACGTTTCCCTTAATACCCTATCGGTTCTTATTTCATAGCAAGATATAACTTACTTTAGAAATAAGGACTCGGAGATTTTAAATTTTTAATTATGACTATAATTAATTTTCGCCTTAAATTTAAATAAAAGGCAAAGCTGTTGTTACTTTTTTCCTTTTTTCTTTAATCGAATTTACCAGCATATTTGGTTTTACTAATCTTAAAGCATTTGTTGGACATACCTCTACACATGCAGGACCATTTTCTCTGTCTATGCACAAATCACATTTATTAGCAATTATTCTTTCTTTGTTGTACATATTTGAATTTTCTACAATCTTTAAATTTTCTTGTATATTTTTTTTACCGTTTACATATTCTGTTATAAAATCTATAGCACCAAAAGGACATGCAAGCAAGCAGTTTTTACAACCAATACAAATTTGGTTATTAATTTGTATTGTATTATTTTTTCTTACAATAGCTCCAACCGGACAGACATTTGCACAGGGGGCGTCCTCACAATGTCGACACTGTATTGGAGAGGTTACTGTTGCTGTTTTAATTACATTTAAACGCTGATTGAATTGAATATCATCTGTTCCTTCAGATAGCGGATTCCCTTCAAGATGTGCTAATGCACATGCTATTTCACATGTTCTGCATCCAATGCATCTATTAGGGTTAGCAATAACAAATGCATTTAAATTATTTTTCATTTTATTTCCTCCTTTTACAAAAGAATAAAATATTCACTATATAATTTGTTTCAATCAATTGTTTGAATTTCTTAAAGCAATGGAAGTACATTTGTTTTTATTATACAATATTTTTTTTTATAAAGCAATTAAGTTAGGGAAAAATTCGATTGAGAAATATATTATGAATTATTTTTTAAAAATAATAATAATATTTCATTATTTTTATAGATTTTTATTTCATTTCTATTCTGTTATAATATTTATATATTAGTTTAATAGGGGGTAGAGTATCGTGAAAAAAAATTTATTGATTATATTTTTTATTATTGTAGTTTTATTTTCGGGATGTTCTTCAAAATCAAATCCCGAGCAAAACACTGCCGTAAGCCCTAATACAGCACAGGAAAGCATAAAAACTGTTTCACTTTATTTCTTAAATGACAAAAGTAATGGTTTAAATATGGAAACGAGGGATATACCGCAAAATTCAGATGTTTTAAAACAGGTATTTAAAGAGCTTGTTAATGGACCAAAAGATGAGTTTTCAAAACCGATAATTCCTGATGGTACAAAACTGATTTCTGCTCAGTTGAAAGATTCGACAGCATATATAAATTTTTCAAAAGATTATGTAACAAATATGCCTGAAAATACGGCAAAATTTAGAATTTGCGCTTTAGTTAATACACTTACAGGTTTGTCAGATATAAATAGGGTTCAGATACTTATTGAAGGGAATAAGGTTAATTCCATTAAAGGTTATACAATAGGTTTAGGTCCTCTAAAAAGGACAGTAATAACAGGAGAAGTGTATAATAATAAATCAAGGGTTAAAAAATTACAGGACAATACGAAACTTGGTAAGGAAACATGGAGGCTTGATCCATTAAAGGTTGTACAAATGGAAGGAGGGATTGTTGGCTTTGATAGCAATGACCAATTTACACTACAATCAAAAGAGAATGGAAAAGCAGTTATAAATGCGATGCATAACAACAAGGCATATGTTATCACATTAATACAGCCTGAGGGTGTTGGTGAAAACAATATATGGGTAATAAGTGATGTTAATGCACAACTTATAAAGATTTCCGAAACAGACCCATCCAAAGGGGAAACATTTATTTATGGTGTAGTAAAGGGAATTAATCCTGATACAAGGGTTTTAACCATTGAAAGGGAATATCAGGATGCACCGGATATGAATAACAAAGTGGGACCTGATGTAAAAGTGCTGCCAGATGCTGTAATACATTTTCAGGAAAAGATAGGTTACGACAGTCAGGGAGGGTATAAATATTCAGAAAAAGATATAAGCTTTGACGATATAAAAATCGGTGATGAACTGGGTATGATATTAACAAAAAATAAGGAGGCAAGAGCTATAATTGTATCTGACAAAAGAAAATTACCTCTTAATTCAAAATAATCTCTTTTTTCTAAAGATGGGGTGTAGTCAAAAATAAGGCTTTTTGCAGGCTTAAAGCAATAACTTCCGCCATTTCAAAGACAAAACCTAATCTTGTATTATATGGTGGAATCATGTCGTACACGTCAATTATTCCTATTATTGAGATATCGCCAACAGGCGGTATTTTTTTGCCTATTCCCTTGCCGGGGTATAAGGGTGATTTTTTTATTGATATTTTGCCGATGCTTTCTTCATCGCCAAGGCATGCATCTATGGCAATTATATTGCTATATGTATAATTCTTTCTTATAAAATTTATATTATCAGCAAGGTTTTTGGCATGAACAGGTTTTTTTAAAGTACCATATACATAAGGACCTTTAATCATCTTAGTGAGCATATTGCCAACAATGGGACCAAGTGAATCGGTGATACATTTGTCTGTTCCAATACATAAAATTACTGAATTTTGATTAATAAATCCGCATAAATATTCTGACAATACATTAATAGCATCTTTATTATTGTATTTAATACGCAATTCATCCATCCTTATGCCTCCAATCCCGTATAAATTAATTTAATTAAGCAATAATATATTTTGACTGAAAGGAGTGATTAAATGAATAAGACATTTGTATATTGTATTATTTTATTAATGTCTACAGCCTTCAGTATTATACTTATGCTAAGTTTTGAAGCAAAAGAACCATTAGTACTTAAAAAAGAAATCGAAAACCCTGATAGTACATATTTTAATTATTATGAAAATGATACTGTTTCTGTATTTGAAAAACAAAAACCTGTCGGCTCATTATCGTCTTCTTCTTTGAAGAAGACGAAGAAAGTAGGACTAAGAGAAGAAAAATCCGGAGAATCATTTAGAGTAAATCAAGATGAAAATGATAGAAAAAAAATTACAGATGAAAAAACAAATGAAATAAAAAAAGAGATGTTACAAAAACTTATCCAAGAAAGAAAAAGGGAAAATTCAAATGATGCTGAGAATGGCATAAAAGAAGATAAAAGCAACAATGATGATAATGCTTTAAGCAGCTTTGTTGTAACACCAGAAAAGATTCAAAAGGCACAGAAAGAAATGGGATTTTTAGAGAAAGCAAAAGTACTAAATCTTATTGTTAAAATAGGACCGCAAGGTGTGTCGGAGATAAGCAAAATATCGCAAAAAGGTATATCACCAGAAAAAAATATCAAGATAATGAATGTTTTAAAAGAACATTTGTCTGATGATGATATCAATTTTGTTATGAATATGGCAAACAAATATTTTAGAAAAGATAATACGGTAAAATATTAAGTATAATCAAGCGTGATTCAAAATAAAGAATTTATGTTGATTTCTAATGAAAGAAGTAATATAATATTATAAAAGCAAAGGCGATGAAAGTTTTTACCATATGTTAAGTTATAGCATTTAAAAACTGAATATTGAGGCTGGGGTGCCGAAAGGCTGAGAAAGGGCTCAGGCTCTTAACCCATAAAACCTGATATAGTTAGTACTATCGTAGGGAGCCATTGTTTTTATGAGAGGTTCACTTACGTGAGCTTTTTGTTTTATCTTAGGAGGGGGTTGTATGAGGTTAAAACTCAATGGTGAAGAAGTATTAATAAATAAGGAAATGACCCTTTTAGAATTTCTCTCATTGAAAGGCATAAATCCTGATACAGTTGTTGTTGAGTACAATTATGATATTGTCAAAAGAGAAAAATGGTCTCAAATAATTTTAAAGGAAAATGACAATTTAGAAGTTGTAAGATTTGTAGGAGGTGGATAGTTATGGAAGATGAATTGATAATCGGTAATAAGAAAATAACAAATAGGTTGTTTATTGGTACAGGTAAATTTCCTGATGACAGCCTTATACCAGATGTAATCAAGAAATCCGGTGCACAGGTTGTCACCGTTGCTGTGAGAAGAGTGGATTTTGGCAAAACTAAAGAAGATATGACAAATTATATACCTGACAACTGTATTCTGATGCCTAATACATCTGGTGCAAGAAATGCTGATGAAGCGGTAAGGATAGCACGTCTTGCAAGAGCTATGGGAGCAGGAAACTGGATAAAAATTGAGGTTATATCTGATAATAAATATTTACTGCCAGATAATATAGAAACAATAAAAGCAACAGAAGTACTTGCTAAGGAAGGGTTTGTTGTTTTGCCTTATGTAAGTCCCGACCTTATGGTGGCGAAAAGGCTTAGAGATGTAGGCGCTGCTGCGGTTATGCCCCTTGGGGCACCTATTGGAACAAATAGAGGGCTTAAAACCAAAGAGCTTGTTCAAATAATGATTGATGAAATAGACCTTCCAATTATTGTTGATGCAGGAATAGGTAGACCTCATGAAGCATGCGAAGCTATGGAAATGGGGGCATCAGCAGTTCTTGTAAATACAGCGATTGCAACGGCTGGTGATCCGGTATTTATGGCAGAGGCTTTCAGTAATGCCGTAAAAGCCGGGAGAATAGCATATATTTCAGGTATTGGTGCTGTAAAGAAGTATGCTGAAGCATCATCGCCATTAACAGGATTTCTAAATTTATAAAAGAAGGTAATAAATATGACTTTTTATGACGAGTATATTAGATACAGGAATTTTAATTTTGAAGGTTTTTTTAATAGTATTTCAGATTATGATATAGAAAAGGTAATATCAAAAGATAAACTGAATATATATGATTTTCTTGCTCTTTTATCACCAAATGCTGAAAAATATCTTGAGATAATGGCACAAAAGGCTCATAGGGTGACGATTCAAAATTTTGGGAGAGTAATACTTTTATATATACCAATGTATCTTGCAAATTATTGTATAAACAAATGTGCTTATTGTGGATATAATGCCGATAATAAGATAAAAAGGAATATTATGTCAATAGAAGATGTAAGACATGAAGCAGAGCTAATAAGTCAAAAAGGTTTTAGACATATATTGATACTGACAGGTGAGTCGAGGGCAAAAACACCGGTTTCATATATAAAGACTTGCGCGGCTGTCTTAAAGGAATACTTTTCGTCCATTTGTATAGAGATTTATCCATTAAAGGAAAAAGAATATGAAGAATTAGTTCATGCAGGTGTTGATTCTATTACGATATATCAGGAAACATATGATGAAAAGACATATGATGAAGTTCACCTATCGGGTCCAAAGAAAAATTACAAATACAGGCTTGAAACACCAGACAGGGCATGCAGGGCAGGAATAAAAAATGTAAATATAGGTGCCTTGCTGGGATTGAATGACTGGAGAAAGGATGTATTCTATACGGCATTGCATGCGAAATATCTGCAAGACAAATATGGTGATGTTGATGTAGGTGTATCTGTACCAAGGATAAAACCGCATATCGGAGCTTTTCAGCCGAAATCAAATGTATCGGATAAAAATCTCGTACAAATCATCCTTTCCTTTAGGATTTTTATGCCAAGACTTGGAATTTCATTATCAACAAGAGAAAATGCAGATTTAAGGAATAATCTTATACCCCTTGGTATAACAAAATTTTCTGCTGAATCTTCAACAAAGGTCGGAGGATATCTTGAAGAGAAGGAATATGAGGACTCAGGTCAATTTGAGGTATCTGACAATAGAAGCCTTGAAGAAATTGTTGAAATGATTCGTAGTTCGGGATATCAACCTATTTTTAAGGATTGGGAAAATGTCATATAAATTTGAGGTGAAATGATGGGGAAAAATGTACTTGATACAGATATTTATTGCATAACAGCCGAAGAATATTCCAAAGGGAGAGATAATATTCAGGTTGTTAAGGATATGATTGAAGCAGGTATTAAAATCATACAGTATCGTGAAAAAGAAAAAAAAATGTTGTATAAATACAATGAATGTGTTGAATTGAGGAAAATGACAAAAGATGCCGGCGTAACATTTATAATAGATGATGATATAGACCTTGCATTAGCAGTCAAGGCAGACGGTGTCCATATTGGGCAGGAAGATATGCCTATTGAGAGGGTAAGAGAGATTGTTGGAAACGATGTAATTATCGGTCTTTCTACACATTCGCCGGAGCAAGCCTTAGAAGCGGTTAAAAGAGGTGCTGATTATATAGGTGTTGGACCTATATTTCCTACAAAGACTAAAAAAGATGTTTGTGATGCGGTTGGTCTTGAATATCTTGATTTTGTTGTAAAAAATATTGATATACCTTTTGTTGCAATAGGCGGTATAAAAGAAGGTAATATCAAAGAAGTAAAAAAACATGGTGCAAAATGTATGGCTTTAGTTACTGAGATAGTAGGTGCTGATGATATAAAAGGGAAAATCAATAAATTGAGAGCTATATTAAAGGAATGATATATGTGGATGAACAAATATTAAGGTATTCCAGGCAGATAATACTTAAGGACATAGGGCTTGAAGGTCAAAAAAAGCTTTTAATGTCAAAAGTGCTGGTTATAGGTGCGGGTGGTCTTGGCTCTCCAGCTATATACTATCTTGCAGCCTGTGGAATCGGAACTATTGGAATTGTGGATTTTGATGTCGTTGGAATATCAAATCTTAACAGGCAAATAATACATTCAACGGATGATCTGGGCAAATATAAGGCAGATTCAGCGGAAGAAAAGGTTAAAAAGCTTAATCCTGACGTGGATATCCTAAAATATAAAACAAGGATTACGCCTGATAATATAGAAGATATAATAAAGGATTATGATGTTATAATAGATGCATCTGATAATTTTCCAACGAGATATCTTATTAATGATGCATGTTTTTTCTTAGATAAGCCTCTTATAGAAGCAGGTGCAATAGAATTTGAGGGGATTGTTATGACCATTATCCCAGGTAAGGGACCTTGTTACCGCTGTTTATACCATGAGGTGCCAAAAGACGACGCAGCAGCAAAACCGGCAGATAGTGGGATACTGGGGATGGTAGCAGGTGTAATAGGTTCTATTCAATCATTAGAAGCTGTGAAAATAATATTAAATATAGGCAGGAATTTATCTGGGCGTGTTTTAACGTTTGATGCACTTAATCTTAAATTTAGGGATATAAATTGGCATAGAAGAGATACTTGCCCACTTTGCGGGAAAAATCCTACTATAAAAAATTTAAAATATGGGAAAAAATTGTAAAATTACAAGAGGGGTCATAATGAATACATTATTGGTTGGTCTTAATGCCAAGTTTTATCATACAAACCTTGCGATAAGAAATATTAAAAAGTATTGCGGCTTTTCAAATATTGATATTTTTGAAGCAACAATTAATGACAATATAGATTATGTATTGGAAAAAACACTTGAAACAGGTGCCGATATTATTGGATTTTCATGTTATATCTGGAATATTGAAATGGTTCTTTATCTATCTGAAAATATTAAAAAGATAAATCCGGAAATTATTATTATATTTGGCGGACCAGAGGTTTCATATGATATATTAAATCTTCTTAAAAACAATTTTGTAGATTATATAGTAATTGGGGAAGGTGAAAGGGCTTTTAAAGAATTATTGTATGGTTTAGAAGGTAAAATTGATATAAATAAAATAAATGGGATTGCATATTGTGTAGATGGGAAGATTATTGTTCAATCATGGGAAGATTACGTAAATTTAGATGAAATACCTATGGCATATGAAAAAGATGAGGATTTAAATAACAGGCTCGTATATTATGAAACATCAAGGGGATGTCCTTTCAGGTGTAGTTATTGTCTTTCATCACTTGATAATAAATTAAGATACGTCAGTATTGACAAGGTTAGACAAGATTTAAAATGGTTTTCAGATAAAAAGGTAAAAATAGTTAAGCTTATAGACCGTTCCTTTAATTCCAACCTTAAAAGAGCTGAAGATATTCTATCTTGTATAAAAGCACTGCCAGAAGGCACTATTTTTCATTTTGAAATAAACCCTGAGCTTGTAAACAGAGAGTTTATAAAAAGCTTAAAAGGATTAGAAGATAGAATTCAATTTGAAGTAGGTGTGCAGACTACAAATCCCCAAAGTTTAGAGGAAATATCCAGAACATCGGATGTTAAAAGGACATTGGAGGGAGTAAAAATGTTGCATGATGCTGGTATTAAGCTTCATGTGGATTTAATAGCGGGGCTTCCTTTTGATAATTTTTTTACCTTCAGCAGTTCTTTTGATGATGTATATAATCTTAATCCAAATGAAATACAGCTGGGATTTTTAAAACTTTTAAAAGGGACTTTGTTAAGGGAAAAAGCTGAGAAATATGGCATTGTATATGATAGTAAACCACCTTATGAGATATTATACAATAAAGATATTAATTATCAGGAGCTTAGAATATTGAAGGGAATAGCATTCCTTGTAAATAAATATTATAATTCGGGAAAGTTTGTAAATACGCTTAAATATTTAACAGATAAATTTAATAGACCTTTTGAATTTTATTTATCATTATATAAATATTGGAAGGATAATGAATTGATATATAAAAACCATTCATTAAAGTCTTTATATGACATTATTTATGAATTTAGTAAAAAGCATATGGATGTTGATATACATCTTTTAAAAGATCTGATTAAATTTGACTTTATGTATTTCAACAAGGATAAAGAATTGCCGGTTCGTTTAAAGGATTCAGATAAAAATATGTTAAATTATATTAAAAATTATATACGGGATGAAGATTGGTTAAAGGATAATTTACCTCAGGTTTTATGTCTTTCAAGCCTTGATAGGGCTAAAAAAATCTCGTATGGATATTTTAAATATGATATAGCTGATGAAAACAAAAAGAAGGATCTTTGCTGTATTTTTTTTCATGACATAAATAAAACTTATTTTACAAAGGTTGATATACATTAAAAAATTTATAAAATCAGAACCAAATAAAGTAAATTTTACCTATCAACTTGATTTGTTCTATTAATTTATGTATACTTAATGTATTGTTTAATATATATATATCTTGTAGGAAATTGGGGTGATTTAAATGAAGGATAAGATAAAGATATTTAAGGGAGATATTGTAGAACAGGATGTTGATGCAATTGTAAATGCAGCTAATTCCGGATTACTCGGCGGCGGAGGTGTTGACGGTGCGATTCACAAAGCCGGGGGTTACATAATTGATGAAGAGTGTAAAGCTATAAGAGAAAAACAAGGGAAGTGTCCAACGGGGAATGCTGTAATAACAAGCGGAGGAAATTTAAAAGCAAAATATGTTATACATGCTGTAGGACCCGTATGGGAAGGTGGGAAAAATAATGAAGATAATTTATTGGCAAGTGCTTATATAGAGAGTCTTAAAATAGCTGATAACTGTAAACTTAAGGTGATTGCTTTTCCATCAATAAGTACAGGAGTATATGGATTTCCGGTTGAAAGAGCTGCAAGGATAGCACTTAGGGCGGTTTCTGATTATCTTGATAAAAGCGATATTAAGGAAGTCAGATTTATTTTGCATAATGATAAGGATTACGATGTATACTTAAAAGTATTTAATGAAATGGATTAAGCAGACCTTAAGCAGTCTGCTTTATTTAATAATGCCTTTTATTATCAAAATAATCATAACGATACCAACTATCAATCTATAATATGCAAATGGTTTTAAAGAATGTTTACTAAGATAGGAAAGAAATTTATCAATAACAATTAATGCTACTATAAATGACATTATAAATCCTACTGCCAGTGCTTCCCATTCTAACATTGTCATGTATGTAATATTTTTCAATAGGTCAAAAGCAGTTGCTGCGAACATTGTAGGTATTGCTAAAAAGAAGGAAAATTCTGCTGCGGTTTTAACAGTCAGACCCACCATCATTCCACCCATTATAGTGGAGGCAGACCTTGACATACCGGGAAATAAAGACATACATTGTGCAACACCGATCCAGAAGGATTTTCTATTGTTTACCATATCTATATCATTTATTTTACTATCTTTGAAGGTATTTTCAACAATTATCATCATTATTGCACCGATTATTAGTGCAATTGATACAGTAAAAGATGAAAAGAGGTATTTATTTATATACTTAACTAAAGTAATACCTAAAATAGCGGATGGTATAAATGCAATAATTATCTTATACCATAATTTATAGCCCCATTTTCCGGGTGCTAAGTTCTTTAAAGAATTCCATATTTTTTCTCTATAATAATATACTACTGCAAGTATTGCACCAAGTTGTATAACTATTTCGAACATTTTTGCGTATTCACCTGTAAAATGAAGAAAATCTCCCATAATTATTAGGTGACCTGTAGAAGAAATCGGAAGAAATTCTGTTAAACCTTCAACGATTCCCATGATAAATGCTTTTAAAATTAGACTCATAAATATCAAAACTCCTTATTCTTAAGATTTAATACTACTTTATTTTATACTAATATGAGTCTTTATTCAACTTAATACCAATATTTTAATCTATTTTTAATTTATATAAATATGTTATAATAATATTCAAGGTATCGAGAAGGGAGTGATTTTATGATAGAAACTGGTATTTTATCATTTATAATGGGGATTATCGTTCTGGCATTTTTAGTATGGTTATTTGGAATATCCTTAAAAATTTTATTCAGATTTATAATTAACTCTATTATAGGTTTTGCATTTTTACTTATTTTTAATTTCTTTGGAGCAATTATAGGGATTCATCTTCCTATAACGATACTAACCTCATTTATTGTGGGTGTTTTTGGTATACCAGGAATATTAATTTTGATAATATTGAAATATGTATTTTGTATAATTTAACAAAAATAAATGTGAGTTGGTTCACGATTAAATTTGTTTAAATACTGGTGCGCCTGACAGGAGTTGAACCTGCGGCCTATTGATCCGGAGTCAATCGCTCTATCCACTGAGCTACAGGCGCATGTTTAATATTGCTGTATTTGCCTTAATTGAGATATTCTGATTGCTTCAAATATTATGCTGCCTATTCTATATAACATATTTTTTGCTTTATGTCAATGCTATTGGGTGGAAATTTTTGCATATTATTATATTGACAAATTTTTTGAGATATAAACATATAATAAATTAAAGGCAATTTTATTGGAACTTACAAACAGCGGTATAATATAATACGATATGTAATAAATATTTAGAAGGAGAAATAAACGGTGTTTAACAGAAGGCTTCTAAAAAATTTTGATTTTGGTTTGTTAATTACAGTAATATTAATCTCTGCATTAAGTATTATTGTCATTTCAAGTGCATCACATGCCGCTATGACGGGTTCTTATAAGAAGGTTGCAGTTCAGTTTGTGGCGATTATAGTAGGATTAATAAGTTTATTTATAGTGAATTTATTTGATTATAATATATATCCCAAATTTGCAACATATATTTATATTGCAAATATATTAGTATTATTGTCTGTTTTGTTTATTGGCAGGGTCAGTCATGGTGCAAGAAGTTGGATTTATATTGGACCAATTTGTATAGAACCAGCTGAATTTTCAAAACTTGCGTTAATAATAACATTGGCAAAAAAATTTAATGATATGGATGAGATAAAATCCTTTAAGGAATTATTAAGCCCTTTGGTACACGTGGGTATTCCATTTATAATTGTAATGCTGCAGCCGAATCTTGGTATGGCATTAGTTTTTTTAGCAATATTTATAGGGATGGTTTTTATTTCTGGCATAAAACCAAGGGTATTTACAGAGCTAATTGCGGCTGGTATTGCCTTTATGCCTATTGCATATGAAATACTAAAGCCGTATCAGCGTAATAGGCTTTTATCGTTTATAAATCCTAATCTTGATCCAATGGGGTCAGGATATCATGTTGTGCAATCAAAAATTGCTGTAGGTTCCGGTATGTTCTGGGGTAAGGGATTATTTAATGGAAGTCAGACCCAACTTTATTTTTTGCCAGAGGCTTGGACGGATTTTATTTTTTCTGTTATTAGTGAGGAACTTGGTTTTATCGGTGCATCTATTATCATTCTGCTCTATGGGATAATATTATATAAAGCATGGAGAATTGCATTTATGGCTAAGGATAAGTTTGGGAGGCTTGTTGCGGTAGGTATTTTATCAATGTTTTCTTTCCATATACTTGAGAATATAGGTATGACGATTGGTATTATGCCAGTTGCAGGAATTACGCTTCCATTTATGAGCTATGGGGGAAGTTCTATGGTTTTAGATATGATTGCAATAGGTATTTTATTGAATATTGGTATGCGTAGGCAAAAGATAAACTTTTAACCATGTTTTATAATAGATATACAATTTTTGATATATAAGGATATTAACTTAAGATAAAAAAGGAAGGTGCAGGGAGTGGAATCTTTAAAAAAGTTAGCAATTGCCTTTCAAGCATTGCTTGTTGTAATAGTTATCGGAATTATTGGGTTTATGTATTTAGAAAAATTCAATTTTTTGCAAGCAGCGTGGCTAACTATTACTACTATTTTTACCTTAGGATATGGGAATATTATCCCAAAGACAGTACCGGGATTGTATTTTAATATATTTTTAATTATAATTGGAGTGGGTTTAGCGGCTTATACCCTCAGTGAATTTGTAGGTGTAATAGTAGAAGGCAGGTTACAGGATGTTTTAGGGAGGAGAGAGATGTATAAAAAAATTATTCAATTAAATGACCATGTTATTATTTGCGGTGCTGGCAGAATTGGAGAAAATGTTATTGAGAGGCTGAAAAGAGAAAAAGTTCTTTTTGTGGTAATAGATAAAGATGAAAAAATAGTACAAAAACTTAGTGGTGATGGAGTATTAGTTATTCAAGGTGATGCTACAGAAGATTCAGTCTTAGAACAAGCAGGGATTAGAAAAGCAAAAGGACTAATTACTGCCTTAGCTACGGATGCTGACAACGTTTTTGTTACTTTAACTGCTAAGGGAATAAACCCCGATTTATTGGTGGTGGCGCGAGCTATACAAAAAGAATCTCAGGGAAAACTAATAAGGGCAGGAGCAGATAAAGTCATTTCTCCAACCATGATTGGAGGCATGAGAATGGCTGCTGCGGTTATAAAGCCTTTTATTGCCGAATTTATTGATACAATTCTTTATGAAAATGAAATGCCGTTGGCAATTGAGGAAATCAAGGTTAATTTCCCTTCTGAGATAATTGGTAGAGAATTAAAAAATTCTGGGATAAAAGAAAAAACCGGCTGCTTAATTATGGCTATCAAAAGAGGAAAAGAAATTTTACATAATCCAAATTCCAATGAAATTATCTTAGAAGGGGATTTGCTAATAGCTATTGGTAGCACTGAACAATTGGAAAAACTCGAGAAATTAGTATTGTTAACAAGAATATAGAAAAACGGGTTTTCTCAAAACCCGTTTTTCTATTATATATTTTTATTTTTAAGTAATAGGAATTTGCTTTTTTATCTGAACCTGTTCTTTTTTGGGAAGCAAAATCTTTAAAATACCATCCTTATATTCTGCATTGATTTTCTCTTGCTCTACATCTCCAATATAAAATCTACGTTCCATCTTTCCTGTATATCTTTCTCTTCTAATATAATTGCCTTTTTCTTCTTTCTTCTCCTCATTTTTTTCAGCTCTGATAATAAGATAATCATTGTCTATACCTAATTGAATATCCTCTTTTTTAAAGCCTGGTAATTCTGATTCGATGATATATTCTTTGTCCGTTTCTTTTATGTCTGTTTTGAAGGTATTAAAATGAACTGGAACCATATTGAATAAATCATTATTAAAGAAATCGTCAAATAGTGAAGGTAGGTCATCAGCCTTTCTTTTAGTTGGTATTAATCCAAACATATATATCACCCTCCTATTAATATTTTACATTTTCATTGTATTTTAATGTTTATAAAAGGTCAAATCTCATTAAGTAACAATAAAATTCGTTTAGTACTATTAAAGGCAAGTACATGAAAATAGAACTTATTTATTTAAAAAAATACAATTTATCTTTTATTTGCTTGTCCTTTCATTTTTTGTAATAAATATATTAATATTTTCATGAAATCAACAAAGTTTTTTAATTTTTTTATTTAAAGATGGCGATATTATTATAATTTTGTAGTATAATTAAATTTAAAGAGTTGGCAATTGACATATTTCAAGATATACTGTTTTGAAAATATATCAAACAAAAGGGGGCTGTTAAAGTTGGAAATAAAAAATTTTATCCCTATCCAATTCATAGAAGATGTCCTAAGGTCTTTGCGTTTAAAAAGGGTTCGAATGAAAGCATTTTTCATTAAAAGAATTGGCAAAGTAGAGGTAGTGCCGTTAGCACTTTTAAATGTACCAGTCCCAGAAATTTCAGAAGATGAAGTTTTAATTAAGGTTTTAGCCTGTGGAGTCTGTCATACTGAATTGGATGAAATTGAGGGCAGGAAAATTCCTAAAATTCCTGTTGTTCCAGGTCATGAAATAATTGGAAGGATTATTAGGATGGGGAGAAATGTTAAAAAATTTAGAATTGGTGACAGGGTTGGGGTTGCATGGATTAATTCTGCCTGTGGAAAATGCAAATTCTGCAAAGAGGGACTTGAAAATCTCTGCAATGAATTCAAAGCCACAGGATGTGATGTTAATGGAGGATATGCTGAATTTACAAAAGCAAAAGAAAATTTTGCGTACAAAATCCCTGATATTTTTACTGACGAGGAAGCTGCGCCCTTATTATGTGCAGGAGCAGTAGGTTTTAGATCGATTAAGCTTGCAGAAATTAAAGATGGTGAAACCGTTGCTCTTTTTGGATTTGGTGGATCAAACCACATTGTTTTTCAAGTTGTTAGGTATCTTTATCCACACTCTAAAATTTTTGTTTTTACAAGAAGAAAAAATGATGAGCCATATAACCTTGCTTTAAAAATGAAAGCAGATTGGGTAGGAGAAACAGGAGAAACACCTCCTCAAAAGTGCAATAAAGCAATTGATACAACTCCAAAAGGGGAAGTTGTAATTGAAGCATTAAAAATTCTTGAAAAAGGTGGAAGGGTTGTCATTAATGCTATTAGAAAAGAAACAAAAATACCGGAAATCAACTATGATACATTGCTCTGGGAAGAACGTGAAATAAAAAGTGTTGCTAATGTTACAAGTAGTGATGTAGAGGAATTCCTTAATATTGCAAAAGAGATACCGATAAAACCGGAGATTGTAAGATTTTCATTTGAAGAAGCAAACAAAGCCTTGGTCATGCTGAAAAGCGGAAAAATCAAAGGCGCAGCAGTTTTAAAAATAAATTAATTTATATATCAATAGGATAAAATACTATAAAGGAGAAATATGTGGTGTATAAGGCATATAATAAGAAGCTTCTGAAAAATTTTGATTATGGTTTGTTGATAACCGCTTTACTAATTTCCATATTAAGTCTTATTGTAATTTTAAGTGCATCTCACACATTAAAAACAGGCTCATATCAAAAGGTAATGATTCAGTTATTTGCGATATTGGCAGGACTTGTAATGATTATAATTATAAATTTATTTGATTATAATATGTTTCAAAAATTTTCTACAGTTATTTACATTGTCAACATATTACTTCTTTTATCAGTTTTGGTTATTGGCAAAACCAGTAATGGAGCACAATCATGGATTCATATAGGTCCGGTTTTTATTCAGCCATCAGAATTTTCTAAAATTGCATTGATTTTAACCTTAGGACAAAAATTTAACAACATGGGGGAAATAAGATGTTTCAAAGAATTAATTGATCCTCTTATTCATGTTGCTATCCCATTTATTATCGTCATGCTACAGCCTGATCTGGGAACGGCACTTGTATTCTTAGCCATATTTTTAGGTATGCTTTTCATATCAGGAGTAAGACCTAAAATTTTTGTTAGTTTAATTATGTCAGGACTTATATTATTGCCTTTTGCATATAAAATATTAAAACCATATCAGCGTAATAGACTTTTATCATTTGTAAATCCAAAACTTGATCCTTTAGGTTCTGGATATCATGTAACACAATCAAAAATTGCTGTTGGTTCAGGTATGTTCTGGGGAAAAGGGCTTTTTAATGGGAGTCAGACACAGCTTTATTATCTTCCTGAGGCATGGACAGATTTTATTTTTTCAGTAATAGGCGAAGAACTAGGCTTTATAGGTGCTTCTTTCTTGCTTATATTGTACGCTATTTTGCTTTATAAATCTTGGAAGATTGCTGTTATGGCAAAAGATAGATTTGGATATCTTGTTGCTACAGGTATAATATCAATGTTGGCTTTTCATATTCTTGAAAATATAGGTATGGCAATTGGGATAATGCCTGTAACAGGCATACCCCTTCCATTTATGAGCTATGGGGGAAGTTCTATGCTTGCTAATATGATTGGGCTGGGATTGCTGTTGAATATCGGAATGAGAAGGCAAAAAATAAATTTTTGATAATTTATAAAATTTAATTTGATATATTTTTTTATTTGATATATTATTAATAAAGAAGGAAAAATATAAAAATTTAACATATAGTGGAAAGAAAAATTTTTAAATGTTTTAATACTAAGGAGGCATTTAAATTGATTGTAGGATTGGATATGGGAGGAACCCATGTGGATGCTGTACTTATTGATAAGGGTAATATTATAGATGTAGCTAAGACTCCTACCGATCATACTAATTTATTTGGATCCATATGGAAAACTTTAAATTATTTGCTTAAAGATAAGGATATTTCAAGTATTGAGCGTATAAATTTAAGCACTACTATATCAACAAATGCCATTGTAGAGGGTAAGATTGCTCCTGTTGGTATGGTTATAGAAAGCGGTCCGGGCATGGATCCCTCTTTTCTGGCATGTGGGAAAGAGAATATTTTTATTACAGGATATGTTGACCATCGCGGTAGAGAAATAAAACCCTTTAACCCAGAGGAAATACAAGAAGCTGTTGTAAAATTTAGGGATAAGGATATAAAAGCATGTGCAGTGGTGGCTAAATTTTCTATTAGAAATCCTATGCATGAAATTAATATTAGCCGGCTTTTAGATGATGAATTTTCTCCTGTAACGATGGGACATATGCTTTCAGGAAAATTAAACTTTCCAAGACGGGTGTATACTTCCTACTTAAATTCTGCAGTATATTATGTTTTCAAATCATTTTGTGAAAGCATAAGGAAGGCTATGAAAAAAGAAAATATCAATGTTCCGGTTAATGTGCTTAAAGCTGATGGCGGAACAATAAGCTTAGATGCAGGACAGCAATATCCGGTAAATACTATATTATCAGGACCTGCTGCAAGCTTAATGGGTGCACTTGCTTTTAATCCAGGAGATAAGGATGCTGTTTTTTTAGATATTGGTGGTACTACAACTGATATTTCTTTTGTGGCAGATGGGGTTTCACTTTTTGAGCCTCTTGGTATTAATATAAGCAATTATAATACACTGGTAAGGGCTATATACAGTGTTTCTATAGGTCTCGGAGGAGATAGCGCAATATATGTTGAAGATGGAGAAATAAAGATAGGACCTCGCCGAGAGGGGTTTCCAATGGCACTTGGAGGTTCTGTGCCTACTCCAAGTGATGCTATGATAGTCTTGGGGCTTCTCGATTTTGGTAATAAAGAGCAGGCTGTTTCAGCAATGAAACAAATAGGAGATAAACTCGGATTAGATGCCAAAGGAACTTCAGAATATATCTATAAAAAGATGGGGACTATGATAAAACAAGAAGTGAATCACATCCTTGATGAAATTAACAGTAAACCTGTATATACGGTTAAAGAACTTTTATACGGGAAAAAATTGAAGCCACAGTATATTTCTGCCATAGGAGGTCCTGCTAAGGCTTTAGCTCCTCTATTGGAAAAAGAATTTAACCTGCCCTGTTATGTTCCAGAAAATTATGAGGTAGCTAATGCAATAGGAGCAGCTCTTGCAAAGACAACTGCTGAAGTAACAGTTTTAGCTGATACTGCTGAAGGTAAACTTTCAGTACCTGAAATGGGGCTATATGAGAAAATTGACAAAAATTTTACTATAAATGAGGCAAAACAAAAGGCATTGCAACTTTTAAAAGAAAAGGCTTCTGCTATAGGAACTATTGATAAGGAATTTGAAGCAGAAATAACAGAAGAATCAAGCTTCAATATGGTGAGGGGATTTTATACTAGTGGCAAAAATATAAGGATAAGAGCCCAGATAAGACCTGGATTATTATATGAACTTGGGGGTGTGAATAATGCTTAAGGCTAAAAACAAATTGGGTCTTGTATTTTTTCCGGCTTTTGATTGGGCAATAAGCCCTACGCATCCTGAAAGAGAAGAAAGGCTTCTTTATACTCAGGATCAGGTATTTGAAGAAGGGATTGAAGATATTAATGGAATAAAATTTTATAATCCTGATATGGCTACTGTTAAGGATGTTGAAAGGGTGCATTTTTGTGTACCTGATGTAATGACAAGGGTAACTCAGTCGCATTTGATATCTGCAGGAGGTGCTATAAAGGCTGCCGAAATGGTTATGGAAAAGGATGTAGATAAAGCTTTTGCTATTGTAAGACCGCCGGGACATCATGCACAGAGGGTGGTATATGGAGATCGAGGCTTTTGTATCATTAATATAGAGGCTGTTATGCTGGAAAATATAAGGCAACGATTTGGGAATAAAAAAATAGCTATCGTGGATACTGATTGTCACCATGGTGATGGTACTCAGGATATTTACTGGAATGATAAGGATACCCTCTATATATCCTTTCATCAGGATGGAAGAACCCTTTATCCCGGTACAGGTTTTATTGATGAATTTGGAGGTCCCTCTGCTATAGGATATAATATAAACATACCGCTTCCTCCTGAAACCGGTGAAGAAGGCTTTTTGTATGTACTTGACAATCTTGTTATTCCTATACTTAGAGAATATAAACCCGATATTATTGTAAATTCCGCAGGTCAGGATAACCACTATACAGATCCTATTACAAATATGAAGTTTACTGCCCACGGCTATGCCGAGTTAAACCATCGATTAAATCCCGATATTGCAGTTTTGGAAGGCGGATATTCAATTGAAGGAGCTCTTCCTTATGTAAACCTCGGTATAATTCTTGCTATGGCAGGGCTTGACTATTCTCGTGTAAAAGAACCGGACTATGATCCTGAAAAACTCAGGCAATCACATAGGATTACGGAATATATAAAAGAACTGTGTGATAAGATTTACAGCCGCTGGCGCAGGAAAGACGATATTCAAAGAGAAACAATTAAAAATAAACAATATATATCGAGGTCAAGAAATATATATTATGACACAGATGGCATTAGGGAAACCCAGACACAGAAATTCAAGGTATGTCCTTCTTGTTCAGGAGTTAATACAATTCACTCCCGTTCAGATTTGGGTTATGAAATATTTGCTGTTTCTATTCCAAGAGATGCATGTAAAGCCTGCATTGACGAAGGATATAAGGTGTATAGAGAAGTGTCAAGGGGGAAATATTCTAAAGTATATCTACAAGATAAAGTTAATGATGTGTTTATGAGTCAATGATATATATTCTAAAATTATTTTTTTAGCTAAAAAATTATGATATTTAAGACTTAACCGTCTTATAAATGGAACTCTTGAAAAAATTTTATTTAATACAACATGCCGCCGAAAAGACGGTTCTTTTTATCCCGCAGAAATACATATTAAATGGAAAAAATACATTCAGTATTGATTTTATGAGAGTAGACAACATGATGTTTGATGCAAAGCGTTCTGGACGTAATTGTGTTTGATATGATAATATATTATAAATTAAAAGAAAATAATACAAGATTGAAGGTGTGGTGAAATGATGGTTAATATAATAATATATATCCTGATTGGGTTGTCAGCAGGGGTTTTGAGCGGACTTTTAGGAATAGGGGGAGGTTTAATAATTGTGCCGGCTCTTATATATATATGTGGTTTTGATCAATTAAAAGCACAAGGGACTTCTTTGACCATTTTGCTGCCACCTGTTGGAATCGCAGCATTTTTAGAATATTATAAACATGGCAATACGGATCTAAAAGCAGGTATTATAATAGCAATAATGCTTGTTATCGGAAGTATATTTGGCGCCAAATTTGCTTGTTATATTCCTGCGGCTTATTTGCGTAAATTTTTCGGTTTTTTTATGCTTATTTTATCTGTTAAAATGTTATTAGGGAAATAATATTTTATTTTATTAAATTTATAAATTCCTTAGAATTTTTTACAGGGGCAAAATCAGGTTCATTTATTGCCTCTTTTTTCACATTTGGGTCAATTTCAATAGAAAGTTTTAAATATTTTATAGTATTTTCAACATCTCCTCTTCTTCCATAAATACTTGCAATACCATAATAACTCCATGCACCCTTTTCTATTTCTATTGCCTTTTTGTACCAATAAATGGCTTCATCATAGTGACCATACAGTTCAAGTGAAAGTGCTTTATTAAACCTTGCGAGATAATCATTTGGATTAATGCTTAAGGCTTTATCAATGTATTTAGACCCTTCTTCATAGTCATGTGAATAGCAAAGGGTTATTCCCTTTACGGAATAAGCCGTATAACAATTTGGATCTTCTTTTAAGACTTCATCTTCTATTGCAATAGCATCATCATATTTTTTATTTAAAAAAGCATTATATCCCTCTTGAGCCTTTTTTCCAAGGGCTTTTCTTTTTTCTTCTTCAATGGATATTTTTTTATTTTCCATGTTATCTATTTTTGTTTCTTTTTTTATTGTTTCTTGTTTTTTTGAAGAGTTACTGCAACCTGCTATAGAAAAAGCAAAAATCAGTAAATAGATAAATATTATAATTTTTTTCAAATTCTACACCTTCCTAATCACAATATAATCTAAATAGATTATACACTTTTTTTCAATAAAAGATAAGATGTAGTTATGAGGTTGTTTTTTATCATAATCGTTCAATGGCAGTAATATAAATATAACATAAGAGGAGGTTGAGCAAATGAAATCAAATAAATGGCCTTCAAATTATTCAGGTATGAAAAAAAGGTTTAATTTTAAAAATTACATAGAACATTTTGAAAACCAGTTTATAATAAGCCTTATTGTGCTTGGCATTATTATGTTGTTTAAAGCGATAAATCTGCCTTTAACGAATTCAATAACAAATGGTACAAAAACATTATTAACTTACGATTCAAATTATGAGAATACAAAAAAGGGGCTAAAACTGGTTATGGAAGAAATGCCTTCTGTAAAAGAAAATGTTATTAAAGTTTTTTCTAACAATAAAGAGGAAAAAAACACCTCATCAGATGCTGCATTACAAATGACAGCTCCGATAGAAGGAACGATAATATCAGGTTTCGGGACAAGGTTAGATTCTATAACGAATAGGGAAATTAAACAAGAAGGAATAGATATAGATGCACCCATAGGAGAGAATGTTAAGGCAGTACTTGATGGGAAAGTTATGATAGCAGACAACAATAATCCGGAGCTTGGAAAAGTAATAGTATTAAAGCATATTAATGATTTGAGAACAGTTTATGCTTATTTATCTGAAATAGATGTAAAAAAAGGTGAACAGGTAAAAAAAGGACAGATTATCGGTAAAACTGGAGATTCCGGCAAAACCAATGTGTCATGTCTTCATTTTGAAGTATGGGAAAATGGTAAGCCTATTGACCCTTTAATAAAGGTAAGAATAGAAAAAAAGTCTGATGGTATGAATAAATGAATATTGATGGTCTAAGAATAAAAATAAACCCATTGACGTGGGTTTTTATATTGTTACTTATTACTACCGGATATTATGTTGAACTTGTCAATATAACATTGTCTGTATTAATTCATGAATTAAGCCATGCATATATAGCTAAAAAATTAAAAATAAATATTTTGCAGATAGAGATTTTTCCTTTTGGAGGTGCAGCAATTCTTGACAGTGTTGTATTTGTAAGACCTGACATAGAAATATTGATTGCATTGGCTGGTCCCCTCTCTAATATTATTTTTGTTTTTATATTATTAATGATAATGCAATTTACGGGTTTAAGCTTTGATTATTTAGTGAAAATAAATATTGCAATGGCTTTGTTTAATCTTCTTCCCGGGATTCCTCTTGATGGGGGAAGGGTACTTAAAAGTATTCTTTCAAGATTTTTAGGATTGACAAGGGCTCTGAATTATTCTATCTATTCTGCATATTTTATATCTTTAGTTATGATATATTATGCTATATATTCAATTAAAGATGGTGGTATAAATTATGTATTAATTATACTGGCAATATTATTATTTTTTTCTTCAAAAAATGAGAAAAAGATGGCAGTTTTCTTTCATTTAAGGGATGTTGCATATAAGAAATCAGAGTTTTTTAAAAAAAGAAGTATGACAGTTAATCATATTGCTGTATTGGAGGATGAGAAAATCGGTAAAATAATTAATTGTTTTTTACCATTGAAATATCATATAATAATTGTGCTGGACAAAAACCTGAGAGAGAAATGCAGGATAACTGAAACACAGCTTTTAGATTATGCAGTAAGTTACGGATTAAATAAATGCATCGGTGATATTTTTGGAGGGTTTTAAATGTATAGTATTAAAGATAAAATCGAAAATATACTTATGAAAGTAGCAAAACCAGCCCGTTATACTGGGGGGGAAATCAACTCTATTATTAAAAATACCAAGGATTTTAAAATAAGGTTTGCTTTTGCATTTCCTGATATATATGAAATCGGCATGTCACATCTTGGCATGAAGATTTTATATAATTTGATAAATGAAAGAAGTGATACATATTGCGAAAGGGTTTTTGCTCCATGGGTTGATATGGAAAACATGATGAGGGAATGTGATATTCCTTTATTTACATTGGAGACAAAAACACCTCTGAGAGAAATGGATATTATTGGTTTCACACTTCAATATGAATTAAGCTATACCAATATATTAAATATGCTTAATCTTTCAGGCATACCAATAAGAAGAATTGAAAGGGATTTTTCACCTTTAATTATAGCAGGTGGACCCTGTGGATATAATCCGGCACCTTTATCTGATGTAGTAGATTTATTTGTTATAGGTGAAGGTGAAGAGGTTATAAATGAAATATTAGATTTGTATGCTGACTGGAAGGATAGAGGTTTCAATAAAGAAAAATTTTTGAAGGAGGCAACTAAAATACAAGGTGTTTATGTACCATCTTTTTATAAAGAAGAGTACAAGGAGGATGGTACTGTAAAGGGGATTTTCCCTTTAGTTGAGGGTGTTCCTTCAGTAATTAAAAAAAGAATCGTAAAAAATTTTGATAAATCTTATTTCCCTGCTAAGCAAATAGTACCATACATTAATATAGTTCATGATAGGATTATGCTTGAGGTTTTTAGGGGTTGTACGAGGGGATGCCGTTTTTGTCAGGCAGGTATGATTTATAGACCTGTAAGGGAAAAATCAAGAGAAGGTTTGTTGGAACTTGCGGATAAATTAATAAAGACAACAGGGTATGAAGAAATATCTTTGACATCTTTAAGTACCTGTGATTATTCGGAAATAGAAGAGCTTATTCATGATTTGATTGAAAAATACAAAGGAAGAGGCATAGGTATTGCTTTACCTTCTACAAGGATCGATGCTTTTTCAGTTAACCTTTTAAAGGAAATTCAAAAGGTAAGGAAAACCGGTCTGACCCTTGCACCTGAGGCAGGTACCCAGAGGCTGAGGGATGTAATAAATAAAGGCGTTTCGGAAGAGGACCTTTTAAATTCAACTAAAGAGGCGTTTAAAGCAGGATGGAACACCGTAAAGTTGTATTTTATGATAGGGCTCCCAACTGAAACAATGGAGGATGTTGCAGGAATTGCGTATCTTGCACATAAAGTTGCCGATGTATATAAAGAAGTTAGAGGTAATACTAAGAACTTAAAAATAACTGTCAGTACATCTACATTTGTGCCAAAACCTTTTACACCTTTTCAATGGTTTGGTCAAGAAAAAATAGATTTAATTATTGAAAAACAGAATTTGTTAAAAAATATGCTTAAAGGAAAAATATTTCGATACAGCTTTCATGAACCTCATATAAGCTTTTTGGAAGCTGTAATTTCAAAAGGAGATAGAAGAGTCGGACAGGCTATAGTGAAAGCATGGGAAAAAGGATGTAAATTTGATAGCTGGAGGGACTACTTTAAATTTGATGTATGGATGGATGCCTTTGAAGAGGAAGGAATCAATCCTTACTTTTATGCAAACAAGGAACGGGATTTCTATGAGACATTTCCATGGGATATTATTGACTGTGGTGTTAAAAAAGATTATCTTATAAGAGAATATAACAAAGCCATGGAAGGCAAGCTTACAAATGATTGCAGACTAAACTGTACAGGCTGTGGAATAAAAGAGCTTGATAAAGGAGTTGTATGTTTTGAAGCTAAGAAATAGGTTTATGAAGGCAGATAATCTGAGATTCATATCACACCTTGACCTTATGCGGGTAATAGAGCGTGCCATGAGGAGAGGGGATATTAAGTTTTCATTGTCGAAGGGTTTTAATCCACATCCGCTTATATCTTTCGGACCTGCCCTTATGCTTGGCGCAACAACACATGGAGATTATTTTGATGTGATAATAGAAAACAATTTATCTCCACAAGAGTTTAAGGATAGAATGAATGCAGTGCTTCCTGAATGTATATATATATCAGATTCATATGAAGTTGGGGAAAAGGATCTGCTGTCGCAACATGTAAAAGAAGCTGAGTATATAGTAAAAGCAAGATTATTTGGTGAATTGAAAGAGATACAGAATCAAATTGAAGCGTTTATGACTAAGGATAAAATTATAATAGAAAAAGAAACCAAAAAAGGGAAAAAGGATATTGATTTAAAACCATATATTCTTAATTTTAATTATATTTCAACTGATGAGGGCTGGATTTTATTATATATTAAATTAACAATTGCTGAGGGCTCGCCTGGACCTCTTTATGTTATAAATGCTTTTAATAAATTCATAGGAGATAAAATTGATACAGAGACGTATAGATTAGATAGGAAAGACTTAATATTGGACTGAGGTGATTTTTTGAGACGAATTTTAATTGATGTAAATGAATATTTTAATCAGGTAGCATATGTAGATGATAATATATTAAGGGAATATCATATTAATAAAAAAAATGACAAGAGCATACTTGGCTATATTTACAAAGGGAAGGTACAGAATGTATTAAAAGGAATGCAAGCTGCATTTATTGATATTGGCAGTGAAAAAAATGTTTTTTTATTTGTCGATGATGCACTTTATATTGATGATACGAAACATGATATTACATCAATAACCCAAATAATAAAACCTGGACAGGAAATAATGGTGCAGATTTCAAAAGAAGCTGTTGGAAGTAAAAGCCCAAGGGCTACGACAAATATTTCTTTGCCTGGAAGATATATGGTTTTTATGCCGGGATTAGATTATATTGCCATATCCCATAGAATAAATGATACAAATGAAAAGAACAGGCTTTATGAGATTGCAAGAGATATAAAACCTGAAAATTCCGGGTTAATTATGAGAACAGCAGCCAAAGGAATAGAAAAAGAAAATTTATTAAATGATATGAATAATCTTTTAGAATTATATGGAGATATTCTAAAAAGGTATAAAGAGGTTTCAGCACCTGCATTGTTATATGAAGAACAAAATTTTATTATCAAATATATCAAGGATATGTATACAATGGATATAGATGAAGTCATAATAAATGACAAAGAACAATATAAGAATATTCTTAAATATATAAAAGATAAGAATTTTAAAAAGGGTATTTTTAAATATGAAGAAGGAGACTTAATAAGTTTATATGGTATTGAAAAACAGATAGATAATCTTTTAAAGAAAAAGATATGGCTTGAAAGTGGTGGGTTTTTAATTATTGATCAGACGGAAGCTTTAACCGTAATAGATGTTAATACAGGAAAATATATTGGCAAATCTTCATTAGAAGAAACGATTTTAAAAACAAATATGGAGGCTGCAAAAGAAATTGCTGTACAGTTGAGATTAAGAGATATAGGAGGGATAATTATAATTGATTTTATAGATATGAAGGATGAACTTGACAAGAAAAAATTGATGGATTTTTTTGCATATCAACTTAAAAATGACAGGACAAAGTGTAATATACTGGGATTTACACAACTGGGGTTATTGGAGATGACAAGAAAAAGGGTAAGGTCACAAGTAAGCACAAATATTATTACAAAATGTCCCTATTGCAAGGGTAATGGATATATACTATCAAATGATTGGATAGTGTATAAAATAAAAAGAAATATTGATAGAATATGCAATAATACAAATGCATCTAAAATTTATATTAAGTGTAATGAGCATATAAATAATCTTATAGAAACTTATAAATTAAAGGAGTTATATAAAATAAGCCATAAGGTTACAATTGTCCCTCTTATTGATAAGATAACAAATGATAGTGATTTTATTATCGAATATGATGTATAATTGACAATTATATATTATTATGATAATATATTTATTGTAGCCGCTCGGAACGGGTTTTAAATTTTACCTTGGTTTCGGCGAGACTGGTTAAGGGGAGGTGCCATATGTACGCAATAATTGAAACAGGCGGAAAACAATACAGGGTTCAAGAAGGAGATGTTCTTGTAATAGAAAAGCTTAATTGTCAAGAAGGTGATGTTTATTCCTTTGACAGGGTATTAGCTGTTGCAAAAGAAGATGGGAATGTTGAATTTGGAAAGCCATTCCTTGAAAATGCAAAAGTGGATGCAAAAGTGCTTGAGCATGGTAAAGGCAAAAAGATTACTGTATTTAAATATAAGCCAAAGAAAAATGAAAGAAAAAAGCAGGGACATCGTCAGCCATATACAAAAGTCAAGATAGAAAAAATAGTTTAGGGTTATGATTAAAGCTAAATTTTTCAGAGATAACAACGATGCCGTTTATAAGTTTGAAATAAAAGGACATGCCGGATATGATGAATATGGGAAAGATATTGTATGTGCCGCTGTTGCGGCAGTGACACAGACAGCTGTCTTAGGGATCGAAAATCTACCAACAGTCGAAATAAGCAAGAAGATTCATGATGGGAATATGGTAGTATATGTAAAGAATAACGGTGATGCAAGAGATTCAATAAAGGTTACGGCAATTATCGAAACGATGATTCTTGGATTGAAGGATATAGAGAGGGTTTATCCTGAATATATAAAGATAAGTGATAGGAGGTGTTAATGATGAATTTGCAGTTATTTGCTCATAAAAAAGGTGTTGGCAGTTCACGAAACGGTCGTGACAGTGAATCAAAACGTCTTGGTGTTAAAAGAGGCGATGGACAGTTTGTGCTGGCAGGCAATATTCTTGTTAGACAGAGGGGAACAAAAATTCACCCCGGTACAAATGTCGGTATAGGTAAGGATGATACATTATTTGCACTTACCAATGGTTATGTGACCTTTGAAAGAAAAGGCCGTGACAAAAAACAGGTAAGCGTTTATGCTGAGAGAAAAGAAATCCTGGCTTAAGTCAGGATTTTTCTTATTATATGGATATACTTTTTAAAAAGTCATGAAGGGGATGAAAGTATGGACAACAGGAATGTTGAAATATTGCTTAAATATATCAGTGAAAAAAGGCATGATTATCTTAATGACCTTCAGGTTATACTGGGTTATGCTCAGCTTGGAAACCCGGATAAAATAATAGATTATGTGCATAAAGTAATAGATGCACTTAAAATTGAAAAGGATATCTTTAAGAGTAATGATTTAGATGAGATTATGGAGTTTATCGAAGGCAAAAATATAAAATATAAATAAGGAAATAATAAAAAAGACGAAATGGCAGGTGATATTATGTTTATAGATACTGCAAAAATATATATAAAATCAGGTAATGGCGGAAATGGTGTTATTTCTTTCAGAAGGGAAAAATATGTAGCATATGGAGGACCAGACGGAGGCGATGGAGGTAAAGGCGGAGATATTATATTTATAGCTGACCCTAATATGTCTACACTTATGGATTTTAAGTATAGGAGAAAATATATTGCAGATAATGGGGAAAATGGTCAAGGAAATAATAAATATGGGAGAAATGCGGAAAATCTTTATATAAAGCTTCCTATTGGTACATCTATAATAAATGATGAAACAGGTGAAATTATTGCAGACCTTGTTAAATCAGGTCAAAAGGCTATTGTATTAAGAGGCGGCAAAGGTGGAAGGGGTAATGCTAAGTTTGCTACATCAACAATGAAAACACCGCGATTTGCTGAAAGTGGTGAAGAAGGGAAAGAACTATGGGTCAGACTGGAATTAAAGCTATTAGCAGATGTTGGACTTGTTGGATTTCCTAATGCAGGTAAATCTACACTGCTTGCTGCATGCACAAGAGCAAAACCTAAAATTGCCAATTATCCTTTTACTACTCTTACTCCTAATTTAGGAGTAGTAGAACATAAAGGAAAATCCTTTGTTATGGCAGATATACCAGGATTGATAGAGGGAGCTCATAGAGGAGAAGGATTGGGCTACGATTTTTTAAGGCATATAGAAAGGACTAAGCTGATACTTCATATAGTAGATATCTCAGGAGCTGATGGGAATAACCCTGTTTCAAATTTTGAAAAGATAAATAACGAACTTGCACTGTATAGTGAAAAATTAACAAAAACACCCCAGATTGTAGTAGCGAATAAAATAGATATTGAAGGGGCACAGGAGAATTGCAAAATATTTACTGAAGCATTAAGCTTAAAAGGTTTAGAAGTTTTCAAGATATCCGCTGTAACAGGTGAAGGGATAGAACCTTTACTTGATAAAGTGATTGAATTCTTAGACAGAATGAAGGAAGAAATAAATCCTGATGTAGAAGATGTGATAATATACGAAATTCCAAAAGAAGCTGAAACTCTTGATATAGAAGTTAAAAATGGCACATATTATTTAAGTGGGGCAAAAATTGACAGGCTATTGAAAAGGGTAAACCTACAAGATGAAAATTCCTTAAGGTATTTCGAGAAAAATTTACGAAAAAGTGGTATTATAGATGAACTTAAAAAATCAGGATTAAAAAATGGTGATGTTATTAATATAAGAAATTTTGAATTTGAGTTTTATGATTAAGATGGTTTAATAAGCCATCATTTTTTTCTGAAGTTACCTTTATATGGTTGTGTATAAAAAGTAATTATAGTATAATACTTATATAATTATTTTGGGGGACATCCGTAGATGCTAAAAGAAAATTTAAAATTGGGAATAATGGGAGGAACTTTTGATCCAATACATTATGGGCATCTTGTAACAGCTGAAGCAGTAAGAGATAGATTCAAATTGGATAAGGTTATTTTTGTGCCTGCTGGAAATCCTCCCCATAAATTTAGACGGAAAGTGACAGATAAAAAAATCAGGTATCTGATGACAATATTAGCTACTGTTACTAATCCATATTTTGAAGTTTCAACAATTGAAATTGATAGGGAAGGCTATACCTATACGATAGATACAATTAGAGAATTAAAAAACGTATATGGAAGCAAATCGAAATTATATTTTATAACAGGAGCAGATGCTATATTGGAGATTTTAACATGGAGGAACTCCGATGAATTGCTGAAGCTGTGTAATTTTGTAGCTGCCACAAGACCGGGATATGGTCAAGATTCAATCAAAAGAAAACTTGATTATATAAAAAAGCTATATAAAAAGGATGTATATGAAGTTACAGTACCTTCACTTGCAATATCATCTACAGATATAAGGAATCGCGTATATGAGAATAGACCCATAAAATATCTTTTACCGGAATCTGTAGAAAGATATATTGAAAAATGCAACTTATATAAAAAAGGTGATTGTTTAAATGGATCAAGCATTGATAAAATACGCAAATAAGCTTAAAAATCTTATAAATACAAATAGATATAAACATTCCCTTGGGGTAATGGAAACAGCATTAAAGCTTGCCAAAAAATATGGAGCAGATGAGAAAAAGGCAGCAATTGCCGGACTTTTACATGACTGTGCAAAGAACTTAACTGATGAAGAACTATTGAAACTTGCAGTAAGGTTTTATATACCGCTTAATGATGTA
This sequence comes from Aceticella sp. 75b-Ac, assembly GCF_056032965.2. NCBI lineage: Bacteria > Bacillati > Bacillota > Clostridia > Thermoanaerobacterales > Thermoanaerobacteraceae > Aceticella > Aceticella sp. 75b-Ac. The sequence continues at coordinate 203,962 of NZ_CM190971.1, forward strand.
TTAAGGCATTCTGTCTCTTTGTTGCATGGACCTGTAGGTGCCTGCCTTTTAAAAGAGTATTTTGGCATTGATGATGAGGATATAAAAAAAGCTGTTGCACTTCATACAACGGGAGATATCAACATGTCATTATTGGATAAAATCATTTTTTTAGCAGACTACATAGAACCGGGAAGAAATTTTGATGGAGTAGAGGTTTTAAGAAAAGCAGCGGAAGAAGATATCAATAAGGCTGTTATTATGGCTTTAAATAATACAATCATTTCTGTTGTCAAACGAAATATGCTTTTATATGAGAAGACTGTGCAGGCGCGTAATGAAATGATTATTAAATTTGGGGATGGAATTTAATGGAGGTATAACCATACTATTTGAATAAAAAACTAATAAAATGGAGGGTTAAAATTTGGATAAAGAAAATGGCAAAATGGCATTGGAAATTGCTAAAATACTTATTGATAAAAAGGCAATAGACATTAAAATTCTTTATGTAGCGGAATTAACAATTGTTGCGGATTATTTCATTATTGCAAGCGGCACATCTACAGCACATGTAAAGGCTCTTTGTGATGAGATTGAAGAAAAGCTTGCTTTGAAAGGTATAAATGTAAATCATATTGAAGGATATAAGAGTGCAAGATGGATTTTAATGGATTATGGCGGTGTTATTGTACACATTTTCATGAAAGAAGAACGGGAATTTTATTCTCTTGAAAGACTTTGGGGAGATGCAAAAGAAGTGCTGCTTGACAATTTTGTATTAGATTAGTATAATCATGTTAAAGTATAGCCTCTCGAACCTGTAATTATTCTGGTTACGAGGGGTTTTTCATAAGGATACTATTACAAAAATTATTTAATGTTTAAATAATTTTAATCTATATTTTTTATAAGGAAGAGGGATCAAAATGCCGCAGAAAACACATCCTGTATTAAGAGGTATTGTACCAATTGTTAAAGGTATTGCAAAAACTTTTGGAAGAAATTGCGAGGTTATTCTGTATGATTTTTCCAATTTTCAAAATTCGGTTTTAGATGTTGAAAATGGGAATATAACCGGTAAGGAGAAGGGGAGTCCTATTCCAGAGGCAATTTTAAAAGCTTTAAAGGCAAACAATACACAATCGGAGATTAATTTTAAGAGTAAAAGTAAAGATGGCAAGATATTAAAATCCTCTATTATTTACATCTACGATGAGGAAGGAAAAGCAATTGGATGTTTATGTATAAATATAGATATTTCCGAGTATATCATGGTAAAAAATACATTGCAAGAACTTTGTGATATTAACGATAGTGAACAAGAAATAGCTGTTGAATCCTATGGTGGCAATGTTAATGATGTTTTAGAGAATATTGTTAATAATACAATAGAAAATTATGGTAAACCCGTTAATTTTATGACAAAAGAAGAAAAAGTCAATATGGTAAAACTTCTTGATGCAAAAGGTACATTTCTTATAAGAGGTGCTATAGATTATGTTGCAAAAATGTTATGTGTATCCAGATATACAATTTATAATTACCTTGATGAAATAAGGGTAGGAGGCAGTTTAGAATAATTCATAAATATTTAGGAGATAATAAAAAAGAGGGGAAAGCCCTCTTTAATCTTTTGAAAAAATATAATTTCTTTTAGATCTTATTCTTTTTTTTCTCCATATAGCGATTGCAATAAATAAAATTAATAAGCCTGAAATAAATTTCAGGTAATTGATTATATTATCATTGCTATTTAGAACAATTGACCTATCCTTATTGTAATATGTCCCCATTAGATTTTTATAAACATTTTCGCCTGATAATAGTGGAACACGTCCTATTTCACTGCCATATAAACTATATTTTATATATCCAAGGGCAGATCCCTTTTCGATTGGTGTTTTTAGCTGTTTATTTAAGACAATTTCTGATTTTATATTGTTTTCTTCACCCTTCTTAACTATGTAATAAAAAGGCTCTTTAGCAATCAAAGGTACTTTAAAATTTACCTTACCTATTGTTGCATATGTAATTATTTCGTTGTTATCATTTTTTTTAACCAGATTAAAGTTATCAAATCCATAGTTTAATAACTTTATGGTATCTGACCATATATTAGTACCTTCATCACCCATAATGACGGATATTAATCTATGACCATTTCTTGTGGCAGAGGCTATAAGTACCTGTTTTGCAACAACGGTATAGCCAGTTTTTACACCATCTGCGCCATCATAATGGAAATTTGTCGGTTTGATAAGTTTATTGCTGATCCATAAATCTCTTATTTTATTGTATTTATTTGTTGGCGGTATTTGATAATGAACAGTACTGACGATTTGCCTGAAGATATCATTTTGCATAGCATATCTTGCAATTAAAGCCATATCATAGGGTGTTGAATAATGATTATTGTCTGGTAGACCATTTGGATTTACAAAATGGCTATCTTTTGCGCCTATTTCTTTAGCCTTTTGATTCATCATTTCAGCAAAATCTTTAATATTGCCTCCTATATGATCTGCAATAGCAACAGCTGCATCATTATCAGATTCAAGAAGCATGGCATATAAAAGCTGCCTTAAGGTAAGTTGCTCTCCGGGTACAAGGTACATAGAATTACCGTCTATTTTTGTTACATCATCATTTACAGTTACAATATCATCAAGATTACCCTTTTGAATTGCAATAATTGCTGTTAAGGTTTTTGTTGTGCTGGCAGGATACATTCTTTTATGCATATTTTTATCATATAATACCTGCCCATTTGAAAATTCTATTAATACGGCTGTTGGTCCGGATATTTCAGGTTTATTTTCTACAGCATAGACATTGGGTATATTGCTTAATGCAAAAAATAGAATTAAAATTAATATAATGGGTTTTTTCATGTATATACAGCCTCCATTTTACACTTATACTAAAAGTATACCAAAAAATTTTAAAAATAAAAAGGAAATTAAATAATTTTATAGAAATTATTTAATATAAAAATAAATTATTGAGGTGTTGCTATGTTTAATTTTTCTAAAAAGCAGCAATATGCTGTGATTATTTTAATATGTATTGCGTTATGTATTTCAGGATATTTTATAGTTGAAAGGAGTAAAAATCAGCAGGATATTAAAGTACAAACGGCTACGTCTAAAAGTAGTGTATCAAAAAACTCCAAGGGGAATAATGAAACAATAAAAAATTTTGATTCAAAAAAAGAATTAAAGGTTTATATCACAGGTCTTGTAAAATCTCCTGGAGTGTATATAATGAAAGAAGGAGACAGAATTGATGATGCGATTAAATTGGCTGGTGGAGTTATAGAAGGTGCAGACCTTTCAAATATAAATCTTGCTGAAAAAGTAAAGGATGAGCAAATGATAAAAGTAACAAAAATAGGTGAAAATCCAGGGAATCAGAGCTCAAACACAGGTAATTCATCAGTAAATATTGCAGGCAATAATGGTAAAATTAATATAAATACCGCATCAAAAGAACAACTTGATTCATTACCAGGGATTGGTGCGGTTACAGCACAGAAGATAATAGATTTTAGAGAACAGCATGGAAAATTCCAGAAGATTGATGATATAATGAATGTACCAAGGATTGGACAAAAGCTCTTTGAACAGATTAAAGATAAAATTACTGTGGATTGAAGGTGAGGATATGATAGAAAGAGTAAGACTGACACAGATGTCATGTAGTTCAGGGTGAGCGGCAAAAATAGGCCCTGAGGCTTTGGCACAGGTTCTGTGTCATATAGATATCCCGCATGATAAAAATCTATTAGTAGGTCTTGATACAAATGATGACGCGGTTGCTTATAAGGTTGATGAAGATAAAGCTGTGATTGAAACAGTAGACTTTTTCACACCGATTGTAGATGACCCATATGATTTTGGGCAGATAGCTGCTGCAAATGCATTAAGTGATGTATATGCTATGGGGGGCAAACCTGTATTTGCTTTAAATATTGTATGTTTTCCGGTAGAATATCTTGATATATTAAAAGATATTATAAGGGGTGGAAATGATAAGGTAAAAGAGGCAGGTGCTTTTATAGCAGGCGGTCATTCGGTTGAGGATAAAGAACCTAAATATGGACTTTGTGTAACAGGAATTGTACATCCTGACAAGGTAATTACAAATAGCAATGCAAAACCGGGAGATATACTTATATTAACTAAACCTATTGGATGCGGGGTTATAAATACAGCATTTAAAGGAGAAATGTGCCCAGAAGATGTTTTTTCATATACTGTTGATGTAATGAAGTATTTAAATAAGGATGCAGCAGAGATTATGGTTGATGTAGGCGTTAATTCCTGCACAGATATTACAGGTTTTGGACTTATGGGACATTCTTATGAAATGGCACATGGTTCAAATGTAAGTATCGTATTTAATATTGATGCAATACCTATTATAGAAGGAGCTAAGGAAATTGCAGCTATGGGGCTTATACCGGCAGGTGCTTATAGAAACAAAAATTATCTTAAAAACAAGTTTTTTATAAAAAATGCTGATGATGCCATATCGGATTTGCTATTTGACCCGCAAACTTCAGGAGGTCTTTTGATATCAGTAGATAAAAATAAGGCACAGGAACTTTATGAAAGGCTTAATAAAAGGTTAAAATTTGGATGCAAAATAGTTGGAGAGGTTGTTGAAAAAGGAAAATATGATATATATGTAAAATAGTTCCATGTAGAACAAGGAGGTGAGTAACAGCTACCTTATTTCCGACAAACCTTGACAAAATATAATAAATATAATATAACAAACTTATGGAATTATTAACTATAAGGTTTCCGAGAACTGATAACGGAGGTGAAGTCAGATGAAGAAAGGGAAAAAGAACAAAAATAAATCGTACAGCCCTGACGATGGTAAAAATACCGTCTGCGGCGAATTTTTCCCGGATTTTCTTCCTGCTTTCCGTTCTCAAAAGTGGAGCCGTGGGATGGAGGACCCACTAAACACCGAGATGCGGTTGTTCTGCTCCTGCACGCGCTGGGCGTTCAACCGGCTGCAAGAAGATAAATCACGGGAAGAACTAAAAAAAGAAGGTCAGCAGGTATTTGGCTTAAATTCACGATGCTGTGATGACGCCATACTGAAGGCTAAAGCTATAACCGAATCCCAAAAAGAGCTTTTAAAGCTGGAAATAGAAGAAACAAAAACAAAATTAGCCCGTGCAAAAAAGAAACTCAGACAGGCAGAAAAAACCTTAGACGAAGCCATTAAGAAAAATGACTCGGCAAAAATCGGGAAATTCAAGCATACCGTACATGGTCGCAGAGCCAGAGTGAAAAAATTATCTGACAAACTATCTGTGTTGCTCTCTCATCAGGACAACAGCACCATACCAACAGTAGTTTTCGGTGGTCGTTCTTTGTGGAAGAAAGTTTGCAAAGGCAAGGTTTCGATAGAAGAATGGCGTAAGGCACGTCAAGATAGGTTATATTCCCGTGGTGACAAGACCAAAGGCGGCAACCCGAACATCAAGATAAACTTATCCCACAGAGAATTCTTCTTATCAGTGACCATTTCTCATCTGTCTAAGCAAAAAGGTACGGATATTAAAGGCAGACCCATAATGACCAGAGCGCCCCGTGTAGAAGGAAGGCTCTGGTTGCCGGATAAATACCGTTCAAAGGTGTATGAGTTACTTTTATCCGGCGCACCTTATACTGTGGAACTTATCAAAGGCAAGGATGCTAAGTACAGGGTACATATCAGTTTCGTCTTAACACCACCTGATTTAGCAACCAATCCCGACTATGGATATTTAGGTATGGATACCAATCCTGACGGTATAGCACTTGCCAATGTCGGTTATACCGGTCAACCAGAACCATGGACAAAGAATTTTAACGTACCATACCCAAAAGCACTGCACAAGTTTGCTGGAGAGTTTCAGGTAACAGTGCATCCAAATGGTTTTCTTTATATCAAGATACCTGAACTGGCAGAAAGCCGTGGTTTCCGACGTACGTACTTAGTCGGTGTGTTAGCCAAGGTAGTAGTAGACATCGCCAAAGCTTTACGTAAACCCATAGCCCAAGAAAAGCTGGAGTTCGGGAAAGACCGCCTGGATACCAACAAAAAATTCAACCGCATGGCAGCCAATTTCCCTTTTAAGAAGATGGTCGAAGCTGTCATACGCAGGGCTTTCAAGGAAGGAGTAGGTATAAAGCAGGTTTGGCCGGCACACACGTCAACCATAGGTTACTGGAAGTACATGCAGAAGTATGGCATAATAATACACCATGCCGCAGCATTGGTAATAGCCCGTCGTGCAATAGGTTTCAAAGAGCGTATTACCAATGAATTAAAGCAGAAAATTCAAGTTTTTAAAGAGAAGCTGAATCAAAAGGCAAATTCCTTGCCTGGGGAAGGAAGAGGGATGACCCGAAAGGTGAAGCAGCTCTTCAAGAAACTGGACGAAAAGATTCTTACTTACAACGGTCTGACCCGTTTTAAACAGGAATCGTTTCAATCCGTCTGGTGCGACTTGAAGCATCTTGCTTTATCAAGTAGGTGACCCCGTTTAGCCGGAGTACGGAAACAACCGGCAGGTCGCATTTAGCAGATCGCGGGAGGCAGAGCAGTAGCCTCACTTAACGGTCAACGCAAGTTGCGCCCGTAAAGCGCCGTTCTCCCGTCCGGGTGGGACTCCCGGGACTAAGGTCTCCCTGTCGCCCCAGTAAAAATATTTTAAGGAGGTGTAAAGCCTGGTCATGGGGAGGCCGGGTTTACAAAAATTAATTAATTATTGTTAAGTATTGTAAACTTTTTTGAACCAGGAAAAAATATTGAACAATTTATTTAAGAAACTGCCTTCGGTTGATGAAATTTTGAAAGAAAATGATATAATTAAACTTCTTGAAAACTATAAGCATGATTATGTTGTAAAAATAATCAGACAGGTTTTAAGTGATTATAGAGATAAAATATCTCATAATATTGAAGTAACAATAAATAAGCAGGAAATAGTCAAGCGAATCTTGGAATATTTATCAAAAAATACTCATTGTAATTTAAAAAGGGTTATAAATGCAACGGGTGTTGTTATTCATACAAATCTCGGAAGGTCTATCTTTCCTGATGAATTAATAAAAAATTTATGGGAAGTAACAGCACATTATTCTACACTTGAATATAACATTGAAAATGGGAAAAGAGGTTCAAGATATTCTCTTGTTGAGAAGCTTTTATGTGAGGTTACAGGGGCAGAGGCTGCACTTGTTGTTAACAACAATGCTGCAGCAGTTCTTCTTTCTCTTTCAGTAATGTCGAAAGGGAAAGAGGTTATCGTCTCAAGAGGTCAGCTTGTTGAGATAGGTGGTTCTTTCAGAATTCCTGATGTTATGTTGCAAAGCGGAGCAATATTAAAAGAGGTCGGTACGACAAATAAGACACATGATTATGATTATACAAATGCTATTAATGAGAATACCGGTCTTATATTAAAGGTTCATACTAGCAATTTCAGATTAGTAGGTTTTACGGAAGAGGTTTCTACAGAAAAATTGGTAGAGATATCTGAAAAGTATAACATACCGATTATGGAGGATTTGGGGAGCGGTGTATTAGTTGATTTACGCAAATATGGGTTGCCATATGAACCAACAGTGCAGGAAGTAGTTAAAGCAGGTATGGATATAGTTACATTTAGCGGAGATAAGCTTTTAGGTGGTCCGCAGGCAGGTATAATAGTAGGGAAAAAATCTTTTATTGATTTGATGAAAAAACATCCTTTGACAAGAGCAATAAGGGTCGACAAGATGTGTCTTTCCACATTAGAATATATATTGAGAATATATTTATATAATGAGCCTGAGAAGATTATACCTACATTGAAGATGTTAACACTAAATAAGGATATTTTATACGAAAGGGCGGTTAAACTTAAAGATATTCTTTCCAATATAAACAAAGTTAAAACTGATATAATTGAGATATCTTCAATGGCAGGTGGAGGTGCACTGGCTGAACAGGATATTCCTTCATATGGTATAAAAATTGAAATAGATAATTTAAGTTCAAATGATATTGAAAATAAATTTAGAACAGGGGATATACCAATAATATGCAGAATCGTTTCTGATGCAGTAATCCTTGATGTACGGACCCTATTAGAGGATGATTATGATATCATTTTCAAGTCAGTTAAAAAAATAACGGAGGGTTAACATTGAAAAACATAATTATTGGTACTGCAGGGCATGTTGACCATGGTAAAACAGCTTTAATAAAAGCATTAACAGGGCGGGATACTGATAGGTTGCAGGAAGAGAAACAAAGAGGAATGACAATCGATTTGGGATTTACATATTTTGACCTTCCTTCTGGAATAAGAGCTGGAATAATTGATGTTCCCGGTCATGAAAAATTCATAAAAAACATGCTTGCAGGTGCTTATGGAATAGATATTGTACTGCTTGTAATTGCGGCAGATGAAGGTATAATGCCTCAAACAAAAGAGCATATAGATATATTATCATTTTTAGGAATAAAAAACGGAATAGTTGTTATAACAAAGTGTGATATGGTAAATGATGAATGGTTAAATATGATGAAGGATGATATTAAAAAGGGGCTTTCTTATACTTTTTTAAAAGATGCTCCGGTAGCAGTAGTATCATCTCTGACAGGAGAAGGAATAAACCAATTAATTAAACTAATTGATGAAAAAGCTCAAAATTTTAAAAAAGAAATAGGGGAGGGCATATATAGACTCCCAATTGATAGAATTTTTTCTGTAGCAGGTTTTGGAACTGTTGTAACGGGTACATTAGTTTCAGGCATGATTAAAATCGGCGATAAGGTTATGATTTATCCTGATATGCTTGAAAGCAGGGTTAGAAATTTACAGGTACATGATAAGGATGTTAAGGAGGCCTATGCAGGGCAAAGAACTGCTATAAATCTCGCAAATATTAATACCGATAAATTAAAACGAGGCGATGTTATTGCACCGCCCGGCGCAATTGAACCATCAAATATAATCGATGTTAGGTTATCACTATTAAAATCTTCTAAAATAATAGAAAATCGGGACAGAATAAGGTTTTATACAGGTGCTTCCGAAACAATTGGAAGGATTATTCTTCTTGATAAAAGTGAATTAAAAGCCGGAGAAAATGCGTATGCGCAGATTTTGCTTGAAAATTATGTTTCAGTTTTAAATGGAGATTATTTTGTAATAAGAACATATTCACCAATGATAACAATAGGTGGTGGAATAATCCTTGTTTCAAACCCGTTAAAACACAAAAGATTTAAAAATGATGTTATAGAGGAATTGAAAAAAATTGAAAAATTTGGTATGGATTTTTTAATAGAAAAGAAAATTTCAAATTCTATTTTACCTGTGGCTTTCAGTGAAATTGAAAGAATAGCCGGGATTTCAAATCTTGAAAAAATTATAAATAGTAACCCATCAATTATCAAACTTAATAAAAACGGCATTATATATTTATATCATAAGGAAACCTTTAATAAGGTATGTGAAAATGCAAAAAATATTTTAGCACAGTACCATAAAAATAATCCTCTAAGAGAAGGCATGCCAAAAGAGGAATTTAAATCAAAGATTTTTAAAGATTTTAAAAGTAATTTAAACGAATTTATTGTAGAATTAATGGTAGAAGAAAAAATTATAAAAATCAAAGGACAATTTGTTTCCTTATGGGGTTATAATATAGTTCTAACACCTGAACAAGAAACCATTAAAAATGAAATTATGAAGGTATATGAAAATGCAGGATATAATGTGCCAAAACCAACAGAATTTCCGGATTATAAAAAGGTTGCTGCTGTATTTGAGTATTTGACAAATGAAGGTAGACTTATTAAAATAAATGAAGAAATATTTTTAACTGAAAATAATTTCTTGAAGGCAAAAGATATTTTGACAAATTATCTTAAAGAAAATAAAGAGATAACGCTTGCAATATATAGAGACTTATTAAAAACAAGCCGGAAATATGCAGTAGGTATTCTTGAATACTTTGATTCTATAAAACTTACAAAGAAAGTTGGTGATATAAGGATACTGTATTAAAAATAAAAATTTAATGGTACAAAATTGATAACTACTTGACAACACTGTAATTTATAGTTTAAAATTAATTAAAGGCAAAATTAAATAACAAGAGCTTCAGGTGCTTTTAAAGCTTGATAGGGAAAGCGGTGAAAATCCGCTGCAGCCCCTGCTACTGTAATGAAGGACGAAACCGTATTAATTCCACTGGGAAACCGGGAAGGAATGGGAGTAGGATGATATCAGAGCCAGGAGACCTGCCTGAATGCTAAACTGGCCTTCGGAGGGGAGGGAACGGTATATGAGGGAGATTTATGTTTTAAAACTCCGGTTATGACTGTAAAAGGCTGTAACCGGAGTTTGTTAACGTATTATGAAATTTATGGAGGAGTTAATAGTGAAAAAGAAGATTTGCTTTCTAATGATTTTTGTTTTGTTAATGTCATTGTTTCCTGCTTTTGGACTTGCAGATACAGCCAAGTCACAGGAGACACAGGTTTATCTAAACGGTATAAAGATAAATACAGGGGATGTTTCGCCATTTATAGAAAATGGCAGGACAATGGTGCCAGCAAGACTCTTTTCTGAGAATCTCGGTGCAGTTGTAAATTGGGATGATGCTGCACAAACTGTTACAATACAAGGTCAAGATGTCAGTATAAAATTAACCATTGGCAAAAATGAAGCTGTTGTAAATGGCAAAAATAAAACCCTTGATGTTGCACCTGTCGTTTTATCGGGCAGGACAATCGTTCCATTGAGATTTATTGTAGAAGCCTTCGGTGCAGACGTGAAGTGGGATGATACAGCATTTAAGGCAGTAGTGACTTGGAATGTTAAGATAAAAGATTCAACGGGGAATGATGTAACAGTACCTGCATCCGGTTTGAATAAAGTAGTTGTATTAAATACCAATATAGCTGAAGCAATGAGGATATTGCAGGTACCTGACGATTTTATAGTAGGTGTAAGTGATACGATTCAAAAGAAGCCTTATTTAGGTCTTAATAATAAAGTATCTGTTGGTTCTTGGATAAGTCCTGATCTGGAAAAAATAGCAGAGCTTAAGCCTCAGGCAGTTCTAACATATGGTAAATATCCTTCAGAAGATATAAGGAAAAAGATTGAAGCATTAGGAATAAAGGTTATTGGTATTGACTTTTATTATTTAGAAACATATGAGCAAGATTTAAAAAGAACTGCTTTACTTTTTAATCGTGGAGGAAAAGCTATTGAATTTTTGAATTGGAGAAATGAAATTTTGTCGAATATAGAAAATGGTTTAAAAAATATAGATGAAAAAGAAAAACCTAAAATAGCATGTTTGAGTTTAATGGGTGGTTTTAAAGAAGGAAAATATTCAACCTTTCCGCCAGGTTCTTCTTATGCTCAGGTATTAAAATTTGTAGGCGTAAATAACATAGCAGCCGATTTGAAATCTTCTTCAAGTATGCTGAATGTAAGTGGAGAATGGTTAATAGCAAAAAATCCGGAACATATTTTATTTGTGTATTGTGATAAATTAGGTTATACAACAAATGATAATTCTGCTGTTATGAAATTAGCAAATGATATTAAAAAAGATCCTGTTTTGAATAAAACAGATGCAGTTAAGAATAATCATATGTACTTTATAAATATCTCAAATTTAGGTAATTTTATTGAATCAGTTTATCTTGCTAAATGGTTTTATCCTGACCGCTTTAAGGATGTCAATCCCGATCAGGTTTTAAAGGAGTATTTTGAAAAATGGCTTGGTATACCCATGAAAGGCATATGGGCTTATCCGGAACCATAAAAGCATATCAACAGAAGATAAAGATATTTAATCAAAAACTTAAAATTTAATTTATGAAGAGAGGAGTTAAATGTTATAATGAAAAAAACTATTTCAATTATCATGTTGTTTACATTTTTGATAGGCTTATTTTTAACCGGCTGTAAAACACAGGAAAAGACACAAGAGAAAACGGCTTCGAAGTCTGCAATAACTGTTCAGTATGCAAAGGGTTTCAAGATTGAGAGTATATCTGACGGCATAAAAAAGGTTACTGACGGTGACGGAAGAGAAATGCTTCTTGTATCTTCAGGACAAAAGGCTCCTGATAAGTACAAGGATTTACCGGTTATTTATACACCAGTAAAAAAGGTTATTACAGCTTCAACAACACAGGCTGCACTTTTGCGTCCCTTAGGTGTCCTGAATACGGTAGTCGGTGTTACAACACCGGAAAATCAGTGGTATATCGATGAAATAAAACAAGGACTCAAGAATGGAAGCATTAAATATTTGGGTCAGAATTCGGCACCAAACTATGAAGAGATAACAAAGATTTCTCCAGACGTAGTCTTTTTGTATACTCAGTCAGGTATGGCAGGTACAGAGGATTTTCCTAAAAAGCTGAAAGAACTTGGAGTACCTTATGCCGTCGATAATGAATGGCTTGAGAACGATCCAATCGCTAGGCTTGAATGGATAAAGTTCCTTGCGGCTTTTTATAACAAAGATAAAGAAGCATCTGATTTCTTTAACAATGCTGTGAAAAAAATCAATGAAATAAAAGATAAGGTTCCAAAAGAAAATAAGCCGAAGGTAGCATGGGGTCAAATTTATAAAGGGATGGTTTATGTTCCGACAGGAGGTTCATATGTTGCAAAAATGATAGATATGGCTGGAGGAGATAATATTTTCAAAGATGTACAACCTACTAAAACAGGCAATGTTACCATGACTTTGGAAGAGTTTTATGCAAGAGCCAACAATGCGGATATATTAATCTATCCAGCTTCAACAGTTTACATGCCCTCAGTTTCCAAGTTGGTTGAGCAAGCTCCTGTTTTAAAAGATATAAAGCCTATAAAAGAGGGTAAGGTTTGGTGCCTTCAGCCTCAGTACTGGCAAGATTTAGACAAGACTGAACAGGTAATTGCTGATTTAGCGGCAATATTTCATCCTAAGGATTTTACCGGACATAAGTTGCAAGAGTTTGAAAAGCTTCCTGAAAAATAAAAATACAGGAGGGAATGGATTATGATGATATTTGAAACATCATGCGCCGATCAGGTTCATAACTATGCTAAAAGCATTGTAGTGGTATTTAAGGGTAACAGAAAGGTTTTAAGTACTTCATGTATAAATGGAGGATTTAGGGAGGACCTTACATCTATTTTTAACCATGATGGGAAATCAGGAGCAGGCATGGCATGTGTTTTGAGGGCTCCAACCTATGAAGAACACATGATGTTAATAGCGGAAGAGCTTGGTCTCGATAAGGAACATACAGCAGGTATGAGTACAGCAGCCTCAATGGAAAATGTATCAATTAAAGTTAAAAATTTCAATGAAGTTACAGTTACTGCTATTGTAACAGGAGGGGTAGAGGTTAACGGAGGAAGGGCAGGAGATCCTTCCTCCTATTATGAAAAAGACGGAGAAATTTGCAAAATAAACGGGACTATAAATATTATTCTTATAATAGACGCAAACCTTCCTGAATATACCATGGCGAGAGCTCTTATTACCTGTACTGAAGCTAAAACGGCGGCTCTTCAAGAACTAATGGCAGGAAGCAATTATTCTACTGGGATAGCAACAGGTTCAGGTACTGACAACGCTATTATTGTTTGCAATGCTGAATCGCCTGTTTTATTAAAAAATGCGGGTAAACATTCTAAACTTGGAGAATTAATAGGCGTTGTCGTAAAAGATGCGGTAAAGGAGGCTCTGTATAAGCAAACGGGACTTTCTCCTCAATACCAACATAGCATATTGAAACGTTTTAAACGATATGGCGTAAGCGAAGATAGTCTCTGGAATACGTACATGAAAAAAAATAACAAAGCAAAAACAGAAAAAGCCTTGTTTATACATAATCTTCAAATCCTTGAAAAAGAAAATAATCTTGTAACCTTAACATCTCTTTATATTCATTTACTGGACCAGATGGAATGGGGACTTCTAAATGAGGATGAAGCCATATGGGGAGCTTCTATAATTTTAGAAAAGCTTAAAAACATTCTTGATATAGAAGGAGTAGAGATAGAAAATAATGGAGGAAATTCTATGAAGAATATAATAAGGGCTTTTGAAGAGATTATAGCAGAAGCAACAGGCAAAAGATGAAAGGGAGGATTTTATATGGCGATAAAAATATTGTTTTATACTGCCATTGATACGGAATTATCAAACGTGAGTAGTGCTGTAAGAAATATTTATTCAAAATATGGTGATAGCGTTAATTTAGCTGCTAGAAGCAAAAGAGATGTTGATGACTTAAAAAAAGAAAAAGACCTCATAAATTTAGCCTTGGGTTCAGATATGATAATAATTCATCTAATGGGAGGGACTGATTCGCTACCTTCTGTTAATAAGATTTGTGAGATAGGTAGGGAAAAAGGAATAGAAATAGCGGTTTTACCTTCTTCGGGAGAAAACTATCAGGAACTCCTTAAAATGGGAACATTAAATCAAGAAGAATACTTCAAGGTTTATCATTACGTTAGTTATGGCGGTGCTTCAAATTTTGAGAATCTTTTTCTATGGATTTCCAATAGTATTTCAAATACCAGTTTTTCTGTTATAGAACCTAAACCTCTTCCATGGGAAGGAATATATCATCCTGATTATCGAGATGAAATTAAACCTGAAACTTTTATACAGGAAAAATTAAATGAGAAAAAGCCAGTCATAGGAATCCTTTTTTATCAAAGCTACTGGAATGCAGAAAATTTGGAATTTATGGATAATTTAATAAAAGAGATAGAAAATCAAGGTGGTGCAGTTATTCCTGTCTTTTTAACTGCATCAAAAAATGACGAGCTTGGCAGTAAAGGGATTGAATGGGTAATTGATAATTACTTTATGCAAAACGGTATAGCAGTTGTTGATGCTGTTATAAACACTCTTATGTTTTCACAGACTGTTGCCACACCGACATTTAGCAGGGTACCAGGGGGGAATTTTTATCAAAGGCTTGGCAAACCTATCATAAAGGCTATTCTTACCATGACACCTTATTCTGATTGGAAAAATAGTTTACAAGGATTCGGACCTCTGGATGTAGTTATGAGCATGGCGCTTCCTGAATTTGACGGTGATATTATTACTGTTCCTATTGCAACGAGAGAGGAGCTTGAAAGGGATCCTCTAACAGGAGCAGTTATGACCAAATATGTTCCGATAAAAGACAGAATAAAAAAGGTTGTTTCTCTTTCACTTAATTGGGCAAAGCTAAGTCATAAACCAAATTGCGATAAAAAAATCGCTATTATATTTCATAATTATCCGCCGAGAAATGACAGGATTGGATGTGCTTTTGGACTTGACTCACCTGTTAGTGTGCACAAATTACTTGTGGAGATGAAAAACGAGGGCTGTAAGGTAGAAGATATTCCCGAAAGCGGAAAGGCATTAATGGAGAGAATGTTATCAGGATTGACAAATGAAAGAGGGTGGCTGAGTTCAGAAGAGATGAATAAAAGGGCTATAGGGAAGGTGCATAATAAGGAATATGAAATGTGGTTTGATAATTTTCCTTTATTACCGCAACAACAATTGGAAAAAAGCTGGGGCAAACCACCCGGAGAGATTTTTTCCTGTGGTGAAAATATTTTGATTCCAGGTATACTATTAGGTAATGTTTTTATAGGGGTTCAGCCTACAAGAGGTTTCTTAGAGGACCCGGCAAGTATCTATCATAGTCCTGATTTGCCTCCACCGCATCATTATCTGGCGTATTACAGATGGATCAGGGATGTTTTTAAAGCCGATATTGTCTACCATATTGGAAAGCATGGTTCCTTGGAATGGCTTCCTGGCAAAGGGAACGGTCTTTCGGAAGAATGTTATCCGGATTTAATTCTTATGGACCTTCCCAACGTTTATCCTTACATTATAAACAATCCGGGAGAAGGAACACAGGCTAAACGCCGTTCTCATGCCTGCATCATTGACCACCTTATACCAGTTATGACCAGAGCTGACACTTATGAAGAAATGGCGGATGTCGAGGTGCTCATCAAAGAATATAATGAAGCTAAAAGCATGGATCCCGGGAAACTTACGATTTTACGCAGTCTGATATGGGAAAAAGTTGAGGTTTCAAAGCTTGATAGCGATTTAAAAATAACAAAAGAAGAAGCGGAAAAAGACTGGGAGGAATTTTTGGAAAAGATTCATTCTTATCTCTATGATATTAAGGATTGCTTGATTCGGGACGGGTTGCATATACTGGGTCAGCCTCCCGAGGGAGAACCCCTCGTAGAGATGATATCTGCCTTAACGCGCCTTTCTAATGGATCAGTTCCATCATTAAGAGAAACACTTGCCGAATTTTTAGGTTATGATTATGAGGAATTAATAAAGAACCCCGGGTTTTATTCTCCTGAGATTTCTGCTACATATGCGGAGATACTTGATGTTATCGATGAAAAGAGTAAAAAGCTTATAAAAGCTTTTTATGAAGAAGGTTTTGATAGGAATAAAATTAAAGATATTTTAACAAATATTCTTGGTAAAAATACGGCAAAATTGGAGCAGGTTATGGAGTTTATAAGTGATAATGTCGTACCGGCTCTTAAAGGCACTACACAAGAGGTTGAAAATTGTATTAAAACCCTTGGGGGAGATTTTGTACCGCCCGGACCCTCGGGTGCTCCAACAAGGGGGAGGGTGGATATTCTTCCTACCGGACGAAATTTCTATTCTATAGACCCACAAGCGATGCCCACACGTTCATCCTGGAGAATTGGTGTCGAGCTTACCAATTCGCTCTTGCAAAAATATATGGAAGAAACGAATGCTTATCCGGAAATGATAGGGATTATCGTATGGTGCACTTCCAACATGAGAACAGGAGGAGACGATGTTTCAGAAGCCCTTTATCTCATGGGTGTAAGACCGGTGTGGGATGAAAAAAGCGGAAGGGTTAAAGATATATCTGTCATTCCTCTTGAAGAACTTGGAAGACCCCGAATTGATGTTACCTTCAGGGTAAGCGGAATGTTCAGAGATGCCATGCTGAATGTTATGCACCTTTTAGACAAAGCAGTGGAGATGGTAGCATCACTTGATGAACCCGATGATATGAATTATGTTGCGAAACATGTAAGAGAAGAAATCAATGATAAGGTTTCAAAGGGGCTTGACTCTAATAAAGCAAAAGAAGAAGCATTATGGCGTATATTTAGTGATAAACCGGGAACTTACGGAGCTGGTGTAAGCGACCTTGTTACATCTAAAAATTGGAAAGATGAAAAAGACATGTGCAATGTTTATGTTAAATGGGGTGGTTATGTATATACAAGAGATACCTATGGTCTTGAAGCGAAAGATGTTTTTTCCGACAGATTGGCTTCTGTGGATGCCACTGTTAAAAATGAAGATACCAGAGAACTAGATATGTTTGACTGCGATGATTTCTATTCATATCACGGAGGTATGGTGGCAGCAGTAAAAGCTCTCAAAGGCTCTTTGCCGCATTCGTATAGCGGAGATAGTTCGGACCCTGATAGGGTTAAAGTGAGAACACTCGAAGAAGAAACGCGTCATATATTCCGTGCACGTATACTTAATCCAAAATGGATAGAAAGCATGAAACGGCATGGATATAAAGGAGCGGGAGATTTCTCGCATATGGTGGAAACTGCCTTTGGCTGGGATGTAACGGCAGAGGTATTGGATGACTGGCTTTATGAGGAATTGGCAAAAAAATATGCGTTGGACGAGGATATGCAGGAATGGTTTAAGGAAGAAAATCCTTGGGCTTTGAAGAACATTGTGGAAAACCTTCTTGAAGCCATTGAAAGAGACATGTGGCAGCCTTCTGAGGAACTTAAAAATGAACTGAGAGAAGTTTACTTAGATATTGAAGGTGAATTGGAGGAACGTACTTAAAAAACTAATGTGAGGAGAGAAAGAAATGGGAAAAAATGCGATACTTCTTGTGGCTTTTGGTACAACTGTAAAAGGTGGATTTACCTCTTATGATTTCATAGAAAATAAAATCAGGGATACTTTTCCGGGAATCGAGATTCGATGGGCTTATACCTCTGACTTTGTAAGAAGAAAACTTGCCAAGAGAGATGGGATTTACGTCGACAATCCTCAGCTTGCTTTGGCAAAACTTCAGGATGAAGGCTATGAACATGTGGTTGTTCAATCGCTTCATATTTTTCCAGGAAGCGAATACAACGATCTAAAAGAGATTATATGCGGGTTTGGCATGATGAAAGGAGCCAAGGGGGACCTTGGGTTTAAAAAGTTGAAGATAGGATATCCTCTTCTTTATGGTATGGAAAGTTATGAAAAAGTTGCTGATATATTTAAACAGCAGCTTGCAGAGGAAAAAGAAGATGTATTCCTTGTACTTATGGGACATGGCTCGAATCATCCTGCGACATGTTCATATGGTTGTTTGAATGATATTTTCAGGCATAGATGTTTAAGAGTTATATTGGGAACGGTGGAAGGTTATCCATCCTTTGATGAGGTTAAGGAGGATTTAAAAAGTGTAAAAGCCAAAAAGGTTAAATTAATGCCTTTTATGATTGTTGCAGGGGACCATGCCGTAAATGATCTGGCTGGTGATGATGTGGATTCATGGAAATCACAGCTTTTAAATGAAGGTTATGAGGTGGAGGTTTCGCTTGTTGGGTTGGGTGAAAATGAAAAGATAGTAAATATTTATATAGACAATATAAAAAAGGCTTATGAAGAGTTTTGAGGGGGTAAATAAGGTATTATGATGCAGATGGCAAAAAGAAGATATATGGTTTTCGGGTTTTTGATTTTGCTTCTTCCATCAGTAGTTATATTTGGTATAATGGTAGGGTCAGTCAAGATATCACCTGGAGAGGTAATAACCCAGTTAATAACCTGGGGAAATGCCAAAACAGTTATGAGTAAAATAATATGGAATTTGAGAATACCGCGCATATTTGGAGCAGTTTTAGGTGGTGCGGCTCTTACTGCTTCCGGTATCTTGCTACAGGCGTTGTTTAGGAACCCTCTTGCCGAACCGTATATACTTGGTATTTCTTCAGGAGCAACCCTCGGCATGGCTCTTAGTATCTTAGCAGGAATAGGTTTTAGTCAGTCGCCATATGGATATATGACTCTTGCTATTTTAGGAGCCTTTTTTGTCACAATTATGATTCTTTCTGTGGCAAGGTTTGCTAAAAGTTCTGTAGTCTTGTTGCTTGTAGGGCTTATGTTTGCATATATTTTTTCTTCTATCGTAAACATCTTAATAACATTTGCTCCTGATGAGAAGGTTAAGAATTTTACCCTATGGACACTTGGAAGTTTTTCCGGACTTACATGGACTCAGTTAAAGGTGCTTTTTTTTCCTACAACAATAGGACTTGTACTTGCTTTTTTATGTTCTAAGCAGCTTAATGCTTCTCTTTTGGGAGAGGAATATGCAAAAAATCTAGGAATAAATCCTAAGCGATTCCGCTTTTACACTGTTGCTGTTGCGAGCATTTTAACAGCTAGTATTACAGCTTTTGCCGGACCGATTTCCTTTGTAGGTTTAGCAGTGCCACATATAACACGATTAATGCTTGGAAGTTCTGACCATCGCTATTTGCTTCCAGCTGGTATGCTGTTAGGGGCAAGTTTTACAGTGCTTGCTGATACCGGAGCACGTACATTGGCGGCACCGGTAGAACTGCCGATAAGTGTCCTTACATCGATTGTTGGCGCACCTATTGTTATTATTCTGCTTTTGAAAAAAGGAATAAAATAGAGGTGATAAATATGCTTAAGGCAATAGGTATTGATATAGGCTATAAGAATAAGACCGTTCTTCATGATATCAATATTGAAATGAATCCCGGACAGCTTATATGCCTTTTGGGTCCTAATGGGGTTGGGAAAACAACGTTTATGAAATGCCTTGGTGGATTTTTAAAACCTCAAAAAGGCGAGATATTCATAGATACACAAAATATACACAAAATGACAGATTCTCAATTGGCATGCAAGATATCTGTTGTATTAACAGGGCGTATAACTGCAAGCAACATGACTGTTTTTGATATTGTTAGTATGGGGCGTTATCCTTATACAGGTTTGATGGGAATTTTAAGTCAGAATGATAAGAATATTGTGATGGATTCTCTAAAGTCTGTTGGAATAGAACATCTAAAAGACAGATTTATTACAGAAACCAGTGACGGAGAATATCAAAAGGTCATGATTGCCAAAGCATTGGCTCAGCAACCGGAGGTAATGCTCTTGGATGAAGCTGTTGGTCATTTGGATGCTAAAAATAGATTTGAAATACTTTTACTTTTAAGAAATTTGGCACATGAAAAAAATGTTACGGTTGTAATGATACTCCATGAGGTAGATTTAGCTTTACGTCTTTGTGATATGGTTGTTCTTGTTGAAAAGGGAGGCATGAAGGCATATGGTCCTCCGGAGGATGTTTTAACGGAAAAAGCCGTTAAAGAACTTTATAATGTTGATAAAGCCGGTTTTTGCCGCTCTATGGGAACACTTGAATTAAAATGTGATAGTAATAAAAGCTTAAAGGTTCATGTACTTTCAGGAAAAGGAAAGGGTGCTCCCATTATTAGAGCTTTGACAAGACATGGATATAAAATTTCCATAGGACCCTTGGCTGAGAATGATGTAGATTATTTTGTTTCAAAAACAGCGGATACAATTGTTTATGAATTAAATGATATGCCGGCATTAATAGAGAATCTTAAGGAATCAGATGCAATTATTGATGTGGATTTTTCTTTTAATGGAGATAGTTCAATTATTCTTAATGAGCTAAAAAATTTAAATATTCCCATATATAGCTTTAGAAATCAAAAAGAGGTACAATATGTTTATGGGAGTCAAGATATAAAAACTTTAAATAGTGTTGAAGAAATGTTGAGGTCTTTGAACTTGCAACAAGGGATTTATTGAGAAAGGAGGAGGCGTTTTATTTCCTCTCTTCATGTATGGGAATAAAACACCGAAAAGCGGATGATTAAAGTAGAAAACTTGGTAAAAGTATTTGGTAAAGTTAGGGCTGTTGGGGGAATAAGCTTTGAAATTTCTTCCGGAGAAATATTTGCACTACTTGGACCTAACGGAGCTGGTAAAACAACAACTATTCGGATGCTTATCACGCTGACGCGTCCAACTTTTGGAACAGCATATATAAATGGCTATGATGTAAGAAAAAATGCTTTAGAAGTAAAAAAACAGATTGGGGTTGTGCCACAGCAATTAAATCTTGAAAAAGAGCTAACGGCATGGGAAAATTTAGAGCTTAACGGTATGCTTTACGGGATGGAAAAAGAGGAAAGAAGGAAGCGAATACAGGAGCTTCTTGAATATGTTGGACTTATGGACAAGGCGAATATCAATGTAGAAAAATTTTCCGGAGGTATGATGCGCAGGCTTATGATTGCCAGAGCACTAATGCATAGACCGAGGGTACTCTTTCTTGATGAACCAACAGTAGGACTTGACCCTCAGACAAGGAGAAAGATATGGGATTTAATAAAAACAATGAATCAAAACGGCATGACGGTTCTTCTTACAACACATTATATTGAAGAAGCAGAGAATCTTTGTAACAGGGTTGCTATAATTGATAAAGGAAAACTGATAGCGATTGGCAGTCCTGACGAATTAAAAAAGGAGGTAGGAAGTGTTGTTCTGGAATATCTTGAAAATGATAACACCGTAAGACATTTTTTTTCCTCAAGGGCAGATGCACTAAAATATGCAGAATCTTTGGATAAGGATATAAACATAAGAGAATCAAATCTTGAAGATATTTTTGTTAAACTTACAGGCGGAGAATTAATTGAGAGCAACAAGCTATAAAGTAATTTATAATTAAGATTAATGTGCGAAAGGAGGGAAACCTTGAATAGACGTTTTTGCATCATTCAAGGTGAAGAGATTATGAAGGAATTTTTAAAATTTTATCCTATATTTTGGAGAGAAATGATATACTGGAAAAAACGTTTCAAGAAAATATTTGCAGGTAGTCTTATAAGTCCTTTGCTATTTTTAACAACGTTTGGCTTGGGGCTGGGGAAAAATATGTCTGTAAATGGAGGCAATTATTTAGATTTTGTATTACCCGGTATTATAGCACTATCATCCTTGAACAATAGCTATAATTCCATCGGAGCTGATTTAAATATAAGGAGGACGATATTTAAAACCTTTGACCAATATGTGCTGGCACCTATCAAAACCTCATCTGTTGTGCTGGGAGAAGTCTTGGCAGGAGCTCTTCAAGGTCTAACTTCATGTCTTATTTTATTGTTACTTGGATTGCTTTTTGGCGCTCATATAAAATTAACACCTGTTTTTTTTCTTGTACTTATTGCATCTTGTTTTACTTTTGCTTCTCTTGGAGTTTTGGCGGCGATGGTAGCCGATTCCCATGCTGATATGGCAAACTTTGGAACGTTTTTCGTACTTCCTATGACATTTTTAGCTGGAACCTTTTTCTCTGTTGATACAATGCCTCTTCTTGTCAAAGTTTTCATCTGGATGCTCCCTCTGACTCCTATTAGCCATTCATTAAGAAGTATAGCTTTAAATAAGCCGATTTCACCTCTTCCATTTGTTGCTGTTTTTATTTGGGTTATATTTATGTATTATTTTGCAGTAGTAGCAGCTAATAAAAAATCAGCTGATTAGGATGGTAAATCATGGTTAAAACTTTTATTGTTGCTGTAACAGGGAGGTGTAATCTTTCCTGTCGTTATTGTTACGCTTCAAAAAATACAGGGAAGAATGGTGATATGTCATGGGATACAGCAAAAAGTATATTGGAATTTATAAAGAAGCAAAACAAGGATGATTCTCAAATGTTTTTGGTTCAATTTACAGGCGGAGAACCTCTTTTAAATCTTCCTTTGATTGAGAGATTTGTGCAAGAATTACGTAAGGAAGGTCTTTCTTGCATTTTTCAGCTTCAGACAAATGGCACCCTTTTGAATCATATGAATATATCTAAACTTAAAGATTTGGATATAGGTATAGGAGTGAGTATCGATAGTATACCCGAGGTAAATGATATCATGCGACCTTATCGCAATGAGATTTCTCATTCTTCTACTGTTGATGTTTTGAAAGGTATCCAGCTTTTGAAAGAAGCGGGAATTTGCATAAATGTAACATCAGTTTTAACAAAAGAAAGTCTTTCAAGCATAGATAAATTTATTGACTTAGTTTATTACTTGGGAAATATAAGAGGTATAAGTTTCAATGTATTGAGACTTACAGGAAGTGCTTTTGATATGTCTGTTCCTATGGAAGAGGAAATTACTTTAAATATAAAAGCTGCCATAGAAAGAGCTGAATTACATAATAAAATTACAAATCGTACTATAACTTTTAAATTTCTTGAAAGGCTTATGAATTATGGATACAAGGAAGAATGTAGGACATTTAATGGTAGCGGTATATTTGTGAATCCCGATGGAGAGGTTTATCCATGTCCTTCACTTTCTGAAAAAAAAGATTATTATATGGGGAATATAATGAATAAAGATTTTAAACAGAAAACCTTTAGGGGGAATTGCCCTTATTTAAAGCAGTGCCGTATGCTTGAAAGGCTCTTTGAGAGGTATTATGAAATAAAATAAATTTATAAACTTTTATGGATTTATATGGAATCATATCTTGATTTTTTATACTGAGTATAATATAATGCAATCAAATAGTTTTAAAAAGTGAAGAAGGGAAGGATTTTCCCATGACAACCAAAATTGAAAAGGTTATAACAAAAGCATTAAAAACTCATGAACTTAACAAAGAAGAAATAATCATGTTACTTGAAGCAGAAGGTAAAGATAAGGAGTTGTTATTTCAGGAAGCCGATAAACTTAGAAAAAATAATTTTGGGGATGAGGTACATCTTCGGGGGATTATTGAATTTTCTAATTACTGCAGCAGAGAGTGTTTTTATTGTGGTTTAAGATGTCAAAATCATGTTGTGAATAGAAACAGGATGACAATAGATGAGATATATGAAGCAGCAAAGGAAGCAAGAAATCAGGGATATATGACGATTGTGCTTCAATCAGGAGAAGATTCTTGGTATAAAGTTGATATATTGGCTGAATTGATTAAGAAGATGAAGGATAATCTTGACCTTGCAATCACTATGTCGGTGGGAGAAAACTCAAAAAATTTCTATAAGATTTTAAGAGAAGCTGGTGCTGACAGGTATCTATTAAAACATGAAACATCAGATAAAGAGCTTTTCGAAAAATTACGACCTGGCACTACTCTTCAAGGGAGATTGAATAGACTTAAAGATTTAAGGGAACTTGGATATCAAATAGGAGGAGGATTTATGGTAGGATTGCCCGGGCAGAGTATAGAGACTTTAGCGGATGATATTCTGCTAACGAAAGAATTGGATGTAGAAATGGCTGGAATCGGACCTTTTATTCCACATCCTGAGACCCCTCTTCGTGGGTATCCTGTTGGGTCTGTTTCTATGGTTTTGAAAGCAATTGCAATAACAAGGCTCTTGCTTCCTTTAACACATCTTCCTGCTACCACCGCACTGGCAAATTTATCACCTGAGGGGCGTTTTAAGGCTTTATCATGTGGTGCAAATGTAATTATGCCTGATCTAACTCCTATGATTTACAAAACCAACTATGAAATTTACCCAAAATCTTCAGAGCTTTTAAATTTTGATAATTCTTTTGCATCTTGGGAAAAAGAATTATTACAGCATGGCAGAAGGGTATCTAAGGACTATGGGCATACTCCTAAACCTGGATTTTTTGCCAAGCTATGATGTATGGAATTATTGAGATAGGCAGCTTGAGAATGAGAGTCATTTAAATAAGATAGGGGAAGACGTTTTGAAAAAGGTTATAAAAATAATGAAGGAAGATAAAAGGGTTTTGTTTGCAGGTAAACTTATAGAGAGTTCATATAAGCCTCCTTGTGAAAATGCTGCTGTTGTGATAGAAAATGGTATAATTAACAAGATAATTTATAATACAGATTTCAATAATTTAAAAAGAAATTTTAATGATTATAGGATTATTGACCTTTCAAATTTGACGCTTATGGCTGGATTTATCGATTGTCATGTTCATCTAGCACTTGATGGCATTAATTTTCAAAAAGCAGTGGAACAATGGGATTGTGATGAGTTGCTTTTTAAACGTTTAAAAAGAGAATTTAAAAATTATCTTGAAAAAGGTATCCTTGCCATACGAGATGGCGGTGACAGAAGGTTAATAAATATTACTGCAAAAGAAAAATGTAAAAGGGAAAGACTTGATGCACCTATTATACTTGCATCTGGTTTTGCCCTTAATAAAAAAGGAATGTACGGCAGTTTCTTAGGTGAAGGGATATTAAATAATGAAGATATAAAAAATTCTGTTGAAATCCTTTATCAAAAGGGGGTTGATCAGATAAAAGTCCTTATGTCAGGGATTGTAAGCTTTAAAGAATATGGAAGGGTTGGCTCATTACAGTTTTCTCTTGAAGAAGCAAAGGAGATTGTAAATGAAGCTCGAAGGCATAACCTCAAGGTTATGGCACATGCAAGTTCTGCAAAAGCAGTTGACATGGCAATAAAAGCTGATATGGATTCTATTGAACATGGCTATTTTCTTAGTGAAGAAGCTCTTGATATTATGGCTAAAAAGGAAATACCATGGATACCGACACTTGTTCCTGTTGCAAATCAATTAAAGGAAGATACTCGTAAATTTTATACAGAAAAAGAAATTGAAAATATTGAGAAAACTTTAGATTCTCAGCTTATAAGAGTCAAACAAGCTCAGGAAAAGGGAGTTATCCTTGGTATCGGTACAGATGCAGGTGCCAGTGGAACATATCACGCCATATCGTATTTTGAAGAGCTTAGGCTTTTTGAAAAAGCAGGTCTTTCTCCAACAGAGATTTTTAAGGCTGCAACTGAAAATTCTGCAAAGATTGTTGGTCTTGAAGATAAAATGGGAGGAATTGAGAAGGGTAAACTTCCCAATTTAATGGCATTAGAAGGAAATCCTTTGAGGGATATATCTTCATATGAGAAAATAAAATATGTTTTCATCACAGAAATATAAAATTATAGGGAGGTGTTTTTTTGAGTTTTGATGTGTTACTTCCAACCCGTATTATTTTTGGCAGAGGTAAAATAGAACAAATATCAGAATGTAGAACATATGGTGATAAGGCTTTAATTGTTACAGGAAAATATAGTTCAAAAAAAAGCGGGCTTTTGGGAAAAGTACTGGAAATATTAGATAATTGTACTATTCCGTATGTTATTTATGATGAGGTTATTTCAAACCCTGATTGTATTTCTGTTGATAAGGGTGTTAAGGTTTCAACTGAAAATAGATGTAATATGGTTATTGCACTTGGAGGCGGAAGTGCTATAGATACTGCAAAAGGAATTGCTGTTGGAAGTGTGGAACTATCCCCTATTTGGGATTTTTTGAGACCTGATTCAAGGAAAAGGTCTGTAAGAGGGGCATTGCCGATAATTGCAGTTCCAACTACTTCAGGCACAGGTTCAGAGGTAAACGGAGCTGCTGTAATACAAAACAATGAAATAGGTTTTAAACCATCCTTTAAAAGTATATATACCTTTCCAAGCTTATCAATAATCGATCCGGAGTTTATGACGACAATGGATAGAAGCGTAACTGCATCAACCGGTGTTGACGCATTCTGCCAAGCCTTAGAATGTTTTATAGGTGTAAAAGCAAATGAGGTCAGCAATATTTATGCATTGGAATCTATAAAACTTTCTTATAAATACTTAAAGAAAGCCTATGATGACGGTAATAATATAGAGGCGAGAGAAAAAATGGCGCTTGCTGCCATGTTAAGCGGTTTAGCGATGGCTTCTTCTGGAACAAGCTTAGTACATGCATTAGAGCATCCTTTAAGCGGACGTTACAATATAACCCATGGTGTTGGACTTGCAGCTTTGTTACCATCTTTTATTGAATTTTCATTAAAATATAATGAAGAAAAGTATAAAAAAATTGCTTCTATTTTAAGAGGAAAAGAGGTTGAAGCTTCAGAAATTCATACGATTATTGAGGAATTCTTGAAAAGCGTTGGTTTGAAGTTAAGACTTAGGGATTTAGAGATTAAAGAAGAAGATATTAATATTTTAGCAAAAGATACCATAATGACACTTACGGGAAGTATAAAAAATTTCAATAAACCTATAAATGAAGATGATTGCAAAATGATATACAAGATGGCATTGTAAGAGCATAAAGCTCTTTTTTTATATAGAATTTTTTTATTACCTTCCTCATAAGATTTAAAGAAGGAGGGCTTATGCATGAAATCAACCACTATTAAAGAAGGAATATTTAATCTTGTTGATTTTCCAAAAGAGGTATTATTAAATCTGCCTAAACTTACCTTGATTGGGGATACTCAGGCTACATTGGAAAATCACAGGGGTATTATTGAATATATTCCTGAAAGGATAAGAATAAATACCTCCATAGGTATTTTTAAAATTTGTGGGGAAAATTTAATGATTAATTCTATAATGACAGAAATCATTGTAATAACAGGAAAGATAGAAAGTATCGAGATACTTGATTAGGAGGGATAAACTTGCTGGCAATAAAATTGTGGAATTTTTTAAGAGGTTATGCTATTATTAAAATTGAAGGTTTATCCTTAGAAAAATTATTAAATCTTATTATATCAAGAGATATTTATATATGGGATATAAAAAGGATAGGACATAATACAGTAATTGCCAAAATAAGTTTAAAAGGATTTAAATTATTACAACCACATATAAGAATAACAAATTGCAAAGTGTCAATAATAGGTAAAAAAGGACTGCCTTTTATCATATTATATTTTAAAAGGCGGAAAATGTTAATATTTGGTGCGGTATTATGTATGGTATTAATTTGCATTTTTTCATCCTTTATATGGTGCATAAGTATAGAGGGGACAAAAAATATAAATGAACAGGCTGTGATAGAAGAACTAAAAAAGCTTGGTTTAAAAGAAGGGGTTTTTAAATATTCCGTAGATATTCCCAAAATCGAATCAGAATTTTTAGTTGACATGAGAAATGTTGCATGGATTGGGATAGATATTAAGGGTACTAAGGCATTCATAAAGATCGTTGAAAAAACCAAACCACCTGAAATTTTGCCTTTGAATGTTGCATGTAATATAATAGCTAAGAAAGATGGTATAATATATAAGATGGTAATATTACAAGGAGATGCGGTTAAAAAAGTAGGGGATACGGTAAAAGCCGGAGATATTATAGTATCTGGTATTATTGAAAGACCATATGCTAAGACGAGATTTGTACATTCAAATGCTGAAATTATTGCAAGGACTTGGTATGAAGGCTATGCAGATGTCGATTTATCAAAGCAGGCGTTTAAAAGAACAGGAAAATCAATCTCTATTACAAACATCAGTTTAGGTGAAAATACTATTACATTTGCTCTCAGAAAGATGGATTTTAAACATTATGATAAGGAAACAAAAATAATTACATCTAAGAAATCTCCTGTTAAAATCATTAAAGAAACTTATTATGAAACAGAAATAGAACACATTAAATTAAATAGAGACGAAGCTGAAAAATTGGCTATTGAAAAAGCTCTTAAAAATATCAAATCCGGACTTGAAAATGATGTAAAAATTATCAGTGAAAAAAAGAAAACCATGATAATAGAGAATCATATAATAAGAGCAGATGTAATAGTTGAGGCATTAGAAAATATAGGCATGGAAGAGAAAATAGATTATAAACAGGAGGTACAAATTGAATAAGGAAATAAATATTGACATCAACAATATTGAACAAGCCGCAAACCTGTTTGGCAAATTCGATGAAAACCTGAAATTAATTGAGGAAGGTATGAATGTCAAGGTTGTGGTACGTGATGATACAATCAAGATATCAGGAGAAGATACAAATGTCAATGCGGCAGAAAGGTTATTTAATGAGTTGATAGAATTTATTGAAAGCGGTGAGATTATTACACCACAGAATGTTATGTATGCCATGAAACTTGTAAATATAGGTGAAGAAGAAAAATTAAAGTCAATTTTATCTGACATTGTTTGTATTACCTCAAGAGGAAAGCAGATTAGATGTAAAACTTACGGACAGAAGAATTATGTAAAGGCAATGAAAAACAATGAAATAGTCTTTGGTATCGGTCCTGCAGGGACAGGAAAAACATATCTTGCTATGGCTATGGCGGTTACGGCATTAAAAAATAAAGAGGTTGGAAGGATTATACTGACAAGACCTGCTGTTGAAGCAGGCGAGAGGCTGGGCTTTTTACCTGGAGATTTACAGGAAAAAGTTGATCCATATTTAAGACCATTGTATGATGCACTGTATGATATACTTGGTGCTGAAGTGTTTCAAAAATATATGGAAAAGGGTTTAATCGAAGTTGCGCCTCTTGCTTACATGAGGGGAAGAACACTTGATGACTCATTTATAATTTTAGATGAAGCGCAGAATACTACCCCAGAGCAGATGAAGATGTTTTTGACAAGAATTGGATTTGGTTCAAGGGCTGTGGTAACAGGTGATGTGACACAGGTGGACTTGCCGAAGGATAAAAAGTCCGGTTTAAAAGATGTAATAGAAATTTTGAATGGGATAAAAGGCATAGAATTTGTTTTGCTTAAAGAACAGGATGTAATAAGGCATCCTCTTGTGGCGAAGATTGTTAAGGCATATGAGATATATGAAAAATCAAAGGAAAGTTGAGAATAAAATTATGATTACTAAATATGAGGCAAATTCCATACTAAAATTGGACAAACCTCTAATTGATTTTGGATTAATAGCGGATATATATTCCATTTGATTGTTGAAATTATAAAAACTGAGGTGTTACAATGAATATATTGATTGATGATAGGCAAAATAAAGTGAATTCGGAAGGGCTTGAAAAGATTATTAATGATGTTATTAAAATTTCACTTGAAGTTGAAGGTGTTGTGGATAATATAGAAGTAAGTGTATCATTTGTAGATGATGAAGAGATTCAAAAATTAAACAGATACTACAGAAATGTCGATAAACCAACAGATGTTTTATCATTTCCTTTAGTTGAATTTGAAGAAATTTATTCAGATATTAATTTGGAAGAAGAGAATAACAGCGGGCTTTGTGAGGTTGAACCTATAGGGGATATTGTAATATCACTTGAAAGGGCAAAAAGGCAAGCGGAAGAATACGGGCATTCATTCGAAAGGGAAATTGCATATTTAACAGCTCACAGCATGTTTCATTTAATGGGATATGACCATGAAAAAGATGATGATAGAAAAATAATGAGAGAAAAAGAAGAAGAAGTAATGACACGCTTGGATTTTAAAAGGTGATAAATATGGTTATAAAAAAACTTATTGAGAGTTTTAATTATGCCATTGAAGGAATAGAGTACGTTTTAAAAACCCAGTGGAACATGAAAATTCATTTTTCAATAGCAATAATTGTTTTGGTCTTAAGTTTATTTTTTAATTTTTCCAAATTTGAATTCATAGCACTAATAGCTACAATTTCTCTTGTGATTATTGCTGAAATGATAAATACCGCTATAGAAGCTACTATAGATATTATAACAGATAAATACAATCCCCTTGCCAAAATAGCGAAGGATGTTGCTGCAGGTGCTGTATTAATATCAGCCATAAATGCTGTTTTTGTAGGATATATACTTTTTTTTGACAGGCTTAATCCTTGGACAAACATATTATTGACAAGATTGAAGCAATCACCTGCACATGTAACATTTATAACTCTTGTTATAGTAATGCTTACCACAATAATTTTAAAGGTTCATTTTGGTATTGGAACACCCTTTCAAGGTGGCATGCCCAGTGCACACAGTGCTATTGCATTTTGTCTTGCTACTGCAGCTGCTTTTATATCAAAAAGCGCAATTATTGCTACAATTACTTTTATGATGGCATTTATGGTTGCTGAAAGCAGAATTGAGGGGGAAATACATACCACATATGAAGTTGTTATTGGTGGAATAATTGGTATATTAATAACAGTATTTTTCTTTCAAATAATGAAATAATTTGTAAAAAGAGGTGACAGAATGAGTTATAAATCTGGTTTTATTGCATTGATAGGCAGAACAAATGTTGGCAAATCAACCTTATTAAACACTTTAATAAAAGAAAAGATTGCTATAACATCAGACAAACCCCAGACAACCAGAAATACGATACAGGGTATATTAACAGGGGATAATTTTCAGATTATCTTTATTGATACACCAGGAATTCATAAACCAAAGCATAAATTAAGCGAGTTTATGATATCATCTGTTAAGAAAACATTAAATGAAGTTGACCTTATTTTATACATGATTGAACCGGATGTTAACATAGGACCTGGTGACCTTTATATAACAAATCATTTAAAAACAATAAGTACTCCTATAGTTTTGGTGGTAAATAAAATAGATGAAGTTTCTTATAATGTTGTAGATGATACCATTAAAAACTTTAAAGAACATCTTAATTTTAAAGATGTTATACCTATTTCAGCGCTTAAAAATAAAAATATTGATTTATTAATACATACCATATTGCAGTATTTGCCGGAAGGACCTCAATATTTTCCGGAGGATTATATTACAGATAAACCAGAGAGATTTATTGTATCCGAAATAATAAGGGAAAAGATGTTGTATTTTCTTGAAGACGAGGTACCACATGGGGTTTTTGTTGAAATCAACAGTATGAAACAAAAAGAGAATAAGGATATTCTTGAAATCGAGGCAATATTATATTGTGAGAAGGAATCACATAAGGCTATAATTATAGGAAAAAATGGGAAGATGTTAAAGAAAATTGGAACAGATGCCAGGATAGAACTGGAAAATTTATTTGGTCAGAAGATTTATTTGGATTTATGGGTTAAAGTAAAAAAAGGTTGGAGAGATAATATTAATACACTAAAAAATTTCGGATATTTAATTGACAAAAATCTTTAAATAATGTTAAATTGTATTTAAGTAGGTGAAATTAATGGAAATTGCAAAGATGATTGATTATACATTATTAAAATCAAATGCCACAGATAATGATATAAAAAAATTATGTACTGAGGCTAAGGAATATAATTTTGCTTCAGTATGTATAAATCCAGTTTATGTAAATTTTGCAAAAAATCTATTAGAAAGAAGCGATATAAAAGTATGTACCGTTATAGGATTTCCTCTTGGTGCAAATACAATTAAGACAAAAACTTACGAAGCTAAAGATGCAATAAAAAACGGCGCAGATGAAATAGATATGGTTCTTAATATAGGGAGACTAAAAAGCGGAGATTTCGATTATATTGAAAAGGAAATCAAGGCTGTTGTAAAAGAGGCAAAGGCATTGAAAAATGTTATTATTAAAGTCATACTTGAAAACTGTTATCTGACAGATGAAGAAAAGATAAGGGCGTGTGAAATAGTTGTACATTCAGGCGCTGATTTTGTTAAGACATCGACTGGATTTGGAATTGGAGGAGCAACAATAGATGATGTAAGGCTTATGAGAAAAACGGTAGGAGATAATTTCGGTGTTAAAGCATCAGGTGGTGTAAGGACTTCAGAGGATGCAAGGTTAATGATAAAGGCAGGCGCAAATAGAATTGGTACCAGTTCAGGGATACAAATTGTAAAGGGATGGTAACGATATGATGCTGCATTTTATTTGGAATTTATTTAATAAGACAGGTAAGATAGAATATTTTATGATTTACAAAGAATTTGAACGTGTATTTAAAAAGAATAATAAATTGAAAAAGGCAAATTAGTATGAGTTTTTTAAAAACGGAAGCTATTGTATTAAAAAGCAATCTTATAGGTGAGACGGATAAAATTGTTACGCTATTAACAAAAAGGAAAGGCAAATTACAGGCAGTTGCTAAAGGTGCTAGAAGAGCAAAAAGCAGTATGCTTGCTGCAACTTATCCATTATCAATGGGTAATTATGTATTATTTGAGGGGCAGAATTATTATTATATTGATCAATGGGAATTGATTCATTCATTTGTTTGCTTTGAGGGGAATTTATTAAATTTATCCTATGCAACGTTTTTTACGGATTTGGTGTACAAAGTATTGCAAAATGAACAAGAATGTTTAAATATATATAATCTTTTGAAATATTCATTATTGATTTTAGAAAAGGGTAAAATTCCTCCTGAGATAATAATGCTTGTATATGTTTTAAAATTTGTTTCATTTATGGGATATATGCCGGAATTAAACAAATGCTCATCTTGTGGGAATACAGAGAAATTGACATATTTTTCATTTTTAATGGGAGGAGTAGTGTGTAATAAGTGTAAAGATAAATGCAGTGATGCTTTTTATATCAAAGAAAATTCATTAAATACTTTTAGATATTTACTTAAAAATGGATTCAACAATTTAGAAAGGGTTAAAATATCAGGATTTATTACTGAAGAGTTGGATAAAATAATTAGTGGTTATATAAAGGTACATTTTGAAAAGGCTTTTGAGACAAAAACATTTCTTGATAAAATAAAAAATATGTAAGGAGGTGAAAGGAATGAATGAAGAATTGGAAAAAATAGATATGATAATCGAAAGAACAGGTGTAAGTTATAAAGAAGCAAGGGAAGCTTTAAACGAATGCAATGGGAATGTGGTTGACGCTCTGGTATATCTTGAAGAAAACAAAAAAAGTTGGACAGAGAATATATCTGTTGCAGGTTCAGAAGTACTTGATAAAATAAAAGATATAGTTAAAAAAGGCAATGTTACAAAGATAAGAATAAAAAAAGATGATGAGGTAATACTTGAAATACCTGTGACTGCCGGCGCTATCTCAGCATTATTGATTCCACAATTAACTTTGGTAGGTGTTGCTCTTGCATTTGTCTCAAATTGTACTATTGAAGTTGAAAGACCAAATAAAGAAATAACTATTATTAAAGAGCAAAAGAAAAAAACCGAATAATTTTAATCTATATTGACATGCACATAAGTATCTGGTATTCTAAAATAAATTGAGTTTTAACCCTTTCTTCCATCGGGGAAAAAGGGTTTTTGTTTACTTAGCAAAGGAGTGTTAAAATATGGCATCAGTCGTAACAATGGAAAAGATAGTGTCCCTTGCAAAAAACCGCGGATTTGTTTATCCCGGTTCAGATATTTATGGAGGACTTGCAAATACATGGGATTATGGTCCTCTTGGCGTAGAATTTAAAAACAATATTAAAAAAGCTTGGTGGTCAAAATTTATTCATCAGAGTCCATATAATGTAGGAATAGAAACTGCCATACTGATGAATCCCGAAACTTGGATTGCTTCAGGTCATGTAGGAGGATTTTCTGACCCCTTAATGGATTGTAAAGATTGCAAGTCACGGTTCAGGGCTGATAAATTAATTGAAAATTACTTAAAAAGCAAAGGCGAAGATGTCAATGTTGATGGATGGACTAATGATGAGATGCTAAACTTTATAAAAGACAACAATCTTCCATGTCCTATGTGTGGTTCACATAATTTTACCAATATAAGAAAATTTAATCTTATGTTTAAAACATTCCAGGGAGTTACGGAGGATTCTAAGGCAGAGATATATTTGCGTCCTGAAACTGCTCAGGGGATATTTATCAATTTTAAAAATGTATTAAGAACAACAAGAAAAAAAATTCCTTTTGGCATAGGACAAATTGGAAAATCTTTCAGGAATGAGATTACACCTGGTAATTTTACCTTTAGAACAAGAGAGTTTGAACAGATGGAACTTGAATTTTTTTGTAAACCGGGAGAAGACCTTGAGTGGTTTAAATATTGGAAAGAGTATTGTATGAACTGGCTCTTAAATTTAGGACTTAAAAAAGAGAATCTGAGGTTTAGAGACCACAGTAAAAAAGAACTTTCTCATTACAGCAATGCAACAACAGATATAGAATATATCTTTCCATTTGGATGGGGTGAATTATGGGGTATAGCTGACAGAACAGATTTTGATTTAAAAAGGCATATGGAACATTCTGGTGTAGACTTGTCTTATTCTGATCCTGTAACAAATGAAAAATATGTACCATACTGTATAGAACCTTCTGTAGGTGCAGATAGAGTTGCTCTATCCTTTTTGATAGATGCATATAATGAGGAAGAAGTTGGAGAAGGTGATATAAGAGTAGTGCTAAAATTACACCCTGCCCTTGCCCCCATTAAGGCTGCTGTTTTACCTCTTTCTAAAAAATTAAGTGAAAATGCATATAAATTATACGATAATTTAAGGGAAAAATTTGTTGTTGACTATGATGAAACAGGGAGTATAGGCAAAAGGTACAGAAGGCAGGATGAAATAGGAACACCTTTTTGTATTACATATGACTTTGATTCAATAAATGATAATTCTGTTACCATAAGAGAAAGGGATTCTATGGAGCAGATTCGGATAAAAATAGACGAAGTTGAATCATATCTTAATAACAAGTTGAAATTTTAAGGGTCAGGTATTAATCCTGATTTTTTTATTTAATTACGGATTTAAAATATAGTTGGCAAAAACTTAAGAAACTGCTAAAATATACTTAACAATTACATTTGTAATTGACTATTTAAATCAATTACTATATTTGGAAAAACTTAAATTATTTCAATAACTTTATAAATAAAGCCTTAGTAAATAGCAAATATTATATTAAAGAATTTTAAATGAAGAAGGTGATTAAATATCTATTGATTGATAAGATAGAAAAAACATTAAAAGAATTACTGCATAATATTGCTACAGAAAATGGATTTACCATATAAGAGATTGGTGGAGATTTAGACCATATACATTTACTTATAGAATGTTCGCCTTACAGGGTACCAATTGCAAGATTGGCTGCCGCACAAGCTGCAATAAAGAATGAATGAAATAGATTTTTCAAATTTGAGATTGTGGGGAATGATAAATGAATATTAAGGGAAAAATTTTGGAACTTATGGAAAGCGTGAATTATAAACCTTCGAAAATAGATAATATATTAAAATTAATGGATATAGAGTATAATCAGAAACATATCATTGAAGGTGTGTTGAAGGATTTAATAAAAGAAGGGATTATATATAAAACAAAAAACGGAAAATATACGTTGCCGGAAAAAATTGACCTTATACGTGGAAAAATAGATGCAAATTCAAAAGGATTTGGATTTTTAATACCGGACAATAAAAATATCAAGGATATATTTATATCGGCAGATAATATGAACAGTGCAATGCATAATGATGTTGTGCTTGTACGTGTTAACAAAAAGGTGGAAGGCAAAAGATGGGAAGGAGAGGTTATAAAGATAATAAAGAGGGCTAATCAGACTGTGGTTGGCACATATGAGAAAAGCAGGAATTTTGGGTTTGTAGTACCGGATGATAAAAAGATTTCACAAGATATATTTATTCCAAAATCAGATGATATGAATCCTGATAATGGTATGAAGGTTGTTGTCAACATTACTAAATGGCCTGAAAGGAGGAGAAGCCCGGAAGGAAAAATTATTGAGATTCTTGGAAGGAAAAACGAGCCGGGAATAGATGTATTATCCGTTATAAGGTCATATAATATTCCCGAACAATTTTCTGATAAGGTTTTGAAAGAAGCTGAAGAAATAAAACAGGAAATCGAATCTGAAGAAATGGAAAGGAGAATAAACTTAAGCAATTTAAATTTGGTGACAATAGATGGAGAAGATGCTAAAGACCTTGATGATGCTGTTTGCGTACAAAAGCTTGATAATGGCGATTATATACTATATGTAAGTATTGCAGATGTTAGCCAATATGTGAAAGAAGGGTCAGAGCTTGACAAAGAAGCTATAAATCGCGGATGCAGTGTATATTTCATTGATAGGGTAATACCCATGCTTCCACAAAGATTATCAAATGGGATATGTAGTCTAAACCCCAATGAATACAGATTAACACTGACAGTGAAAATGAAGATAAATAAAAAAGGCGAAGTTGTCGACCATAAAATATTTGAAAGTGTTATAAAAAGCAAAGAAAGAATGACATATACAAATGTTTATAAATTGCTTGAAGAGGATGATGAAGAACTTAAAAAGCGTTATGACAATTTAATAAATGATTTTAGGTTAATGAAAGAGCTTGCATTAATACTGCAAGAAAGGCGTAAGAAGCGTGGAAGTGTGGATTTTGATTTTGAAGAAGCAAAAATAATTGTAGATGAAAATGGGAAACCTGTAGATATTGTTAAAGTTGAAAGAAATATTGCTCATAAATTAATTGAAGAATTTATGCTTGTAGCCAATGAAACAGTAGCAGAACACATGCATTGGATAAATGTGCCTTTTGTGTACAGAGTCCATGAACATCCTGATATGGAAAAATTAATAGCCTTTAATAAATTTATTCATAATCTTGGATACCATATAAAAGGCATCAATGGTGATGAAATACATCCAAAAGCCTTGCAAGAGCTGATAAAAAAAGTCAAAGGAAAGAGTGAACAAAGAGTAATAGAAACCTTGCTATTAAGGTCTTTAAAAAGGGCAAGGTATAGTCCGGAAGAATTGGGACACTATGCCCTTGCAACACAATATTATGCACATTTTACATCACCAATAAGAAGGTATCCTGATTTAATAATACACCGAATTATAAAAGAGAATATTAATGGGCAACTTAATGAAAAGAGGCAGCGCCATTATAATAGGATATTAAGTGAGATAGCAGAAAAAGCATCTGAAAGGGAAAGAACAGCGGAGATGGCTGAACGTGAAATAGAGACTTTAAAAAAAGTAGAGTATATGCAGGATAAAATAGGTAAGATTTATAAAGGGATAATATCAAATATTACCAATTATGGATTTTTTGTTGAACTTGACAATA
Source organism: Aceticella sp. 75b-Ac (assembly GCF_056032965.2). Taxonomy (NCBI): domain Bacteria; kingdom Bacillati; phylum Bacillota; class Clostridia; order Thermoanaerobacterales; family Thermoanaerobacteraceae; genus Aceticella; species Aceticella sp. 75b-Ac. The sequence continues at coordinate 241,875 of NZ_CM190971.1, forward strand.
CAATAGAAGGGCTGGTGGAAGTTGACTTGCTTGAAGATGATTATTACCACTTTGACGCAGAAAATTATACGTTGATTGGAGAACATACAAAAAAGAAATTTTCTATTGGTGATGAAGTTTATGTTAAAGTAGTTGCTGCAAATCCGGACAAAAGAGAAATCGACTTTGCACTTGCGGTACCGGAGGAATTGCCAGAAGCTTAGCCTTTATTTTTTGCTTTGAGCAGGCAGTATTGACATAGCAATTGTATGTGCTATAATATAAAAGCATAGATATCTTGTTTGCAATACAATATGTAGGGTAGATTAACTAAGAAAGAGTGGATAGCATGGCTAAAGAAGATATAAAAATAGTGGCACAGAATAAGAAAGCTGGTCATGACTATTTCATAGAAGATACCTATGAAGCAGGTATTGTACTTACAGGTACAGAAGTAAAATCAGTACGTATGGGAAAGGTAAATTTAAAAGACGGTTTTGCAAGGATTGTAAATAATGAGGTTTATTTATACAATATGCATATTAGCCCATATGAAAAAGGCAATATTTTCAATAAAGACCCTTTAAGAACACGGAAATTGCTTTTAAACCGACATGAAATAAATAAGCTGATGGGGTATGTAACTCAAAAAGGATATACATTGATACCCACGAAGGTGTATTTAAAACACGGACTTATCAAGATTGAATTAGCTGTTGCAGTAGGTAAAAAACTTTACGATAAGAGAGAAACAATAGCTAAGAAAGATGCAAAAAGAGAAATTGAAAAACATTTTAAGGAAAAACAGTATATTTAACATGGGGGTGTACTGGTTTCGACGGGGGTAGTTGAGGTAAGAGTAGCAGGTCGAGGTTCCATCAGCTCGATAAACGGTGGACTTAAATATAAACGCAAACGATAATTTAGCTTACGCTGCTTAATTGTAAGTAGCCGTTCAACCTGTGATTCCCACATTACAGGATTGGGCGTCGATTTAGTGGGGAACTGGTTTGCCAAAGCTTTGAGTTAAGCCGGATTTTATGAAGCTACTGAAGTGGTTATCTTGTCACCAGGAGAACCATGGAGGAAATGTCAAATTGGTGAATGAACCTGGAGAAGCTTTTACTATGACACCCTCGGACCGGGGTTCGATTCCCCGCACCTCCACCATACATAAAAACATGGGGGTATAGCTCAGTTGGGAGAGCGCTTGAATGGCATTCAAGAGGTCAGGGGTTCGAATCCCCTTATCTCCACCAAGTATATACACGTTAACAATTCATAAACAAAAAAGATATTGCCTTTAAAAAGTGCAATATCTTTTTTAAGTATCGATTAGCGTCAGAAAAGTTATACGTTAAATAACATATCTGCATATGTTGGCAACGGCCAAATTTCTGCATCTACAATTGTTTCAAGCTGGTCTCCTATTTCTCTTAATGAATTCATTTTTTCAAATATTTCATCTCTGTAATAACTTGCCAGCTTAAATGTATCATCTTCTATATTTGCAGCACCATTAACAGCATCTTCAAGAATAGTAATTCTCTTTTTAAATTCTGCAGTTAATGAAGAAACTTCTTTAAGGAGTTCTTCCTGTGGTTTTATTTCAACATTAAGCCCGGTTTCTTTTATAGAATTAATTGATTCCGCAATTTTTGTTGCAAATTTTATTGCAGCCGGCAATATCTGACGTTTTGCCATATCAAGCATTGTCAGTGCCTCGATGTTTATCGTCTTTATATATTTTTCAAGTAAAATTTCATAACGTGATTCTAATTCAACTTTGCTTAGGACACCATGTTTTTCCATTACTGCGACATTTTTTTCCTTTAACAATACAGGGATCGCATCAACCATTGATCGTATATTTGGGAGTCCTCTTTTTTCTGCTTCTTCAATCCATTCATTGGAATACCCATTGCCATTGAATATTACTTTTTTGTGTTCCTTTATGATTTCCTGTAAAATTGCTTCTACTTCTTTATCAAAGTTATCAGTTTTTTCAAGTCTGTCTGAAATTTGTGAAAGCGCTTCAGCTACTATTGTATTAAGTATATAATTGGCTGTTGCAATTGAGGAAGATGAACCAACCATTCTGAACTCGAACTTATTGCCTGTAAATGCAAATGGCGATGTCCTGTTTCTATCTGTCGAATCCTTTGGAAGTTCTGGGAGTGTTGTAACCCCTATTTTCAATGTTCCGCCCTGCTTGGAACTTGTGGCTCCTCCATTTGCAATTTGCTCTAAAATATCAGTAAGCTGTTCACCGAGGAATATTGAAATAATAGCCGGAGGTGCTTCATTTGCTCCAAGACGATGGTCATTTCCCGGTGATGCGCAGGATACCCTGAGTAAATCTGCATATTCATCGATTGCTTTTATTACCGCACATAAGAATATAAGGAACTGTGCATTTTCGTGAGGTGTTTTTCCGGGATCTAAAAGATTTAAACCATCATCTGTACTCATTGACCAGTTATTATGTTTACCGGAGCCATTTACGCCTGCAAATGGTTTTTCATGCAATAAACATACTAAGCCGTATCTTAGAGCGATTTTTTTCATCATTTCCATCGTCAGTTGATTGTGGTCTGTAGCTATATTTGTTGTGTCATATACAGGAGCAAGTTCATGTTGTGACGGTGCTACTTCATTATGTTCTGTTTTTGCAGAAATTCCAAGTTTCCAGAGTTCTCTATTAAGCTCCTGCATAAAGGAAAAAACTTTTTCTTTTATGGAGCCAAAATAATGGTCTTCCATTTCCTGCCCTTTTGGAGATTTTGCACCAAACAATGTTCTTCCGGTTAGTATAAGGTCTTTGCGCTTGTCATAAAATTTTTTATCTATTAAGAAATATTCCTGTTCAGGACCTACGGTTGTTATAACCCTTTTTGCCGTATTATTTTTAAATAATCTTAATATACGAAGAGCCTGTTTTGATAATGCCTCTGAAGAACGAAGAAGCGGTGTTTTGAGGTCAAGCGCTTCACCCGTATATGAGCAAAAGGCTGTAGGAATGTAAAGTATATTATCTTTAACAAAAGCAGGCGATGTACAATCCCATGCGGTATAACCTCTTGCCTCAAAAGTTGCCCTTAATCCGCCGGAAGGAAAAGAAGAAGCATCAGGTTCACCTTTTATTAGCTCTTTTCCGGAGAATATGGTGATAACTTTTCCATCTATTGTAGGTGATATAAATGAGTCATGTTTTTCCGCAGTTATTCCTGTTAATGGCTGGAACCAGTGTGTAAAGTGTGTAGCACCTTTTTCTATTGCCCAGTCTTTCATTGCATTTGCTACAACTTCAGCAACAGTAGGATCCAAAGGGAGTCCTTCATCTATAGTTTTTCTTAAAGCATTATAGGTAGCTTTGGGCAGTCGTTCCCTCATTACTGCATCATTAAAAACATTTGAGCCATAAATACTAGTTAATATGTTGTCTGTCATAATAAAACCCCTTTCATTTTTAAATAGTAAAAAATTGCAAAATAAAACAAAGGCATCATTAACACACTTAGATATATTAATGAAACACCTTTGCTTCATTTATCAAATATTTTATTTTACTTTGAAAACTTACTTTTTTATATTATCATATTTTAATTTATTATGCAAGTATTTTTATTTAATTATGTGGAAATAATCTCAATATATATTTTCTGTTAGTTGTGTTTATCATTTAAAAATGTTATAATTCAGTTGATAATTATTAAATTATAAAATGAATAAAATATTAAAATATGTTGGAATATTTATAATGTCAATGAGGAGGAATTTATATAATATGTATTATCCATTTTGCGCAATAGTAGGACAGGAGCAGATGAAAAAAGCCTTAATATTAAATGTTGTTAATACAAGATTATGTGGTGTTTTAATCAGGGGCGAAAAGGGAACAGCCAAGTCAACAGCAGTACGTGCCCTTGCGGAGCTTTTACCTGAAATAAAGGTGGTAGAAGGATGTCCCTTTGGATGTGACCCGGAGAATCCCGCTCTTATGTGCAGGGATTGCAGGGAAAAGTGGGAAAAAGGAGAAGAACTGCCCGCAATAACAAGAAAAATGCGTGTAATAGACCTTCCTATAAGTGCTACGGAAGACAGGGTCGTAGGTACTATTGATATAGAAAAGGCAATAAAAAAAGGAGAAAAATCCTTTGAACCGGGTGTACTTGCAGAAGCCAACAGAGGCATTCTCTATGTCGATGAGGTAAATCTCTTAGATGACCATGTGGTAGACATATTATTAGACTCGGCAGCGATGGGTGTAAACATTGTAGAGAGGGAAGGAGTATCCTATTCACATCCTGCCAACTTCATACTTGTAGGGACGATGAATCCGGAAGAAGGAGATTTAAGACCGCAGCTTTTAGACAGGTTTGGGCTGTGTGTAACCGTAGAAGGAATAGAAGACCCAAAAGACCGTGTGGAGATAATAAAAAATACCCTTGCATTTGAAGAAGACCCGGCGAAATTTTCTGAGAAATGGGAAGAGAAGCAGGAAGAATTAAGGCAAAAGATTATAAATGCCAAAAAACTTCTGCCAAAGGTAAAGGTTGATGATGAGATGCTTGAACTGATAGCGCATATTTCCCTTGATATGGGGGTAGACGGTCACAGGGCAGACATAATAATGATGAAGACAGCATTAACCATTGCAGCATACAAAGGCAAAGACAATGTGACAGAAGAAGATGTAAAAGAAGCGGCAGAACTTGTATTACCGCATAGAATGAGGAAGAAACCCTTCCAGCAATCTCAGATGGACCAAGAAAAATTGGAACAGACATTTAAGGAAGAAAAAAAACGGTTCCAAACGAAAGAAAAACCTATTTTTAAAGAACAAAATAGACAGCAGGAACAAAAACCAAAAACGGAAACAAAAAAAACAGAGCAGATGTTAATGGAACAAGGAACAACATCATCTCATAATCAGCAACAGCAGTTTAGCGGCAGTCAGATGCGACCTGAAATAGAGTTGGAGGATATTGAAGAGGATAAAAAAAAACTGATGAATCTATAGAAAGAAGCAGTGCTGAAAATGAAAAAAATTCTGAAGGGGATGTATATGGAATAGGAGAAGAATTTTCCGTAAGGGATATTGTTCTTCCAAAAGATAAAGCTTTAAGGAAGAAAGGTTCAGGCAAAAGAAGTTTAACAAGGATCAACAACAAATCCGGCAGGTATGTTAAAAGCAGGATACAGAGACTAAACAATGATATAGCTTTTGACGCCACATTAAGAGCAGCGGCTCCTTACCAGACGAGCCGGGATAAAGAAGGGCTTGCAATATCGATTAAGGACAAGGATATAAGGGAGAAAGTCAGAGAAAAAAAGATTGGAAATTTAATTGTATTTGTTCTTGATGCAAGTTGTTCAATGAGTGCTAATCAGCGTATTATGGCGACAAAAGGCGCTATTGTGTCCCTTTTAATCGATGCATATCAAAAAAGAGATAAGGTGGCAATGGTTGTATTTAAAGGTGAATCGGCAGAAGTGGTTTTACCGCCAACCTCCAGTGTAGAGCTGGCATATAGGTTGATGGAGGAACTGCCTACAGGAGGAAAAACCCCCCTTTCTGACGGCTTGTATAAAGGATTGCAGTTGATAAAGAATGAAATGTATAAAAATCCTGATATATATCCTGTAATTGTATTAATCTCGGATGGAAGGGGTAATGTAAGCAGGGGTTCTAAAAAACCTAAAGAAGAAGTTCGTGAATTGGCGTTAACGATAAAAAATGAAGGAATAAAAACTATCGTTATTGATGTTGAACAAGAATGTTTGTTTAAGTATTATTCAAAGTATTATTCGGAAAAAATTTCTCCTGCAAAAGAAATTGCAGACCTTATGGATGCAAAATATTATCGGATTGACAATCTTAAAGCTGAGTCAATAATAGATGCAGTAAAGCAATCTCTTGAGATTTAATTGAAAAAAGTTTCAAAACAAGACAGGATAGTTAAAATCCAAGAAAAGGTTTGACAAATATAATAAAGGATATTATAATACAAGAAAAGGGGAAGGTATACTCCTGACAAAAACGAGTTATTTCGCTTTGAAGGGAGTCCGACAACTTAATAAAAAAGTCCTGCGAAAAGGGTATTTTCCTGAGGGCAAGGGACTTTACGGAAATTCGGAAGTTGAAATTCTGAAAAGTCTGCTTTTTGCCAAAATGGGAAGCAGGCTTTTTTAATAACCCTTTTAAAAATCTTGGAGAGGGATGAAAGATATGTTAAGCAGGGAAGAAAAAGAATGGCTTGATGATAGAGCAAAAAAGATAACCGAGTATGAGGAAAAAGAAACAAGAAAAGACTTTATTGATGATGACAAAATAGAAAGCATTTTACAAAACAATAGGAATCCTGAACCCCAAAGAGTCAGGGATATATTATCAAAAGCAAAGTTATTGAAGGGACTTACACCGGAAGAGGCAGCTGTACTTTTAAATAATGAGAATCAAGATTTATGGCAGGAAATTTTTGAAACGGCTCACCAGATAAAACAACAGATATATGGAAATCGTATTGTTTTATTTGCACCTCTTTATATTTCAAATCCTTGTGTTAACAACTGTGCTTATTGTGGTTTCAGGCATAGCAATGATAGCTTGAAGGAAATGGTACTTTCAATGGAAGAGCTGAAAAAGGAAGTGCAGGTTTTGACCTCCCATGGGCATAAACGTTTAGTTATTGTTTATGGTGAACATCCTGTCAGTGATGTGGATTTTATGTGCAAGACTATTGAAAAGATATATGCAACAAAGGATGGCGATAATGAAATAAGAAGGGTAAATATTAATGCAGCTCCTCTTTTTGTAGATGAATACGAAAAGATTAAAGAAGCCGGGATAGGCACATATCAAATATTTCAGGAAACCTACCATCATGAAACATATAAAAAGGTTCATCCAAAGGGCAGTTTAAAATCCTTTTATAAATGGAGGCTTTTCTCTCTTCACAGAGCGCAAGAGGCTGGTATTGATGATGTTGCTATTGGAGCATTGTTAGGCCTTTATGATTGGAAGTTTGAGGTATTGGGTCTGCTTTATCATGCTATGGATTTAGAAAGAGAGTTTGGGGTAGGACCACATACTATTTCTTTCCCCCGTTTGGAGCCGGCAGTTAATACACCATTTCTCAGAAATCTGCCATATAAAGTAAGTGATGAAGATTTCAAAAAATTGGTTGCTGTTATACGCTGTTCTGTACCATATACAGGTATGATATTAACATGCAGGGAAAGTCCTAAACTTCGTAAAGAGGTTATTCCTCTTGGTGTATCACAAATTGATGCAGGTTCAAATATCGCAATAAGAGGATATCAAGATGCCGAAAAAGAAGGGCTTGAAAACAGGGAACAATTTCAGTTAGCTGACTCTCGACCTCTTGACGATGTTTTATATGAACTATGTGAACAAAATTATATACCTTCTTTCTGTACGGCAGGTTATAGAGCTGGAAGAACGGGATGTCAGTTTATGTCCTTTGCAAAGGAAGGAAAGGTAAAGTATTTTTGCACTCCTAATGCTATTCTTACATTTAAAGAATATCTGATGAACTATGCTTCGCCGAAAACTAAGATGATAGGAGAAAAAGTAATCAATGCTTATTTAGAGGATTTCAAGCAGGAGAAGCCGCAAAGAGCAGAGAAATTAATGGAAATGTTAAATGATATTGAAGGTGGTAAACGTGATTTGTACTTCTAAAAAAGAAGCGGTTATTTCATTTTTAAAAGCGGTTTTTGAAAAAGAGGATATGAATCACAGTCTTACTGAGGCAGCAAGACTTATTTGTGAACTTTACCCGATTAAAAAGGTATATTTTGCAAAATCCCTTGGTAAAAGAATGCATTACTTAACAGGTTATGGAGATGAAACCTATTTACCTGCTGAAAAGATATTTCTTGCAAATAATATATGGGTTTTTATAGAAGCCACTGATGAATTAAAACTTTTGGACAAAAAACAGCTTATTTATTTATTAAAACTGACAGTTACATGTCTTGTAGAGCCTTAAATCTTAAATAATGATACAAGGAGTTTTTCTTTTTGCTCTTGACAGATGCGTAAACAAATGCTAAAATTTATACATCAGTACGGGAATATTATACAATAGAGAATACAATAAATTAATATAATTAAAAAATTCGTTACCAGGGGGTGCTGTATAAAAGCGGCTGAGATGGGGAATTCCCCAAACCCTTTGAACCTGTTTGGATAATACCAGCGGAGGGAAGGTGCCATATTAACAATATCGGTATATATACCGCATTCTTCTGGATGCGGATTTTTAATTTGGGAGGTATTAAATTGACTCAGTTAAAAAAAGCAAAAGAAGGAATTATAACTGAAGAGATGAGGGAAATAGCAAGACTTGAAGGGATAGAGCCACAACAAATAAGAAAGGGCGTAGAAGATGGGAAAATCGTTATACCTTTTAATCCAAATCATAAAGGATTAAAACCCTGCGGTATTGGTAATGGACTTAGAACTAAGGTAAATGCCAATATTGGAACATCGGACAAATATCCTGATTCACATCCTGAACTTGTTAAAGCTAAAGCTGCAATTGATGCCGGAGCTGATGCTATTATGGACCTTTCTACAGGGGGCGATGTTAAATTTATACGTAAGGCAATAATCTCTGAGGTCAATGTGCCTATAGGTACGGTTCCAATATATGAAGCAGGGATTATAGCACAGAATAAAAAAGGCAGCATAATAGAATTTACTGTTGATGAGCTTTTTGATATTATAGAGGAACATGCTGAACAGGGAGTGGATTTTTTGACGGTTCACTGCGGCTTGACGCTGGAAGCTGTAGAAAGGCTTCGCCGGGAAGGCAGGATAACTGATATAGTAAGCAGAGGCGGGGCTTTTATTACCGGTTGGATGCTAAAAAATGAAAAGCAGAATCCTTTATATGAGCATTTTGATAGGTTGCTGGAAATTGCCGGAAAATACGATGTTACTCTAAGCTTAGGGGATGGGTTAAGACCCGGTTGTATTGCCGATGCTACTGACCGTGCTCAAATTCAGGAGCTTATAATACTGGGAGAATTGGTTCAAGAAGCATTGAAACAAGGAGTACAGGTTATCGTTGAAGGACCCGGACATGTGCCGCTGAATGAGATTCAGGCGAATGTCCAGCTACAGAAAAAAATTTGTCATGGAGCACCGTTTTATGTATTAGGTCCCCTTGTGACTGATATAGCAGCAGGCTATGACCATATATCCGCTGCCATAGGTGGTGCTATAGCGGCAGCGGCGGGTGCTGACTTTTTATGTTATGTGACTCCTGCAGAACATTTAGGACTTCCAACAGAAGAGGATGTAAAAGAAGGCGTTATTGCCTCGAGAATTGCTGCACATGCGGCAGATATAGTTAAAGGAGTTACCGGAGCAAAAGAATGGGATTTAAAAATGGCAAAAGCGCGGAAAGGTTTAGATTGGGAAGCACAGTTAAAATTAGCTGTAGACCCTGAAAAAGCTAAAAAATACAGGGATGTAAAAAATCCATCAGATGTAGAAACATGTACTATGTGCGGAAAATTATGCGCTATGGATTTAATTGCGAAATTCATTAAAAATAGCAATAATGGTTAGTAAAATAAACATCTTCAATTTCTAATGAAGGTGGAGGTATAAATATAGAAATAAAAATTACCGAATAAATATTAACTTTAAAAAAATTTTGCTTAATGCAGATTTTATGATATAATAAGGTAAACTTAATAAAATTTTTTCGGTTGATCAAGTTTTTACTTGAATCAAGATTTTGGCTTTCAGGGTGGAAAGTTCATCTTAATGATGGGTTTTCCGCTCTTTTAATTTTATCATAAATTTTTTAATAGAAAGGTGATACTATGATTACAACAGCTTTATTTGTAATATTGGTTATGATTTTAATACTTCCTTTTTTAATTAGAACTATCGAAGTTAATATTGAGTATTTTCTTTTTGTTATGGGAATTATTGCAACACTTGTATCAGGTGTACTATCATTTAAATTTTTTTCCCATATATTAACGAATCATCTAATGTATTTAATAACAGGTGCTGTTTTTTTATTTGGAATTTTATTTGAATTTTTTAAAGATAAAATAAAAAATATAATAGCATTAATTTTAAAACATATTTCTCTAAAATTTTTTGTATTTTTGTTAATTGTAATTCTTGGATTAACTTCAAGCTTAATTACGGCAATAATCGCTGCATTACTATTAGTTGAAATAGTTCATGTATTGCCTTTAAAGCACAAAGACAAAGTAGCTATAACTGTTATTGCATGTTTTTCAATTGGTTTAGGTGCTACCTTGACTCCAATTGGAGAACCACTGTCGACAATAGTAGTTTCAATTTTAAAGGCGGATTTTTTTTACCTTATTAGAACAATTGGCATATATATTTTTAGTGCAATAATTGTTTTGGGAATCATTGGAGTATTTTATATTAAAACATTAGAAAAAAATAATAATAAAGAAGAAAAAAAATATTTTAAAAAAGAAAATAAGGGAATAAAAGAGATAGAAAAGTTTCAATACATTTTTGTTCGTTCATTTAAAATTTTCATTTTTATATTAGCTCTTGAACTTTTGGGGGCAGGATTTAAACCACTTGTGGAAACTTATATTATTCATCTTGATGCCAGATTTTTGTACTGGATAAATATGATTTCTGCAGTATTGGATAATGCAACATTAGCATCAGCGGAAATAGGCCCTGCAATGGGAGTAGAACAAATTAAAGCAATATTAATGGGATTATTAATAAGTGGTGGTATGTTGATTCCAGGGAATATTCCTAATATTATTGCAGCTGGCAAACTAAATATTAAGAGCCGCGAATGGGCAGCAATAGGTATTCCTTTGTCTTTAATTCTTTTGCTTGTATATTATATCTTGTTTTTTATTATTTGAGTTTACATGTTCTTTGAAACCTGTAAACTCATCATCAATTCTTTCAAAATTTGTATCACCATTGAACTGATATTCCAATGAAATGAATAAAAAATTTTAATTAATAGATACTAACGATAGCGGTTTTAATTTCAGCATTGGAATAAGAAGGTGATATGATGAAAGCAATAATAATGGCAGGTGGTGAAGGCAGCAGGTTAAGGCCTTTAACATGCGGGATACCAAAACCTATGGTTCCGGTTCTGACGGAGCCTGCAATAAAGCATATAATAAAGCATCTTAAAAAGTATGGCATCAAGGATATAGGTGTAACGCTTTTTTATTTACCAGATAAAATAAAAAATTATCTTCAAAGTGAATATGGGAACAGTATAAGATATTACATTGAAGAAAAGCCCCTTGGCACAGCAGGAAGTGTAAAAAATGCCTCAGATTTTATTGATGAAACATTTGTTGTTATGAGTGGTGATGTAATTACAGATATAGACCTTAAATCTGCATATGAGTTTCATAAAAGCAAGGGTTCCAAAGCAACACTTGTATTAGTAAAAGTTGATATACCATTGGAATACGGGGTTGTAATAACTGATACAGACGGTAAAATAGAGAGGTTTTTGGAAAAGCCGTCGTGGGGTGAGGTCTTCAGTGATACTGTAAATACAGGCATATATATTATTGAACCTGAGGTACTAAAAAATATACCGGAAGATAATATATTTGATTTTAGCAAAGATTTGTTTCCATATCTATTGAAAAATCATATACCTATGTATGGATATATAACAAAAAACTATTGGTGTGATATTGGCAATAGCATGCAATATCTTCAAAGTCATTTTGATATCTTAAAAGGTAATATTGACCTTGGGTTTAATAAGAACTTATTATTAAACGCTATTTATACAGGGGAAAATACAAGTATTTCATCATCTGCTAAATTAATTAAACCTGTTTATATTGGGGATTGCGTAATGATATGTGAAAATGCTGTTATTGGTCCCAATGCAATAATTGGAAACGGTTGTATTATAAAGCAGGGTTCCTCAATAAAAAACAGTATACTTTGGGATAATGTTAAAATCGGACCAAATAATGAATTAAGAGGATGTGTCATATGTAATGGTGTAAAGACAGAAAAGAATGTGAGGATATTTGAAAATGCGGTTTTAGGAGAAAATAGTTTCATAAAAGCTTATAGTGAAATAAAAACCAATGTTAAAATATGGCCAGATAAAATAATCGACAGTGGCATAGTTGTAAATAAAAATGTGGTTTGGGGTTCGGGAATAAGAAACCTTATATTTGGAGCAAGAGGAATAAAGGGGGTATTTAATGAAGATTTGACACCTGAATATTTGGTAAGCCTTGGGGAAGTAATAGGCAATATTTTTTCAGGGAATATTGCCATAGGACATGATGGAACAAATATCTCAAGGTATTTAAGTGACTGCATTGTTAGAGGCATGTTATTTGCGGGTGCAGAGGTATTATATGCTGATTATGCTTTACTTCCAGCTTTGAGATACATTGTTAGGAAGAACCACTATAAAGCTGGTGTATATATAAGAAATGAGGAAGAAGATAATTTAAGAATATTAATTATGGATGAAAACGGTTGCGATATTGATAGAGGCCTTGAAAAGAAAATTGAAAATAAATTTATGCTAAGCGATTATAAAAGAGCTTCTTCAGATAGTCTAAAACCTATTAAAAATATAAATATAAATAAAGATTATACAGATTTTCTTTTAAGGGAAAAGCCTCGAAATATTTATGGTATTAGAGTAAAATTTATGGATGAAATAACGAAGAAGGTGTTTGATTTTATAAATAAAAATTCTAATATGGTATTAATAACAGCAGGAAACAATTATGATGTTGGAATAAAGCTTTCACGAGATGGTGAATACATTGAATTATACGATGATACTGGCAGTATATTTGATGATGATGAACTAAATTATCTTAGATTATTAATTGAAAATGAGTATGGAGATAGAAATTTTGTTATACCTTTTAATAGCTCAAAGTTTTTATATGAAATGTCGGAAGCATTTGATTTCAAAACTGTTTCAAGTAAACTGTCTCATAATGATAAAATGAAAAAAATGTTAGAGATGGAAGGCGAAATTCCAAAGACAAACTCACAGTTCAACTTAAGCTTTGACGGGATAAATTTTTCATTAAAACTATTTGATTATATTGAAAATAAAAAAAAGAAATTATCAGAAATTAGGAAAGAGATTCCTCAAAGCGTCAAATTAAATAAGTTGGTCAAGTGTGAATGGAAAGATAAAGGGTTGATTATAAAAAAGTTTTATCAGGATTCAAAGAATACACTTGCTGATTTTTTGGACGGAATAAGATTTGATTTAGGTGATTCATGGGTTTTAATTGTACCTGACCCTGAACTTGCAGCATGCAGGCTTTATGTGGAAGCTTCTTCAAAAGAGAAGGCAAAAAATCTTATAAATGAATATGAACAAACGATAAAAAAGATACTTGCAGAAAAATAAGTAAAAAGAACATTGCATTTATTCCATAAAGCAATGTTCTTTTTATTGTTTTTAAAATATTATAACATACGATTAAATATGTTATAATAAAATACGGTGATGGAGAATGAAAAATAAATACATATCGGCATCTGAGATTAATCAATTTGTATATTGCCCATATCAATGGTATTATATAAAAAAATATGGCAATAAATACATTAATGAATTACGCGAAAAAGAAGGCTTTAATAACTCTGAACTAAGTAATTACAAAAAAGGTATGGAATATCATGAAAAATATTATAGGGATATTGTAATTATGCGTTACAAGAAAATTGCAATATGGATAGCTATAGCATTGATATTATTATTTTTATTTGTGGAGTTTATGAAATGATTTTTCTTAATATAATATTTTCTATCTTTGTTTTTTACGTATTGATACAGGCAATATATGAAAAAAGACCTGTTTATCGTCAAATGAATAGAGTAATAGGCTTTAAACGGGCAAAACTTCTTTATATAGATAAACAGGAAGAGGTAAAACGCAGAAATGTAATATATGGAAAGCTTTTAAGATCGGAAAAATATGGTATATCAGGAAAACCAGATTATATCTATGAATTAGGAAGTGAATTAATTCCTTTAGAACTAAAAAGTACAAAAGTAGATGATAATTCCCCACTTTTTAAAGATGTAATGCAGCTTGCCGCATATTTCTTAATAATTGAAGAAGTGTTTGGGAAAAAAGTTATAAGAGGAAGGATAATTTATCAAAATACGATGTTTGAAATATATAACAGAAAAAAAGTTAGAAAAGATTTAATGAAAATTATAAAAAATATGCGTTTAATGGAAAATGGCAAATATGACCCCGAAGAAAGAGGGAGTTTTATTAAATGTAGATTTTGCCCTTGCAGAGGTACTGTTTGTAAGATATATGAAGAAGATGGAAAAGTCAACGATTAATATTGCTGTATATATATATTAACAATTGCTAAAAATAATATCGTAGATTACCTATGAAAAGAGTTTAAGGAGGGTTTGTAAAATGAAAAAGAGATTAACTGTTATGGCAATAATTACGGCAATATTTTTTTCTTTAACCTCTTGTGGTATATTAAAAAACAAAAAGCCTCAGGTTAAAGCACATGAAGACCTTATTCAGAAAAACTTATTAAATAAGAAAAATAAAGATAATTCTCAAACAGAAAATAATAATGAAGAAAATAAAACAGTTATTGATAAGAATTCTTTTGGAACAAATACTGAGACAAACAAGGCAATTGTTAAAACAGGTGGTCTTGATAATACCTTATATGGTTGGGGATTGCGGAGAATGCCTGACCACAAGACACCTGAAATAACTTCGAAAGCTATGGAACTTATTAAAAAATATGATGGAATTTTTACTGGTGATACTAATAAAAAAGTAGTTTATCTTACTTTTGATGAGGGATATGAAAATGGGTATACACCTAAAATACTTGACATATTAAAAGAGAATAATGTAAAAGCAGCATTTTTTGTAACAGGTCCTTATATAAAACAGCATGGGGATTTGGTAAAACGTATGGTAGATGAAGGTCATATAGTTGGCAATCACACAGTAAACCATCCAAGTTTACCGTCAATTTCCGATGAAAAGGTTAAAGAAGAAATTACGAAACTTGGAGATATGTATAAGAATCTTACAGGGAAACAAATGCATTATTTCAGACCACCTAAGGGAGAGTACAGTGAAAGGACACTTTATCTTACAAAATCATTAGGATATAAGACGGTTTTTTGGAGTCTTGCTTTTGCGGATTGGCAGCCGCTTCCGGGCGGTCCTGATGAAAGTTATAATACTGTAATGAAAAATATTCATCAAGGTGCAGTTATACTCTTACATGCTGTTTCTAAAGATAATACCCTTGCACTTGACAGGATATTAAAAGATGTAAAGGCACAGGGATATGAATTTAAAACCTTAGATGACATAAAATAGAATTAAAGCTTATAAGGGGGATATAATTTTGAATAATATTCTTGAAAGAAAAAATATTTATATGCTTATATTGGCACTATGTTTAAGTTTTGCCGCAATATTAATTATATTTAAATATACCGGTTTTCAAAATATAGAATATATACTTAAGATTAATTTAGCGTATGTCTTGTTAATTTTAGCTATCATATTTTTAAGTTTATTGGTAGATACATTTAGAATAAAAGAACTGTTAAACGAGTTAGGAGAGGATTTGTCACTAAGATACCTCTTTAAATTCAATCTGTCTACATTTTTTATAGCATATATAACCCCATTTGGCTCTGGGGCACTACCATTAACCCTTTATTTAATGAAGAAAAAGCACATTCCTCCAAATAAAAGTTTGATGATTATAACTGCAAAAGTATTATTTTCGGGTCTTTTTTTTGGTACAATACCTCCATTATTACTGATTTTTTTCAGAAAGCAGCTTGAATTAACACCTACCCTTTCTATATTTGCAATTTTAATATCCATATTTTTACTGCTTTTAATCATAGGAGTAATATATGTGATATTAAGACCTAAATTTATTATTGGAATTGTAAACTGGATTGAAAGGTTGCCACTATTTAAAAGAAGGAACTATAAGGTTTATTTTAATAAGGCAAGAGAGGAAATTTACGAATATAATAAAAGATTTAATGAGCTTTTTATGGTTAGTTCTGGAGGAAAATTGTTTTTTTCTCAACTGTTATATGCTGTAGTTTTTTGGCTTTTATTTTACAGTATTGCACCAATCATCTTAATGATGATGAATATTCCTTTTAGTATATTTGCTGTAATGGCAAGGCAGCTTATCTTTTATGATATTTTATCATACAATTTTATCCCCAGTGGTGCAGGTTTTGTCGAAGTTGGTTTTGCGGGTATTTTTTCAAACATTGTTCCACATAATTTACTTGGTATTTTTATTGCAATATGGAGATTTTTCACATATTATATTTATTTAATCGTTTCTGGTATAGGATTTTTCTTTACAATGAAAAAACAACCAAATATCTAATAAAAGAATTTAAAAGGATTAAATTTGCGGTAGGGAGTTAGAATCAGCTATTTTTTATTTTTATTGACAAATACAATAGTATAAATGATATAATAAAAAAAATACATTATAAAAAAATTTAAAAGGTTTAACAATGTAAATCTGTATTCAGTGAGGTGTAAAAATGCTACATGACGAAATAGAAAGACTAAAAAATAATTTATCTAAGGCAGATAGTGATTCGGAATCAGTTGCAAATGCATTAAAGGAGATTTTTGACAAACAAAAAAAAATAATCGTTGTAATATCTATTTTAGAGTTGATTTATGAAGTTATCTATACCTTTAATATTTTGCTTAAAAAAAGTAGAATGGTTACTACAATAAAGAATTTGGATAAAGATATGTATGACTATATTATAGGTTATAAAGATATTGTCAATAGTATAAAATATTATAAATCAATAGATTATAAAATAAAAGAAAGCTTGATTAATGATATAGAAAATAAAAAGGCGTATTTTGAAAATACGGCTAATGTCCTTTATGGATATTTTGTAGAAGCTCGATATTGTTGTGATGTCTTTAATGATAAGCTTAAAAAATTCAAATCAGATGAAAGAAATATTAATTTGGATGAATTTTACAAGAGTGTAAAAGAATTTATATATGAAAAAGAGGATGAAAAGCTTGAAAGGATACAAGAAATTATTTCATCTGTTCCATTTGCTCTTTCTAAAAAAAGATTTTATGATTATATAAGGAAAGGCTTAAAGCGTGATTATAATGGTTACAATAAATTAATGCGTATTATCTTCGAGATTGAAGAAAGTTTTTATGGAAAACTTGTTGAAAATTACGGAGAGATATTTACAGATATTTCTGATAAAATTGAAGAGATGCAGGCATTAGATTTGAAAAATATTACAAAAGAAGAATTGGAATCATATAAAAATGAGTCTATGAAACTGATAGAAAAAATCCAAAATGTGAGAGAGGTATGTTTTTCACTAATCAGGATAATAAATAGGCTTTTGATATTATATAAGTCAGAAGATTTGATTGAAGACGCTCCGAAGTTAGAGCCAAAAATAAAATTATATACTGGAATTTGCAAGGAAATTCAAAAGGGAAATTATCCCTTAAAGCAGGTTAAAGAATTTCTTCAAGAATGTAATCAGGAAATATCCAACTGGTTTTTTGAGTTATACAATTATAATAAATTATTAAATGAAGTAAGCTACCTTGAATCTGATATAGATAAGATTATCGACAATAATATACTAAATGATGTTGAAATATTATCAGAATATGAAAATTTGATTAATGATGACAGTGAGGTATTATTTGATGATTTACCAGGTGAGGTGATTGATGCTAATATTGTGGAAGCGGAAATTCAAAACCTTGTTTCATTAATAGATGATATAAGCCAGAATATGAATATTGATTATAGAAAAGCCCGTATGAAAAGACTTCTTGGAATATTGCCGGTGCCGGGAAATTTTGAAAATGAATTTTTTAATTATTTAAAAAGCTCATTAGAATTTGATACGACTTTGAGTGTAAAGGCAGCAATCATAAAGTCTGTTTTTGAGAGGATAAATTTGTATAAAGAATTAAAAAGCAACAAAAAGTTTTATGATATGATAATAAAGAATGTAAAGGAAGGCTTATGATGGATGAGAAGCTTAAATAATATAATTACAATTTCTATTACAATATTATTATCTATTTGTATAATATTAACAAATTTACAATTTGTAGCATTTAATAATGATTTTTATCAAAGAGAATTTGAAAAATACAAGGTTGAAAATGCAACTGGGATGGATATAAATCAGTTAAAAAAAACAGCTGTCAGAATTCAAGATTATCTTTCATACAAAGTGGATAATTTACAAACAGATGCAGTTATTTACGGAAAAAAAACAAGGGTTTTTAACGATAGAGAGCTTAAACACATGGAAGATGTGCGTATTCTTTTTAAAAAAGGTTTTTTTCTTAGGAATATGTCGGTAGCTGTAATTTTTTTATTAATATTGCTAATGTACTTTATAAATAAAAGGTCACTTTACAATTTATTCAATTCATTATTTACAGGAATGTTATGGATGTTATGTATTGTAGTTGTAGGGGTTATTATTATTTCATTTAATTTTAATATATGGTTTACATATTTTCATCTGTATTTTTTCAATAACAATTTATGGCAGTTTGATGTTGCAAGAGATAAATTAATACAGATGTTGCCTGAAGGTTTTTTTTCTGATGCGGTATATCTTACGGCTAAAAATTCAATTATAACATTTGGTTTTATATTGCTTAGTTTGTACTTTGTTAAAAGAAAATTATTAAAACCGGATTGATTCCGGTTTTATACACACATTTCCTTTTCATTCTTCATTAGTTCATCAATTTCTTCTTTTGTGATGATTTCATTACTAAGAAGCCGCTCAGCAATAAGTTTTATTATATTTTTCCTTTTTATGAGAATCATTTTTGCATTGTTATAACAAATATTGATAATTTTATTTACTTCTTTATCGATATTTTCAGTTGATTTTAATAAACGCATATCATAAATTCTGTTGCCAAGTTCGCTCATGCCATAGTTGCAAACCATCTGATAAGAAATTTTTGTAGCCTCTTTCAGATCATTTTCTGCACCTGTTGATATCTCATTAAAAATAATTTCTTCGGATGCTCTTCCACCTAAGAGCATGGTAATTTTATTTTGCAGCTCTGTCTTTGTCATTAAGAAAGCATCATCTTTTGGAAAGTTTAATACATATCCGAGTGCTTCACCTCTTGGTACTATTGATATTTTCTCTACCAAACCGGAATTTAAAATTTTGCCTATTATAGCATGCCCGGCTTCATGATGTGCTGCTATTAAACGTTCTTTTTCAAGGATTTCAGGGTTTTTCTTCTTTAGACCTGCAAAAACCCTTTCTATTGCCTCATCAAATTCTTCTCTTCCTATTTTTTGTTTATGTCTTATTACAGCTAATATTGCGGCTTCATTACATATTGACGACAGATGTGCGCCTGTCATTCCATGGGTTTTTTTTGCAAACTCACTTAATGATACCGAGTTGTCCAAAGGTTTATTTCTGGTATGTACCTTTAATATTTCAAATCGCGCTTTCAAATTTGGATTTCCTATATGAATACTTCTGTCAAATCTTCCGGGTCTCAACAGTGCCTCATCCAGCATATCAAGCCTGTTTGTGGCGCCTATTACGATTATGCCATCATTACTGTTAAAACCATCCATTTCAATTAAAAGCTGGTTTAATGTTTGATCTTTTTCTGAATTGTTATCATTGTTTCTTTTACTGCCGACGGCATCAATTTCATCTATGAATATTATACTTGGTGCTGATTTTTTAGCTCTTGTAAATAAACCTCTTATCCTGCTGGCGCCGACTCCAACATATTTTTCGACAAATTCAGAACCGGAGGCGGTTATAAATGTTGAATTGGTTTCACCGGCTAAAGCACTTGCCAAAAGGGTTTTTCCTGTGCCCGGAGGTCCATAAAACAAGATTCCCTTTGGAATTTTTGCACCCATGCGTTTGTATTTTTCGGTGTTATTCATAAAATCAATTATGATTTTTAGTTCATCGATGATTTCATCTAATCCTGCTACATCATTAAAGGTTATTTGTATTTTTGTATCATTATCTTTATCTTTACTATTTATATCATTTTTGTAATTTGCAGGCATCAACTCAAAGATATTTTTATTAAACAAAACATATCCGATTAAAATCAGAGATATAAGCATTACAACTATGAAACTTGGGATAAATGTACCCTTATCTATGGACAAATATAGAAAAAGCGCAAATAAAATGTTTAACAATAAAGATATAGTTAATAATATTATATGTGGATTTTTTTTCATATTTTTCACCCCATGTGTTATACTAAAAGTAGTTTTTACGAATAATTACAATTTATACGCTTATAAGAAGGTGAGTAAGGCATATTTTTGAGGTAAAAATGTTAAATAATACAATTCAAGGAGGCGTATTAAATGGATTTATATATGGGAATAGATGTCGGCTCAGTTAGTACAGATGTTGCTCTTATTGATAATCAGGAAAATGTTGTAGACTCTATATATATAAGGACACAGGGGCAGCCAATCAAGGCAATTCAAAATGCATTGTCTGAATTAAAGGGATCGATTCCTGAGGGTGCTGAGATAAAAGGCGTTGGAACAACAGGTAGTGCAAGGCAACTTACAGGCTTGATGGTAGGAGCAGATATAGTCAAAAATGAAATAACTGCACATGCAATTGCAGCATCAAAGCTAATCAATGATGTACATACAGTGCTGGAAATAGGTGGACAGGATTCCAAGATAATTATACTAAGAGATGGAGTTGTAGTGGATTTTGCAATGAATACGGTGTGTGCAGCGGGAACAGGTTCTTTTCTCGACCAGCAGGCATACAGGTTAAATATACCCATTGAAAAATTTGGAGATATGGCGTTAAAATCTAAAAATCCTGTTAGAATAGCTGGTAGATGTGGGGTTTTTGCAGAATCTGATATGATACATAAACAGCAGATGGGCTATTCAACACCAGATATTATAAATGGACTTTGTGAATCACTGGTAAGGAATTATCTTAATAACGTAGGTAAAGGTAAAGACATAAAAGAACCGATTGTTTTTCAAGGTGGTGTTGCTGCAAATAAGGGAATAAAGGCAGCTTTTGAAAAAGCACTTGGGATGGAAATATATGTACCTAAATACTACGGTATAATGGGTGCAATAGGTGGAGCGATCCTTGCAAAAGAAGTTGTAAAAAAAAGGGGCTACAGCAATTTCAAAGGATTTGAAATAACAGATTTTGAATATAGAGCTTTAGGCTTTGAATGTAACGGATGTTCTAATCATTGTGAGGTAGTAGAATTTATAAAAGACGATGAGGTAATATCAAGATGGGGAGATAAATGTGGTAAATGGAGTAACAGTACAAGTAAAAAAATAAATGCACAAAGCTTAATTGAAAATAATCTATGAAGATATTAACGGGTTTAATAAAAATTAAAATTGTAGTATAATTTTTTATAAGAAGTATTATTAATATTGAACAAAGAAATTTCATTGTCAGCAAATTATATATACACACGGGATATAGACAACTATGATGCTTTCACTAATTTTTGCGCCTTGAACTTAAGCAGGAAGGAATGAAAGTTTTAATGATGAAAAATGGGGGTTCTACTCAAATTGAAAGACAGTGGAGGATATTATCGATATTATCATGGGAAAACAAAGGTATGTCAATAAATCAAATATATTCAAGACTGACAAAGTCATTTGGAGAAGAGGTATCTTTAAAAACCATTAAAAGAGATATTGATGAATTAAGCTTGATTTTTCCTATATCTGAAGAAGGAGAAGGAAGGGGAATAAAATATAAACTTGAAAAATACAAGATAGATAATATTATATTTTCAGTTTATGAATTGTTTTCGTTGTATTTCATTAGAGAAATAATTAGAAAATATGCTTCATCAGAACTTGGCGAAATTGCATTCAAATTAATTGAAAGGATTATTTCATTTATTCCATCTTTATACAATGATTACATAGACAGGCTTTGCAAAGCTTTTTTAATACAGAAGGATATAAATACCGATATAGATGTAAAGGTTGATGATTTAAAAATAATAGAGGAAGCTATTCTTGATAAAAAAAGAATAAAAATCAGGTATTATTCGTTTACATCCGATAGTGTATCAGATAGAGAAGTTGATCCATACATGATTTATATGAGAAATGGATACTATTATTTGACTGGATTTTGCAAAATGCATAATGAAATAAGGGATTTTAGAATCTCAAGGATCAAGGATATTAAGATATTAACGGATACTTTTGAAATTTCCCATAGTTTTGATCGAGTGAAATATTATATGTATTCATGGGATGTTCTGAAAGGCGATAAAAAGTATTTGGTTAAAATTAAATTTATCGGCAATGCAGCAAGACTTGTCAAGGAATTTGACAGGTGCAGAGCTGATGAAATAATTGAGAAAGATGATGGAAGTCTTTTATTCATTAAAACAATATCGCAATTTGATGAAATCAAAAGGTGGATTTTAGGATATGGAAGCGAAGCAGAGGTTATTGAGCCAATTGAATTAAAAGATATAATAAAAAAGGAGATTATTAAAATGGCAGGAAAAATAAAGGAGATATAATTTGTAAGTTTATGCTGGAAAGTAATCGGTTTTATGTTAGAATATAAATTGAGGAGGCATGATGATATGGAAAACGAAGCAAAAATTGCAGTTGAAATGCTGAAACATGGTAAAGGGAAGGTACTTGATGTTGGAACAGGCGCTGCACGTATGGCTGCTGCATTATCAAAGTATGGTTATAATGTTGTATCAATAGAATACGATATTGATATTCTTAAAAAAGCTGAAGAAAATCTGAAGAAGGAAGGCAATATTGATAATATCGTTTTAATTCATGGAGATGCCCATGAACTTCCTTTTTTAGATGAAACCTTTGGTGTCGTTGTAACATATAATGCTATGCATCACATGAAAGATTACAAAAGGGTTTTGGATGAGATGGTAAGGGTATGCAGCAAAGATGGTTTTATACTTGTTACAGAATTAAATGAAAAAGGTAAAGAGTTTGTTGACAGAAAACATCATGAAAGAGGGGAAAACCACGAAGCTAAACTAAATATAAATGATATTACTGAATATTTAGAGGGGAAATTTGCTCTAACAGGTGAAATAAAACATTCTAAATATACGGATATATTTTTATGTAAGAAAATCTAATATTAAAATATTAATAGAGGGAAAACGTATATATTTCTCACTTGTGCTAATAAAATTAGTGATAAAATTACGTCAGAGGAGAACAAATTATGGAAAATATTCAACTTATAGCACCGACGCTTTTTGGCGTTGAAGCGGTAACGGCAAGAGAAATAAAAGCACTGGGATATGAAGATATAAATGTAGAAGATGGAAAGGTAACTTTTACAGGTGATGAAAAAGCTATATGTAGGGCAAACCTTTGGATAAGGACGGCTGAGAGGGTTCTTGTAAAACTGGGGGAGTTTAGTGCTTTGACCTTTGATGAGCTTTTTGAAGGAACAAAGGCTCTTTCATGGGAAGAATGGATACCTGAAAATGCCGAATTCCCTGTTGAGGGTTATTCGCTAAAATCTAAACTTCACAGCGTACCTGATTGCCAAGCGATTATAAAAAAAGCTGTTGTGGAAAGGCTAAAAAGAAAATACAAAAAAGAGTGGTTTGATGAAAATGGTCCAACATATAAAATAAAATTCTCATTAATGAAAGATA
This sequence comes from Aceticella sp. 75b-Ac, assembly GCF_056032965.2. Taxonomy (NCBI): domain Bacteria; kingdom Bacillati; phylum Bacillota; class Clostridia; order Thermoanaerobacterales; family Thermoanaerobacteraceae; genus Aceticella; species Aceticella sp. 75b-Ac. The sequence goes on from NZ_CM190971.1 coordinate 265,647, forward strand.
AAGCAATTCTTATGATTGACACATCTGGAGAAGGGCTTCATAAAAGAGGATATAGAGCAGTATCAAATGAAGCCCCTTTACGTGAGACATTGGCTGCTGCTCTGATCATGTTAAGTGATTGGAGGTATGACAGACCTTTAATTGATCCATTTTGCGGTTCTGGTACAATTCCGATTGAAGCGGCTTTAATCGGTGCCAAGATTGCGCCGGGTTTAAACCGCAAATTTGTTTCTGAAAAATGGGGAAGGATACATAGAAAGCTATGGCAAGATGTAAGGGAAGAAGCTGCTGGGGCTATAAAAAAAGAAATCGACTTAAATATAAAGGGATATGATATTGAACAAAATGCAATAAAATTATCAATAGAAAATGCACATAAAGCAGGTGTTGATAAATACATAAGATTTAGGAATATTCCAATTAAGGATTTAAAAACCGATGATAAATATGGTATAATAATCTGCAATCCGCCATATGGAGAGAGAATGGGAAAATTAAAAGAGGCGGAAATGCTTTATAAAGAAATGGGACGTATCTTTAAAAACATGGAAACATGGTCATATTATATACTTACATCACATGAGGATTTTGAAAAAATATTTGGGAAAAAAGCTACTAAAAAAAGAAAACTGTATAATGGTATGATAAAAACATATTATTATCAATATTTTGGACCAAGACCAAAACAAAAGGGGCAGGTTAAAAATATTTAAGAAATATAAGTTATTATATTTGGAGGTGTTAGCGTGATTATACATGAAATCAATACACCTGTAAGGGAAGTTATGATGGATATTACCAACATAGTAGATAGTGAAATAGAAAAATGTGGAGTGAAGGATGGCAGTTGTATTGTTTTTGTACCGCATACCACTGCAGGTATTACCATAAACGAAAATGCCGATCCTGATGTAAAGTGTGATATTATGCTGAGTTTAAGGGAAATGATACCTGATATAAGGTTTAAGCATGTAGAAGGAAATTCAGATGCACATATAAAAGCCTCCCTGATAGGAAGTTCAGTAAATCTTATAATTGAAAATGGCAAGCTGGCTTTGGGTACATGGCAGGGTATATTCTTTTTTGAGTTTGATGGTCCAAGAAAAAGAAAAATATATATAAAAATTATTCAATCATAATATCAATAACAAAAAGGAAATTAAATAAAACACATAAGAAAGGGGTGAATATCTGATCAATAAATCAGGTACTAAGATGGAAAGTGAAATTCTACATATAAAAAATTTAAGAGATGCTGAAGAAGAATTGAAAAAATTGGATATAAATGAGGTGCCGATCAAACTTATGGCATCAAAGGCTGTCTATATTGTAATTAAATTTAAAGACGTACATCCTATTGCTGCAAATATTATAAAACAGGCAATGCTTTCTATAGGGGGAGAAACAGCAGTAGAACATGGTTGCCTGAATTTAAGCATTGATAGGTCTGATATTATAATTATGGGAACATTGAAACAGTATAGAAGATTAATTTCAAAATTAAAGATGCAAAAAAATATTTTCAAGGTAAACCAGATTGTGGAACAACTTAATGAGATTCTCAAAGACTTTTATTAAGTTTTTAAAATACAAAATATAAAAATACTCTATTTATTATTTTGTTCTTTTTTATCAAGCCCTTTTATTTTTGCTATTAAAAAAAGTAGTAAAGGTATTATTATTTCTACTATAAGATTTTCTGTTGTAAAGATTTTTTTAAGATATTGATAAAAATATCCCATATCTTTGCATCCATAAATAGGTAAAATCGACAGAAAAATTGCCATAGGAATCAAAGCAAATTTTTGGTCATTACATTTTAATATTTCAGTGAGACCTTTAAGAAAAAGGTATGTAAATACAGTGATTTTTATATAGATACCTGCAATCCATATGGACATAATGAGAGAGTCAAACCTCTGGGTATAAATTCCTGTTCTTATGTTTCTGGTTACTTCAAGTAAAGGAAACTGCATATTCGTAGTTACTTCGGCACTGAAGATTCCTATTGCAATAAGACCCAAAAAAGAGATAAAACCAATTATTAATATTGATAAAAGCCCTCCTTTTAAGGCTTTTTCTTTTTGCTCTATTTGTGGGAAAATAGCAAGGAGGATAACACTTTCCAGTACCCATGAGGTTATTGGGAATGAGCCTATTATAGGAGGCAGAATTCCTTTTGCTAATATTGGCATAAAATTATCAATTTTTATATTTGGTAAAGATAATACTACTATAAAAATTAATGCAAACAATCCGTAAGGAAGAAGGATTTCATTTATCTTAACAATAGATGAGAAATCCTTTGATACGGCATATATTACAGGAATTAATGTGACGACTAAAAATACAAGTGAAGGTGTTTTTGGCATAAAAGCGTTTCCCATGATTTCTATAAGTTGTCTTGTTACAACAAATATTACATTAAGAAAGAACAGGATGAACAGTATCGATATAATTTTTCCCATAAATTTTCCCACGATTTTTTCAATGTATTCAAAAAAAGTCTGATCTTTAAACATCATAGCCAGTTTATAATATATTATAAATATTAAAGCACTAAAAATGGTTGAGATTATTACAGAGATCCACGAATCTTCTTTTGCGTAAGAGGCTACGAAAGAGGGAAGAAATACACTTTCTGTAGTAATAACAATTGTAACTATGATATATATAAGTTGTTTTATGGATATTTTTTTTTCTGAGGTTATCTCATTTTTTTTCATATTTTCAAACATACTATATCCTTCCATTTTACATTGATATATCTATTATTTGTAAAAAAATAAATAATATTCAATAGTAAATGAAATAATAAATTTTAGATTGGAGGGACAAAAATGTTAAAATTAATTATTCTTACTGTTATTTTCATAATAATATCAGTAATAGTATTTTTACCACTCTTTAAAGAGAAAAAATGGAAGGAATTGATTATATCCTTTATCTTTATTTCTATAAGTTATGTTATGTACCTTTTATGGATGTTTGATTTAACAATAGAACCTCTAAGTAAAGTTGTAAGTATCTTTTATAGTCCTATGATAAGCTTGTGGAACAAATTAAATATTTTATGCAAATGAGAAATAATAGGAGCGATTTTAATAAAATAAATTAATTAATTTATCAATAAGAATGAAAATATACCTTATAATTGGAACTATAAAAATAATTGATAAAATATTAAAGAGCATATGAGCATTGGCTATCTGCCTTGCAGGATTTTCAGGAGAAAGAAATTTGAGAAAAACAGCAAAATATTGTGTAAAAGGCATGAAAATTATTGTGCCGGCTATATTGAAAAAGATATTAAAAAGAGCTATTTTTTTACCTTCTTTGTTTGTTGTAAAGCTCATAATAATTGCTTCTGAACAAGTTCCAATATTTAAACCATAAACAACAGGTATAATACTTGATAAAGATAAAATACCTGATGATGCAAGTGACTGCATCATGGCAATACCGATATTACTGGACTGCATAATTAATGCTGCAATTATACCTGTAATTACTGCAATCATCGGATTTGATAACTTATCGAGAAATAAAGTAATGTTTTCAAAATGTCTTAAGGGTACAGCAGATAAGTTCATTATTTCAAGTCCATAAAATATAATTCCGAATCCTAATATTGTGTTTCCTATTAATTTTAATTTCAAGCTTTTTTTTTGAAAATGAAGTATTGAACCGGCTAAAACTGCATAAGGTGCGAGATGAAATAAATTAAAGGCATATAATTGTACAGCTATTGTTGTACCAATATTTGAACCCATTATTATGCCTGCAGCACTGTAAAGATTTAAAAGTCCCGCATCTGCCATTCCTACGGCAAGAATGCTGACAATACTGCTGCTTTGCAGGATAAGTGTAGTAAAAAATCCAATAATTATTGACATACTCTTATTGACAGTAAATTTATCTATAAAATATTTGACTTTGTTTTTAGAAATACTTCTTAGGTTAGATGTCAAAGTAAGAATACCTGCAATAAAAACTGCTATGCCTATAATAAAATAAAATAAAGCTGTGAACATCTTTTTACCTCCAATTATTTTTAAGCAGGCATTATATATTAAAATGTATTAAGGATAAATTTTATTTATGATATGTTGAATTGATAAAAATTATTTAAAATGATAATTATTTTATACTTGACACATGTCTGACATCGTGTTATTATTATAAAAAACATAACATAAACTGAGCAAAATTCACCATGTATTATAAAAAAAGGGGGTTAAATCATGATACTTGAACCACGTAAGAGAGAACAGGTAATGCCGCTTCCGGTTGTACTGATTTCAACTATTGGAAAGGATGGAGTAAGGAATGCTGCTCCATGGTCATGTGTAATGCCGGTATTAAGACCGCTTGACGATATAGCAATTGCATCATGGATTAAACGTGATACATTAAATAATATTCGCGAGACAGGGGAATTTGTAGTCAATGTACCAACTGTAGATATGATTGAAGCTATTGTGATTTCATCACGGGATTATCCTCCGGATGTTGATGAGTTTGAAAAGGCAGGCTTAAAGCCACGTATTTCTCAAAAGGTAAAAGCTCCTGGAATCGATGGTTGCATAGCATGGGCAGAATGCTCATTGGTAGAGGAGATAAGCAGGAAAAATTATTCCATTGTAATCGGCAAGGTAATTCATCTTGAGGTAAACGACTCCTTCTTTGATAAAGATGGAGAAATGGATTATGAAAAGGCAAAGCCTTTATCAGTGATGCTTAAAGAAAAAGGAATGCAGTTTACCTATCCGGTTTTTACAGGAAAGGAAATGAAGTATACGGAAATGTTTTTAAGCAATAAAGACCAGGCTTCTGTTATTGAGGAAGAAAAATAAGGTTTAAAGAGGTTTAATAATATTAAAAGAATTAATTATATACCTACAGATAAAGATAATAGTTCTTCGATTATAGTAAATGATCGAGCAATGGTATCATCAGAATTTTTTTCTGACACTTTTGGAGCAGAAGTTAAATGGGAACCAATAACACAAACCATAACAATACAAGATAAAAATGTTAATATAAAATTAATTATTGGGAAGAAAGAAATAGTAATAAATGGGGAAAATAAACCTATTGATGTTGAACCATTACTTATGTTTGATAAAAAAATGATTCCTCTAAAGCTTGTGGCAGAAGCATTAGGAGCACAAGTTAAATGGAATGATGAAACGGGAAATGTTGAAGTTGTTACTTCAAATATTTTTCAAAAAACGACAAGTGAATATAATTTATTACGAGTATTAGCTGAACAAACAGCAAAGTTTGCTTTAAAAACCTTAGGAGATAAAGGAGATTTCATGGTGTTAACTAATGCTGGATATGCGATTATAGATAATAAATCTACCTCACCTTGTCTTGATGGAATAACTTCTGTTATTTATATTAAAAAAATCAGATTTTTTAATATAAGGGGGTGTTCTTAATGTGGCAGTTTATTTCAAAACGACTTCTTTATATGGTTCCGGTTATGTTTGGAGTATCTATAATCACCTTTGGATTAATCAATTTTGCACCAGGAGACCCGGCAGAATTGATTTTGCGTTCGGGAGGAGTGGAACCTACAAGGGAAGCTGTGGAAGCCCTCAGGGTGGAACTAGGCTTAAATAATCCCCTTTACATTCAGTATGGGCGATGGCTATGGAAAGTATTACATGGTAATTTAGGCAAATCATTTCGTACCGGTCAATCTGTAAGTGAAGAAATTCTTTCCCGTTTCCCGGCAACTTTTGAACTTGCTTGTTCTGCTATGGTCTTTGTGATATTTATCGCACTGTTGGCAGGAATAATCTCCGCACTTTTTCGTAATAATCTTCTTGACCATTTAAGTCGTATTTTTGCGCTTTTAGGTGCTTCGATGCCTGGGTTTTGGCTGGGACTTATGCTTATTTATTTTTTTGCTGTGAAATTAAGACTGCTTCCTGTAATGGGCATGGGAGGTATTCAACATCTTGTGCTTCCGACAATAACATTGGGGTTTGGAGTGGCTGCTATATATGCACGGATACTTAGAGCAGGAATGCTTGATGTTATGAAACAGGATTATATTAAGGTTGCACGGGCAAAAGGACTTTTAGAAAAATGGGTCATTGGAAAACATGCATTAAAAAATGCTCTTTTACCGGCTGTAACCCTTTTCGGCATGAGTTTTGGGCATTTACTGGGTGGTGCGGTAATTATTGAAACGATCTTTGCTTGGCCCGGAGTGGGAAAATTTGCAGTAGATTCTATATTTAACAGGGATTATCCGGTTATTCAAGGATATTCACTTTTCATGGCAGTTATTTTTGTTCTTATAAATTTAATCGTTGATATTTCTTATTTTTTCATTGATCCCCGCATTCGTTTAGGAGGGGATTAACTAATGTTTTCTATAAATAAAATTATTGCTGCTAACGATACAATTCGAAAAAGGAAAAAGGTATCTGGTTTAATGGTTGATGCGGCAAACAGACTTTTTCAAGACAAATTGGCTGTTTTAGGTCTTATCATAATCATATTTGTAGTTACAATGGCAGTTTTTGCACCTTATATTGCACCCAATGACCCAACAAAGGTGGACCTTCAGCATCGTCTTGCACCGGCATGTATACAATATCCCCTTGGTACTGACCACTTAGGACGCTGTCTTTTATCCCGGTTGATATATGGAGCAAGGGTTACTTTAACAACTTCTGTTTTAGCTTTATTGGCTATTATGATGATTGGTATTCCACTTGGCATAATAGCGGGATATTATGGTGGATGGGTGGATAACACCATTATGAGGATTATTGATATCTTGCTGGCTTTTCCAAATCTGATCTTGGCACTTGTTATTGCTGGAATTAGAGGCCCAGGGCTTCTTAATGTTATGATATCCGTTATTGCGATATGGTGGGTTGGATATGCAAGGGTCGTACGTGGAATGGTTCTTTCAATAAAGGAGAAGGAGTTTATCTTAGCGGCTGAAGCCTCTGGCACAAATGAATTGAAGATAGTAATACGACATATATTGCCTAATGTTATATCACCTATTGTTGTCTTAGCTACAATGGAGATGGGAAGCTTAATGTTAGCGATTTCCGGACTGTCTTTTTTAGGTCTTGGCGCACAGCCGCCTAAGCCAGAGTGGGGAGCAATGTTGAATGATGCACGCCCTTATATGCAAATAGCACCGCATCTTATGATTTGTCCAGGTATATGTATTATGACAGTGGTTTTAGCATTTAACTTTTTAGGAGATGGATTGAGGGATGCTTTAGATCCGAAAGAAATTATTTTTTGAGCATACATTAGTCTGAATTATTAAATCGGGAGATGATTTTTTGACTAATATTTCCATATTAGAAGTTAATAATCTAACTACTTGTTTTAAGACAAGACAAGGCTTTATTAAGGCTGCAGATAATATATTTTTTAAAGTGAAAGCTGGAAAAACCTTAGGATTGGTAGGTGAGAGCGGGTGCGGTAAAAGCGTTACAGCACTATCTATTTTAAAACTGATTGAACCACCGGGGGAGATTGTTTCTGGAGAAGTTTGGTTTAAAGGCCGTGACTTACTTAAACTCCCATCTAATAAATTGCAGAAGATACGAGGTAAGGAAATTGCTATGGTTTTCCAAGATCCCTTAACCTCTCTAAATCCTGTTTTAACAATTGGGACACAACTTGTGGAAACCCTAATTTCACACGTAAACATATCTATAAATGATGCAAAGTTGCAATCGGCGGCTATCCTTTCTCGTATGGGATTGTCGGATCCGGAGTATCTTATGCGGCAATATCCTTTTCAGCTTTCAGGAGGCATGCGCCAGCGTGTAATGATGGGAATGGCACTTTTAATGAGCCCGAAACTTTTGATTGCAGATGAACCTACCACTGCTTTAGATGTTACACTTCAAGCCCAAATCATATCGGAGATGAAACGGTTGCAAGAAGAGATAGGAATGGCAATTATTCTCATTACTCATGACTTAGGAGTTGTAGCAGCAATGGCAGATGAGGTGGCGGTAATGTATGCAGGTTCCATTGTGGAGTATGGTTTAGCAACAGAGATTTTTGAAGATCCTGTTCATCCATATACTCAGGCATTGCTTCGTTCTGTACCGCGGATAGGAAAGAAAGAACTAATTCCGATTAATGGTCAGCCTCCTAAACTTTTAAATCTTCCGAGTTATTGCGCATTCTTTTCAAGGTGTACTAAAGCAGATAAGGAATGCAGAGGAGAAAAACCAAAGCTGCTTGAGGTCGAATCAGGTCATCTGGCAGCATGTCATAAGATTTTCTCAAAAGCCGTAAATTATATTAGGAGGTAAGAAAACAGTTGAGTTTTTTAGAAGTAAAAAATTTGGTAAAAAATTACGAACGTAAGAAAGGTATTTTCACATCTGCAAAAAGGAAGATTCATGCGGTAGATGATGTTTCTATTTCTATGGAGAAAGGAGAGACATTGGGTTTGGTGGGAGAAAGCGGTTGTGGCAAAAGCACTTTAGGGCGTTTAATAGTTCGGTTAGAGGAACCTACGTACGGTAAAATTTTATTCGATGGTGTTGAAATCACTGGTTTAAAAGGGAGAACCCTACGAAATCAGAGACGCCGTTTCCAGATTATTTTTCAGGATTCTTTTTCCTCTCTTAATCCTCGTATGACTGTGGGGACAATCATTGAGGAACCCTTAGCTAATTTTGGCACCGAAAGAGAAAAGCGACGAGAACGTGTAGGTGAACTATTAATGCTTGTCGGTTTAGAAGCGGAACATGCATTTCAATATCCTCATGAATTCAGCGGAGGTCAGAGGCAGCGCATTAATATTGCTCGTGCACTGGCTCTGCAGCCAGAATTTATAGTTTGCGATGAACCCGTTTCCAGTTTAGATGTTTCCATACGTGCTCAAATTTTAAATCTGTTTCGAGATTTGAAAAAACGCTTGGGCTTGTCTTATCTCTTTATTTCCCATGACTTAGCTGCAGTAACTTACTTGTCAGATAGAGTAGCAGTGATGTATCTTGGTAAAATTGTTGAGATACTGCCGGCAAAAGACCTTGAATCAAAGGCATATCATCTATATACAATAGCACTTTTGAATGCAATAATGGAGCCTGATCCAAAGCAGAAAACAACACAAAAACAGTTGTTAAAGGGTGAGCCTCCTGATGCGGCAAAACCGCCTACAGGTTGTAGATTTCACCCTCGCTGCTCCAAAGCCAAAGAGGTTTGCCGTCAGTATGAACCTACATTAAAGGAGGTGATGAAAGGGCATTTTGTTGCATGTCATCTAAGTTAAAAAATCCAGTTTTATACAAATTGTACATTTATCACGTAATATTTTAAAGGGAGGTTGTATGGCAAAAGATACAGGAATATTTATTAAGGTATAAGATGAAAAAGACATACAAAAAGCAGTCGAATTTGCCTTTTTAATGTTTAAAGAGGTTTATGACAGGGGGATTTATCCTGTTTTAGATCAAGACCTTTTGAATTGTGATAAGACATATGTTAAAACGCCAATTAATGGTATTTTGCTGCTTTTAATGAAGACGGCAAAATAAGATGTTTTGTAGATAAAAGATACCGCAGGAGAGGAATTGGGACACAGCTCTTTAAAGCCTCTGAAGAATTTTGCAAAAAAAAACGGGTATGAAGTTATTTATCTTCATACCCAAAGATACCTGCAAAGTCCTTATGAGTTTTGGCAATCACAGGAGTTTAAACTAAGGCTTAATGAAAACGGTTCACGAAAACACAGCATATGGAAAAGTTTCTATTCTCTAAAAAGTAGATTATTTAGAAAGGAAGAGTTTTTATGTTTAACAAAGCAAAATTCATTTTAATATGGCTAATCGCCTTGATAGTTTTTGCTGGTTCTTTATCCGGTTGTTGCAAACAAACAGGGACGATTTCTTCCAAGCCTCAAGAATTAGTTATAGGTATAGGAAGAGATTTTTATGATGGTCCGGACAGCAGTGATTTTGTTCATGGAAGCACAAATGTATGGGAAAGCCTTACTTATCTAAATGAAAAATTGGAGCCAAAACCACAGTTGGCTGAAAAATTTCTTCCCGATAATACTAACAAGGTATGGACATTTACTATACGTTCAGGTATAAAATTTCACGATGGAAGCTTGTTAAATGCTGAAGCAGTTATTAAAAATGTAATGAGATTCAAAGAGCATCCTAAATTGGATGATTACGGAACATTTTTAAACTTGGAAAAAATAGAAACAGTTAATGATCATGAGGTACGGTTTATCTTTAAAAAACCTGAACCGGCATTTCCTGCCAAAGTAGCCTATTTTGGATGCCCTATTTTTAGTCCCCAAAGTTTTGATTCAGAAGGCAAAATTGTACATCCTTATGGAACTGGCCCATTTAAATTTGAGGATTATAAAAAAGGCGAAAAACTAACGGTGACTCGTAACGATAATTATTGGGGTGGTAAAGTCAAGTTGTTGAAGGTAACATTTAAAATTATTCCAGATCCATCTACTCGACTTTCAGCATTACAAACTGGAGAGATTCAGGCAATAGCTGATGTAGGAGGTGTTTTGCCTGAGCAGGCTAATATTATTAAAAATGATTCTAACTTAGTTCTGCTTTCAAGACCAGTAACCACTACTCATTATCTTATTTTTAATAATAAGAAGGCTCCCTTTAATGATGTAAATCTTCGACAGGCAGTAAGTTTTTCCATAGATCGTTCACAGCTTGTTAATAAAGTTATGGAGGGTTATGGAGAACCGGCAGATACTATTTTTACACCATTGGCTAAAACTTGGGTGGTTAAGGGACTTTGGAAGTATGATAAAAATAAGGCTGATGAAATTATGAATAAGACAAAAAGTGAGATACCCCATAAGGCAGTTTTTGTTATTAATACATCATTGGCTAATCGTTGGCCTTATAAAGCGATTTCAGAAATAATGCAGTCAGAATTAAAAAATCTTGGTTTTGATGTTAGTCTAAAGATGCTTGAGATGGGCGCATGGAAAGATGCAGTCAAAAAAGGTGATTATGACCTTACCCTGACTCCTTATACATTAATGACTGGAGATCCTGACTTTTTCTTCGGAAGGTGGATATATTCTAAAGGGCAGATGAATGTACTGCGTGGCATCGGATACAATAACCCGGAAGCTGATCGCATTATTGATGCGGCAGCCGTTGAGCCAGAGTTATCAAAAAGAAAGGAGCTTTACGATAAGCTGCAGCGTTTGGTTGCAAAGGATGTACCACTTTCTCCTATTTATAATGATGTATGCTTATATGCAACAAGAAAGGAAATACAAGATTTAAAATTAGATTCATTTTTCAAGCCGAGTTTGGAAAAGGCATGGATAAAATAAGATTATATTGTGGTAATGCCTTAATTTTAACTCAGCGAGGAGAGGAAATTTTATTCTCTCCTCCCCGCGCTTTATTTTCACTAGCAAAAAATCATAATTATTTTATACTTGACACATGTCTGACATCGTGTTATTATTATAAAAAAACATAACATAAACTGAGCAAAATTCACCATGTATTATAAAAAAAGGGGGTTAAATCATGATACTTGAACCACGTAAGAGAGAACAGGTAATGCCGCTTCCGGTTGTACTGATTTCAACTATTGGAAAGGATGGAGTAAGGAATGCTGCTCCATGGTCATGTGTAATGCCGGTATTAAGACCGCTTGACGATATAGCAATTGCATCATGGATTAAACGTGATACATTAAATAATATTCGCGAGACAGGGGAATTTGTAGTCAATGTACCAACTGTAGATATGATTGAAGCTATTGTGATTTCATCACGGGATTATCCTCCGGATGTTGATGAGTTTGAAAAGGCAGGCTTAAAGCCACGTATTTCTCAAAAGGTAAAAGCTCCTGGAATCGATGGTTGCATAGCATGGGCAGAATGCTCATTGGTAGAGGAGATAAGCAGGAAAAATTATTCCATTGTAATCGGCAAGGTAATTCATCTTGAGGTAAACGACTCCTTCTTTGATAAAGATGGAGAAATGGATTATGAAAAGGCAAAGCCTTTATCAGTGATGCTTAAAGAAAAAGGAATGCAGTTTACCTATCCGGTTTTTACAGGAAAGGAAATGAAGTATACGGAAATGTTTTTAAGCAATAAAGACCAGGCTTCTGTTATTGAGGAAGAAAAATAAGGTTTAAAGAGGTTTAATAATATTAAAAGAATTAATTATATGCGGGAGGTTATGTCAAATGAAAAAGAAACTTTGCTTTTTGATGGTTTTTGTTTTGCTGCTTTCTTTATTATCTGGATGTGGAGCTAATAAGTCAAGCCAGACGACAAAATCATCGGTTTCAGAACCTCAGAAAGTTGTTATTACCGATGTAATTGGTCGTCAGGTTGAGGTTCCTATTCCAGCCAAGAAAATAGTATCAGTTAATGAGAGCGCTACACGGCTTATTTCTTATCTGGATGGATTAGACAATGTGGTAGGTATTGAAACTTTATCATCAAAATTTTCTGATGCTTATAAACCGTATCTTTTGGCTCACCCAGAGTTAAAAAATTTACCGCAAGTTGGTAAAGGGAATAGCTTAAATGCTGAAGAGATAATTAAACTTAAACCGGATGTAATACTTTATGTCCATTATGGAGATATGGATTCGGATAAACTGCAAGCACAAACGCATATCCCTGTTGTTGCATTAAAATATGGTGATAAATGTGCATTTACTGAAGATGTATACAAATCATTGCAAATCATCGGTAGGATCATAGATAAAGAAAAAAGGGTACAAGAAGTGGTTTCTTATCTTAAGAGATGTGAACAAGATTTGAGTAGCAGAACAAATAAAATTCCAGATAATAAAAAGCCTAAAGTTTATATAAGTGGAATAGGTTTTTATGGAGTACATGGCATTGAGAGTACCCAAGGCAAGTATAGACCTTTAAATCTTATTAATGCCAAAAATGTTGCTGATGAAACTGGTAAAACAGGAAGCATCATAATTGATAGGGAAAAACTTTTAAATTGGGATCCAGACATCATTTTTATTGATGAATTTGGACTTTCTTTAGTGAAAGATGATTATAAAAAAAATCCTCAGTTTTATCAATCCATAAAAGCAGTTAAAGAAGGGCAAGTTTATACACAGTTACCATATGTTTGCTACGATGTAAACATTGAGAATGCAATAGCAGATGCCTATTGGAACGGGAAAGTGATATTTCCTGAACAATTTAAAGATATTAACCCGGAACAAAAAGCTGATGATATTTACAAGTTTCTTCTGGGTAAACCTTTGTATCAAGATATGGAAAAGAGTTTAAGTGGGTTTAAGAAATTGGACCTTGGCAGTTAAAAATAAATGGATTGAAATGGGTATAAAGGGTGATTTTAAAAAGCTGAAAGGGGGTAATTAATGAAAATGAGTTATGAGATTATAAAGAGAACCATTGATGAATTAAGGGCTTTAGATGCCAAAGGCAAATTAACAGATGTTATGGTAACCCGTTCAACACGCCTTTTCACACCATGGACTTTTAGCTATGTAATTTGTGAAGATAGGTATGTAGGTTGTGGAATGGGCAACAATGGTTTTGATGTACCAATCGATTTGTCTTTTCTTAAAGAGGTCATAAATCTTGATGCTTATGAAGTTTTAAACAGGTTAGAACAAGGCAATATGAGAATGTTTGACATTTCTTTAATAATTTCAATTATTGCAGCATTATCACATAAATTTATATGGGATGAAAATACTTTAAAAGTCTATGGTTTTGATGCAAAAACGCTATCAAAGCCAGCCCTATCGGCTATTTTGGATTTAGGTTTAATCGATAGGAAAGATGTTGTAGCTTTTGTTGGATACTTTTATGGTTTTGTTGCACATATTTCAACTTTTGTTAAAGAAGTAAACATTTTAGAGTTAGAGCCAATCGGTGATTTTGAAATATATAAAGCAAAACCTGAGAATACAAATTTAAGAGTTTTTCCATCTTCTAAGAGCAAGGAAGTTTTAGAGAATGCTGATGTTGTAATAATGACAGGTATGACCATAGCTAATGACACCGTTTTGCCACTTCTTGAGTTTACTAAAAATGCACGCTTTGTTATGATGATGGGTCCTACCAATACATTCTATCCGAAGGCACTTTTTGATGCAGGTGTTGATTTGATAGGTGCTATTGTATTTCCAAGTGGAGAACAATTTAAAAAGCGTTTTATTAACAGCCGAGGTTATTGGTACGACGAAATGGATTTAAAGCATATGTTGATCTGTCCAAATGGCAGAATAGAAAAAATAAAACCTTAAAGGTATTTTAAGGATATTCTTAGGAATTTTGAACAAACAAAGACATTTGAGTTAAAACCGGGTGAGGTAGCTACTGATTATGCACAACCAGAAGAAAATCCGCTTAAAAAATTAGGCTTAACAAAGTAGAAAATTATTATTGTTTAAATAAAAACAAGATGAGAAGTTTTTAAAACTTTTTATCTTGTTTTTATTTAAAATAAAGTTAAAGCAAAATATTAACCTTGACGTAAATGTTAATGTAGTTTATAATACTTTTGGAGGTATAATCGATGGAGAAAAGATATTTTAAAATTGATGAGATTGCAGCAAAAACTGGTATTACTAAAAGGGCATTGAGATATTATGAAGAAATAAATCTTATTATTCCTAAAAGAGCAGATTCGGGATATAGGATATATTCAGATGAAGACCTTGAAAAAATAAATAAAATAAAAGAATTAAAAGAAAGCTTAGGTTTTACATTAAAGGATATAAAATATATATTAGAACTTGAAAAAAATGTAAAAGAAGTATTAACTGGTGATGTTTCAGAAGTTTCAATGGTTGATAATGCAATTGTTATGATGGAAAATTTAATTCAACTTATAAAAAAGAAAGAAGAAACCATAAAAAATACTGAAGTAAAGTGCAATGAAATTTTACAAAAATTAATTAAAATAAAGGGGAATATTGGCAATATAAAGGGGGACTAAAAAATGAAAAATATTAAATATAAATGGATTGCTCTGTCATGTACAACACTTGGTGCTTTATTTTCCGTATTAAATGGGAGTATGCTGTTGATTGCTTT
This sequence comes from Aceticella sp. 75b-Ac, assembly GCF_056032965.2. Lineage (NCBI taxonomy): Bacteria > Bacillati > Bacillota > Clostridia > Thermoanaerobacterales > Thermoanaerobacteraceae > Aceticella > Aceticella sp. 75b-Ac. The sequence goes on from NZ_CM190971.1 coordinate 280,723, forward strand.
GCCTGATATCATGAAGGGTTTGAATACAAATATGGGTATTATAATGTGGGTTGTTATGGGTTATATGCTTGCACTTACTATACTTGTGCCATCAATAGGAAGAATTGCTGATATGATAGGTAGAAAGAAATTATATGTAGTAGGTTTTGGGATATTTACATTTTCATCATTGTTATGCGGTTTATCAAATAGTGGTGTCCAACTGCTTATATATAGGATTATTCAGGCTGTTGGAGGCTCTTTAATGGTTACAAATAGTACGGCAATTGTAACAGATGCATTCCCCAAAAGAGAACTTGGTAAAGCATTAGGGATTAACAGTATGGCAATAGGAATTGCTTCTGTTATTGGTCCTATCTTAGGCGGTCTTCTAATGAATTTTGGATGGAGAAGCATCTTTTATATAAATGTTCCATTTGGTATTATTGGTACGTTATGGGCATGGATACAATTAAAAGAACCTAATATTAAATCAAAGCGACAGAGCTTTGATTTAAAAGGTACTGTGATGTTTACCATAGGTATGCTTTTGTTTCTTATTGCGTTGTCTTTTGGAGGTTTTATAGGATGGTTAAATCCATTTATTAGTACCTTGTTTATTGTATCAATCATTCTGCTAAGCATTTTTGTATATATTGAAAATACAACACCGGAACCTATGTTAGATTTACGGCTTTTTAAGACAAGGATATTGGCTTTTGCTTTTGCCAGCAATCTTTTAAATGGCATTGCAAGAGGCGCTGTAACTTTTCTTTTAATTTTTTATTTACAGGGGATAAAAAGCATGGATCCGCTTAAAGCAGGTATATTTTTATCACCTTTTGCAATGTCAATGGTGGTTGTATCTCCAATAAGTGGTTGGCTTTCCGATAAGTATGGTGCAAGGGTGTTAAGTTCTTTGGGATTGTTAATATCATCAATTGGACTTATGGGATTAATGAGAATAACTGCACATACTTCGTTAATTGAATTGATTATTTGGATGATGGTAATAGGTGCTGGTTCCGGTATGTTTTTTTCACCAAACACCAGCGAAATCATGGGTACAGTTCCAGCCGATAAGAGAGGAATTGCTGCTGGTACAAGAACAATGATGAACAATGCGGGTATGGTAATCAGTATAGCATTATCAATGGGAATCGTTTCGTCAAGTATTTCACCTGAAGCATTGCAGGGTTTATTTGTAGGAACGCAGGTAGGCTCAAAGGGGATTGCAATTTCACAATTTGTTTCAGGGCTTAGAGAGGCATTTTTTATTTCAATGATATTTAGTTTGATTGCTACGTTTATTTCATATTTAAGAGGACCTAAACCAAAGTGGGATGAGAAAATAATAGAAAGGTGCGATAATTTATAAATTATCACATCTTTCTATTTATAATTATTTAACCAAAATATTTTACACCGGCTTCAAATATTTTCTGGTCTTTATTTCCGGGTATATTTTTTGCTACATTTGAACATATTCTTTCAGAATGCCCCATTTTGCCAAGTATTTTTCCATCGGGGCTTGTTATGCCTTCTATTGCCCAGATAGAACCATTGGGATTATATGGCATTTCCAGTGTTGGATTTCCGTTAATATCAACATATTGTGTTGCAATCTGCCCATTATCTTTCAATAATTGTAAAGTCTCATCCTTTGCTATAAATCTTCCTTCACCATGTGATACTGCTATTGTATGAATATCTCCTAATTTGACATTATTAAACCAAGGTGATAATGTTGATGTAATTTTTGTCCTAACCATGCAGGATACGTGGCGCCCAATTGTATTATTTGTTAAGGTAGGAGAATCCTCCTCGATATCCTTTATTTCACCAAATGGAAGAAGTCCTAATTTGATCAATGCTTGAAATCCATTGCAAATGCCTAAGATTAATCCATCTCTATTTTTCAACAAATCCATTACAGCATCTTTAACAAAAGGATTTCTGAATACAGCTGCTATGAATTTCCCTGAGCCGTCAGGTTCATCACCTGCGCTGAATCCACCCGGAAGCATTACGATTTGAGAATTATTAATAGCTTTTACAAGATTATTAATCGAATCTTTAATATCATCTCCTGAAAGATTTCTAAACACTACAATATCTACAATACCCCCCGCTTTTTCAAATGCTCTTTTGCTGTCATATTCGCAGTTTGTTCCCGGGAAAACTGGTATTAAAATCCTTGGTTTAGCAAATGAAGTTGAAACAGGGCGTATTATTCTGTTGTCATATTTTATAATTTCAGGTTTCTCTTTTACAGGATTTATTTTTACAGGGAAGACTTTTTCCAGTGGAATCTGCCATGCGTTATAAGCCTCATATAGTGTTATTTCAGTATTATTTAAGTATATTGATTTATCAGATATTGTATGTCCCAATAAAATAAATCCGATATCAGATAATTCATTTTCAATATCAACGGCATCGTCTATTTCTAATACAATTGACCCATATTCTGGTAGAAATAAATCTTTTTTGCTCATTTCTTTTTCAAATTTAAAGCCTATTCTGTTTCCAAAGGACATTTTAGTTATACATTCAGCAAGACCGCCATATTTTACGCTATATGCTGCCAATACCTTATTTTCTTTAATCAGCTTATTTACTTTGTTAAAATTCATCATTAAAGAATTGAAATCGGGTAATTCTCTTTCATCTCTTTTGACAGGTATTAATATTACTCTGCTGCCATATTTTTTAAATTCTGGAGAAATCACATTATTAACATTTATTACATCCATTGCAAAAGCCACAAGGGTCGGTGGTACATTCATATCCATAAAAGTACCTGACATACTGTCTTTACCGCCTATTGCAGGTATTCCAAACATTTTTTGAGCGTAAAGGGCACCTAAAAGGGCACTGAAGGGTTTACCCCACTTAGAGGGGTTCTTCCCCAGTTTTTCGAAATATTCCTGCAATGTAAGTCTTATGGTTTTATAATTACCGCCCATTGCGACTATCTTTGAAACTGCTTCAACAACAGCATAAACTGCCCCATGGAAGGGACTCCATGTTGAAAGTTTAGAATTATATCCAAACGCCATTAATGTGCCTGTATTTGTTTCTCCATCTATTAAAGGTATTTTAGCAGCCATTCCTTCAACAGGGGTATCCTGATATTTGCCGCCAAAAGGCAAAAGTACCGTACCTGCCCCTATTGTACTATCAAACATTTCAACAAGACCCTTCTGGCTGCATACATTTAAATCTGCCAGATTTGACAGCCATTCTTCTTTAAGGCAGGTATTATGATTAAGCCTTGAAAGTGAATTTTCAAAATAACTTTCATTATCTATAGGATTTATAACAACATTTGTTTCTTGTGTAACACCATTTGTATTAAGGAAATCCCGGCTTATATCTACAATTGTTTTACCTTGCCACAGCATTTTCATTCTTCTGTCATTTGTAACTGAAGCAACTTCTATTGCTTCTAAATTTTCTTCTTTTGCCAGCATGATAAATTTTTCAACATCTTTTTTATCAACTACAACTGCCATTCGTTCCTGAGATTCTGAAATAGCAAGTTCTGTACCATCAAGTCCTTCATATTTCTTAGGAATTTTGTCTAAGTCTATAATTAATCCATCGCTTAATTCACCTATTGCAACAGATACACCGCCTGCTCCAAAATCATTGCATTTTTTTATCAATCTGCTGACATGAGGGTTTCTAAAAAGTCTTTGTATTTTTCTTTCTGTAATTGGATTACCTTTCTGTACCTCTGCTCCGCATGTTGCTATGGATTCTTTCGTATGTTTTTTTGAAGATCCTGTAGCACCTCCGCAGCCATCTCTTCCCGTTCTGCCCCCAAGTAATATTATTGCATCGCCTTCTTTCGGTTTCTTCCTTACAACATTTTCTTTTGGGACAGCGCCAATTACAGCACCTATTTCCATTCTTTTTGCAATAAATCCTTCATCATAAATTTCTGCGACATGACCGGTGGATAGACCTATTTGGTTTCCATAAGAACTATAACCATGTGCAGCTTCTGTTGTTATTTTTCTTTGGGGTAGTTTTCCGGGGAGGGTATCCTCGACTTTTTTTCTTGGGTCTCCACTGCCGGTTACCCGCATTGCCTGATATACATACGATCTTCCTGACAATGGATCCCTTATAGCACCGCCAAGGCATGTGGCTGCGCCGCCATAGGGTTCTATTTCGGTTGGATGGTTATGGGTTTCATTTTTAAACATAATAAGCCATTTTTCTGTTTTGCCATTCATATCAACATCTGATATGATACTGCATGCATTTATTTCTTCAGATTCATCAAGATTATCAAGGATTCCTCTTTTTTTAAGTTCTTTCATACCTATTGTAGCAATGTCCATAAGGCATATGTTTCTATCCGTATCATCATAAACATATTTTCGTGATTTAATATATTCACCAAAGGCTTCTTTGATTGGAATTGTATATTTGCTGTCAATAATTTTAATATTATTGATTTTTGTAAGAAATGTAGTATGCCGGCAGTGGTCAGACCAGTATGTGTCAATAACTCTTATTTCTGTTATTGTTGGATTTCTTAACTCGGTATTTTTGAAATACTCTTGACAGAATTTAAAATCTTCAAAGCTCATTGCAAGATTTAGTTTTTTCATTAAAGATTCAAGAGCAGAATCATCCATGTTAATAAATTCCTCAAGTATTTCTACATTATCAGGACGTTTGATTTCAATCTCAAGTGTGTCTGGCTTTTCCAAGGATGCTTCACGTGAATCAACGGTATTTATGCAGTATTCCTTAATTTTAAGCAATTCCTCATTTTTTATATTGCCTTTTAATACAATAACCCTTGCAGTACGAATAATAGGTTTTTTGCCTTCTGTAATGATCTGAATACATTGTTCGGCAGAATCTGCTCTTTGGTCATATTGTCCAGGGAGATATTCGACAGCAAATATTATGTCACCTTCTTCGATATCAAATTGTTCTTCATATAGTGTATCAACATTAGGTTCAGAGAAGATGGTATTTAAGGATTTTAAATAATCCTTCTCTGAAATTCCTGAAATATCATATCTGTTTAATAACCTTAAACCTTTAAGCCCTTTAATATTAAGATTTTCTTTTAAATCATGATAGAGTTTAAAAGCATCAATATTAAATTCAGGCTTTTTTTCCACAAAAATTCTTCTTACTGTGTTCATATTTTTATATTCTCCTTATATATATTTATTTCACGCACTTTCATATTCATTATAATATAAAGTTCTGTTTTTAATCAATATTTAATGTATATTGGATATAATTATGAAACAAAGGTAATATTCATGGAGTTTATTGCTTTCGCAGTTTTTTATAATACTGCATATTATAATTATAGAAAAAAATAAATTATAAATTTTTTATTGAAATATGAATAAATATATCTTATAATAAATTGAAAACAAAAAAGGAAAATAATTAATGTTTTAAAGCCCTGATCCTTTTTGCATCGTGGTTCAGGCTTTTATTCTGAGCCAAAACTTATGAAAGAAGGTGTTAATCAAGTTGAAAAATTTAAATCATGAAAAGACCCCATTGTTTGATGCTCTAATGGAATATGTCAATAATAACACGATACCTTTTCATGTTCCGGGGCATAAAAAAGGAAAAGGAATGGAAAAAAATTTTTTAGAATTTGTTGGAAAAAATGTTTTATCAATGGATGTTACTGTATTTAAGCAAGTTGACAGCCTTCATAAGCCAACCGGTCCTATAAAGGAAGCTCAAGAATTAGCAGCAGATGCTTTCGGTGCTGATGCTACATTCTTTTGTATTCACGGGACATCAGGAGCTATACAGGCTATGATTTTAAGTGTTATGGGTGAAAATGAAAAAATTATTGTACCTCGAAATATTCATAAATCGGTTACCTCTGGAATAATTTTAAGCGGAGCAGTGCCTGTTTATATGCAGCCAGAGGTTGACAAAAATATAGGCGTTGCTCTTAATGTTACACCGGAAGCAGTAGAAAAAACACTTAAAGATAATCCCGATGCAAAGGCTGTTTTAATTATAAATCCCACCTATTATGGTGTATCAGCAGATATTGTTAAAATTGCTGAAATTGTCCATGACTATGGAGCAATTTTGATGGTAGACGAGGCACATGGTCCCCATTTGAAATTTAATGAGAAATTACCAATATCAGCTATGGAAGCAGGGGCAGATATATGTGCACAAAGCACACATAAGATTATTGGCTCAATGACACAGAGTTCAATGCTACATGTAAAAGCGGATAGAATAGATGTATTAAGAGTAAAACAGGTCATGAGCTTACTACAAACAACAAGCCCTTCTTATATATTGCTGGCGTCCCTAGATGTTGCAAGGAAACAAATGATGATAGAAGGTAAGAAATTGCTTGATATGACAATTGAACTTTCGGAATATGCACGTAAAGAGATAAACAATATAAATGGATTGTATTGTTTTGGAGATGAAATTGTAGGTAAAAATGGTGCATATGATTTTGACCCAACAAAGATTACTATAACCGCTAAGGGACTTGGCATAACTGGTCATGAGTTGGAAAGAATGTTAGCTGAAAAATATTATATTCAGCCGGAGTTATCTGATATGTATAATGTATTATGTATTTTTTCAATAGGTGATACAAAGGAAAAAGTTGACTATTTGTTAAGGGCATTAAGGGATATTAGCAATGAATTATATAAAGATGATGTAGATATAATGAAATCTATTGATATACCAGATATACCTGAACAGGTAATATCACCAAGATATGCATTTGAATGTTCAACAGTAGCTCTCCCATTGGAAGAAAGTATTGGACAGATAAGTGCAGAGTTTCTCATGGCATATCCTCCTGGCATTCCAGTATTATGTCCGGGTGAAAGAATAACCAGAGAAATTATAGAATATGTTAATGAAATGAAAAATGCTAATTTAAGCATACAGGGTACTGAAGATCCAAATGTCGAATATATAAAGGTTGTAAATGACCTTCAAATATTAAATATAACAGCATAAAAAGGAGCTATGGAAATTAGCTCCTTTTTATGCTTTGTTTTAAATTATGCATTAATATATTTCGATAATCTGTTAGCAAGTTCTTCTTTGGGCATAAATCCAACTAATTTGTCAACAAGTTTACCATTTACAAATATACCCAAGGTAGGTATGCTCATTACCCTGTATTGTGTTGTGATTAAAGGGTTTTCATCTATATCTAATTTTACAACCTTAATATGGTTTGAATATTCTTCTGAAAATTCTTCAAGAACAGGTGCCATCATTCTGCATGGACCGCACCATTTTGCCCAAAAATCAACTAATACCGGTTTGTCTGAGTTATAAACTTCATTTTCAAATGTCGCATCTGTTACACTAATTGGTTTCATTAATACCAACCTCCTATACTTATCCCCTGTATATGGGGTAATTCCACAATATGAATATAACATTATTTTTAGTATTTGTCAATAATTTTTTTTCCATTCAAATATTATTTTTAAATAATATTTTAAATTATATGTATTAAGAGTATAATATAAGCAAATGAAAAAAGAAAGGGGTAATCACTATGGGTAAGCTTTTATCGGCATACCTCATGCCACATCCACCGATTATAGTACCCGAGGTTGGTCATGGGGAAGAAAAAAAAATACAGAAAACGATAGAGGCTTTAAATTTAGCTTCTAAAAATATAAGAGAACTTATGCCTGATACAATTATCGTTATTTCGCCGCATAGTTATGTTTTTAGAGATGCGGTGTCAATAATAATGAGGTCTGACTTAGAAGGAGACCTTGGAAAGTTTGCAGCCGGAGAGGTTAAATTTAGCTTTAAAAACAACATAGGATTATCTAAAAAGATTTTAGAAAAGGCAAAGGCACATAATATCCCTATTGCAGCAATTGATGAAGCAATATTAAGAAAATATTCATTGCCGGAGGATGTTGACCACGGCACATTGGTACCTTTATACTTTGTCACAAAACAGTACAATGATTTTAAATTAGTAAATTTGGCATATGGATTTTTGCCTTTTGAACAGCTTTATGAATTTGGGATTGCAATAAATGAAGCAATAATTGAGTCAGATAATAAGGTTGTTTTTATTGCCAGTGGAGACCTTTCACATAAACTGACACCAAACAGCCCTAATGGGTATACCCCAAATGGTAAGGTATTTGACGAACTTATTCTGAATCTTTTAAAAGATATGAAAGTAAAAGAAATAGTCAATATGGATAAAGCCCTTATAGAAGATGCTGCAGAATGTGGTTTTAGGTCTATATGTGTTTTGCTGGGGGTTCTTGATGCTTATGAAGTAAAAGCAAAGGTGCTTTCACATGAAGGACCGTTTGGAGTTGGGTATGGTGTTGCAGAATTTATACCTGAAAAAGAAAAATCTTTTGGATTTATGAAAATACTGTATAATTTAAAGAAGGAAAGAATTAATGAAACGAGGGCAAATGAAGATATCTATGTAAAATTAGCAAGGAAAAGTTTAGAATATTATCTTAAGAATAATAAAATAATGAAAGTACCTGAGGATTTACCGATGGAAATGTTAAATAAAAAAGCAGGGGTTTTTGTTTCAATACATAAAGATGGTGACTTAAGAGGATGTATAGGTACAATATATCCTCAAAGGGATAATATTGCTGATGAAATAATAAGAAATGCCATAAGTGCAGGAACGGAGGATCCTCGATTCTATCCCGTAGGGCTTGAAGAACTGGATGATTTAGAATATTCTGTCGATGTTTTAACCCAACCGGAGTCGGTATTATCCATAGATGAACTTGACCCTAAAAAATACGGCATTATAGTAAAAAGCGGTTACAGGTCAGGAGTCCTTCTGCCGGACCTTGAAGGTGTAAATTCAGTAGATGAACAAATTTCCATTGCTCTTAAAAAGGCAGGAATAAATCCACAGGAACCATATAGCATATTAAAATTTAAGGTGGTGAGGCATAAATGAAAGAAGCAATGTTTTATGAAAAACTTGATAATAATACAGTACACTGCTTATTATGTCCTCATGATTGTATAATTAAAGAAGGTAAGTATGGATTTTGTAACGTGCGTAAAAATGTGAAGGGTACCCTTAATACTGAAAACTATGGCATTGTAACAGCAATTGCCTTGGATCCAATAGAAAAGAAGCCTTTATATCATTTCTATCCTGGTAGATATATACTTTCATTGGAACCTTCGGATGCAATTTAAGATGTGCATTTTGCCAGAACTGGGAGATATCACAGCAAAAATTAGAAGGAAATTTTGCATTACCTGAGCAATTAATACATATTGCAAAGTCTCAGAAGAACAATATAGGTATAGCATATACTTATAATGAACCAACTATCTGGTTTGAATATGTGATAGAATGTGCAAAAGCAGCGAGGGAAAATGGGTTAAAAAATGTGCTTGTTTCAAATGGATTTATAAACATTGAGCCTTTAAAAGAAGTACTAAAATATATTGATGCAATGAATATTGATATAAAAGCATTTACTGATGAATATTACAGAAAGCTGTGTTACGGGAAACTTGACAATGTATTAAGGACAGTAGAAGTTGCGGCTAAATCTTGTCATGTTGAAATAACAACATTATTAGTTACAGGAGAAAATGATAATATTGATGAAATAGAAAAACTTGCAAAATGGCTGTCAGGCATAAATAAAAACATCCCTTTACATTTTACAAGATATTTTCCTCATTATAAAATGACAAATCCACCTACACCTATTGAAACCTTAAAATTGGTTTCTGAAACGGGGAAGAAATATCTTAATTATGTTTATACAGGCAATGCCTCTGGGTTTGATAACAATACATATTGTCCTGTATGCAGGAATTTACTGATTGAAAGGAATATCAATATAAATATTATTGGTATAAAAAATAACAAGTGTTCAAAATGTGGAAATGAATTTTACGGTTTTATATAATTTATCAAAGAAATAAAGTATAATAAGCTTTATAAATATAAGAATTTAAAGACAGAAAGAACTATGATAAATAATTTTTTAAATGAAAGGAGTGAAAAGCGCATTTCATCCACCTGTTAAGGAATGGAGTATCCAGCGCTTAAACTGATGAATAAATACAGTGAAAAGAGATTTGATATTTATGGGTATGATAAAATTGATTCAGAAATTTTAGAGACGACGGTATATGAGTATCCAGAGAAAGATACGGTTATAGAATACAATACCGAAGAATTTTCTTCTGTGTGTCCATGGACAGGCTTGCCGGATAATGCAAGATTGACGATTAAGTATATACCAAATGATAAATTGGTTGAATTAAAATCTTTAAAATATTATTTAACATCATACCGAAATGTAGGAATATTACAGGAACATGCTGTCAACCGTATATTAGATGATTTGGTTAAACTTTTAGCTCCCAAATGCATGGAGGTTATTGGTGAATTCATGGAAAGAGGAGGTATTTCCACAAGGGTTGTTGCTAAATATGATAGTGAGGATAAAAGTTAATTGATATAAAATTATAAGTAATCAAATTAAAAAAATGGCGGGAGTATGTGGGAATCGAACCCACCTCTCGCCGTAAAGGACGAGAAGCTGGTTTTGAAGACCAGTAGATACACCAGTACCTATCTACTCCCAATGTTATTTATTATAATATATTTTGTCCTTTTTTTCAACATTCATTATCATTATGAGCACATTCATTATCTTTATGAGAATGTGCTATTTTAGAACAGGCGGCTGCAACAATTGCTGCAACTAAATCATCAATAAAGGTATTGCAGTGTTCATTTTTATCTTCGTTTAATTTACCTATTATACCAAGCTTGATTTTATCGAGGTAACCAAAATTTGTAAGTCCTATTGAACCATATATATTTGTAATACTTAACGCAAGAATTTCATCAATGCCGTATAGTGGTTCGTCACGCTTTAATATAGAAAGAAGTGGTTCCTCAAGTATATTTTTTTCAGCTAATTTATCAAGGGTTATACCTGTTAAGACTGCATTTTGTACCTCTCTTTTATTAAGTACTGAATTAATGCTTGCAATACATTCATCTTTTGTTAACGTATAGTATTTTTTTTGAAGTTCAATTACAAGCTCTGCCATGTCATCAATTGTTACACCGCGTTCTTTTAAAAGCTCAATTGTTGTATTTTTCATTGCTTACCTCCTAATGTTTTGATAATATTATTATAATATCATTTTTAAGAATTATAATAAATAGATACGAAGTTATATTATGATGTTTTGTTGAAAAATATTATTTATTAAAGTATAATCAATGTTAGTTAAAATTTTCTGGCTAAATTTTTATATAGCATAAAGGGTATGGAGGTAATTTTATGAGTGATATAAGAGTGAGATTTGCGCCAAGTCCTACTGGCAATTTGCATATAGGTGGTGCACGTACAGCATTGTTTAATTGGTTATTTGCAAGACATAATGAAGGATGTTTAATTCTTAGGGTAGATGATACTGATATTGAACGTTCTACCGAGAAATCTATGGAAGCTATTCTTGATGGTTTAAAATGGCTTGGTTTAGACTGGGATGAGGGTCCTTTTTATCAAGCTCAAAGGTTAGAAAGATATAGGGAATATGCTCAACAACTTCTTAATGAAGGTAAGGCATATTATTGTTTTTGCTCAAAGGAAGAACTTGACGAAATGAGAAAAAAAGCTCAAAAAGACGGTAGACCTTCTATGTATTCAGGGAAGTGCAGGGATTTAAAACAGGAAATGAATGAAAAATACTTAGAAGAGGGTAAAAAACCGGTTATAAGGCTTAAAGTTCCCAGAGTAGGTAAAACAGTGGTTCATGATATAATAAGGGGAAATGTTGAGTTTGAAAATTCAACATTTGATGATTTTATAATAATGAAATCCGATAATATGCCGACATATAATTTTGCGACGGTTATTGATGATTATGAGTTTAAGATATCTCATGTAATAAGAGCAGAAGAGCATCTTTCCAATACCCCCAAACAAATCTTGATATATGAGGCATTGGAATTCAAACTCCCAGAATTTGCACATGTTTCAATGGTTCTGGCGCCTGATAGGAGCAAGCTCAGCAAAAGACATGGAGCAACATCTGTACAGGAATTTAGAGATTTAGGATATTTGCCAGAAGCAATTATTAATTATATAACATTATTGGGATGGATACCTCAAGATGGAGAGGAAATATTTGATACTTCGAAAAGCATAAAGGAATTTACACTTGAAAGGGTTTCTAAAAATCCTGCAATATATGATACAAAAAAATTAACGTGGCTAAATGGACATTATATAAGGGAATATGATATCGATAAACTGACAAATATGGTTATACCTTTTCTGCAAAAGAAAAATTTAATTGGGGATAACTATGATTATAATTACATTAAAAAGATTGTTAAGGCAGTGAGAGAGAGGGAAAAAACCCTTATAGATATTGCCGATGCTTTATCATATTATTTTGCAGAGATAGAAGAGTATGATAAAAAGGGTGTAAAAAAATATTTTTTAAAGACCGGCGTTATAGACATATTAAAAAAAGCGAAAAAAGCATTAGAAAATGTAGAGCCTTTTACAGTGGAAAATACAGAGGATGCATACAGAAGGCTTATTGAGGAACTGAAAATTTCCAGCGGGAATTTATTTCACCCAACGAGGCTCGCAATATCTGGCAAGACATTTGGACCTGGTTTGTTTGATATTATGGAACTTTTAGGAAAGGCTAAAACCCTTGAGAGAATAGAAAAGGCGATTGAATATATCGAAAACTACCATGAAGAAGTAGAATAATCATATTATAAATCAAGAGGGTTATTTCAAGAGGATTATTTATGAATAAATAAAGTTAAAAATGATAAATATATATTGAAAAAATAAAAATAAAAAAAGGCTTGTCAAAATAATAAAGCCATGTTATAATATTTTCTGTTAGCTGGTGCCGAATGGTGTAACGGTAGCACCGATGACTCTGGATCATCTAGTCTAGGTTCGAATCCTAGTTCGGCAGCCATCATTTGCGGCCTTATCGTCTAGTGGCCTAGGACATCGCCCTCTCACGGCGAAGACAGGGGTTCGACTCCCCTTAAGGCTACCATTCATATCCACTTAGTTCTAATAATTTTCTTTAAGGAATACTCTTTTTAATATAAATCTTAGAATGGTATTTTAAACTTAAATAAGTTTTAATTTTGAAGAATAAGACTTATTTTAATGACAAAAAAATTTTTTATATTGATTTTTTTATATTGATTACAAAAAAAAATTATGATATAATCCATTTAGGACAAACTGGCGGGAATCTTCTCCAATTTATTGGAGAGATAAAAGCCAGTATGTATGAAAAAGTATCTGCAAAGGATGGGGAAACCCGTCACGGCAGTAGTGGGGTTGGACATCCCGGTTGCGTACCGATGGGACTTTCATCGGCAGCACGAAGCTCGCCAATTTATTGGTGTGTAGTTCACACGGGGTGGTTCATATTTATGAAGTACATACTGTATACTTGAAAGGAGGAAATAAGATGGCGCATATTATTGATCAAGAAGAATGCATAAGTTGTGGTGCTTGTGCTGATGAATGCCCAGAAGATGCAATAAAAGAAGTTGATGACAAGTATGAAGTAAATGCCGATGCATGTATTGATTGTGGAGCATGTGAGGATGTTTGCCCAACAGGAGCAATAAAAGAAGCTGAATAAAAGGAATACAAAGAGTCCCTGTAATGGGGCTTTTTGTTTTGATTGACTAAATAAATTTATAATGTTATAATTTACGTTAAAATATTAATATGCATTGGGGGAATTGAAATGTCTATTGTATATATAAATGGTGAGTTTGTTGACAGCGATAAGGCGGTTGTTTCTGTTTTTGACCACGGATATCTTTATGGCGATGGTATATTTGAAGGTATCAGGGCATACAACGGTACAGTGTTTAAACTTAAGGAGCATTTAAAAAGGCTTTATAGTATGTCAAAAGCTTTGCTTCTTGATATACCAATTACTATGGAGGAAATGGAAAAAAAGGTTTGTGAAACGGTTAGAAAAAACAATTTAAAGGATGCCTATATTAGATTAGTTGTATCGAGAGGAAAAGGTGACCTTGGGCTTGATCCATATAAATGTGATAAACCAACTATAGTAATAATTGCAGATAAAATTGCTTTGTATCCTGAGGAAACATATGAAAAGGGGCTTAAAATAATTACGTCTACATATAGGAGGAATTCAATACAATCACTTGACCCACAGATAAAATCATTAAATTATTTGAATAATATACTTGCTAAAATTGAGGCGGTAAAAGCGGGATATTCTGAAGCGTTGCTTTTAAATCTTGAGGGTTATGTTGTTGAATGTACAGGGGATAATATTTTCATAGTATCAAATGGAACCTTATTCACACCACCATCAGCAGCAGGAGCACTTGGAGGAATAACAAGGGCTACAGTAATTGACATAGCAAAGGAATTAAATATACCTTTTGAAGAAAAGAACATTTCATTATTTAATGTATATACGGCTGACGAATGTTTTCTGACAGGAACAGCAGCAGAAGCCATACCGGTTACTGAGGTTGACCATAGGATAATAGGCAGTGGAAAAGCTGGTGAAATTACAAAAAAACTAATTAGCGAGTTTAGAAAGATTACATCAGTATATGGAACAAAGGTTTATGAGTAAAATAAACATGTAAAATAAGAATGTTTTGCTTAGCATTGAAAATATAAAAGTAAAGAGATAAAAATATAAATAATAAATAGTATTCATATTGTTAAGAATAATATATGAGGAAACAAACAATGATTTTTCCAGAATAGCAGGAAATTTATAACATATATAGAATATATAACAATATAAAATATTTTACGCAAATAAAATTGCCTATAGGCAAAAATATATTGTATATCAATTCTATATATGTTAGGAGGAATTATCTTGGATAGTAATAAAAATTTTGAGCTTGAGAATTTAATGGAAAATATTAAAAGAAAAATTATTAATGATGATATAATGAATAAGATTTATAATGAAGAGGATATATTTTTAAAAGCAAATGACTGGAAAATAAATTGTGCAAAGGATATAGTAGAATCATACAAGAAATTGTTGAAAGTTATGGGGAAAATTAATTAAATTTTCCTTAGCATACTATTGAAATTTATGGTTTAAAATGATAAAATTGTATATGCAATCATTTTAAAAGGAGAAGCATTATGAATACTAATATTTCGGTATTGGAGCAAAAAATAAATGATTTAAGGCAGGAACTTGATGATTTAATTCAACAGAAGAATGTCAAATATGATGTTGTACTTGATATCAGCAGGCGTCTCGATGATTTGATTGTATTTTATGTTTCAACAAAAAATATAAATACAGAATAATATGAATATAATTTGATAATGTTTAAATATATTAGAGATAATAATATTATTGTTTTAATGAAGGGGAGTAACTCTTAAATAATCAGTCGTCATCACGGTACTAAAAACCCGGTTGATTATGCAGTAACTGCGAGTGAGACCTTTATTTTGTGATATTATCACGAAATAAAGGTCTCACTCTATATTTAACATTTTTATCTGATTTATGGAAAGGAGAAAAAGAATGAAAAAATATTGGAGATTTGATATAGCAGAAGTCCTTAAAGATTTGAATACAGATTCAAACAAAGGATTATCAAGCAGGGAGGTTGAAATAAGGCTTTCTAAATATGGGACAAATAGTCTAAAAGGTAAAGGAAGAAAATCTATATTTTCAATGTTTATTGAACAGTTTAATAATTATATGGTAATTATATTAATTATAGCAGCTTTTATATCTTTTTTTCTTGGAGAGGTTGTAGATGCAGTTATAATATTATTTATCTTAATATTAAATGCACTTCTTGGGATGATTCAGGAAAACAAGGCGGAGGAATCTCTTGAAGCTTTAAAGAAATTATCTGCACCAAACGCAAGAGTCTTGAGAGATGGTAGAATTATTGAAATAGAAGTTTCCAACATAGTTCCGGGTGATATTGTATTTTTGGAAGCAGGTAATTTTGTCCCGGCAGATGGCAGAATAATAGAATCTGCCAATTTAAAGATTGATGAATCATCACTTACCGGTGAGTCTTTGCCGGTAGAAAAATCTCAGATGATGATTGAGGATGAGGATTTAGATATTGGCGGCAGAACAAATATGGTTTATAAGGGAACAATTGTTACATACGGTAGAGGGAAATACGTTGTAACAGCAACTGGCATGAATACAGAGGTAGGTTGTATAGCCTGTATGTTAGAGAGTGAAAACAATCAAAGAACGCCCTTACAGGAAAAGCTGGAACAGCTTGGAAAATATCTTGGCTCAGGTGCTATCATTATATGTGTAATTATATTTATAATAGGGGTACTTGAAAAAAGACCGGTTTTTGAGATGTTTATGACTGCTGTAAGTCTTGCAGTTGCTGCTATACCAGAAGGTTTACCGGCAGTCGTTACTATTACACTTGCGATTGGTGTTCAAAAAATGATTAAAAGGAATGCAATAATAAGAAAGTTGACAGCTGTTGAAACCTTAGGCAGTGCTAATGTTATTTGTTCCGACAAGACAGGAACATTAACACAGAATAAAATGACCGTCGTTAAAGTATTTAGTGATGGCAGGGAATATGGATTAAGAAATAACGTTAATGAAAAACTGCATTTTATATTAAAGGCTGCTGCTTTATGTACAGATGCAATAATTAATAAAGATGGCAAAAGTATTGGTGACCCGACTGAGGTTGCACTGGTGGCTGCCTTTGAAAGTACAGGGTCTAAAAAAATAGATGCAGAAAATGAAAATCCCAGAGAAGCAGAAATTCCTTTTGATTCTGAACGTAAAATGATGACAACAATACATAGAATGGATAAAGATAGATATAGAATTGTAACCAAGGGTGCATTTGATAATATTATTGAAAGATGCAAATACATATTAAAAAATGATGAAGTAATATCGCTCGGAAATGAAGATAAAGAAGAGATAAAAAAAGAAAATGAAAAAATGGGTAAAGACGCCTTAAGGGTGCTTGCTGTATCATATAAAGATATTGACAAAATTCCTGAAAATCTATCCAGTGAAGCGGTAGAAAAGGACTTGATATTTGTAGGGCTTATAGGAATGATAGATCCACCGCGGGAAGAAGTAGAAGAATCTGTGAAGTTGTGTAAAAAAGCGGGAATCAAACCGGTAATGATAACAGGAGATCATAAAATCACAGCATCTGCAATAGCAAGAGAACTGGGAATACTGAGTGAAAATGACGAAGTTATATCAGGCAAAGAACTGGAAAAAGTTTCGGATGAGGAATTAATCAATAGAGTGAAAAATATTTCTGTTTATGCAAGGGTTTCGCCAGAGCATAAGATGAGGATAATAAAAGCATGGCAAAAAAATAAAGCAGTAGTTGCTATGACCGGTGACGGTGTAAATGATGCACCGGCGTTAAAACAAGCTGATATTGGTGCTGCGATGGGGATTACAGGTACTGATGTAGCTAAGGAAGCTGCAGATATGGTTTTGACAGATGACAATTTTTCTACTATTGTTGTGGCAGTGGAGGAAGGCAGGACTATTTATTCAAATATAAAAAAGTCAATACATTACCTTCTTTCCTGTAATATAGGGGAGATAATTGTTTTATTGGTTGCAACAATACTTGGGATGCCGCTTCCTTTAAAGCCAATACATATATTATGGGTTAATCTTATTACAGATAGTTTACCTGCACTTGCTCTTGGATTAGAACCGGCTGAAAAAGATATAATGCTTAAAAAGCCACGGAGGAAGGAAGAAGGAATATTTTCAGAAGGTTTGGCAATAAGGATACCTTTAGAAGGTATAATGATAGGTGCTGTATCTTTTTTGGCTTTTATAATAGGTCTTAATGAAAGCCTTAGCAATGGAAGAACCATGGCTTTTGTGGTTTTAACAATGTCACAATTAGTTCAGGCGATGAATGTAAGGTCAAATAAATCTATATTTAAAATAGGAATATTTAAAAACAAATATATGATTTTTGCATTTACAATATCATTGATATTACAACTTATTGTAGTTATGACACCATTGAATACAATTTTTGAGGTTAAAAATGTTAATATTTATGACTGGGACATTATTATAGCTCTATCACTTGCACCATTAATAATAATGGAAATTGTTAAACCTTTTTTAAATAGGAATTCTAATTAAGCTGTTTTAAACAGCTTTTTTTTATTAAGATTATTTATCATGCTTATAAGAAGATATTGCTTTTTATTGTATAAAATTATATGATTTTATTGTAAGAATATCCAGGGGGTACATGATATGAGGATTATTATTCTTAGCTTACAAAGGCTATATAGTATATTTTTCAAGTACAGAAGAGAGGTATAAAATGAACGCCCCCTTTTTATATATTGCAATAGCTCTATCCTCTGGTATAATTGTTGGTCGATATAATATAAACATAAATTATTTATTTATATTGTTGCTTATATCTGTATTTTTTTCTATTATCATGTATAAGAAATCCTTAAATGCTACGCTTCCCATTTTAATAAGTATTTTTCTTTTTGGAGTTATAATTGGTACAAACGCTATATATTCGAAAAACAATTATGAAACTATGGAAGGAAAGCTTGTAACTATAAGGGGTACCGTATCTGAACTAAAGAAAATGCAGAATTTATCAAAATATATTGTTAACCCAGATAGAGGTCTAAAGATTCTTGTATCACAGTATGAGGGGATTCCACCTGAAAATGGAGATTTAGTAAATGTAAGGGGAATAGTATATATACCTCCAGAAAAAAGAAATCCGGGAGGATTTAACTACAGATTATTTTTAAGGAAAAATAATATAGGGGCACTGATGAGTATTAAAGGTACAAGCTTTGAAATAGTACAAAAGAACAAAAATGGTGTTATTGATAGAATATTACAGAACACAAGAAATAAAATCAGGGCTGGATATGCCGCATCAATGCCGAAAAATGATGCTGAATTTGTTTCATCTATAATATTGGGGGATTATAGTATAGATGATGCTACGATGAATTCCTTTAGAATTACCGGCATTGCCCATGTATTGTCGGTATCGGGACTTCATGTTGGCGTTATTGCCTTATTTATTATATTTATACTGGGATTTTTTAAAATCAATAGATACAGTACACCAATTGTTATCTTGATTTTAATATTTTATACCCTATTAACTGGCTCAGTACCGCCTGTTATGAGGTCAACAATCATGGCATCAATGGCATTGATAGGTACAAGTATAGGGAGAAATAACGTGCCGGAAAATTCTATTTCTGTTGCTGCAGTATTTATATTGCTCATTAATCCCCTTATGATTTATGATGTTGGTTTTCAACTATCGTTTATAGCAACCTTATCAATCATATATCTCTATAATCCATTAAAAGCTTTGATAAAAATTCCAAATAAAAAACTTAAGGATATGATTGCTTTGACGATGGCAGCGCAAATCGGCACAATTCCAATTATACTTTTTTATTTTCACAATTTATCTCTTATTTCTCTTTTGGCAAACATATTAATTGTACCAATAACAGGTGCTGTTGTTATTCTTGGATTTATATCTGCGGTTATAAGCATAGTCATACCATTTTTATCTTTTCCAATAAATTATATTAACATACCGATTGTTGAGATAATTTTATATTTGACAAAATTTCTTAGTTGTTTACCATATGCAAGCATAAATACATTAGTAATGCCTTTTTATGCTATTATATTGTATTATATAATGATTATAGTGTTTTTAAGTAAATTAAATAAAAAGCTTAAATATCAAATAACTGCAATAATAATCTTTATTTTTATTGCAGGAATTGTTTATAATGTTGCTGTACATAAAGGATTGGAAGTTACATTTCTTGATGTGGGGCAGGGCGACAGTGCTTTTGTAGAAACACCTCACGGGAAGAAAATCCTTATTGATGGAGGCGGAAGACCAAATGCAAATGGTACGGCATTTGATGTTGGACATAATATAGTAATGCCCTTTTTGTACTATAAAAATACAGCAACGCTTGATACTATATTTATCTCACATACGGATATTGACCATATCGGAGGAGTATTAAGTATCCTTAATGAAATAAACGTTAAGAAAATATTCATAGGAGAACAGAAGATTACGGATAATAATTACAAAGAACTTATTGAAATTGTTAAATCAAAACAAATACCAGTTGTATTTTTAACACAAGGAGATGTGGTGACGATAGATGGAATTGATTTTATTGTATTAAGTCCCGGGAAAGATTTTATTGAGGAAAATCCAATTAATAATAATGCTTTAACATTTAAAATGATTTATAGAAATGCTGATTTTTTATTTACGGGTGATATTGAAAAGGAAGCAGAAAACAAATTGAAAAATTTAGATATAAAAGCAGATGTGCTAAAGGTTCCACATCATGGTTCAAGTACATCTTCAACAAAAGATTTTATTGAGAAGGTAAATCCTGAGATTACTATAATTTCAGTGGGTAAAAATAATTATGGACATCCCAATGTTAATGTCGTAAAATACTTAGCAAGTATTTCTAAATTATATAGAACAGACAGGGATGGCGCAGTTATTATAAATACGGATGGTAATGTTATTAAAGTAAAAAAGTTTATTGAGAATTAAAAATATATTTTATGTTCTTTTGAGTCAATTCTGTTGTTTTAGTAGAGGGAAAGGAATGAAGGGTAAGATGAATTATACAGACTTTATAAATAGTTTAAAATCTAAAATATTACCTGTATATGTTTTTTATGGTGAAGAAAAGTTTTTATTGGATGATGCTTATAAAAAATTAAAGAATATATTGCTTAATGGGATTGCAGATGAAATGAATTGTTTAATGATTGAGGAAGCAAATTTGGATAATATTATTGATGCATGTGAAACCCTTCCTTTTATGTCCCAGCACAAATTGGTAGTTGTAAAGGACCAAGACATGTTTAAAAGGCTTGATGATAGAAGTATTAAAAAATTGATTGATTATATCGGAAACAAAAATAATGACAATATTCTGCTGTTCATGTTTGGTGATACAATTGATATGAGGAAAAAATTTTTTAAAACAATTGAAAAATATGGTATCATAGTAAATTTTGAAAGGGTAAAATATAAAGAAGCTGTTAATTATACCGGATATTTTATAAGGAAATATGGGAAGACTATAAAAAAGCCATTGGCAGAATTTATTGTAAAAAATTGTGGAACAGATTTATACAGAATATTTAACGAAGTAAATAAAATTATTGCATATTCTGAAAATGATGAGGTATCAGAAAAAGATATTAAAGCTGTTGTTTGCGTTGATTTACATGAAAATATATTTAATTTAGTTAACTCGATTGGCTTAAAAAAGGAAGCAGAAGCAATATATCTTTTAAATAGAATGATTAATAACGGTGAAAGTGGTATTGTTATATTAAGCATGATTATAAGACAGTTCCGAAATATTTTAAAAGTTGTATATCTTATGCAAAAAAATATTGATAAAAAAGAATATGCTGCAAGATTAAGTATACATAGTTTTGCAGTTAAGGATATACTAATACAGAGTAAAATGTTTAGTTTTAAAGAACTGATTGCAGCATATGACAAATGCTTGTTATGTGATAAAGCGTTAAAATCAGGACATGATGCAAGGCTTTCCTTAGAAAATCTCATAAGAAAACTTTGTAAGTGAAAAAGCGTACCATGTACGCTTTTATGCATCTAAGGTATTTAATTTTTTACAGAGTCTTGATTTTTTTCTTGCAATGGTATTTCTATGCAAAACACCTTTTGAATATGCCTTGTCAAGCTCTCTAATAGCGGCCTTTAATGTTTTCTTTGATTCATCTATGTTACCGGCGGAAAGATTCTTTTCAAATTTGGAAATAGCCGTTTTTACTTTAGATTTTATCATTTTGTTTTTTAAAGTCTTTTTTGCAGTAACTAAAATTCTTTTTTTTGCGGATTTTATATTTGCCAAACTTTTTCACCTCCTCAAATCAATCAAATGTAATTTTAACATGAAAACATAATATTTGCAACTGATTAATTAATAATAATTTACCATAGTGGTATATTATCTGTCAAATTGTTTATCATATTTACAGGAGGTGATTTTTATGTTGAAATCAATAGTTAGGTTTATTGTATCTGCAATTGTCTTATTAGTGGTTGGATACCTTGTACCTGGTTTTAGTGTTGCAGGCTTTTGGGGTGCTTTAATTTCAGCAGTTGTTATTGCCTTATTGGGATATATTGTTGAAGCATTGTTGGGGAAAAATATCTCACCAAGGAGCAGAGGTATTGTAGGGTTTATTGTTGCGGCAATAGTTATATATATTGCACAATTTATTGTGCCTACAATACATGCTACGATTCCGGGTGCATTGATAGCAGCATTTGTAATAGGGCTTGTAGATGCTTTTATACCTACTGAATTGAGGTGAAATCATGTTCAGTATAAGGACAGACCTTGCTGTAGAGGCACGTGAACTTTATAAAGAGGGTTATGCAGGTGAAATACCCGGTGTATCCGTAGAAGAAAAAAATTATGAAGGGGTTAAGGTTGTAAAAGTAAGCATTTTAAATGAACAGGGAGTACAGGCAATGGGAAAGCCTGTTGGTGATTATATAACAATAGAAGCACCTGATTTGATAGAAAGGGATTTGAAATTAGAAGAAAATGTAGCGAAAATACTTGCAAACGTCATTAAACAAATAACAACCTTAAGTGCTGAAACAAATATACTTGTGGTAGGTCTTGGTAATTGGAATGTTACGCCTGATGCACTTGGACCAAAGGTGGTTTCAGATGTAATTATAACAAGGCATTTGAAAGAAATTATTCCAGATGAATTTGGAAATGAAATAAGTGCTGTATCTGCTATAGCACCAGGTGTTCTTGGTATCACAGGTATTGAAACAGTTGAAATTGTAAAAGGTATTGTTGATAGGATTAAACCTGACATATTAATAACAATTGACGCACTTGCATCCAGAAGGATAGAAAGGTTAGCTACAACGATACAAATTGCAAATACCGGTATAAGTCCCGGTTCAGGTATTGGCAATATGAGACTTGCAATAAATCAGGAAAGTATTGGGATACCTGTCATAGCTATTGGAGTTCCCACAGTAGTAGATGCTGCTACAATAGCAAATGATACAATAGAATATCTGACAAATTCACTTATTAAACAAACAAAAGAGGATAGTCCATTTTATACAGTATTAAAAAACATGGGGAGTGAAGATAAATATGCACTTATTAAAGAGGTATTGAATCCATATGTTAAAGACCTCATGGTAACTCCAAAAGAAGTAGATTCTTTAATTGAGAATATTTCTTCAATCATATCAAAGGGTATAAATATGGTATTACAACCTAATATGACAATTGAAGAAATGAATCAACTTGTACATTAATTTTGTAATAAAGCACCTCTCTTTCGAATAATTTATATTATAAAAAGTCAATTAAGTAAATATCTCTTAGAGAGGAAAATGACTTTTTGTTTTAATCTGGGATTCCTATGTGAATAAAATACAAAAGAGGGGTGCTTTTATTGTATAAGAATTCAATAAAATGTTATAGAATTAAAAAAATTTTGTTTATGCTGCTTCTTACAATAAATATATTGGGATATAAATGGATGATAACGAATAATATTAAAACACAAAATAGCGGAATAATTACTGATGCCTTTGCTGAAGAATATAATAATGTCGACAATATGTTTATTATGGCTATTAATTATACAATGCCAGTTGTTGATGTTAGTTTTAAGACGCAGGGATATAGTGGAAAAGATTTGACAATTGCATCATTGTTGAATATCGATACAAATAATCCATTAAGTATAATAAAATACCAAATACCGGTTCTGGCACAGGGCGAAAACAAAAATGCTTCTACAGCAAAAAACAACATAACTTCAAATGTTGATAATGGGAAACAAACATCAAAACCTGAAGAAGCCCCTCCAGATATTTCTGCAAATTCAAATATTAAGTCATTAGGGAAACCGATAATTTTGCTTTATCATACACATACAATGGAATCATTTGTAGCAACTCCTAAATATAAATATATAGCATCATATGGATATGACAGGACGGATAATTTAAACCTAAGTGTAGCAAAAGTCGGAGATTATTTAACGGATAATCTTGAAAAAAATTATGGTATAAGTGTATTGCATAATAAAACAATTCACGATTATAATTATGATGAATCATATTACAATTCATCTTTGACAGTAAAAAAATTGCTTGAAAATAACCCATCAATAAAAGTCGCAATTGACCTGCATCGGGATGGATATGGCGGTATAATGAAGCCGGGTGTTGATTGTATACCTGCTTTAAGCAGTCTTCCAAACCAGCCATACAGAAATAAATATATCATGGATATTAATGGTGAAAGAATAGCAAAGTTAATGTTTGTAATAGGTGCAAGAAGAACGAAAGATATGAATGAAGATTGGAAAAAGAATTATGAATTTGCAAAACAGCTTAGTGATAAGCTTAATGAATTGTATCCGGGTATTTCCTTAGGGGTTGAGGTTCATACATATAGCGAGTATAATCAGCATTTTCTTGATAAAGCCATACTAATCGAACTCGGGTGTAATGAGAATACCTTAGAAGAGGCACTTGGAACTACAAAATATCTTGCAAAAGGGTTGTATGAAGTATTAAAAGAAGATAAAATGATTAACTAAGCGTTAATAATAATTTATGACTATTTGATCTTATTCCATAGCAGACTTTAAAAGCCAAGCTATTTTTTTATGCTGTGTATAAAAAAGATAGCTCTATAATGTAGAAAAACGATGGTATTTATGTATTGTAATTTTTAATTATTTAATGTAAAATAAATCAAAAGTGGGGAAATAGAAAAGAAGGTTTCATATTATATTTATTTGAGAGGAAGAAGAATATGAAATTTAATAAAGAACCTATGATAAAAATTAAGGATTTGAAAATGAGCTATGGAGATAAGCAGGTTTTAAAAGGAATAAATTTAGAGGTTGCCAAGGGTGAGGTTATAGGGTATATTGGTCCTAATGGAGCAGGTAAAAGTACTACTGTAAAAATTATGCTTGGACTTGTTGCAGGATATACATGAGAAGTTAAAATTTTTGGACAGGACATATCTAATGGTGATGTGGAGTATAAAAGGAAAATCGGATATGTACCTGAAACTGCAGAATTGTATGACAGCCTTACTGCGGCTGAATATTTAACTTTTATTGGTGAACTATATGGTTTGGAATATAACATAGTTGATAAAAAAGCAAGAAAGCTAATGTCTATGTTTGGAATTGAAGATGTATATAATTCCAGAATGACTTCTTATTCTAAAGGAATGAGGCAGAAAGTACTATTAATTTCAAGCTTATTGCATAACCCGGATATATTGTTTTTTGATGAACCACTAAGCGGGCTTGATGCCAATAGTGTTATGATAGTCAAGGAAATATTGAGAGAATTAGCAATACAAGGGAAAGCCATATTTTATTCATCACATATAATGGAGGTTGTCGAAAAAATAAGCAATAGAATAATATTAATTAAAGAGGGACAGATTGTTGCCGACGGAAGCTTTGAAGAATTAAAACATAAGTGCCGGGAAGGTTCACTTGAGGAAATATTTAATCAGCTTACCGGTTTTAATGAATACAAGGAAATAGCAGAAAATTTTGTATCAGTGGTTGAAGGAGTATAGTTCTCATGAAAGATTTTATTTCACTGAAAATCTTGGATAAATTTAGGTTATTTTTTGAGAAAATTGATGTTGACTATTATACGATGAGAAAGGTCTTACAAGTAAAGCTTACTATGGACGGAAGAAGAGTGCCGACTATTATGAGCAATTCATCAAAATCAAAAAAATACCTCTCCAATGAGAATAGAAACAATTTTACTTTATCGTTATTAATATATGGATTATTTAGTTTGATTTTCGTTCCATTTATATTGATGAAACATAATTTTATTTTTCAAATGAGTTTTGTTTTTGGCTTCTTAATGTTTATGCTTATGACATCGTTGATTTCAGATTTTTCTTCCGTACTATTAGATATAAAAGATAAGAATATCATTTATTCCAAGCCGGTAAAAGCAAAGACCTTAAACATGGCTAAATTTATACATATATCAATATATATGTTTTCTATTACATTTGCTTTAACAGGAATTCCTTTGATTGTAGCCTTAATACGTCATGGCATTATATTTTTCCTTTTATTTTTATCAGAAATAATTCTTATGGATTTATTTGTCATTGTAATCACAGCTCTTTTATACTTATTGATTCTAAAATTTTTTGACGGGGAAAAATTGAAAGATATAATTAACTATGTTCAGATTAGTTTAGCAATAACTATTGCTATTGGATATCAATTGCTATGTAGGTTATTTGATTTTGTAAATTTTAATGCGGTATTTACTCCTAAATGGTGGCAGTATTTTATAATTCCCACATGGTTTGCGTCTCCTTTTGAAGTAATATTGCATAAAAATTATAATTTTAATTATATACTATTTACGGTGCTTGCTATAATTGTGCCGATAATTTCTTTTGCAATTTATTTAAAGTTGATTCCACAATTTGAAAAAATTTACAAAAGTTAAATAATAATGTTGAAAGCAAAAGGACAGATGCAAAATTTATTAATAGATTGTCTAAAATTGTTTGTTTCACAAAAATGGAAAAAACATTTTTTAGATTTGCTAATGATATGATGAAAAATGAAAGACAGTTTAAATTAAAAGTATATCCTTCTTTAGGATTTGCGGTTGTATTGCCTTTTATTTTATTATTTGATAATTTAAGAAGCAATCCCTTTTCCAATATATCGTCAAGCAAGATTTATTTAAGTATATATTTTTGTTCATTGATGTTTCCGACAGCCATGATGATGATTAAATATTCAGAGAGCTATAAAGCGGCTTAGTTATACAAAGCTTTGCCGATTAAAGAAACATCTGATATTTATAGGGGAACATTTAAGGCATTCATTGCCAAGATTGTAGTACCAATATTTATGCTTGAAAGTTTAATCTTTATAGGTATATTTGGAATAAGAATAATTCCTGATTTGATTTTAGTGTTTTTAAATATGATGTTTTACGTCGTGATATGCTTTAAAGCCTTTCCAAAAGCTCTGCCCTTTTCAGAAGCATTTGGAACTCAGCTAGGGGAGAACGTGATTATAATACCGATTATGCTTTTGATGTTTATTTTAGTTGCTATACATTTCATTTCTACATTTTTTAGATATGGTGTGTTAATATTTATAATAATAATTCTTATTATAGATATTGTAGCATGGAGAAAGGCATTTAATACTGTAATTTAGATTATATTACAATTGAAAACAAAGATGGCGATAAATAGTTGTTACCATCTTTGTTAAAATATTTATAAATTATACAATGTAATTAATTTGTTAATATGATTTAACCCTTTAATCATTCTGTTATCAATAATATTAAAATTTTCTATTAATTCTTGAGGCAACATGTCAATAAGAAGCACATTAGCTCCTGCCTTTAGTGTATTTAAATTTCCATTTAAATCAGACAATCCGTTTTTAAAATCTTCACCTGGTTGTTGAGCAGTAATATTGACTTTTGGCATCATAATTCTTAATAAGGATATTTCTTTTATTGTTAATTCTAAATTTTTTTTATTATTTTCTTTCTTTGCTTCAATAATAAGTGGCGTATTAGAAACAGGTATATAAGGAATAACGGGAGCAAAACTAATTTCCAAATCATTCATTAAGATTATGTCATTGGCTATATCATCAATTGTTTGATATGGAAGTCCTACAATATTACCGGAAGCCAAACGTAAACCAGCCTTTTTAATTTGTTGTATGCAACTAATTCGTTTGTTAAAAATTGGTATTTGGTTTGATGTTGTTAAAAAGGTTTTTAAATGAGATATTTAATAAATTAGTAGATGAACTTGAAAAAATATTACCAGGGTTTGGCAAGAATCTTGCAATTGATGGAAAAGCAATATCTTCTTTGGCAGGGCACGAAAATAAAAACAAGGAGAAATATGGCCGTAGAGACATAGACTCAGATTTATCAAAAAAAGAGTACAAAGGCAAAAATAAAAATGGAACAGCATGGTCAAAGATAGTAAAATGGTTTGGACAGGTTACATCTAATAAACAAAAACCACCCGGAAATCAAAAAAAATGCGAGACAGTTGAAGCAGACAGAGGATATGATGACACAAAACTAATAATAAAACTTTGGGATGAATATAAAATAAAGCCAGTTATAGACATAAGGAATATGTGGAAAGATGGCGAAAAAACCCGTCAATTAAGCAACATAAAAAATGTAGTATATAACTATAAAGGCAATGTATATTGCTACTGTCTTGAAACAGGCGAAAGACGTGAAATGTGTAATGGTGGTATTGAAAAAGATAGAAACATGTTAAAAAAATATGTCCAGCGAAACAGTACGGACTTAAATGCAAATATATGGTTAAATGTCCAGGAGCAAGTGGACTAAGGATTTCTTTAGAAGAAAACAGTAGAATTTTCACACCAATAGATCGTTCAAGTTATAAATGGGAAAGGCTGTATAAAAAAAGGACATCTGTAGAGCGTGTAAATAGCAGATTAGATGGATCCTTTGGCTTTGAGAAACATTACATAAGAGGACTTAAAAAAATGAAAATAAGATGTGGAATTGCATTGTGTGTTATGCTTGCTATGGCAGTTGGAAGGATCAAAGAAAAGCAAGAAGACAAGATGAGAAGTCTTATTAAAAGTGCATAAAAGATATCCACAAAAAAGAAAATTTAAAAAATATTTATCCACAAATATAGTTTTAACGATTATAGAATATTTTCAAAAATTGGTTAAAATAACTCATAGGTGAAGTATGCTCTTTTTTATATAAAAATTGTATGAATATTTGAATTTATTGGTTTAAACACATTAAAGTGAATTAAAACTTATTTCTATTAGAGTTTTTAGCTGTATATTTCTGTAAGTAATTTTAAAAATATTGTACAAACCAAAAAGCTCGAGGAGGTAATTAATTTTACCATAATTTACAAGGTATGTGCATACCTTTTTTTATTTTTTAAAAATGATATAATAAAAGAAGGAATGATAAAAATGGTGGTGGTAGAAATGTCAAACTCAATCAATGACAGATTAGATAATATAATATACGAAAAAGTAAAAGTAATGCCTAAAGATGAACAAAAGGAAGTTTTAGATTTTGTTGAGTATCTAATACAGAAAAGATTAAAAATTGTAAAAGATATGTTTGAACTAACAAAGGAAACTAAAAAGATATTAGAAGGATACGGCTATTCAGAAGAAAATATTTCTGATTTGGTAAAAGAAATAAGGAATACGAATGATTAGAGCCGTAGTTGATACAAATGTATTTGTATCAATATTGTTTGGCAGTCCAATTATGGAAGAACTTTTTGAAAACTGTGCTATGCACAAATTCACATGGGTAATATCTGAAAATATATATTTTGAATATAGAAAAGTTGTGGAATATAAAAAATTTCATTTTCGCAAAGAAATCAAAGAAAAAATGTTTTATTTTATTGACAATCTTGCGGAATTTGTGCATGTAACGAGCAATATAACAGTATCTCGAGATAAAGATGATGATAAATTTATCAATTGTGCAATTGACGGTAATTGTAGCTATATAATATCTGGAGATAAAGATTTATTAGAAATAAAAGAATATAAAGGAATACGTATTTTGACAGTAAAAGAATTTTTGCAAATTATCAAATAAAATTTTACAAAAAATATAACAATTAAAAAGTGTCAAGTCAAGGCATATTCAAAGGCGAAATAAAGTTTTTGAATATGTCTTTTTTATTTTTAAACAAAGGAGGTACTTCCTGATAGAAGAACCTTTAAATCATTTTATTTTATTGTGCTGATTGAACATTTTGTTCTGATTGAATATTGTCTTTGTCAGGAGCATTTGTTTTTTCTGTTTCACCTGCTTTTTCTTTTCCTTTTTCATTGTCGCTTCCTTTGTCTTGATACAAAACCTTACCATTTCCTGCATCAACTTTTACATCACTTGAACCTGTATTTGTTTTTATATCCACACTATAAACAAGATTGCCATTTTCATTGTCGAGTTCAACCTTTGTTACGGTGCCTTGTGCAACTTTTAATGCCTCAGCTTTTGCTTGTTCAGGTGTGATTTTTGCAAGTGTTGATAATTTTGCGCTTTTATGTGCTTCATTGTCTTTTGTTTCATTTACATTGTCCTTTGCATTGTCTTGTGGATTTGAAACCTTAATCGATGCAGTATACCCCGGATTCTGCGTATTATCATTTGCTGTCGTCTGTACTGCTGTTGCTGCTGTTGCTGGTGTTCCTGTCTGTGCATTTGCAATACCCTGATATGCTGATACTCCTCCTACAATTCCCAGTGCCATTGCTCCTGCAACTGCGTATGTTGCTATTTTTTTGTTCATTTTACATCTTCTCCTTCTTTTTTTTTATTTAGTTGATGTTTTTATCAACTATAAGCTTATTTTACAATTGCATTATTAAAGGAAAATTAATCTAATATTAATTTATAATTAAAATTAAAAACAATATCTATCCGATATCCGATGTCTACCTCTGTGAAAAGAATGCCATGACAGAATACATGGAAAAGAAATTTCTAATGAGTATAAAGAGAAGCAATTAAAGAAAATTAAACAAATGAAGAGTTTTTACAGGCAGATGAAAGTGGTAACACTGCTATCTGAACCCTTTAAGGAAATTAATTGTTGGAAAGCCGTATGAAGCGAAAGTTTCATGTATTTTGGATTTTGCAAGATACCCAGTGCAGGCATAACATTTTTAAAATTTCCCATATAATGGATGTTAACAAAATGTTAGCAAAAATAAAAAACCGATTTTTACCAATCGGTTCAAACAGGCTTAAATTCTGGTGCCGAAGGTGGGAGTCGAACCCACACGGTATTGCTACCACTGGATTTTGAGTCCAGCGCGTCTGCCAATTCCACCACTTCGGCAAATTACAAATAATATATTAACATAAAAAAATTAAAAAATCAACACTTAAAAGATTGATGTTAAAAAGATTATTTGATTTATATAATATATTGCTTTAATATATATGTATGTGATATTCGGGATGGTGATTTTATGGAGCAAACTATTGAAAATACAATAGAAAAAGCTATTCTTGTAGGCTTAGTATTTGATGAAGGTGATGATGAAAGTATTGAAGAATTGAAAGAACTTGCCAAGACGGCAGGTGCTGAGGTACTGGGTGTAATAACACAAAAAAGGCATAGCATTGACAAGACGTACTATATAGGCAAGGGGAAACTGGAAGAATTAAAGCAATATATTGATAATATGAAGGCTAACCTTGTTATATTCAATGATGACCTTTCGGGAAGTCAGATGAAAAATATCGAGGATGTGCTTGATATTAAGGTGATAGATAGGACTACATTGATACTTGATATTTTTGCTAAAAGAGCTAAATCAAAAGAAGGGAAATTACAGGTAGAACTTGCACAATTAAAATATCGGCTCCCACGTCTTATCGGCATAGGTGATAAGCTGTCAAGGCTTGGAGGCGGTATAGGGACAAGAGGTCCTGGTGAAACAAAGCTTGAAACGGATAGACGGCACATAAGGGATAGAATTAAAATGATCGAAAATAAGCTTAATGAGATAAAAAAACATAGGAATTTACAAAGAGAGAGGCGTAAAAAAAACAAAATACCTGTCATTGTTATAGTTGGATATACAAACGCCGGCAAATCAACACTTATAAATAATTTAACAAATTCAAATGTGTATGTTGAGGATAAACTTTTTGCAACACTTGACCCCACAGCACGTAAGCTTGTACTTCCATCAAGGCGAGAAGCTGTTATCATTGACACAGTCGGTTTTGTTAGAAAATTGCCCCATGACCTTGTTGAGGCATTTAAATCAACACTGGAGGAGTCAAAATATGCCGATGTTCTGCTTCATGTTATTGATGCTTCTTCTAAGGATATGATGGAAAAAATAAAGGTTGTTGAAAAGGTATTACAAGACCTTGATGTAATACAAAAACCCACAATAAATGTGTATAATAAAGCAGATTTATTAGAATATGTACCTAATAACAAGGAGAACAATATATATATTTCTGCAAAAAACAAGTGGGGTTTTGAGGATTTATTAATGGCAATCGATAAAGCAGCTTATGGGGATGTAGAAATTATAGATTTCTGTATTCCTTATAAAAATAACAATGATTATAATTTTTTAAAACAAAATTCAAAAATAATACGAGAGGAATTTACAGATGAGGGAATCAATGTAAAGGCAGAGGTACAGAAGAATACAAAGGAGAAATTAAAAAAATTTATTCCCTTTTAACAGCATTGTATTCTGCACTTTCCTGTGCTTTTACGTTTTTAACAGTTTGAACAATATTTTTATATATTTTTTTTGTTCCATAGACAACTAAAGGTCTGCCGATAATAGGTATTTTCAAAGTAATAGAAGTAAAGCCGCCTATTTTCATTATCCAATTCGTTGAAGAAGATGTGTCTATAAGCATAAGACCGTTGTTTGTTTTAAAAAGGTGATAATATAAATCCTTTAAAGCAGGTTCAACAAGATTTTTTCCATTTTTAACACCCAGGGTATAAATATTGTTTCCGTATTCATCGGTACCAATAAGTACAATGTGTCCTGTATCATTTTGACCATTTAATTTATCAAACATAGGGATATTTTCTATTTCTTCCTTTGTAGGGATTCTATCCATAGGGAGACTTCCTATATGGATATATGAAGCAACAATAGAAGTATGTGTTCCGCCATAGCAATGGTATATAATATGCACATAAACCACTCCTTTCATATATATTTTTAATAATTAAGGATTTTTTATACTTAATATAATTATCCATTTAAGGAAAAAATAAAATTAAAATAATTTAATTTTTAAGAAGGAATTTAAGAAGTTATGAAGAATATTATTTAATATAAGTAAATCTTTTGTTTTTTCACAAAGCTAAAATAAATAAAGATTAGGGGGCTTTGATATGTTAATCAGGGATTGCTCAGGAGGAGTCTTATTCAGCGGAGACGAGGTTTTTCTCCTAAAAAATGAAAAGGGGGAATGGGCTTTACCTAAAGGGGTAATACGAAATAGTGAGTTGCCTGTAGATGCTGCTATAAGAAGAGTAACTGCTGAAACCGGTATAAAGTCGCTTAATGTCTTATCAACGGCTGGAGAAACCAGCTATGAATTCTATTCAGTAACACGTCAACGACCAGTCTATAATAAAATCACATGGTTTCTTATGTCAACAAACGATAAAAACTTCAAAATAAATTTAGATGAAGGTTTTCTTGACGGAGGTTTTTTTCCAATTGATAAAGCCTTAGATTTAATTACTTATAGCCAAGATAAGTCATTAGTAAACGTTTCTTATTCCAAATATAAATTATTGAATGAAATCACAGCTTGATTTTATATAATTTTTTGAAACCATTTATCGGTTTTCTTTTTTTGCATATTTCGATATAATTATATTGAGGTGGTAATTTGCTAAGTCGATATAAAACATTATATAAAAGTGGTTGTAAAGAAATAGAAATAAAGCGTTCAAAATTCATTGGATATGCAAGACAAATTAATTCAGAAAAAGATGCTATAAAGTTTATTGAAGAGATAAGAAGTAAACACAGGCAGGCAACTCATAATGTTTATGCATATGTTTTTGGAGAGAGAGATGAAATACAAAGATACAGCGATGATGGTGAACCTTCTGGAACAGGAGGTATCCCTGTATTAAATGTTATTAAGATGGAGGGCTTAAAAAACACGGCTGTTGTTGTAACGAGGTATTTTGGCGGTATTTTATTAGGTACAGGAGGACTTGCAAGGGCATATGGGAAAAGTGCAAAAGCTGCCATTGATGATGCTGTTATTGTTGATAAAATACTCTTTAGAAAAATATCTATAATTATTGAATATACATTATTAGGTGTTGTACAAAATGACTTGATTAAGAATGATTATTTTATAAAGAGTATTGATTATACGGATAAGGTTACAATAAATGTTTATATAGAGGAGGGGAAAAAAGACTATTTTATTGAACATATAAAAAATTTAACAAAAGCTAATTTAATTTTAAAAGAAGATAATAATTTATATCTTTATAAAAAAGGTGAAAAATATTTAGAATAACTCTACGCTAACTTCATGATTATTTTTTTTCTTTTGACAATAATTCATAAATACCCATCAACAATAAGAAGGCGGCAAACATTTTTTTCAGCAAGGTAGAATTGATTAACACAGATATAAAGGAACCAATAAAACTACCTATAAGCCCACTGATAATGATATATAATATTATATCTGTTTTTATATTTTTATTTTTTATATGGTATATTAATGCGATAAAGGCTGTTGGAACAAACGATAGCAGGTTTACACCCTGAGCAACGTGTTGTTCGATACCTTGAAATATAGTAAGCATTGGAATTAATATTGTACCCCCGCCTATACCCATACCGCCGATTATTCCTGATAATAGACCTATTATAATATTTTTCATGGTACAAATATCCTCACTGCTGCAATTATCATAATAATACCAAATATCTTTCGCAATATTTTTATAGGAATCTTGTATAAAATTTTTGCACCTATATAACCGCCAACTGTACTTCCTAAAGCAATATTCAGTGTTAAAGGTAAATTAATAAGGTTTTCCTTAATATACATAATAGAGCTTAATATTGTAAGGGGTAAAATTATGGATATAGCTGTTGCATGTGCCTTATGGTCTTCAATACCAAGTATAAATACAAAAAAAGGTACAATTAATGTACCGCCGCCAGCACCGAATAAACCATTTAAAATTCCTGTTAAAAAGCCTATTAATATTAACTGCAATTTTTTTTTCATTAAATCACCTATAATTTATTTATATATTTATTTTGATTTATTTGACACAATATATGTATTAGAATTAAAATCTTAAGTAGATAATTATCGGGGGGTATTATAAAATGAGGGTAAATAAAATATATGATCTTATTGGCAATACACCTATTGTTATGCTTAATAAGATTATTGAAAAGAATGCTGCTGATGTCTTTTTAAAGCTTGAAGCATTTAATCCCGGCAGCAGTATAAAGGATAGAATTGCTTTATCAATGATTGAATGTGCTGAAAAAGAAGGCAAGTTAAAAGAAGATGGTGTTATTGTTGAACCCACAAGTGGAAATACAGGCATTGGTCTTGCAATGGTAGGTGCTGCCAAAGGATATAAGGTAGTGATAGTAATGCCTGATACAATGAGTATAGAAAGAAGGATGCTTTTATCTGCATACGGAGCAGAAATAGTTCTAACACCGGGTTTAGAAGGCATAAATGGTGCAATTAAAAAAGCAAAGGAATTGGCAGAAAAAAATAAAAACTATTATATGCCGCAGCAATTTGAAAATGAGGCAAATCCAAAAGCACATGAAAAAACGACAGCGATAGAAATTCTTGATGACTTTAAAGATGGACTTGATGCATTTATAGCTGGTGTAGGAACAGGCGGTACAATAACAGGTGTTGCAAGGGTGCTTAAAGAAAATATTCCTGCTATAAAAATTATTGCTGTTGAACCCGAAAAATCACCTGTCATTTCAGGTGGTAAGCCCGGTTTACATAGTATACAAGGTATTGGTGCTGGTTTTATTCCAAAGGTATTTGATAAAAATATAGTTGATGAGGTTATAGCAGTTAAAGATGAAGATGCATTTGAAACGGCAAGAAAACTTGCCCGTATGGAAGGAATTATGGCAGGTATTTCAACAGGTGCTGCTACCTATGCAGCAATAGAGGTGGCAAAAAGATTAGGAAGCGGCAAAAAAGTTCTTGCAATTGCACCGGATACAGGTGAGAGATATTTAAGCACACAGCTTTTTACTGCAGAATAAGCCAATTTACAAATCTTTTAGTTTAGGTTAAAATGATTTATATGACACAATTGTAGAGGAGGTTTTTTATGTCAGGTCATTCAAAATGGGCAAATATCAAGCATAAAAAGGAAAGAATGGATGCACAGAAAGGGAAGATTTTTACAAAATTGACAAAAGATATTATCATGGCTGCTAAAGAGGGTGGAGACCCAGAAACGAATGGTAAATTAAGAGATGCCATAGAAAAGGCAAAAGCTAACAATCTCCCAAATGATAATATTCAAAGAGCAATCAAAAAGGGGACAGGAGAACTTGGCGGTGGAAATTATGAAGAGGTAGTTTATGAAGGTTATGGTCCTGCTGGTACAGCTATCATAATAGAGGCGCTGACAGACAATAAAAACAGGACAGCAGGTGATATAAGGTATATATTTGATAGAAGCGGTGGTAGCCTTGGTGAATCAGGATGTGTTGCATGGATGTTTAGCAAAAAAGGTTTAATAACAATTGAAAAAAGAGAAAATATTGATGAAGATGAGCTTGCTTTACAGGCAATAGATGCAGGTGCGGATGATTTTTCCTCCGAAGGTGAAGAATTTGAAATATTAACAGACCCTTCAAATTTCATTTCAGTTAAAGAAGCTTTGGAAAAATCCGGATATGAATTAAGCACTGCTGAGATTACTATGATACCGCAAAATACAATACAATTAAATGAAAGTGATTATGAAAAGTTTGAAAAAATGATAGACAAATTAGAAGAAAATGACGATGTACAAAATGTATATCATAATGTAGAAATATCAAGTTAAAGGGAGATAGAAGAAATTTAACCCATTTCTTCTATCTCCTTTTTCTCCTGTTCCGTTAATACTCTATGAAGATTAAGGCCTATTATCAACCTGTCATTTAATTTTACTACAGCTTCTATGTATTCTTTTCCGATTCCGGAAATAATGTCTGGAGGTTCTTTGATTGACTCCTCATCAATATGCAGTACTTCGGTAACTGCATCTACTATGAAACCTACTGATTTTTTGTTTAAATTAACAACAATAATCCTAGTATTATCGTTAATATTTGTCTTTTCCATATTAAATCTTTTTCTCAAATCAATTATAGGAATAATAGTACCTCTTAAATCAAAAATGCCTTCAATAAAATCTGGAACATCTGGAACCTTTCTTATTTTCTGCATACTTAGGATTTCTAATACCTGCATTATATCGACACAAAAATCCTCATTATTTAGTTTAAAAATAACAACCTGTTTAGACATGCTATCATCTCCCTTCAAGAATATTATTCGACAAATTTTAGTGAATTCCTTCAAAATGAATAAAAAAATTTTAACTGGTTATAATTAGAAAAAAGTGGAGGTGATAAAATGCAGAAATTCAATAATAGAAGATTGATTATACTGATAATGTTTGCAATAATCACTGGATTTATTGCAGGATATTTTTACTATTCAAGAATATATAAAAATTATGAGAATAAAACTTCAAAATATTCGCAGATCGCCAATAAAAAAAAGGACGTACTTGCCAAGAATTCAATGAAGCCTGGCAGTGAAGTGATTTTTGAAACAATGTATAAAGAAAATGGTGAGATAGTGAGGGAAGAGCAAAAATTAAATCCTTATTTAGAAGATAAAAGCAAGGAAGAAATAGCAAAAATATATAAAGGATGGGTAGTAAAAGATGTTCAACCAGATAAAATTGTTCTTTATAGAGAAATAGCTGGATTGCCTCCTGATTATTATATTATTTCAAATGTAGACGGTTTTGTATCACTCTTAAAAAGTGATGGAAATGGGAAAAAGGAATTAATTGAGAAGACTAATATACCAATAAACAGATTAACTCCAATAGATAGAGATAGAGTAATAAAAAATATTATAGTAAAAAATATCGATGAAGCCTATTCAATATTGGCAAATTTAAGCAGTTAAAAGTTCTCTTGGGAAAAGGGAACTTTTTCTTGTCTATATGTTGTTCACATGTTACAATGTTTTAGGGGGAAATAATTTGATGAGAATTCTTGGTATAGACCCTGGAATTGCAATTATGGGTTATGGTATAATTGATTATGATAAGAATAAATACAAGGTATTGGAGTATGGTGCTGTAACAACAGAATCCGGTATTCCCAAAAGCATGCGGCTCAAAGATATATATGACAATATTGTTTCAATTATAGATGAATATAAGCCGGATGTTATGTCGATTGAGGAACTTTTTTTTAATAAAAATGCTAAAACCGTAATAACAATTGGTGAATCCCGTGGAGTTACGATACTTGCGGCAATAAACAGCGGTATTGCTGTTAAAGAATATACGCCTCTTCAGGTAAAACAAGCTGTTGTAGGTTATGGTAGAGCTGAAAAGGCACAGGTACAAACAATGGTAAAAGCAATACTTAATTTAAAGGAAATACCAAAACCTGACGATGTTGCAGATGCTCTTGCCATTGCAATATGTCACTGTCATAGTGATATAATGAATGCGAAAACGAATGCGAAATTGAGGTAATTGTAATGCTTACATATATAACTGGTTTTCTTGACTATATTGGAAAAGATTTTGTTATTGTTGAGGTTATGGGTTTGGGACTAAAAGTAGTTGTGCCCTTAAGTACTTTAAAAGAATTATCATCTATCGGGGATAAAGTGAAGCTTTATACGCATTTGCAAATAAAAGAGGATGGCTTTCAGATATATGGTTTTAAATCAAAGAATGAACAAGAAATATTTGAAAAACTTGTTTCCATAAGTGGTATAGGACCCAAAGCTGCAATATCAATATTATCAACATTATCTGTTGATAAGTTTATTAAAGCCGTAAATATCAATGATTATATGGCAATTGAAGAATCTCCTGGCATTGGGAAAAAGACTGCTCAGAGAATCATACTTGAATTAAAAGACAAGTTGAATAGTATAAATATTGAAAATGATAGTATAGAGATAAATGATGATGCTCTTAATGCATTAATATCACTTGGATATTCAAAGCAGGAATCAATATCAGCACTTAAGGGTATTGATTGTGACAATTTAGAAGACATAATAAAACAAGCCCTAAAAAAGCTTATGAAGTAGGTGTGATTATATGGGGGATAGAATTGTAACACAAAATTTTATTCAAGAAGATGCCTCGGAATTTTCATTAAGACCCAAAAAGTTGTCGGAATATATTGGGCAAACAAAGGTTAAAGAGGAATTAAGGATTTATATAGAAGCTGCAAAACTTAGAAAAGAGCCGCTTGACCATGTGCTTCTTTTTGGACCGCCGGGTTTGGGCAAAACTACACTTGCTAATATTATATCAAATGAAATGGGCTCAGGGATCCGGATAACATCTGGACCGGCTATAGAAAGAGCCGGTGATATTGCAGCAATTCTTACAAATTTACAAGAAAATGATATTTTATTTATTGATGAAATTCACAGATTAAACCACAGTGTTGAAGAAATACTATATCCAGCAATGGAGGATTTTGAACTTGATATAATTATCGGAAAGGGACCAAGCGCTAGGTCATTAAGGTTGGACTTACCTCATTTTACTTTGATTGGAGCTACAACGCGAGCAGGGCTTATGACATCACCCTTAAGAGATAGGTTTGGTGTTATTAATAGGTTGGAATTCTATTCAGTGGATGAATTAAGCGAAATTATAAAAAGGTCTTCAAAAATATTAAATGTATCTATAAGTGAAGATGCATCAAAAGAAATTGGACGTCGTTCAAGAGGAACACCAAGGATAGCCAACAGGCTTTTGAAAAGGGTCAGGGATTTTGCACAGGTGAAAGGAAATGGATGTATTGATTATGACATAGCAAATAGAGCCCTCGATTTGCTTGGGGTTGATGATATGGGTCTTGAATATCTTGATAGAAAAATACTGTCATCGATAATTGAAAAATTTCAAGGGGGTCCTGTTGGAATAGATACTATTGCTGCAGCTATAGGTGAGGAAAGTGATACAATCGTGGATGTTTATGAGCCATATCTCATGCAGATTGGTTTTTTAGATAGGACATCAAGAGGGAGGATGGCAACTCAGCTTGCATATAAATATCTAAATTATTCATTTCCAGAGTGAGGGA
Source organism: Aceticella sp. 75b-Ac (assembly GCF_056032965.2). Taxonomy (NCBI): domain Bacteria; kingdom Bacillati; phylum Bacillota; class Clostridia; order Thermoanaerobacterales; family Thermoanaerobacteraceae; genus Aceticella; species Aceticella sp. 75b-Ac. Next base: position 320,845 of record NZ_CM190971.1, read on the forward strand.
TTAGTGTGTTTAATGGTATTGGAAAGACTTTGATATATGTTGGGATTCTTCTTATAATTATAGGTGCATTTTTGATGGTATGTGGTAAACTGGGTTTAGGGCGGTTGCCTGGTGATATAGTATATAAAAAAGGCAATTTTACATTTTATTTTCCACTTATGACAAGTATTTTAATAAGCCTTATATTAACTATAATATTTTGGTTATTAAAGAAATAAGTAAAAAAAGGGGGAAAAACAGTGAGGTTTAAAAAAATAGCTGCTGCTGTTCTGGTATGTGCTATTATTTTATCTATACTGCCATTTGGAGATGTTAAAGCAGATGTGCATCTTCCAAGCTTAATCAGGGTTGGGTTGTATTATGCTTCATCTGCAAAGGCGGTATATCAGCTTTCATCTGAAAGTGGATATAAGATAGCCTATCAGGATAATACCGGGAATACAAAATACATATACAATATAAACGCAAAAGATATATCAATTAATAAGGATGATAAATTTTATTTAATGACAGGTACTTATAATGACCAGGCAGGTGTTGATGATGCACTTAGTAAGATAACTTTAAAAGTTCCGAATTCATTGGTAGGTTACGACGGAAATTATCATATTTTTATAGGACCATATACAAATCAAAATGATGCATCGCTTGCAATGAAAGCCTTTGCGGTATCATATAGTGATATTAAATTAGTTAAACCTGATGGTAATATATCAATTTTGCAGAATAATAAAAATATATTTTTATTTTGTATTAAGGACTTTATGTATATTTCAAAAATATCTACGGATCCTACAATGTTGATAAATTCCAAGGCTTATCGAGGAATTTTCGGCTTTAAAAGGCAAACAGGCAGTGACATGACAGCGATAAATGTGCTGACATTGGAAGAATATTTGTATGGGGTTGTTCCTTCAGAGATGCCTGCTTCGTGGAATATAGAGGCATTGAAGGCACAGGCGGTTGCATCAAGAACATATGCTGCCAAGAATATAGGTAAATATAGCAAATACGGTTTTGATTTGACTGATGATGTTTTTTGCCAGGTATATAAAGGATACAGCAATGAATATCCCAATTCCAACAGGGCTGTTGATGCCACAAAAGGAGTTGTTGCAATATATAAGGGAAATCTTATTGACGCCTTATATCATTCCCATAGCGGCGGATTTACAGAGGATAGCGAAAATTATTTTGATAATGATGTACCTTATTTAAAAGCAGTTGAAGATAAATATGTTTTCGGTTATAATAAATCAGATGACAGATGGTCAGTAAATTTTAGCAAGGACCAAATTAAACAGAAACTATTATGTAAGAAACAAGACATTGGAGATATAGTAGATATAAAAGTCACCGGTAAAAGTTGGACAGGCAGGGCAACAGAAGTAACCGTATATGGTACAAATGGAAACTATGTTTTGCGTAAAAGTAAGATAAGAGATTTTTTTGACGTAAAAAGTACCATGCTTACTATTGATGGGATTAAAACTGCAAATGACAGCAATGTATATATACAATCAAATGTAGATACAGTTCAAAAGGTTTTAAATGGCTGCTATGTTGTAACTGCAAACGGTACAACTCAAATTAAGTCAGATATAGTGTATTTAATCGGACAGAATGGAATAAAGCAGATAAATAATCAAAAAGCAGCATCCGATGTTTATATAATTAATGGAAGTGGAAATGGACATGGGATAGGATTAAGTCAATATGGTGCCCGCGGAATGGCAGACAATGGGTATAATTATATTGATATATTAAAATACTACTATAAGGGTATTGATTTATTTGATACAATAAATAATAAAACACTGTAAAGAGGCGACGATTATTGAATTTACATGAATTTTACTATGATTTACCTCAGGAGTTAATTGCGCAGGAACCTCTTCAAAACCGTTCGGAATCTCGATTGATGGTTTTACACAGAACAACGGGTAAAATAGAACAAGATATTTTTAAAAACATTGTAAATTATTTAAAAGCAGGTGATTGCCTTGTATTTAATGATACTAAGGTAATACCGGCAAGACTTATAGGTACGAAAGAAGATACAGGAGGAAAAATTGAATTTGTTCTTTTAAAAAAAATAGCAAAAGATGAATGGGAAATACTTGTAAAACCCGGAAAACGAGCTAAAATAGGTTCGGTATTTATTTTTGGGGAGGGAGATTTAAGGGCAGAAGTATTAAGGAATACAGCAGCAGGAGGAAGAGTGGTTAAATTTTTTTACAAAGGTATTTTTGAGGAAGTGCTTAATAGATTAGGAGAAATGCCTGTTCCGCCTTATATAAAGAAAAAACTAAGGGATAAAAATAGATATCAGACTGTATATGCGAAAAACAAGGGTTCAGTGGCAGCACCGACTGCAGGTTTGCATTTTACAAATGAGTTGCTTGACAAAGTAAGAGGGATAGGAGTTAAAACAGTTTTTGTAACATTACACGTAGGACTTGGGACATTTCGACCTGTAAAAGAAGAGATAATAGAAAAACATAAAATGCATTCAGAATTTTATATGGTTACAGAAGAAGCTTCTGAAGAGATAAACAGAACAAGGGCAAATGGAGGAAGAATAATAACTGTTGGTACGACTTCAACACGAACCCTTGAAACGGTAGCTGATGAAAAAGGTAGGATTATTCCAGGAAGCGGTTGGACAGATATTTTTATCTATCCGGGATATAAATTCAAAGTAGTTGATGGAATAATAACGAATTTTCATTTGCCGGAATCGACCTTAATCATGATGGTATCGGCATTTGCAGGTATGAATAACATTATGAATGCATATAATGTTGCTATAAAAAATAAGTATAGGTTTTTTAGTTTTGGCGATGCAATGTTTATAATATAAATAAAGCAGGAGGAAATGATGACAGCAATACGATATGAGCTAATCAAAAAAGATAGTAGAACAAAAGCAAGACTTGGGGTATTACATACACCCCATGGGGATATAGAAACACCGACGTTTATGCCGGTTGGTACACAGGCAACAGTAAAATCCATGACTCCGGAAGAACTAAAAAGCATAGGAGCAAAGATTATATTAAGCAATACATATCATCTTTATTTACGACCAGGTCATAAACTTATTGAGAAAGCCGGTGGATTGCATAAATTTATGAACTGGGACAGGAGTATACTTACTGATAGCGGTGGATTTCAGGTTTTTAGTCTTGGTGCATTAAGAAAGATTTTCGATGAGGGTGTTGAATTCAGATCACATATTGATGGGTCAAAACATTTTTTAACACCGGAGAAAGTGATAGAGATACAAAATGCCCTTGGGGCCGATATTATTATGTCCTTTGATGAATGTACACCATATTCGGCGGAATATGATTATGTTAAAAAATCTATGGATATGACCATAAGGTGGGCAAAAAGAGGAAAAGAGGCGCATAAAAATACCGACAGACAGGCTTTATTTGGGATAGTTCAGGGAGGCATATATGATGATTTAAGGAAAGAATGTGCAAATACACTTGTAGAGATGGATTTTCCAGGATATTCTATTGGCGGCTTAAGTGTTGGTGAATCAAAAGAATTGATGTACCATGTCGTTGATGTAACTACAGAATACCTGCCAGAAAATAAACCCAGGTATCTTATGGGTGTAGGCAGCCCAGATGCTCTTATTGAAGGCGTTATAAGAGGTATTGATATGTTTGACTGCGTATTGCCTACAAGAATTGCAAGAAATGGTACAGTGTTTACAAGCAAAGGAAAACTTGTAATAAGAAATGCCCAATATGCTGAAGAATTTATACCACTTGATGATGAATGTAATTGTTATACATGCAAAAATTATTCAAGAGCATATATAAGGCATTTATTTAAAGCTAATGAAATTTTAGCAGCAAGGCTTGCTACGTTGCATAACCTATACTTTCTCATAAATCTTATGGAAAATTTAAGGGATGCTATAAGGCAAAATAGGCTGCTTGAGTTTATATCACAATTTTATAAAAAATATGAGGAGGGCTAATTATGAATCCAAATTCTACCGTATATCTTATTGGAGAGATAATAATCTTTATGGCAATTTTTTATTTCCTTTTAATTATGCCACAACAAAAAAGAGAAAAAAAGGAAAGGGCAATGCTTGATGCATTAAAGCCAGGGGATGAAATACTTACTAAAAGCGGTATATATGGGAAAATACTAAATATTAAAGACGATGTTATGACAATTGAAGTAGGCGCAGACAAAGTGAAATTGAAAATGGCAAAATGGTCTGTAGCCAATGTTTTAAATTCAAAAGAGGAAGAGAAATAAAAAAAATGCGGGAAACCGCATTTTTTTATTTCTCTTGCATAAACTTTACTAAAGATTTATAGGAGGTATCTTAAATGAAAAGCAAGTATAAGGACTTTAACATAAGAATTATTAATATACCAGGGATAATTTCTGGTTTATTCGTAAGTTATATGATTACTTTAGTTTTTTTCATAATTTATGCACTTGCACTTACATTTACATCACTTTCAGAATTAACGCTTCCAATACTTACAATGCTTATAACGATTGTTGGAATTGTAATATCAGGTGCATTAGCAGCAAGAAATACGACCAGCAAGGGTTGGTTAAATGGGGGGATAGCTGGTCTACTTTATTCAATTATTATGATATTATTAGCAGGATTTTTTATTAAAGAATTGGGACCTGCATCTACATGGATATATAGATTAATGTGGGGGATGATTCTTGGAGCACTTGGCGGCATGATAGGAATAAATTTATAACTTTTATTATTTTATAATTTATGATATAATTAAAATTGCGAGAGGGGGTATTGAGATGAAACATATAATTACAATCAACAAAGATACTTTAAAAAAGAGTTTAAAAAAACCGGGATGTGGTGAATGTCAGGCATCATGCCAGTCAGCTTGCAAAACGTCATGTACTGTTGCAAATCAAGAATGCCAGAATTAAAATACATATGTAAATGGCTGTGGTATATTTATATTGCTGTCATTTACATTTTATTTATGGAGGTAAATAATGAGCAATTCAATACATAAATTTAAACAGCTTGGAATGAATATCTTGCTTGACCCTGTAAGTGGAGCAATACACATAGTAGATGACCTGACATATGATATATTAGATTATTATGGAAAATATAGCAAAGATGATATTATAAATATATTTCAGAATAAATATCCAAAAGATGATATTATTGATATATTGGATGAAATTGATGAACTTAAAGCAAAGGGATTATTGTTTTCAGAAGATATATATAAAAACATGGCAATTAATAGGACAGACTCTGTTATAAAAGCAATGTGTCTTAATATAGCACATGATTGCAATTTAAGGTGTAAATACTGTTTCGCCTCAACAGGAGATTTTAATGGAGGGCGCAAACTTATGACCTTCGAAACGGGGAAAAAAGCAATAGATTTTTTAATTAAAAGTTCAGGTAACAGAAAAAATGTAGAAGTTGATTTTTTTGGCGGAGAACCCCTGATGAATTATAATGTAATAAAGAAACTTGTAGATTATGGTAGAAAGCAAGCTGAGCTTAATGGTAAAACAATAAAATATACTATAACAACAAATGCGGTTTTGCTTGATGACGAAAAAATAAGATATTTTAATGAAAATTTTACTAATGTCGTTTTGAGCCTTGATGGCAGGAAAGAAATAAATGACCAAATGAGGATAAAAATTGATAAAAGTGGTTCTTATGATATAATAGTACCAAAAATCAAGAAATTTGTAGATTCAAGAGGAAATAAAGAATATTACGTAAGAGGTACATTTACGGCGAAGAATCTTGATTTTACTAATGATGTGCTGCATATAGCTGATCTAGGTATCAAAGAAGTATCTGTTGAGCCTGTTGTTGAAAAAGAAAATACAGACTATGCTTTGAGAGAAGAACATCTGGATAAAATATTTAAAGAATATGACAAATTAGCTAAGGAGTATGTAAAAAGGATTGATGAAGGAAACCCATTTTCATTTTATCATTTTAAAATAAATCTTGACAATGGACCATGCATAAGAAAAAGATTGCAAGGATGTGGAGCAGGTTTTGAATATGTCGCAGTAACGCCAAACGAAGAAATTTATCCTTGCCACCAGTTCGTAGGCAATGAAGAATATAAACTTGGTACTCTTGACCAAGGAATAGTGAATGAAGGTATAAGGCAGTTATTTATGAGAAGCGATATATATAAAAGAGAAGAATGCACAGATTGCTGGGTAAGATTTTTCTGTAGTGGCGGATGTTTTGCAAATAATTATAATATGAATGGTGATATAAATAAACCATATAAACTTTCATGTGAGATGCAGAAAAAAAGATTTGAATGTGCAATTGCTGTGAAAGCATATCAAATGATGAGAGAAGGTGGAAAAATCGATAAAAAAGTTCAGATGGGTAATCTTTGATAATTGACCCTTTACAAAAAATGTAATATAATAAAAATTAACGAACTAAAGGAAGGAGATTATAATGAGGTCAAAAAGTACAGTAAAATTTATTTCTGTAATAATAATTGCAGCAGTTATTGCGTATATAGCTTTTTTTGGTATAAAGGCCGGTAATTATTCTATAAGTCCTGTACAAGACAATATAAGATTGGGTCTTGATTTAAGAGGCGGTGTGTATGTATTAATGCAGGCTGAAGGCAAGGTGACATCTGACGCCATGAGCAGAGCAATAGCCATAATAAGGAATAGGGTAGATTCTCTTGGTGTTACGCAGCCTTTGATAGTTAAACAAGGTTCAAATAGAATACGTATAGAATTGCCGGGTATAAACAATCCTGATCAGGCAATCAAATTTTTAGGACAGACGGCACAGCTTAAATTTGTTGGACCTGATGGCAAGGTTATATTGACAGGTGCAGATGTTAAAGATTCAAAAGCGATATATGAAACGGATCAAACAGGTGTTCAGCAGCCGGTTGTTACGTTAGTTCTTAATGATAAAGGGACTAAAGCATTTGCAGATGCAACCCAAAAATTTTTAGGACAACCAATTAAAATAATGTTAGATGATAAGGTCATTTCTTCTCCAAATGTGCATGATGTGATTACAAATGGAAATGCTGTCATTAATGGTATGCAGAATTTCAATGAAGCCAAAAATTTAGCAAATTTGATAAGAGCAGGGTCTCTCCCTGTAACATTAAAACAGGTTGAATACAGCTCGGTAGGCGCAACATTAGGACCCGGCGCCTTAAAAGCCAGCGAAGAAGCAGGCTTATATGGGGTAATTTTAGTTATGCTTTTTATGATTGCATTTTACAGATTGCCGGGTGTTATTGCAGATATTTCATTGGGAATATATATTTTAATAAACTTTATTCTTTTTGCATTATTACATGTCACACTGGATTTGCCAGGTATTGCCGGTATGCTTTTATCAATAGGTATTGCTGCTGATGCCAGTATACTTGTTTTTGAAAGGATGAAAGAGGAATTGAGAGCAGGTAAAAGTATACGCGCTTCCCTTGATTATGGATTTAAAAAAGGATTTGTAACAGTGTTTGATTCAAATATAAATACATTAATTGCAGCATTTGTACTATTTTTTATGGGGGCTGGTACGGTTAAAGGCTTTGCATTGACACTCATAATTGGTGTTATTGCAAGTATGTTTACGGCAATGACTGTGTCAAGATTCCTTTTAAAGACACTTGTTGAAATGAATTTAACAGATAATAAAAAAGCATACGGGGCATAAGGAGGAGGATATAATGAAGTGGAATTTAGATGTTATAGGTAAAACTAAAATATGGTTTGCGATATCTGGCATTATTATTCTTGCCGGGTTAATTGCAATGTTTACAATGGAATTCAATTGGGGACTGGATTTTACCGGAGGTACGGTTATGGAATTTAATATAGGGAAGCCGTTTCAAACTTCAGAAATTACCAATATATTGATATCACACGGTGTTAAAGACTCACAAGTCAAAGCTATCGGGTCTGAAAAAAAACAGGTTTCTATTACCACAAAGAGTCTTGATGACAAAACAAGAGCTGAAATTGTTAATGATATAAAATCAAAATTTAATTTAAGTGATAAAGACTATCTGTCTTCTCAAAATGTTGGTCCATCTATTGGACAGGAAATGAAATTTGGTACTGTTCTTGCATTATTGGTTGCATCGGCATTGATGCTTATATACATTGGATTTAGGTTTAATTTTGAAATGGGTATCGCAGCTATTATGGCTCTTGTGCATGATATTCTTATAATGCTTTCAACATATGCTTTATTAAGGATTGTTGTTAATACTCCATTTGTTGCTGCTATTTTGACGGTTTTTGGTTATTCGATAACAGATACAGTGGTTATTTTTGACAGGATCAGAGATAATTTAAGGATTATGAGAAAAGCAAGTTATGCTGAGATAGCAAATGTTAGTATAAATAAAACAATGACACGTTCAATAAATACTATTATGACGGTTTTAATTATGCTTGTGTTGATGTATTTCTTTGGACCTGCATCAATCAAGGAATTTGCTCTTCCACTTACAATAGGCGTAATAAGTGGTGGATATTCATCTATTTTTATTGCAACTCCCCTCTGGGTTATATTTAAGAACAAGGAAATAAAAAATAGAGCAGGTAATAAAGCTGCCAAAGCATAACTAAAGCAAAAAATAATGGTATATTCTAATTAAATTTCCTGTTTAGCGGCATAATAACCTGCATAGGTTTATTGCCGCTGTATTTTATTGAGGTGTAAATATGAGATTAATAAATATATTTTCAAATAAAAAATATATAAAAAGGTATAAGGAAATATTAAAAATACTTACAAAGAATGGTTTTGGATTTATTGTTGAAATGTTGGCAAAAAGGAATCGTGTTTTTTTTGATAGGAATAAGAGCCGGATAATTTCAATGCCTGAAAGAATACGCATTACACTTGAAGAACTTGGACCAACATTTGTAAAGATGGGACAAATTTTAAGTACAAGACCTGATATATTACCACATGAGATAATCGAAGAATTATCAAAATTACAGGATAATGTTCCACCGGTGGATTTTGTTCAAATAAAAGGCATAATTGAAGATGAATTAAAAGGCAATATTTCTCATTTATTCGTAGAATTTGATAAAACACCAATAGCATCTGCTTCAATTGGACAAGTTTACAGGGCAAAAACTATAGAAAATTATGACGTTGTTGTTAAAGTACAACGACCTGATATCTATGATAAAATAGTGGTAGACATATCAATTTTAAAAGGTATTGCAAAAATTCTAAATGAGCACCTTGAAGAATCTCCCATAGATTTGGTAGAAGTTGTCAATGAATTATCTGATTCCCTTTTAAATGAGCTTGATTATACACAGGAGGGGAATAATGCCGATCGATTTAAAGAAAATTTTAAAAATGTTGACTATGTTTACGTTCCAAAGATTTATTGGGGCTATACAACAAAAAAAGTACTTACAATGGAATATATTGATGGTGTCAGTGTTAAAAATAAAGACGTTTTAATAGAAAAGGGTTTTGACTTGAAAAAAATTGCATATAATGGTGCAATGTCAATATTACTACAAATCTATGAATTTGGGTTTTTTCACGGTGATCCGCATCCCGGAAACATCTTTATAAAAAATGACGGCAGAATTGTATTTATTGATTTTGGAATTGTAGGTTTTATAGATAAATCCAATAGGGAAATGATTGTTGAACTTTTCAAAGCATTTGCGGATTATGATACGGAAGAAGTTGTAAACATCTTACTTGATATGGATGCAATTAGGAATGAAACAAACATTAAAAATCTAAAATATGATTTAAGCAGTATCAACAACTATTTTTTAAATACACCTTTAAAGAATATCAATATAGGTGATTCGGCAAAGAAAATAATGTCCATTATATATAAATATAAGCTTATACTTCCTACTGAATTTACCTTACTTTTAAAAGCTCTTGCAACAATTGAGGGTGTTGGCAAACAACTTGATCCAGATTTTAGTATTTCAAATATAGCAAATAATTTTATCCAAAAGACATATTTCAAAAACTTCAGAATAACTAAAATACTCAAAGATAATATAAAAGATTTACATAAATTATCAATGGAGCTGCGAAAATTTCCAGGAAAATTTCAAAGCATATTAACAAAGGTTATTAAGGACGATATAAAAGTAAAATTTAATATTGAAGAAACCAACAAGATGAGATTAGATATGAATTTGATGATAAATAAGATAATAATAAGCATTATTGCAGCATCATTAATTATTGGCTCATCACTTATTATAGCATCAAACAGTGGATATAAATTATATGGATATAATGCACTTGGTTTAGCAGGTTTTTTTACGGCTTTTATATTATGCTTATGGATATTCTACAATATGATTTTTGTTGAAAAGAGGAAAAAATAAATAGGGCTTATTTGTGAGGTGTGCTGATTATCTATGATATATAGATGGATTGAAAATAAATGCGATAATGAGCGTTTAATAGAAGTGATAAAAAAAGAATTTAACATCAAAGGGTATATTGCAAAAACCCTGATAAACAGGGGGTATAAAGACTTAAAGGATATAAAGGAATTCTTATATCCCGATATAAATGAGCTGTATGACCCAAATTTATTAGATGGAATAACTAAAGCTGTATCAATAATAAAAGAACATATCAGGAAAAACAATAAAATAACTATATATGGAGATTATGATGTTGATGGCATAACAGCTACATCCGTCTTGTACAAAACATTAAAATTATTGAATGCTGATGTAGACTATTATATACCGGAAAGATTGCAGGAGGGATATGGTATAAATTTAAGCGCAATAGACAGAATTTTTACAAATGGAACAAAGCTGATTATAACGGTTGATTGCGGTATATCCTCAATAAAGGAAGTCGAGAGAGCTAAAAGTTATGGTATGGATATTATAATAACAGATCATCATGAGGTTCCTGAAGTAATGCCGGAAGCAACAGTTGTATTAAATCCTCATATCAAAAATTCTACATATCCTTTTAAAGACCTTGCGGGAGTGGGGGTATCCTTTAAATTATGTGCTGCATTAATTGGTAAAGAAGCCTACAAATTCTTAGATATAGTATGCCTTGGTACAATTTCAGATATTGTTCCACTTAAAGGTGAGAATCGTATTATAGTTAAAGAAGGTCTCAAAGCATTAAATAACACAAATAATATAGGCTTAAAAGCATTGATTAAAACAGCAAAGCTGGAAAATACGCAAATTGATGCATATCATGTTGGTTTCATAATAGCACCGCGATTAAATGCTGCCGGAAGATTAAAAAGTGCCATATCCTGTGTAAAGTTGCTGACAACAGAAAATGAAAAAGAAGCAGAAGACCTTTCTCAATATCTTGATAATGAAAATGTATTAAGACAACAAATTGAAAAAAAAATACTTGATGAAGCTGTTAAGTTAGTTGAAGAAGGTATTGATTTAAATAAAGAAAAGGTTATTTTACTTCAAAATGAAAATTGGCATCCGGGTGTGATTGGAATAGTTTCTTCAAGGATAACAGAGAAATATTCACGACCTTCCATAATAATAAGCGTTAAAGATGGGATTGGAAAGGGTTCAGGAAGAAGCATTAAAGGTTTCAACTTATATGAAGCATTAAAAGCATGCAGTATTTATCTTGAAAAATATGGCGGACATGAAATGGCGGCAGGAATAACGATAAATATTTGTAAGTTTGATGAATTCAGGGAAAAAATTAATAAATATGCAGATAAAAAATTAAGTGATGTGGATTTAGTACCAACTATAAATATTGATACAGAGATAGAGAACGAAGATATAGATATTGATGCAGTAAAACAAATAAATATGTTGAGCCCTTTTGGGAATGGTAACCCAAATCCTGTTTATGAAATCAAAGACATGATTATATCAAGCATATCATATCTTGGAAATAATAATCATTTAAAAATTACTGCAGTAAAAAAAGGTTATATATACGAAATTATAGGATTTGGCATGGGAAACGGAAAAAATAAATTTAAAGAAGGACAGCATATAAATGTTGTTGGAAATTTGCAGATAAATACTTGGAATAATATGGAAAATATTCAGATAAATGCAAAGGATATACGAATAAAACCAGAGCATATAGGCTTTTACAAGAATCTTTTCAATACTTTAAGAAACTATAAATACGTGAGTTGTAGATTACATGTATCTGATAATATCATTGATATGAGAGAACATAAAAATAAAAATGATTATATATTACAGTTATTTAAATCTGATGAAAATACCGTTATAGTTATAAATACAGTAAAACAGTTAAAGGATTTAATAAAATATTTTAAAAAAGATAATTTTTATGATTATAAGCTTATAACGGAAAGTAAAATTTATAAAAGAGGTATTTTATGGGGTATATCTGAAGAATATGACCTTAAAGATTATAAAAATATTGTTTTCTATGACATACCATTTAATGCAAAAATGTTCTATAATATAATAAGACGATACAGCAGGACCAATAAAATACATCTACTTTACGGTAAAAATGATATTTCTTCAAATATACTTGACTTAAAAGAAATAATACCACAAAGGGGTGACTTTGCTAAGATTTATAATTTTATAAAGAAGGATAATACGATACTTTTTAAGGACCAATTATACAATCAGATATTTCTAAATCCTGTTAAATTAATTTTTTGTTTAAATGTTATGAAAAAATTAGGCTTAATTGAAGTACAAGAAAATGATAATATTTTTGTATTAACCAAAAAACGTATCAGTAAAAAGGTTAATATAGAAAAAGATGAAAACATAAGACAGATTTATATGGCAAAAGACGAATTCATTAAATTTGTCAGATTAATTATAGATGAAGATTTTAAGGAGGTATTAATATGACGCTTGATGTTGTAAAATCATTAATAAGAGAAATTCCGGATTTTCCTAAAAAGGGCATTGATTTTAAGGATATTACACCTGTACTAAGGGATAAAGAAGCATTTAATTATTCTATTAATATGTTGGCAAAAGCCCTTGAAGGCAAAAATATAGACTTGATTGCGGGGTCTGAAGCAAGGGGTTTTATATTTGGTGCGCCGTTAGCATATAAAATGGGGGTAGGATTCATACCTGTTAGAAAACCCAGGAAACTACCTCCAATGACAATTAAGTATGAATATGAATTAGAATACGGTATAGATGCACTTGAGATGCAAAAAGATGCAATACAAAAGGGTCAAAGAATTATAATCGTTGATGACCTTTTAGCAACAGGCGGTACTGCATATGCTGTTTTAAAGTTAATAGAACAGCTTGGGGGTGTTGTTGAAAGTTTATTGTTTTTGATTGAATTAACATCTCTTAACGGTAGGAAAAAACTTGACGGATATGATATAATTTCATTGATAAAGTATTAAAGTGGCATATTGCCACTTAATTTAATATGTATAGGTGAAATAATATAATGATTGAAAAAGTAATAAACAGGATTAAAGAATACAATCAAAATATGGATGAAGCTCTTATTTTAAAAGCATATAATTATGCAGTGAAGGCTCATGAAGGACAATTTCGAAGTTCTGGTGAACCTTATATTATACATCCGGTTGAGGTTGCTTATATACTTGCGGATTTGGAGCTCGACCTTACAACTATTGCAGCAGGACTTCTTCACGATGTGATAGAAGATACGATAATAACTTATGATGATATAAAAGACGAATTTGGTGAAGAAATTGCAATCCTTATTGATGGTGTAACAAAACTTGGAATGTTAGAATATAAATCAAAGGTAGAACAGCAAGCCGAAAACATGCGCAAGATGTTTATTGCTATGGCAAAAGATATAAGGGTTATAATGATAAAACTTGCAGACAGACTTCATAATATGAGAACGTTGAAATATGTAAGTCCTGAAAAACAAAAGGAAAAAGCACAGGAAACAATAGAGATTTATGCACCTGTTGCACACAGGCTCGGTATTTCGAAAATCAAATGGGAATTAGAAGACCTTTCATTAAGATATTTACATCCTGATGAATATTATAATCTTGTTGAAAAGGTTGCGACAAAAAGAAAGCAAAGAGAACAATCAATACAGGAACTAATGGATTCCTTAGGGGAAAAATTAAAAGAACTAAAGATAAAGGCAGAGATATCAGGTAGAGCAAAGCATTTTTACAGTATTTATAAAAAAATGAAGGATCAGAACAAAACATTTGAACAGGTTTATGATTTAATGGCAGTTAGGGTTATTGTAAACACAGTAAAGGATTGTTATGGCACATTGGGGGTTGTCCATACCTTGTGGAAACCTATTCCAGGAAGGTTTAAAGATTATATAGCTATGCCTAAGCCAAACATGTATCAGTCTCTTCATACAACAGTTATGGGTCCTAAAGGGGAGCCTTTTGAGATACAGATAAGGACATGGGAAATGCACAGGACAGCAGAATTTGGTATTGCTGCTCATTGGAAATACAAGGAAGGCAAAATGGAGGAGAATGAGTTTGATGCTAAATTAACGTGGTTGAGACAGCTTCTTGAATGGCAGAGAGAATTAAAAGATCCAAAGGAATTTATGGAAACTTTAAAAATTGATCTTTTTACAGATGAGGTTTATGTATTTACCCCAAAGGGTGATGTTATAAGTCTGCCGAGAGGTTCAACCCCTGTAGATTTTGCATATAGTATTCACACAGAGATAGGTCATAGAATGAATGGAGCAAAAGTAAATGGAAAAATAGTACCAATCGATTACAAACTCAGAAATGGTGATATTATAGAAATATTAACAATAGCAAATACTGAAAGGGGTCCCAGCAGAGATTGGCTTCAAATTGCAAAAAGTTCCCAGGCAAAAAATAAGATAAAACAATGGTTTAAGAAGGAAAAACGCAAAGAAAATATTGAGCGTGGCGAAGAAATATTTTTAAGAGAGTTAAAGAAACACGGTATACCACAATCGATGATTAAAAACCAACAGATGGAAGCAATTTTAAAAAAATTAAATATACATTCTGAAGATGATTTATATGCTACTATTGGATATGGTGGTTTATTGGCGAACCAAATCATACCGCGTATTAAAGAAGAACTTAAGAAGTATGAAAAAGAAGACGATGTCTTGAAACCTGTAATATCTGTTAAAGAGCATAAAAAGCCTTTAAAAACCAAAGATATAGGTGTGATTGTTAAAGGTGAAAACAATGTAATGGTCAAATTTTCAAAATGTTGCTCACCTGTACCCGGTGATGAAATTTTGGGATATATTACAAAAGGACATGGTGTTTCTATACACAGGAAAGACTGTCCCAATATTAGCAAATATATTTATGACAAAAACAGAATTGTGGAAGTTGAATGGGATCTGGGTAAAAACATAGCATATCAGGCGGATATTCAAATTGTAGCAAATGACAGATACGGGCTTTTGACAGATGTAACAAGCATATTGTCAGATATTAAAATATCTGTTAAAGCTATTAATGCAAGAACTACAAAAGATAATTTAGCATTTATCAATTTAACTATTGAGATTACTTCAAAAGAACAGCTTGAAAAAATAATGAATAAACTAAAGGCATTACAAGGGGTTACAGACGTATATAGAATAAGTGCATAGGAGGAATCGCTTTGAGGGCTGTTGTGCAGAAAGTAGTGAAAGGAGAAGTTGCTGTTGATGGAAAATTGATTAGTTCAATAGGCAGGGGTTTTGTGGTTTTTATTGGTATTTCGATAGATGATAAAGATGAAGATGTTTTATATATGGCAGACAAAATTCCGAATTTACGGGTATTCGAAGATGAAGAAGGGAAAATGAATTTATCATTGCTGGAGTTAAATGGAGAAGTCCTTTTAATTTCACAGTTTACGCTGTTAGGAGATGTCCGGAAGGGAAGAAGACCTAATTTTATGACAGCTGCAAAACCTGAGAGGGCTCTTTATTTATTCAATATGCTTGAAGATAGGGTAAAAGAAAAAGGATGTATTGTAAAAACTGGGAAGTTTCAAGCTATGATGCAGGTTTCTCTTATAAATGACGGTCCTGTTACAATACTGCTTGATTCAAAGAAAATATTTTAATGGAGTGATATTGATGTTAAGCAATTTAGAAATTAAAAGATATGTTGTAGGATTATTTCAATCAAACTGTTATATAATAACGAATACTAACAGTAAAGAATCTGTTGTAATTGATCCAGGAGAGATGATACCATCATTGATTGACTATATTCAAGCTAATAAGTATAAACTAAAATATATACTTTTGACACATGGGCATCTTGATCACATAGGTGGTGTTGAAGAATTAAGAGAAAAAACAGGCGCACCGGTTGCTATATCTTCATATGATGCTGAGATGCTGTATGACCCGGAACTTAATTTATCGGCAATGGGTTATGGAGAAATCAAGGTAAAGCCTGCTGATATACTGCTTAATGATGGCGATATTCTGTATATTGGAGATATAAAAATTGAGGTATTGCATACACCTGGGCATACACCTGGTGGAATATCCTTTAAAATTGACAACATCTTATTTACGGGTGATACCCTTTTTAAAGGCTCTATTGGAAGAACTGATTTTCCGGGAGGAAATTATGAAGAAATTATAAACAGTATAAAAGACAAGCTTCTTACGCAGGATGATAATACAATCATATATCCAGGTCATGGAGAGGTATCTACAATAGGCTATGAAAAAATACACAACCCTTTTCTAAAATAATATTGTGAAATTTTTGTATATACTATTATAAAGGGTTTATTTATGAGTTACTCCACATGAAGGAAGCCAAATAATAAATGTGCTTCCTTTATTTTCCTCACTAAAGACTTCGATTTTTCCCCCATGAATTAATGCAATCCATTGACAAATTGAAAGTCCTAAGCCGCTGCCTCCATTTTTTACTGAGCGGGCTTTGTCAACACGATAAAATCTTTCAAATATATGTGGGAGATGTTCCTTTGATATACCAATCCCATTATCTTGAACAGCTATTTTAATATATTTATCATGATTTTCAATATATAGTTTAATATTCCCTTCTGGCGGTGTATATTTTATTGCATTTTCTATTATATTATACAAAAGTTGTGTTATGCGAGTCTGATCTCCTTTTATGCAAGAAGGCTCATTTTTAACTATATTAATTTTAATGTTGTTGTTTTCGGCTATTGGTTTTAGTTCACTTACTATACCCTCGATAAGATCACTTAGATTTAAATTTTCCATTTGTAAATTATCAGCTTTATTATCACCTCTTGCAAGAAACAACATATTTGATATTAATTTACCCATATATTTTGCTTCTTCAAGTATTACTGATAATGCTTTTGTGTATTCTGAAACGGTATTAGAACTTCCGAGAGATAATTCCGCCTGACTTTGAATAACAGCAATTGGGGTTCTTAATTCATGAGATGCATCATGGGTAAATTGCCTTTGCCGTTTAAATGAATCATCTAATTTATCAATCATTATATCGAAGGTTTGAGCTAAGCGTCCGATTTCATCATTTGTATATGGAAGATTAAGCCTTTTTGAAAGGTCACCCATGCTTATTTCACGAGCAACCTTTGTCATTCGATCAATAGGTTTTAAAACATAGTTGGAGATTAAAATTCCACCGACGACAGCCACTATAATTATTAAAGGAATCATTATATAAATAATAACAGATAAATTTTTCATGGCTATATCTAAAAAATTTAGAGGTTGGGCAAAAATTAATATTCCTAAAATTTTATTGTTTGAGTAAATTGAACTTGAATATACACGCCATTTTTCCTTTGATGCATAAATTGTTTTATATTGACCTATAGTTTTTAGGTCGGGTGAATATTTACTTATTATATCCTTAGGTAAGTTAGATTCTAAAATTTTCATATCCGGATATGATAATAAAGCACCATAAATACTTGAGTTGTAATAAAAAGGTTCTTCGCTTAGTTTTATTACACCATTTTCAATATCAAGTGAGGATATTGTTTGCTTAATTTGAGTATTTAGTAATATATCCTCATTATTAATGATCATTTTCTGAAGGCTAAAATATATAGTAGTACTGAAAATCAATATAACGATCAGAAGAAGTAGTACATACCATAAGGTTAATTTAAATTTAATTGGAAAGTATAAATTTTTCATTTTTTCATGTCTCCTTTAGACTATATCCTGAACCCCTAATTGTATGAATAAGTTTTTTGTCATAGTCATCATCAATTTTTTTTCTTAAGTATCTTATATATACATCAATTATATTAGAAAGACCATCAAAATCATAATCCCATATATGATCTGCTATTTGAGTTCGAGTTAAAACTTGGTTAGCATTTCTTATCATATATTCAAGTAAGGCATATTCTTTACTTGTAAGAATAATTTCTTTTCCATTTCTCTTGACTTCCCTTGTTAATGTATTTATTTCTAAGTCGGCAATTTTTAGTATAGGATTTTTAACCGGAGCTTGACGTCTTAGCAAGGCACGTATTCTTGCCATTAATTCTGATATTTCAAAAGGTTTTGTCATATAATCATCTGCTCCTGTGTCAAGACCTTTTATTTTATCTTCTGTAGTATCTTTTGCGGTAAGCATTAAAACAGGAGTATTTATTTTTTAAATTTCTTAATTTATTTAAAATCTGTATTCCATCTATTTTAGGAAGCATTATATCAAGCACTATAACATCGTATATGTTCATTTTAGCTAATTCTAAGCCATCTAAACTGTCTTGTGCTATGTCAACACTGTATCCTTCTTGTTTTAAGGCTTTTTTTAATATATCAGACAAATGTGGTTCATCATCAACAACCAGTATCCTCATTTTACATCACCTATATCCTTTAATTTTTAATATTGTACCATATTTTTGTTAAAATTTGGTTAAAATATTTAAGATGATTTTTAATTTGATTTTAATAACAAAAGGTTATAATACATAATGAAATTATTTATGGAGGTAATAATATGTGTGGGATTTGTGGATTTACTGGGGATATTGCAGGCTTTATAGGTAGGCGTAATTTGGAAGAGATGCTTGGAATTATCCGGCATAGAGGGCCCGATGACGAAGGGATATATAGTAAAGGTGAAACAGGTTTGGGGATACGGAGATTAAGTATACTTGATATAAAATCGGGGCATCAGCCTATTCATAATGAAAAAAAGAATATTTGGGTTGTTTGTAATGGAGAAATTTATAATTTTCAAAGTCTTAAAAGGAGTTTGATGATAAAGGGGCACGAATTTTATACAAATAGTGATACAGAAGTGATTGTACATTTGTATGAAGAATATGGAGAAAAATTTGTTTTATATTTAAATGGCATGTTTGTAATTGCTATTTATGATGAAACAAATAAAAAGCTGATGCTTGCAAGGGATAGGTTAGGGGTAAAACCGCTTTATTATATATTGAACAATAGAACTATTGTTTTTGCATCAGAAATAAAATCACTTTTAATGTGTAATATCTTAGATACAGAATTAAATTACAATAAATTAGGGACATATTTAAAATACAGATACATTCCTGGAGAGCAAACATTATTTAAAAATATTTATAAATTGATGCCGGGGTATGTTTTAATCTATAGTAATAATAAGGTAAAAACAAATAAATATTGGGATATAACATTTAAAGAGGATAACAGTGCGAAAGGGGAACTTTATTACAGAGAAAATATATCAAAATTATTTAGCTTATCTGTTGAAGATAGATTAATTAGTGATGTGCCGATAGGAATATTTTTAAGTGGAGGGCTTGATTCAACGATTGTATTATCAGAGGCATTAAATTTTATGATAAAAGACTCAAGACATTTTCAGTTGGATTTGAGAAGCCATTAAAATCTCCTAATCTTAATGAATATAACGAGTTGAATTATGCTAAAAAAGTTGCAGATTTTTATGGAACAGAGCATTATGAGTATGTTATTAAGCCAAAAGAGGTTTTGAAGGATCTTAATAGGATAATATGGCATTTAGACGAACCCTTAAGTGATCCTACTTCAATACCCTTATATTATCTATCAAAGCTGGCTAAGAGGCATGTTAAAGTGATTTTATCAGGTGAAGGGGCAGATGAAGTGTTTGCAGGATATACAATATATAAGGAACCGGAAGTCATAAACAGATATCGTAAAATACCAGAATTTATAAGAAATTATTTAATTGAACCGATTAATTTATGTATGCCTTTTAATTATGGAAAAGATTTTATCAAAAGGGCTAAGCTTTCTGTTGAAGAAAGATATAAAGGTGTTGGATTAACATTCAGGGACCGTGAAATTTCAGGTATATTGAGCAGTGATTTATACGCAAATTCGATAATCGAGGAGAAAGGAGACCAATACATACCTTCTATTTTTAATAATTTCAAATCAAGGTATGAAATGAATATGATGCTTTATTTTGATCAAAAGGTGTGGCTTCCTGAAGATGTTCTTATGAAATCGGACAAAATATCCATGTCAAATTCTATAGAACTCAGGGTTCCATTTTTGGATTATAAGCTTGTTGAATATGCGGCATCTATACCTTCAAACTTGAAATATAAAGGCGATAATGAAAAGTATATTTTAAAAGAGGCATTTAAAGATAATTTACCTGATTTTGTATTGAATAGAAAGAAAAATGGATTTCCTGTTCCTATTACTTCATTGTTAAAGAAAGAATATAGGGAATTTGTAATGGATATTTTATTATCCCAAACAGCAATAAATAGAGGATATTTTAATAAATCATATATTGAGGGATATTTTAATGGAGTTAATACAGGGAATAATACCGGAAGGCAAATTTGGCTATTATTAACATTTGAATTATGGCATAGGATGTTTATAGACAATAAAATAAATAAAAGTGAAGAAAATATATATATTGCATGAGAACAGAAAAGATTAAAAAGTATTAAATTATACTTAGCTTTATAATGAACCATATTGAAATGAAATAAGTAATCAGTTAATATTATACATATTTACTAAATTTTCATGTCACTTAAACTTGCAATTTTTATTTTATTTTACCACTTACATTATTGACACATGAGATTTTTTAGTGATTTTTAGTGATATAATTGAGAAAATTAACTAACATAAACATAGTAAGCAATGGGGCTTATAAGTATTTTGATTTATTTATAAGCCTTTGTTTATTATGACTTAATTTAGTGATGGTAAAATTCAGGGAGGGATGATAATTTAAAATATCAAAAACATATTAAAAACTTTAACAATATTTTAACCGAGATAAGATGGGGAATTTCATAAAAGAAACAAATAAAATGTTTAGAGGAGGTTTGTAACAACTACCTTATTTCCGATAAAACTTGACAAAACAAACAAATATAATACAATAAACTCATGGAATTATTAATTATAAGCAAAGCAGCAAAGAAACTAAGCGTTCATCCCAACAGCCTGCGCAACTGGGAGAAGCAGGGGCAAGGCTGTATGGCGCCAGAAGTAGTAAGAAGGTCAAACAGGGTTTTCGGGAACTGATAACGGGGGTGAAGTCAGATGAAGGAAGGGAAAAAGAACAAAAATAAATCATACAGCCCTGACGATGGTATAAGCTACACCGTCTGCGGTGAATTTTTCCCGGAGGTCTATCCTGCCTTCCGTTCTCAAAAGTGGAGCCGCGGGATGGAGGACCCACTAAACACCGAGATGAGATTGTTCTGCTCCTGCACGCGCTGGGCGTTCAACCGGCTGCAAGAAGATAAATCACGGGAAGAGCTAAAGAAGCAGTGTCAAAAAGTATTCGGACTGAACTCCCGCTGCTGTGATGACGCCATACTTAAGGCTAAAGCTATAATCGAATCCCAAAAAGAGCTTTTGAAGCTGGAAATAGAAGAAACAAAAACAAAATTAGCCCGTGCAAAGAAGAAACTCGGTTGGGCAGAAAAAGCCTTAAACGAAGCCATTAAGAAAAACGATCCGGCAAAAATCGGGAACTACAAGCACACCGTACACGGCCGTAAGACCAGAGTGAAAAAACTGACTGACAAACTATCCGAGCTGCTCTCTCACCAGGACAACAGCACCATACCAACAGTAGTTTTCGGTGGTCGTTCTTTGTGGAAGAAAGTTTGCAAAGGCAGTGTTTCGATAGAAGAATGGCGTAAGGCACGTCAAGATAGGTTATATTCCCGTGGTGACAAGACCAAAGGCGGCAACCCGAACATCAAGATAAGCTTATCTCACGGAGAATTTTTCTTATCAGTGACCATTTCTCATCTGTCTGAGCAAAAAGGAATAGACATCAAAGACAGACCAATAATGACCAGGGCGCCCCGTGTAGAAGGAAGGCTCTGGTTGCCGGATAAATACCGTTCAAAGGTGTATGAGTTACTTTTATCCGGTGCACCTTATACTGTGGAACTGATCAAAGGCAAGGATGATAGGTATAGGGCACATATCAGTTTCACTATAACACCACCCGATTTATCAACTAATCCCGTCTATGGTTATTTAGGTATGGACACCAACCCTGATGGAGTAGCACTTGCTAATGTCGGTTATACCGGTCAACCAGAATCATGGCCGGAGAATTTTAACGTACCATATCCAAAAGCCTTACACAAGTTTGACGGTGAATTTCAGGTAACGATACATCCGAACGGTTTTCTTTATATCAAGATACCCGAACTGGCTTACAGCCGTGGTTTCCGGCGCACTTACTTAGTTGGTGTGCTGGCTAAAGTAGTAGTAGACATCGCTAAATCCTTGGGTAAACCCATAGCCTTAGAAAAGCTGGAGTTCGGGAAAGACCATCTGAATACCAACAAAAAATTCAACCGCATGGCATCTAATTTCCCTTTTAAGAAGATGGTCGAAGCTGTCATACGCAGGGCTTTCAAGGAAGGAGTAGGTATAAAGCAGGTCTGGCCGGCACACACGTCAACCATAGGTTACTGGAAGTACATGGAGAAGTATGGCATAATAATCCACCACGCCGCAGCATTGGTCATAGCCCGGCGTGCAATAGGTTTCAAAGAACGTATTACCAATGAATTAAAACAGAAAGTCCAAGTCCTTAAAGAAAAGCTGAGCCAAAAGGCAAATTCCTTGCCTGGGGAAGGAAGAGGGATGACCCGAAAGGTGAAGCAACTCTTCAAGCATATGTACGGAAAGATTCTTACTATGAACGGTCTGACTCGTTTTAAACAGGAATCATTCTATTCTGTCTGGCATGATTTGAAGCAGCTTGCTTTATCAAGTAGGTGACCCCGTTTAGTCGGAGTACGGAAACAACCGGCAGGTCGCATTTAACAGATCGCGGGAGGCAGAGCAGTAGGCTTTCGCTTAACGGTCAACGCAAGTTGCGTCCGTAAAGCGCCGTTCTCCCGTCCGGGTGGGACTCCCGGGACTAAGGTCTCCCTGTCACCCCAGGAAAAAATTTTCATGGAGGTGTAAAGCCTGGTCATGGGGAGGCCGGGTTTACAAAAATTAATTATTGTTATGTATTGTAAACTTTTTTGAACCAGGTATTTTAATAATGAATAATAAACCATTAATTTTAAGCTTAACAATTTTAATAATATTTTCTTTAGTATTAGCGGGCTGTTCTGCAAAAAACAATAACAGTAGTTCAAACAGCAATACTTCTGAAAAAACAGTAGTATCAAATACACAAAATTCGCTTGATGCAATAAAAAAATCAGGCAAATTAAGGATTGGTGTTGACGATTCTTTTCCGCCAATGGAATTCAGGGATGATCAAAATCAGCTTGTAGGTTATGATGTCGATTTAGCGAAGGAAGCTGCAAAACGTTTGGGGGTAAAAGCAGAATTTGTTCCAACAGACTGGAGTGGAATAATACTTGCATTAAAAGCAAATAAATTTGATGTAATTTGGTCAGCAATGACGATAACAGATGAGAGAGCGAAAGAGATTGACTTTAGCCCTGCATATCTTAATGACTCACAGGATGTTGTGGTGAATTTTGATAATAATGCTTTGAAAACAAAAGACGATTTAAAAGGGAAGGTTATTGGTGTACAGCTTGGAACGACGGGAGAAGAAGCTGCAAAAAAAATTGAAGGTGTAAAAGAAATTAAAAAATATTCTAAAGCTCCAGAATCCTTCTTAGATCTAAGCAATAAGAGGTTGGATGCGGTAGTTATGGATGAACCTGTAGCAAAATATTATATGGCCAAAAGACCCAACCAGTATAAGATTGTAATGAAGCTTACAAATGAAACAGTAGGTATAGCATATCGCAAAGGAGACAAAGAGTTAGAAAATGCATTGAATGATGTTATGAAGAAGATGAAAGAGGATGGTACTTCAGCTGAAATATCAAAGAAATGGTTTGGCGAGGACATATCTGTATTTAAATAATTCGAATAATTATATTGGAGAACAGAGGTTAAGTTATGGACTTTAAATATTTTATAAATCTCATACCCATTTTAGGTGTGGGTGCATTAACGACAATTGAACTAACGATATTATCAGCTGTTTTGGGATTGTTTTTTGGGCTTATACTTGCATTTATGAGAATATCAAACAATATACTTATGTCCAAAATTTCCGGCGCATATATTTATGTTATAAGAGGTACACCACTACTTTTGCAGCTTTTTATTATATATTATGGGTTACCTTCAATGGGCTTAAAATTAAGCCCATTCTTAGCTGCAATTTCCGGCATGAGCCTTAATTCTGCTGCATATGTTGCTGAGATAATAAGAAGTGGAATCCAATCGATTGACAGAGGGCAAATAGAAATAACAAAAGCTTTAGGCATGACATATTTTCAATCAATGAGAAGAATAATCCTGCCGCAGGCATATAGGAGAATGATACCGCCGATGGGAAATGAATTTATAGCATTATTAAAGGATTCTTCACTTGTATCAACAATTGCAATGGTAGACCTTATGCGTGTAGCAACACAGATGTATGCAGATTCGTTTAAACCTGTTGAAGTGTTTACTTTAGCTGGAATTTATTATTTGCTTCTTACATCGATATTTACAATTACCTTTGGAAAGCTTGAAAGGAGGCTTTCTATCTATGAATGATATAGAAATAATAAAGATTGAGGACCTTCATAAAAAATTTGAACATATGGAAGCATTAAATGGTATTAATATGTCAGTTAAGAGCGGTGAAGTAATGGTTATAATTGGACCAAGTGGTTCAGGTAAAAGCACATTGTTAAGATGCATTTAAGGTCTTGAAACATACCAACATGGTGATATTTATTTTAAAGGTCAAAAACTTGTGGAGGGGAGCAAAGGATATCGTAAATTACAGCAGGAAATAGGAATGGTATTTCAGCATTTCAATCTTTTTCCACATATGACGGTTTTGGAGAATGTTATGGAAGGACCTGTCACAGTAAAGAAGATACCAAAAAGCGAGGCACGAGAAATAGCACTCGAACTTCTTAACAAAGTGGGGCTTTTTGACAAAAGAGATGTATATCCATCAAGGATATCAGGTGGGCAAAAGCAGAGAGTAGCAATAGCAAGGGCACTTGCCATGCAGCCAGAGGTAATGCTTTTTGATGAACCCACATCGGCATTGGATCCAGAATTAGTAAAAGAGGTTCTTTTAGTTATGAAGCAGCTTGCCAGGGAAGGTATGACAATGATGGTGGTAACACATGAAATGGGTTTTGCAAAAGAAGTAGCCGACAGGGTTGTGTTTATGGATGAAGGTAAGATACTTGAAGAAGGAAAACCGGAAGAAGTTTTTCTCTTACCAAAACACCAAAGGACAAAGAGCTTTTTAAATAAAATCATTGAGGCATAATCTGAGTTTTATTAGATTTCTATCATGGGATATCTAAGATAAGCCGGCTCTCATCTCTTCAATTTATTTAAGAGATGAGAGCCGGCTTATCTTGTTTTGTTTAAGATATTAAAGAACTTAAGAAAAAAATTGTTTTTACGATATATATAGATAGTAAAAAATATTAAAAAAGGAGAGATGATAATATGAAAAAAATAATAGCTTTTACATTAACGGGTGTACTTTTATTTACATCTGGTCTAACGGTATATGCAGGACAAAAGGGTTATAACCCAAAAGCAAAAACAGAAATAACAACAAGTTCTCAGGAAGGTATTAAAGAGCAAACACAAACAAATGAACAAGCAAGAGATAAAAATCAAATATCAACAAAAACAGAAATAACAACAAGTTCTCAGGAAGGTATTAAAGAGCAAACGCAAACAAATGAACAAACAAGAAATAAAAATCAAATATCACTGTCAGTAAAAGAATTCAAAGGCAAAATATTAATAAAAGGGAAAAAGGTTAATTTTGATATACCGCCTGTACTAAAATGAGATAAAGTATTAATTCCTGTACGTGCTATTATGAACGGCTTTGGTGCAGAAGTGAATTGGGATCCACAGACACAAACCGTTACAATTTCAAAGGATAACATTACAATTAAAATAATAATTGGGGAATCCAAAGTTTATGTAAATGATAAAGAAGAGACATTAGATGTCCCAGCAACATTGGTAAATAATCGCACACTTGTTCCTTTAAGATTTATCCTTGAGACTTTTAATAAAAATGTCAATTATGACGATAAAACAGGTGATGTAGATATAGAAGATAAAAATAATAATACTGTAACAAATGATGTTTATGGGAATACGAATAGCACTGTAACAAATAGTGTGTATGGTCAATAAAAACTTTAAAATATTTTATAATTCAAACTAGTTTCCATATAGACATATTAAATCAAATATGGTATTATAAATAAAAAAGAATATTTCCTTTAATCGGTTCTGTGAGGCTGGCAAGGAGCATGAAAATAATTTAGGAGATTGACTTCTTGCTTTGCAAGAAGTTTTTTTTGGAGGGGTGGCTGCTTGAAATTTAAAGCTGAAATAATGGAGGATAAAGCTATAAACAGGGCTTTAATTCGAATTTCACATGAGATAATCGAAAAAAATAAAGGTGTTGAAAACATAATATTAATTGGTATTATGACCAAAGGTGTACCTCTTGCAAAAAGAATAGCTAAGTATATAGCAAAAATTGAAAACAAGAAACCTCCAGTCTGCTCGCTTGATATTACCTTATATCGTGATGACCTTACAACAAATCTTGAGCAACCCATAGTAAAAAAAAATGGTATTGATATTGATGTAATAGGGAAAACTATAATTTTGGTGGATGATGTAATTTATACCGGCAGGACTGTAAGAGCTGCAATGGATGCAATAATCGATATAGGCAGACCTGAATCAATTCAATTAGCCGAATTGATTGACAGAGGACACAGAGAACTTCCTATAAGACCAGATTATGTTGGCAAAAATGTTCCTACATCAAAGAGTGAGATAATCAAAGTAATGCTTGAGGAAATTGATAAAATAAATAGGGTTTTAATTTATGAATAGGACCTTTAAATTAGTCCAGCGAGGCTAATAAGGGAGAATAGTTATTCTCCCTTTAAAATAAAAAGCAGGGGGATTTTCCATGAGATTTTTTAAGCTTAATAGTATTTTGAACAAGTTTAACAATAAATCAAATCAAAAGGCAGAGCTATTTTACATTTAATTGTATAATGGTTTCTGCTTTATTTTTATTAATAAGGAGGAAAAAATGAATAGAAAAGATATCTTAGGAATACGTGATTTATCAAAGGATGAGTTAATTGAAATACTTGATACCGCAAAAGAAATGAAAAGAATTATAATGGGAGAAAAATATTCAGAAATATTAAAGGGTAAAACAGTTGTAACAATATTCTTTGAACCCAGTACAAGGACGAGGCTTTCTTTTGAAATGGCTGTGAAATACCTCGGGGCGCATTTTGGTAATATTGAGATATCCTCAAGCAGCATTATAAAGGGTGAATCACTGATAGATACAGTTAGAACTGTTGAGATGATGAAGGCAGATGTAATAGTGATAAGACATAACATGTCCGGCACACCGCATTTTGTAGCAAAATACCTTAATGCATCTGTAATAAATGCCGGTGATGGTATAAATGAGCATCCGACACAGGCACTTTTGGATATGATGACAATCAGAGAGAAAAAACTTCACTTTGAAGGTTTAAAAGTTGCTATAATAGGTGATATAATACATAGCAGGGTTGCAAGGTCAAATTTATGGGGGTTAAAAAAACTTGGGGCAGAAGTAAGATTTGCCGGACCTTCTACACTTCTTTCTGAGGATTTTAATAAATTAGGTGCGAAGGTTTATTACAATGTTGATGAAGCTATTAGAGATGCTGATGTAGTTATGGGACTCAGGATACAACTTGAGAGGCAGAAAAGCGGTTTATTCCCTTCGATAGATGAATATGCAAAATATTTTGGTATAAATTCTGAACGAATGAAACTTGCAAAACCCGATGCAATACTTATGCATCCGGGACCTGTAAATAGAAATGTAGAACTAACATCAGAAATAGCAAATGCTGAGTATTCTGTGATAGAAAAGCAGGTTACCAACGGTGTAGCAGTTAGGATGGCGTTACTTAAATTGCTTTGTGAAAGGAGTGAGTAAATCATATGAAGATAATAATAAAAAACGGGATTATAATAGATGGTTTTGGAAATACAAGAAAATCAAATATTCTTATTGAAAATGGGATAATAAAAGCAATAGATGGATCTTTAGAAGCAGTTGATGGAATAGTAATAAATGCAGACGGGAAATATGTACTTCCGGGTTTTGTAGATATGCATACACATTTAAGACAGCCTGGTTTTGAAGAGAAGGAAACTATCAAAACCGGGACACATGCTGCTGTCTCAGGTGGATATACAACTGTTGC
Organism: Aceticella sp. 75b-Ac; assembly: GCF_056032965.2. Taxonomy (NCBI): domain Bacteria; kingdom Bacillati; phylum Bacillota; class Clostridia; order Thermoanaerobacterales; family Thermoanaerobacteraceae; genus Aceticella; species Aceticella sp. 75b-Ac. Next base: position 349,612 of record NZ_CM190971.1, read on the forward strand.
ATGTATGCCAAATACAAATCCCGCAATCGATAGTGACGTAGTTGTAGAATATATAAAAGCTATAGCAAAAAGAGAAGCTTATGCTAAAGTACTCACGATTGGTGCAATGACAAAAGGAATGAAGGGTGAAGAATTAACAGAAATGTCAAAGCTTAAAGATGTTGGCGTTAAAGCATTATCAGATGATGGATATCCTATTATGAATTCAGGATTAATGAAAAGGGTAATGACATATGGAAAGATGTATGACTTATTGATGATAACACATTGTGAGGATAAATCATTAAGCGGCGAAGGGGTTATGAATAACGGAATAGTATCTACAATGATAGGGTTAAAGGGAATACCCCATGAAGCTGAAGAAGTAATGGTCGCAAGAAACATCTTACTTGCTAAATCAACAGGTGCCAGGTTACATATTGCACATGTTTCCACAAAAGGAAGTGTTGAACTAATAAAACAGGCCAAATGTGAAGGTGTAAGAATCACAGCTGAAGTTACACCACATAATATAAGTCTTACTGAGGATATGGTCGATGGATTTGATACAAATACAAAAGCATATCCTCCATTGAGGACACAGGAAGATGTGGTGAGCCTTATAGAAGGATTAATTGATGGTACAATAGATGTCATTGCAACAGATCATGCACCACACACAAAGAAGGACAAAAAGGTTCCATATACTCAAGCTGCATTTGGGATTTCCGGAATAGAAACAGCATTTTCAGTTGTTAATACCTATCTTGTAAAGAAAGGTAAAATTACCTTGGAAGACCTTGTGAATTATATGTGCAAAAAACCTGCTGAAATTCTAAGTATACCTACAGGGATAAAAATAGGTAATCCAGCTGATATAACGATAGTGGATGCTGATAAGGAATATATAGTTGACGCTGAAAAGTTTAAATCAAAAGGTAAAAATACACCGTTTAATAGTAAAAGATTAATCGGACAGATAGAATATACAATAGTAGATGGAAAAATAATGTATAAAAAAGATGAGGGGAAAGAGTAATCTGTTTATATATAAATAAATTTATAATTGGAGATGTTTTAGATGTTTATTGATAATTTAATAGAAAAAATAAAAGAAAAGAAGAATCCTACCGTTGTAGGACTTGACCCGAGAATTGAAAGTATACCCAAATTTTTAAAAGATATGGCATATAATATTCATGGAGAAAATATAAAAGGTATATGTGAAGCATTATATCTCTTTAACAAAGGTATAATTGATGAAATATATAATATAGTTTCTGCTGTGAAACTTCAGGTTGCTTTTTATGAAGCATATGGGGCAGAAGGATTTAAGGTTTTTTTCAAAACTGCTGAATATGCAAAAGAAAAAGGAATTTTTGTTATAGCTGATGTAAAAAGAGGGGATATTGCAGATGTTGCAGAAATGTATTCAAAGGCATATCTGCAACATAAATCAATTGATGCAATAACTGTTAATCCATATATGGGTGAAGATACTATACTTCCATATATAGATGATATGATTAAATTTGGGAAAGGTTTATTCATACTTGTAAAAACCTCAAATAAAGGTTCTGGTGATATACAAGATTTAAAAACAAATAAAGGTCTTGTATATGAAAATGTTGCAGAAATGGTAAACCGGATATCAAAAATGGTTCTGGGCAAATCTGGTTACAGTTCAATAGGGGCGGTAGTTGGTGCCACATATCCTGAAGTTGCAAAAATATTAAGAAAGCAAATGCCTTATTGTCTATTTTTAGTACCAGGCTATGGAGCACAAGGGGCAACGGTTGATGACATAAAAAATTGTTTTGATAACAATGGTCTTGGAGCGATTATTAATTCATCAAGAAAAGTAATATTTGCATATAAAAGTCCAAATTGGAGTGAGTTATATTCTGAATATGAATATGCTAAAGCTGCAAGAGCGGAGGTTCTTATGATGAGAGATATGATAAATAATTCTATTATCAAAAAAAACAAATAATGATGTAGAGGTGTAATATGTTAAAAAAAATAATTAGTAATATTGAGATAAGCAGTGGAATATATAAAATGGTATTAGAATGGGAGGAGAAAGCTTTTCCCGGTCAGTTTGTCATGTTAAATTGTGGAGGAAGAACCCTTTTAAAAAGACCAATGAGCATATGTGACATTGATAAAAAAATCTTGACGATAGTATATCAGCTTAAAGGAGAAGGAACAAAAAATCTATCTAAAATGAAACCAGGCGATTCCATTGAAATAACCGGTCCACATGGGCATGGATTTGATATATTTGAAAACAAGAAAATTCTTATAGTTGGCGGAGGAGTAGGAATACCACCACTTCTATATCTTACAAAGGAACTAAAGAGTGAAAAAATATATATAGCTCTTGGATTCAGAAGCGAAATTTATTTAATTGATGAATTTAAAAAATATGGTGAGGTATTTATTGCTACAGAAGATGGAAGCCATGGTAAATGCGGCTATGTGACAGATTTAATAAAGGATATTATAGATGATATTGATATAATATACGGATGTGGACCAAAGCCAATGCTTAAAGCTTTAAAAGAAATGGCAATTAAAGCGAAAAAACCATGTCAGATTTCTGTTGAAGAACGTATGGGATGTGGCATTGGTGCATGTATGGTATGTGCATGTAAAATAAAGGATAAGGATAATTTTCATTACAAGAAAGTCTGTAAAGATGGACCGGTTTTTTGGGCAGAGGAGGTGGAAATATGAAGTTAGACGTTGAAATTGGTGGATTAAGGCTGAAAAATCCTGTTATGGTTGCATCAGGTACTTTTGGCTTTGGAAAAGAATATTCGGAGTATATTGATTTAAGCAAGTTAGGTGCAATAATGGTAAAGGGATTAACAGTAAAACCACGTGAAGGGAATTCGCCTCCAAGGATTTACGAAACACCTTCAGGAATATTAAACAGTGTTGGACTTCAAAATCCTGGAATAGATGGCTTTATAAAAGGAGAGCTTCCTTTTTTGAAAAAGTATGATGTAGCAGTTATTGCTAATATAGCGGGTGAATCTGTTGAGGAATTTGCATATATGGCTAAAAAGCTTGATATAGATGGTGTGCATGCAATTGAGGTAAATGTATCTTGCCCAAACGTAAAAGAAGGTGGGATGGCGTTTGGCGTCAAAACGGAATGTATATATGACATAACAAAAGCAGTAAAAAAATCGACGAACAAGCCAGTAATTGTAAAACTTACACCAAATGTAGGAGATATTGCAATTTGCGCAAAAGCAGCAGAGGATGGTGGAGCTGATGCAATATCTTTAATTAATACCATAACAGGTATGGTTATTGATATAAATACAAGAAAACCAGTGTTTAAGAATATATATGCTGGTTTATCTGGTCCCGCAGTTAAACCAATAGCACTTAAGCTTGTTTATGAAGCGGTAAAATCTGTAACAATACCTGTAATTGGGATGGGAGGAATTTCGTCGGCATCTGATGCAATTGAATTTATGATAGCAGGTGCTAAGGCTATTGCAGTAGGTACATACAATTTTGTCGATCCTTATTGTACTATGAAAATTATAGAAGGTATCAAAGAATACATGAAGTTGAACAATATAGATAATATAAATGATTTAATTGGTTCTTTGTCTACTGAGATGTAGTGTTGTATAAATTATTTATTCCATATGAAATACAAGAAAGAATGTTTAAAATCAAAATTTGAAAGGAGTAATTTGAATGGAAAAGCAAGAAGTAATAAATATTCTGACAGACTTAAAAGTCTTGAATAATGGTCATTTTTTATTGACATCCGGAAGGCATAGTGATACATATTTACAATGTGCTAAAATATTTCAGTATCCCGCATATAGTGAAAAATTTGCAAAAGAGGTAGCAAAAAAGTTTAATGGAGAGAAAATAGACGTGGTAATAGGACCAGCAATAGGTGGTATCATCTTTGCCTATGAAGTAGCTAAGCAGCTTAATGCAAAGGCTCTTTTCGCCGAGAGGGAAAACGGCATTATGAAATTGAGAAGGGGATTTGAAATAAATCCAAGTGAAAATGTATTGGTTATTGAAGATGTTGTAACAACTGGTGGTTCTGTAAAAGAAGTAATAGAGCTTGTTAAAAAATGTGGTGGCAACATAATAGGAGTTGCAAGTGTTGTAGATAGGAGTAATGGAAAAGTTGATTTTGGCGTAAGGTTTGAATCTGTAGTAGCACTTGATGTAGTATCATATGAAAGTGAAAGTTGTCCGCTGTGTAAAAGAGGGATTCCTATAGCAAAACCTGGAAGCAGGCAGTTTAAAAAATAGAATATTGCCTTCTGGTTTAGGTGAAAAAAAGAGTAAAAAAGAATACGGGATTTATATATCCTGGTACTGGAAAACCTGCGCAGTATCCCATGCCTCTACCAGTCATTGGTCCGAATCCTAATGGACCAGTTCCATCTCCTCTTGGCATATTGTTCACCTTCTTTCAAAGGATTTTATTTGTAATATTTTTTGCATTTTTATTATACAATAGTTTTTGGCATATGTCAATAATTATTGTATAAAAAATCTATTTATTCACGAAGTTTTACTGATAAAATAATGATAGAAAGGGGATATCTAAAAATGGAAAAAATTAAAAGAAAATATTATGGAAATGGCAAAATACGGATTGAGAAATATTTTGATAACAATAAACTAAGCAGAAAAGATGGAGCGGCTGTAATTGAGTATTATGGGAATGGGAATGTTTGGTATGAAGAATATTATAAAGAAGGCAAATTACATCGAGAAGGGAAACCAGCAAAAATTTGGTATTATTTTAATGGACAGATAGAATGCCAAAGATATTATAAAGAAGGCAAAGCTCATAGAGAAGATGGACCAGCTTTGATTAAATATCAATATAATGGGCAAATATATCTAAAAGAATACTACTTAAACGATAAGAAATTAACGTTTGAAGAATGGATAAAAGAAACTGTCGATAAAAATTTAAAAAAACATATTGAAGAAGAAATAGAACTGAGATAAACCTTAATAACATTTATGAATATAATTACATTATAGAATATAGAATTTTTTGCATAATTAAAAAGAGGGGATTTATTATGATGTTAAATGTCATGACATATAATATTCATGGTGGGAAAGACAAAAGGGGCAAATTAAGACTTAATGATGTTGCAGATGTTATAAAGCAATCAAAAGCTGATATAGTTGCTCTTCAGGAGGTTGATAAATTTGCTGCCCGTTCAAAATTTATAAACGAGATATGGTTTTTATCAAAAAAACTAAGAATGTGTTATGCATATGGTGCAAATATTAGGCTGGGGATTGGATTTTTTGGTAATGGAATTTTAAGTAAATTTCCTATTAAATTGAGCCAAAATTATTATTTACCGTCAAAAGGCGAAAGAAGGGGAATACT
>NZ_CM190971.1:360000-917500 GCF_056032965.2 Aceticella sp. 75b-Ac
TTACCCGCGACAGGACAGAAAGACCCCATGGAGCTTTACTGCAGCTTGTCACTGGATTTTAGTAATTTCCGTACAGGATAGGTGGGAGGCGGAGAAAGTAGGGCGCAAGCCTTACCGGAGCCGACGTTGGGATACCACCCCGAGATTACCGAAATTCTAACATATAAGCCGTAAGCCGGCATATGGACACTGACAGGCGGGCAGTTTGACTGGGGCGGTCGCCTCCAAAAGAGTAACGGAGGCGCCCAAAGGTTACCTCAGCGCGGTTGGAAATCGCGCGAGAGAGTGCAAAGGCAGAAGGTAGCCTAACTGTGAGTCCAACAAGACGAGCAGGGACGAAAGTCGGGCTTAGTGATCCGGCGGTAGAGAATGGGATTGCCGTCGCTCAACGGATAAAAGCTACCCTGGGGATAACAGGCTGATCTCCCCCAAGAGTCCACATCGACGGGGAGGTTTGGCACCTCGATGTCGGCTCATCGCATCCTGGGGCTGAAGTAGGTCCCAAGGGTTGGGCTGTTCGCCCATTAAAGCGGTACGCGAGCTGGGTTCAGAACGTCGTGAGACAGTTCGGTCCCTATCCGTCGCGGGCGCAGGAAATTTGAGAGGATCAGTCCTTAGTACGAGAGGACCGGGATTGACGAACCGATGGTGTACCAGTTGCATCGCCAGATGCACAGCTGGGTAGCCAAGTTTGGAAGGGATAAACGCTGAAAGCATCTAAGCGTGAAACCCACCTCAAGATAAGATTTCCCACCTGAAAAGGATAAGACACCTTGAAGAAGACGAGGTAGATAGGCCGGAGGTGTAAGAGTAGAAATACTTTCAGCTGACCGGTACTAATAAGTCGAGGACTTGACCACAAAAAGCATTGTGCAGTTATCAAAGTTCATATATGAAAGCATATATGGAGAAAAAATCTATCAAAAGCGAACGATTAATGAAGCTTTCGTGATATATCACGATGAATGTAGCGTAGTTTGGCGTATGAGCGAAAGCGAAAGCCGTCACAGCGCATAGACGGCGTTAGCCAAACAAGCGGAATGAAACGATGATATATAGAAAACACAATTTGCGAACGGAAATAATATTTTTCGAAAGAAGAATTAATGAAAGAGATTTTTTCAATAACATATGCATAAAGAGATGAACAAAAGATTTCCGGTGGCAATAGCGGAGGTTAAAAACCCGTTCCCATACCGAACACGGAAGTGAAGCCCTCCAGCGCCGATGGTACTGCGTAAGCGGGAGAGTAGGACGCTGCCGGATAAAATTTAAATAAAGAGGTAGTCCGTTTTAAACGGACTACCTCTTTTGGTTTAGTTTATGATATAATTTTAAAAAAAGTATATAAGCATGATAAATATTTCCAGGGAAATAATAACATACATAATTAATTATGGAGGTAAATATGAGAACATTTTTAGCATTAAAAATAAGTGATGAAGCTGTTAACGATATTTATAATTTGCAAAATAAATTAAAAAAATATACAGTAAAAGGAAGATGGATACATAAAGATAATTTCCATATAACTATTAAATTCTTTGGTGAAACTAATGTTGATGATATTAGCAAAATAAAGCAGGCAGTAGAGAAGTCAGTAATAAATTTTATACCTTTTATGATTAAATTAAGTCATATAGGTTGTTTTAAAGGAAATAATAGTTATAGGATTTTATGGATAGGTATTGAAGAGGATAAAAATATAATTTCATTACATAATAAAATAAATGAAGAATTAAGAAAAGCCGGTTTTAAAAGAGATGATAGAAAATACAAGGCACACATTACAATAGGAAGGGATATTCTGTTGACAAAAGATATTGATAATATAAATAATATTTTTAATTTTAATACAAAACCTATTGCCATATCAAATGTATACTTAATGGAAAGCAAAATTGAGAATAATAAGAGAGAATATATACCGATAATTGCTGTACCATTCATAAATAATAAGCAGGTGGATTAATCCTGCTTATTCGAAGGTGTTACGTATAGGGTTTTCTGATTTATATAAATTACAAAACCCGGTTTTGAACCAGAGGGTTTTTTGACATATTTTCTGTATGTAAAGTCAACTGGTACGTTTGATGAATCTTTGGCTTTACTGTGAGCTGCTGCTAATTTCGCGGCTTCAATTAAAGTTGTTTCAGGAATATTGTTATTTATATTTTTTATAATAACATGTGAACCTGGGATATTTTTAGTGTGAAGCCATATATCATTTGGTGATGCAAATTTCATTGTTAAATATTCATTTTGTATATTGTTTTTTCCAATATAAATATCATATCCATCTTTTGAGATAAAATGCAATGGCTTAGAAGGAGCCTTTTTTTGCTTTGATTTTTGTATATGTTTCTTTATATATCCTTCTTCTGTTAGTTCCTCTTTGACCTCTTCAATTTCGGATGGCAATGTACACTGCTCTAAATTAACAAGCTGTCCTTCTAAATATTCTATCTCTATTTTGGTTTCTTCTATTTGTCTTTTCAGTATTTCTATAGCATTTTTTGCCTTATTGTATTTTTTAAAATATTTTTGTGCATTGTCAGAAGGAGAAAATCTTTTATCGAGAGGTACGATAACTTCTTTATTAGTATAATAATTAACCGTCTTAAGATTTTCCATTCCTTTATAAAGCATATGCATATTTGCAATAATAAGCTCACCATATATCCTATATATGTCTGCATTTTCAGCATTAATTATTTCTTCATTTTGTTTTTCAATCTTGTTGTATAATCTATCAAGATGTATTTGAATTATCTTTTTTAAGTCGTGTGCACGTGTCTTTATATTTTCAACATTCGCTTTTTCTTTAAAAAATTCATATGCAGTTTTATTGTTATTGTCAAATAAAACTATATTATCATACTGTTTTAGTTCAATGCAGGAAAAATCTAAAATATCTCCTTTGTAATATGCAATACAAGGTTTATAATTATGATTTATGATAACATCTTTAATATTTTCTATTTCACTAAATAATGTATTTAATTCATTCTCTGTAAGTTCTTCAACATATTTGTCATTTACTCTTGCCCTAAAAGCTATTTCACGTCCAAGAACGGGGCTTATGCCCTGTAGTATATCTACTAAAGCCTTATCTATTTTTTTATTTTTAAAGGATTTGATATACCTTGTAAAATCTATTTTATTAATTGATAATAAATTCAATTTATCTTGTAAGGGTGGATATTCATATTTTCTTCCCGGCAATACTTCCCTTATCTTGCTCATGTCTGGATAAACTCTTTTAATACTGTCTATTATTGTTCTATCTTCTTTATCTATTAAAATTATATTGCTATGTCTTCCCATGATTTCGATTATAATTGTTTTAACAAGCTGGTTTTCAAATTCATCACGACTTTCAACATCAATCTCTGCAACTCTATCAAGATCAATCTGCCTTATGTCCGTAATTTTTCCACCCTGTAAATATTTTCTCATTAACATACAAAACATCGGCGGCTTTGCAGGATTTTCTTTATTTTCATCTGTAAGATACATTCTTGGATAATTGGCATTTGCAGATAACAACAATTTATAGTTTTTACTCCTATTGCGTATCGTTAAAATGATTTCATCTTTTTCCGGTTGATATATCTTATCAATTTTTCCACCTATTAAATTTTCCGATATTTCATATATGATTGCGTTTAAAGTAATACCATCTAATGCCATAAATACATACCTCCATATGTTATAAGTATATCATTAATTGGCTAAAATATAAATTGACATTTAATGAAACGATTGTTACAATTAATAAATAGAATTATTTTAAAGTTGGAGGTGGATTGAAGCACATGAAATGGCTTTTGTTTTCATATAAAGTTCCTTCTGATTCTTCTACTGCAAGGGTTACAGTATGGAGAAAAGTCAAAAAGATGGGAGCATTATATTTACAGCAATCTGTTTGTATAGTACCATATAATAAAGATTTTTTGAATAAGGTTGAAATTTTAAAAGATGAAATATCTAAGTTAAATGGTGATTTTTATTCATTTATAACAGAAACAACAGAAGATGAAATAGAAAAAAATATTATAGAAAAATTTAACAAGCAAAGGATTGAAGAGTATCTTGAGGTAAAGGAACAGTGCGAAGCCTTTTTTAGAGAAATAAAAGTGGAAATTGGCAGGAGTAATTTAACATATGCTGAACTTGAAGAAAATGAAGATGAATTAAACAAGTTACATAAATGGTTTGATAATATTGAAAAAAGAGATATATTTAATACTGAAATAAAGAATGAAGTAAAAACTCTTTTGGAAAAAGCAGATAAAGATTTTGAGTTATTTGCATCACTTGTTTATGAAAAATATAAAAAAAATGAATAATGGGGTGTTATCATGTTAAATGTTATTATTCTCGGTATAACCAGTTTTTTAACGGATATATCCTCCGAAATGGTATATCCACTCATTCCTTTGTTTTTAATGACACGACTTGGAGCGAGTCCTGCCATAGTTGGTTTGATTGAAGGTGTAGCAGAAAGCCTTGCAAGTATCCTGAAAGTATTTTCAGGATATATATCGGATAAAATTGGGAAGAGGAAGCCTCTGGCTATAGCCGGATATGCCTCTTCAACATTAGGCAAGATATTTCTGTTATTTGCAACAGGTTGGGGGTGGGTTTTTCTTGGAAGAACCAGTGATCGTTTTGGGAAAGGTATACGGACTGCGCCAAGGGATGCACTTATTGCAGAAACTGTTGATAACAATAAGATGGGGACTGGATATGGACTACATAGGGCTATGGATACGCTTGGGGCATGTCTTGGTGTAATTTTAGCATATTATTTTTTAACATCTTATAAAGGTGATTATACAGCTGTATTTATGTATTCCTTGATACCAGCTGTTTTAGGTGTTATTGTATTGTTTTTTGCCAAAGAAAGCCCTATTAAAAAGAAAACAAGTAAAAAATTATCATTTTCATGGAAAGTACTTGATAAAAAGCTTAAAATGTTTTTAATTGTTATTCTAATATTTGCTCTTGGAAATTCTTCAAATCAATTTTTGCTTTTAAGAGCAAAAAATGTTGGTTTTAACGATTCAACGGTTATACTTTTGTATTTAGTATATAATGTTATTTATATGTTATTTTCTTATCCGCTGGGAAGATTATCGGATAAGATAGGGAGAAAAAAATTATTAACAGCAGGATATTTTATTTATGGTTTAGTTTATCTCGGTTTTGCTGTATTTGGATTTGAAAGTGCAATGTGGGCTTTATTTTCTGTTTATGGGTTATATATAGCATTTACTGAAGGGGTAGAGAAAGCTCTTGTAGCAGAGATTGCACCTGAAAATGTAAAAGCGACTTTAATAGGACTTCATGCAACATTTACAGGTATAGGTCTACTTCCTGCTTCTTTAATAGCTGGACTGCTTTGGGATAAAATAGGTGTTCAGGCTCCATTTTATTTTGGTAGTATTATGGGATTTTTGGCATCTATAGGTCTTGCAATCGTATTATAAGGGATTTTTCTTGAATTTTCTTTAAAAGGCTAAGCATTTTAGCCTTTTTTGTGTTATAATATATTTTATGTAATGAACTTTATAAGTGGAGTGATTAAAATATGAAGTTTACTAAAATGAGTGGATTAGGAAATGATTTTATTGTTATAAATGCTTTGGAAATTAATAAAGAAATTGAATATAAAAATTTAGCAGTAAAATTATGTAATAGACATTTTGGTATAGGTGCAGATGGTTTATTGATAGTTGAACCTTCAGGAATTGCAGATATTAGAATGAGAATATTTAATTCAGATGGAACTGAGGCTGAAATGTGTGGTAATGGAGCAAGATGTTTTGCAAAATACGTTTATGAAAGAGGAATTGTAAAAAAAGAAAAAATGACGGTAGAAACCCTTTCTGGAGTTATTATGCCTGAAATTATTTTTAACAACGGAATAGTGGATAAGGTAAGGGTATCTATGGGAAATCCAATTTTTAAAGCAAGTGAAATACCTGTAAAGACGGAAAAAAAATCATTTATAAACGAACCTATTAAGTTAAATGGACGTACCTATAATATAACGTCCGTACTTATAGGTGTTCCACACACAATAATCTTTGTTGATGCAATTGATGAAAATATGGTACTTAATATAGGCCCTATAGTAGAGAAATTACATATATTTCCACGTGGAACAAATGTTGACTTTGTTAAGGTCGAAGACAGGAATAATATAACAGTAAGAACATGGGAAAGAGGTGCAGGGCTTACACTTGCATGTGGAAGTGGTGCATGTGCATCTGCTGTGGCTGCTGCTGTCACTGAAAAAACAGATAGAAATGTTTATGTCCATTTTAAATGTGGTGATTTATTTGTTGAATGGTCAGAATATAACAATGTATATTTAACAGGAAAAGCTGAAGAAGTTTTTAGAGGTGAAACAAGTACAGTTTAAATATTAAAAAAATTGATAATAATATGAAAAAGGTGATATAATGTTGAAAAGCATGACGGGTTTTGGAAGAGGGGAGATAAGAAAGAACGGTTTTTATATCAATGTTGAAATAAAAACCGTTAATCATCGTTTTTTAGATGTGGTATATAGACTTCCAAAACTTTTAAGCGGCTTAGAAGACAGGATTAGGAATGTTATAACAAATAATATATTAAGAGGCAGGGTGGAAGTTAATATTTTCTTTGAAACGTATGATAGAAGTATTAATACCCTTGAAGTTGACAAAAGTCTTTTGAATCAATATTTTGAAATTATTAAATACATAAAGCAAAATTATCTTCCTGATGAAAATATTAAAGTTAGGGATATATTATTATTTCCAGAAATCATCAAAGTGAAAAGTGTGGATATTAATTTAAATGAAGTATGGGAAGTTTTAAAGTCTGCTTTAATTGATTCAATAAATAATCTTGTTGACATGAGGATAAGAGAGGGCATAAAATTGCATAATGATATATGTAAAAATCTTGATATTTTAAATGAGATATCTGACAAGATAGAAAAAAGAAGCTCTCTAATGATAGATACTTACAGAGATAAATTAAGGTCGCGAATTGAAGAACTTACGAATGGAGATTTTGATCAGTATAGATTAATGACAGAAGTTGCTTTGATGGCTGATAGGATAAGTATAGCTGAAGAAATTACAAGATTAAAAAGTCATATAATACAGTTTAAAACCTCTATGGAAAGCAATCATCCGGTTGGTAAGAAATTGGATTTTATCACACAGGAGATGAACAGGGAGGTTAATACAATAGGAGCAAAATCTATAGACCTGGAAATATCAAATAGTGTGATAGATTCTAAACATGAAATCGAGAAAATAAGAGAGCAAGTTCAAAACATCGAATAGGGAGGAAAACATATGTCAATTAAACTGATAAATATAGGCTTCGGGAATATAATATCTGCAAATCGTCTTATTGCAATAGTAAGTCCGGAGTCTGCCCCTATTAAAAGAATTATTCAGGAAGCAAGGGATAGGGGGATGTTAATAGATGCAACATATGGAAGAAGGACAAGGGCAGTAATAATAACAGACAGTGATCATATTATTTTATCTGCAGTTCAACCTGAAACGGTTGCTAACAGACTCAATTATAAGGATATTGATGAAGACATCATAGATGATGTAGAGGAATAAGGAGGGGTTTTGTTGTTTAAAAAGGGCTTGCTGATTGTTTTATCTGGTCCTTCTGGTGCTGGTAAAGGTACTATAGCTAAAGCTTTACTTAAAAATGAAAATAATATAAAATTAAGTATATCTACAACAACAAGAAAGCCAAGAGTTGGAGAAACAGATGGAAAAAATTATTTTTTTACAACAGTAGATAAATTCAAAAATTTAATCGAAGAAGATAAATTATTGGAATGGGCTAAGGTTTATGATAATTATTATGGAACACCAAAAGATTTTGTGCTAAAAAATATTGAAGAAGGGTTTGATGTAATTCTTGAAATTGATATTCAAGGTGCTTTGAAAGTAAAAGATAAATTTCCTGAAGGGGTATTTGTATTTATTTTACCGCCCTCAATGGAGGAACTTAAAAACAGAATAAAGAAACGCGGGACTGAAACAGAAGAAGAAATTTTAAAACGGTTTAAGTGTGCATATGAAGAAATAAATTTTGTTTCAAGGTATAATTATGTTGTTATAAATGATGATGTAGATAATGCTGTTGAAAAAATAAAAGCGATTATTGTTGCGGAAAAATGTCGTGTAGACCGTAATAAGGGTTTATATTTAAAAATTAAGGAGGGGCAATAAATGATATTATATCCATCAATTGTTGATTTAATGAAAAGAATTGATAGCAAATATACCTTATGTGCTTTGGTTGCTAAAAGAGCAAGACAACTTATAGATGGGGAAGAAAGCCTTATATATTCAGACTCAAACAAGCCTGTTACAATTGCAACCGAAGAGGTGGCACAAGGCTATATTACTTTTGAAAGACAAAAATTTGGTATTAAATAGAGGGTATGAGAATGTCTGAAAGCAAAAATCTTGTTTTAGGTGTTACAGGAGGTATAGCGGCATATAAGGCGGTTGACCTACTTTCACGTCTTATTAAAAAAGGCATTAATGTCGATGTTATTATGACAGAATCTGCTACTAAATTTATATCTCCATTGACATTTGAAGCTTTATCTCATAACAAAGTTGTAACTGATATGTTTGAAAGTCCAAAATATTGGGAAATTGAACATATTGCATTGGCTGAAAAAGCAGATTTATTTGCAGTAGTTCCAGCTACTGCAAATATAATTGGTAAACTTGCTAATGGAATAGCAGATGATATGCTTTCAACAACGCTAATGGCTACAAAAAGCAGGGTATTGCTTGCACCTGCTATGAATACTAATATGTATTTAAATCCAATTACGCAAGGTAATATTGAAAAACTCAAAAACTATGGTTATATATTTGTTAATCCTGAAGAAGGAAGGTTAGCTTGCGGTGCTTTTGGTGCGGGTAAACTTGCGGATGTGCGGATTATTGAAAACAAGATTTGTGATTTACTGAATAGCAATGTCAAAAAAGACCTTATTGGCAAAAGACTATTAATAACTGCAGGACCGACAATAGAACCAATTGACCCTATCAGATATATAACAAATCCTTCTACAGGTAAAATGGGTTATGAAATTGCAAAGGCGGGAATTTTACGTGGAGCTGATGTAGTGCTTATTTCAGGTCCTACAAATCTTGCAAAGCCTTATGGAGTTAAGCTTATCAGGGTGGATACGGCAATTCAGATGTATAATGCGGTAATAGACAATATCTCAAATGCAGATGTTGTTGTTTGTGCTGCTGCTGTTGCTGATTACAGACCTGAAAAAAAGGAAAAAAATAAAATAAAAAAAATGGATGAAGATTTATGTATTAAACTCATTAGAAATCCTGATATTCTCTATGAAATTGGTAAAGAAAAAGGGAAAAAGATACTTGTGGGATTTGCAGCAGAAACAGAGAATTTAATAGAAAATGCTAAAAGCAAAATAATCAAGAAAAATCTTGATTTAATTGTGGCAAATGATATTTTACAAGAAGGCGCAGGATTTAATAAAGATACGAATATAGTACAAATTATTGATAGAAATTTTAATGTAAAAAAATATTCGATAATGTCAAAAGCAAAGGTTGCTCATATAATATTAGATGAAATAAAAAAAATTATTTAGGGGTTTTTGTGTTTTTCAGCGGAGGTTATTATGTACGCAGGGGTAATTGTTGACGTCAAGTCACGAAATACAGATAAGATATTTACATATAAGGTACCTGAAAAAATGAATAATATAAATGTTGGTATTAGAGTAGCAGTTCCATTTAGAAATAGGATTGTAGAGGGCTATGTTATAAATATAACAGATAATACAAATATCTCTGATAAAAAACTTAAAGAGATATATAAAATACTTGATGATTTCAGCATCTTTGATGAAAAGATGCTGAAACTCGCATGGTGGATTAAGGAATATTACAATTGTTTTTTTTCGGAAAGCCTTCAGTGTATAATGCCTGCGGGTATCAATCAGGGCTGTAAGGAAGTTAAAAAAGTAAGATTACTCATTAATTCAATACCTGAAAACATTTCAGATAGGGCACCAAGGCAGTTGGAAATACTAAATTATTTATTAGAAAATAATTGTATCAATTTATCAGATTTACTAAAAAACCTTAATATAAGTTATTCATCTGTAAAGGCGTTAGAGAAAAAAGGCTACATAGAAATATTTGATGAAGAGATAAATAGATATAAAGCAAGTAAATTTATAAAAACAGAACCCTTAAAGCCAACATCGGAACAGAAACAAGCAATAAATATAATTAAAGATTCTATAGATAGTAATCTGTTTAATAAATTTTTGCTGTTTGGTGTAACTGGAAGTGGAAAAACTGAAGTATACTTACAGCTTATTGAGAGATGTATAGAACTTGGGAAAAGCTCAATTGTACTTGTGCCAGAGATATCTCTTACTCCCCAGACAATAGAAAGATTTATTGGGCGTTTTGGAAACTTAGTTGCTGTAATGCATAGTAGATTATCACAAGGAGAACGATTTGATGAATGGAGAAAAATAAAAAAAGGTGAAGTTAAAGTTGTTGTTGGGGTAAGAAATGCAATTTTTGCCCCTTTTTCAGATTTAGGTCTTGTTATAATAGATGAAGAACATGAGGGTACATATAAGCAGTCAGATTTAAGACCTAAATACAATGTAAAGGAAGTTGCTGAAAAAAGATGTGAAATAGAAAATGCAGTATTGGTTTTAGGCTCTGCAACTCCCTCAATAGAATCATATTATAAAGCAATAAAAAGTGAATACAAATTAATAAAATTATCGGAAAGGATTGGTATATCTCTTCCAGAAGTCGATGTCATTAATATGAGTGATGAGCTTTCATCAGGAAATAACTCGATTTTTAGCAGAAGATTGTATAATGAAATTAAATTAAATTTATGTAGAGGAGAGCAGACAATATTATTTTTAAACAGAAGAGGTTTTTCCTCTTTTGTATCCTGCAGAAACTGCGGTTATGTTCCTAAATGTCCAAATTGTGATATATCACTTACATTTCATGCATATGAAAAAAAACTCAGATGTCATTATTGTGGGTATAGCATAAATATGTTCGAATATTGTCCAAAATGTAAAAGCAACAGGATAAGACATCTTGGAATAGGGACGGAACGTATCGAAAATGATGTAAAGAAATATTTTCCAGAAAGCAGGATATTAAGAATGGATGTTGATACAACTAAAACAAAGGGTTCTCATGAAAGGATTTTTTATGATTTTAAAAATGGTAAAGCGGATATATTAATTGGTACTCAAATGATATCTAAAGGATTTGATATACCTAATGTTACACTTGTAGGAGTTATACTTGCAGATGTTACTTTAAATATTCCTGATTTCAGGTCGGGCGAAAAAACCTTTCAATTGCTAACACAGGTTGCCGGAAGGGCAGGTAGAGGTGAAAAAGCTGGAAGGGTAATAATACAAACATATGAAGATAACAATTACAGCATTAAAGCTGCTAAGCTACAGAATTATCTAATGTTCTATAATGAAGAGATTCAATATAGAGAAATATTCAAATATCCTCCATTTACACATCTGATGAATATTGTGATATATGGAAAGGAAAAACAGAAGGTTGTAGAAAATGCTGCAAAAATTTATAATGTAGTCAAAAATACTATTAACAAATTTGAAATAAAAAGTTATAATAAAGTATTAGGACCATCATCTGCACCATTAGAAAAAATAAAAAATAATTATAGATGGCAAATTATAATAAAAAATGAGGATAGAAATAATTTATTAAAAATTGCAGATGTAGTTGGTTTGATTAAATATGACAATGATATAAAGATTGCAATGGACATAGATCCAATAAATATGTTATGAGGAGGTAAAACAATGGCATTAAGATATGTTAGAACAATAGGGGATCCTGTATTAAGGAAAAAAGCTAAAAAGGTTGACAAAATTGATTCACATATTATTACAATAATTGATGATATGGCTGAAACCATGTATAATGCAGATGGCGTTGGACTTGCAGCAAATCAGATTGGCATTTTAAGAAGAATTGTTGTTATAGATGTTGGAGAAGGATTGCTTGAGCTTATTAATCCCGAATTGATATATGAAGAAGGCGAACAGATTGGGATAGAAGGCTGCTTAAGCGTTCCTAATACGACAGGTGAAGTGAAAAGACCAAAGAAAGTAAAAGTTAAATATCTTGACAGAGAAGGGAATATAAAAGAGATTGAAGGGGAAGATTTGCTTGCAAGAGCACTTACACATGAGATTGATCACTTAAATGGAGTACTTTTTGTTGATAAGGCCTTAAAAATTATCAATGAAAGAGAAGAGTTAGAGGTGGAATGATTTGAAAGTTGTTTTTATGGGTACACCAGAATTTGCAGTGCCATCACTAAAAAAAATACTTGAAGCAGGCTATGATGTATTAGCAGTTGTTACACAACCAGACAAACCAAAGGGCAGGGGGAAAAAAATTATTTTTCCTCATGTGAAACAATTTGCATTAGAAAATAATATAAAAGTTTTGCAGCCTGATAAACTTAAAGATAATATAGATTTTGTAGATAAATTAAAAGATTTATCACCGGATTTTATCATTGTTGTTGCATATGGGAAGATACTGCCTGAAGCTATTTTAAACTTGCCTTCTTATGGCTGTATAAATGTTCATGCATCCCTTTTGCCCAAATATAGAGGTGCAGCACCTATTAACTGGGCTATAATAAATGGAGAAAAGGAAACAGGTATTACAACAATGTATATGGATAAAGGGCTTGATACTGGTAATATGTTATTGAAAAAATCTATTCCTATATTTGATGATGATGATGCGGAAACTATTCACGATAAATTGGCAATACTTGGTGGAGATGTTCTTATAGAAACGATAGATAAATTAATAAAAGGTTTACTAAAACCAGTAAAACAAAAAGAGGAAGAAGCATCATATGCTCCTATACTTAATAAATCTATGGGACTTATTGATTGGAGTAAAAATGCGGTAGATATAAGAAATAAAATCAGGGGAATGTGTCCATGGCCGGGATGCTATACATTTTATGAGGAGCTTATGTTAAAAATTTGGAAAGCCGATGTTAAAATTGATGATAGTAATAATGAATCTGGTAAGATTTTAAAATCAGATAATGAGCTTATTATAAAATGTGGCTGTGATGCCCTTAAAATTTTAGAAATTCAGTCAGAAGGAACAAGAAAAATGGGTATTGAAGAATATTTAAGGGGACATAATATTACAAAAGGGACTGTTTTAAAGGGGAAATAATATTGCAAGGGGAAAAAAAAGTATTTATAAATTTATTAAGCTTTCTGGTTATTTTACTATTTTTCATAATAATAATACTAAATTATATTGTTAAAAGCCGATGTATTTATGTTTATGATATGTTTATTATAATATTAATTGTGTTTTTTTGTTTTATTGGACTTTTTTTTACTATTGGAATATTTGCGGTTGTTTTCACAATATATAAAAAAAAGACAAATGAACTATTAAATACATTCATTACTTATACTGTAGATATGTCATACCCGATACTATTAATAATAGGAAAAATTATTGGCATCAAGAGGGAAAAACTGCAAAGGTCATTTATTGAAATTAATAACCTTTTAGTAAGTTCAATAAAAAAGAAATATAAACCGGAAGACATACTAATCTTATCTCCACATTGTATTCAAAATAGTGATTGTAAATTCAAAGTTACATATGATATTGAAAATTGCAGAAGATGTGGCAAGTGTCAGATAAATGATCTACTAAGATTAAAGGATAAATACGGAGTTAAAATTGCGGTAGCGACAGGCGGTACACTTGCAAGAAAAGTTGTATCAGATATAAAACCTAAGATTATTATTGCAATTGCTTGTGAAAGAGATTTGACAAGCGGTATAAAAGATGTGAAAAAAATCCCCGTATATGGTATAATAAATAAAAGACCAAATGGTCCATGCTTTAATACATGTTTTGATGTTAAGAGTCTTGAGAAAGTTATAATAAATTTTATTTTTGGGGGTTAACTTATGTTCTTGGATACAACAATATTATTATTAATACCGGCTATGATATTTGCTATGTATGCACAGGCAAAAGTTCAAAGCACTTATGGAAAATATTCACATGTTAAAAATAGTTATGGATATAAAGCATACGAAGTTGCAAGAAAGCTTTTGGATGGTGCTGGATTATATAATGTCAGGATTGAAAGGATTCCGGGAAATCTTACCGATCATTATGATCCTCGAAGCAGGGTATTGAGACTTTCAGAAACAGTGTATGACAGTGAATCAATTGCTGCGATTGGTGTTGCCGCACATGAAACCGGGCATGCAATACAACATGCAGAGGGATATATACCGCTTAGTGTAAGAAATAGCCTTGTGCCGGTGGCAAATCTTGGCTCGACTCTTGCTTGGCCTTTAGTGGTTATTGGATTTATAATTGGACTGACTAATTTAATAAATATAGGAATAATATTATTTAGTGCTGCAGTAATTTTTCAAGTAATAACACTTCCTGTCGAGTTTAATGCCAGTAACAGGGCAATCCATTTATTGCAAACAAATGGATTGTTTACAAGGGAAGAAATTGTTCCTGCACAGCAGGTTTTAAGGGCAGCTGCATTGACATATGTTGCTGCTGCATTGGTATCGATTATGCAACTTATAAGATTACTTATATTAAGAGATAGGAGGGAATAAAAATTGTATTTTTTGCTTCTTCTTTTCTTTCCTATCATTATTTTTTTAACTATAAATATACTGTTTTTGCTTCTTCAGTTTACGCTGAGGTCTTTTTTTAGTATAATAACAATACCCGGTGAAATAATAAAAATAGCTATGAATAAGCAATTGCGTCGAAATCATGCATTAGAACATGCAACTATTAATGTTATTGAAGAAACATATAGTATTTTTTCATTGAGTGGTATTGCAGATGAAAATGGTTTTGCAATAAGGGGAAATGTTGGCGCTGAATTGGTCGAAAATGCTGCAAGAGTAGGTTTAAAAAGGATGAAAAGCGGCGAATGTAGATTGGCGATACATAAAAGGTGTGGTACAACAATTGCCATTACTAATTTCGCTTTTTCTTTAATTTTTTTGATATTAATATTAAAATTCTGGACATTAACTATACTTAATGTAATTACTGCAATGTTTTTAGCAAATCTATCTGGTCCTATTTTAGGCTCTTTTGTACAAAAATATTTTACAACCTCTTGTGATGTGAAGGATATTGATATAGCAAGTGTTAGATATAGATTGAAGCCGATACCATATTTTAGTTTTGAGCTTGGCTTTTATCCTAAAGAGGTTTATTTAGAAACGATTAATTTATATTGAAGTATATTGAGGTGTAGTAATGAATTCACGTGAAATTGCTTTTAATATTTTGTATGATATTATTGATAGAAAAGCATATTCTAATATAGCTCTTAATAAGCATTTAAAAAAAGATGATATTTTAGATAATGATAAAAGCTTAATTAAGGAAATTGTTTTTGGAACAATTGAAAGGAAGTATACAATTGATTATATTATTTCAATTTTGGCGAAGAATGGACTTAAAAAAATAGAAAATAATGTATTAATAATTCTTGAAATGAGTTTATATCAATTAATGTATATGGATAAAATACCTGAATATGCAGCTATAAATGAAGGAGTATCATTATCTAAAAAAAGAATGGGGCTTAGTGCCTCGAAATTTGTTAATGCAATTTTAAGGAATTATTTGCGTCAAATTAATAATATTAATTTTCCATCAAAAGGAACAAATTTATTAACATACCTATGCATAAATTATTCATATCCCGAATGGATAGTTAAAAGGTTATTAAATAACTATGATGCAGATACATCGGAAAAAATATTAAAATCATTAAATGAAAAACCTGAGTTATGCTGCAGATTAAATACATTAAAGCTTAAAGCAGATACTTTCAAAGAAATATTGAAGCAAAGAGGCTTAATATTTAAACCCGGTTTATATAACAATGAGGCATTTTATATTAATTTGAAAAATATTGAAAATGATGAGTTGTATAAGAAAGGTTATTTACAGATACAGGACGAAGCTGCCATGCTCGTTTCAAAGGTCTTGAATCCTCAACCTGGTGATACAATTATAGATGTTTGTAGTGCTCCCGGTGGCAAAACAACTCATATTGCACAGATGATGGAAAACATAGGTACAATTTATGCATTTGATGTCCACATGCATAAAATTGATATAATAAATAAAAATTGTAAAAGACTTGGAATTGATATAGTCAAGACATTTTTATATGATTCTACAAAGATTAATAAAAATCTTATAAATTTAGCAGATAAAGTTCTCGTAGATGTACCTTGTACAGGTATTGGAATCATAAGGAAAAAACCTGATATAAAATTGAAACAGTATAAACCAAAAGACATAGAATTATTAAATGAGATACAGTTAAACATACTTTTATCAAGTTCTTATTATGTCAAAAAGAATGGATTTTTAGTATATAGTACATGTACTATTGGCAAAGAAGAAAACCAGCTTGTTATAGAAAAATTTCTTGAAAATAATAAAAACTTTAGAATAATTGATATAAACGAATTTTTACCAGAAACTTTAAAAAATCGGGAAAATGATTTTGTTCAGTTTATTCCATATAAACATAATATTGATGGATTTTTCATATGTAAAATGCAGAGGTTTCACTAAATATCTTGATTTATATGTGTTATGATATAATAAATTTCGGAGGTATGATTAAGTGGTAGATTTAAAGAACATGACTATGGAGGAGTTAGAAGGGTTTTTTTTAAACATTGGTGAAACTAAATACAGAGCTAAGCAAGCATTTAAATGGATATACAGGGGTATTGATGATTTTAATAAAATGACAGACTTTAAAAAAGAGTTGCGATTAAAACTAAGTGAAATTGCATATATATCAAAATTAAGCATTATAAAAAAGATTAAATCCAACATAGACGAAACTGCAAAATATTTATTTCTATTAGAAGATGAGAATATAATTGAAGGAGTTGCAATGAATTATAATTTTGGAAATACTGCATGTATTTCTACACAGGTTGGCTGTAATATGAAATGTTCCTTCTGTGCATCAACTATACAGGGGAAAATAAGAAATTTAAAGGCAGCAGAAATGATTAATCAGGTTCTTGTTATGGATAGTGACTATGGTAAAATTTCAAATGTTGTATTGATGGGAAGTGGTGAGCCTTTTGATAACTATGATGAGGTTATGAAATTTATTAAAATTGTCAATAATCCATTTGGGATGGCTATAGGTATAAGGCATTTGACAATTTCAACTTGTGGTATAATACCTAAAATATATGAGTTTGCAAATGAGAACATGCAGGTTAATTTGTCAATTTCTCTTCATGCTCCCGTAGACAAACTAAGAAGTGAGTTGATGCCTATTAATAAGGCTTATCCTTTAAGGGATTTAATAAAGGCATGTAAATATTATACAGGAAAGACAAACAGACGTATAACTTTTGAATATTGTTTAATTAAAGATATAAATGACAGTGAAGAAATGGCAAAGATGCTATGTAATTTATTAAAAGGAATGTTATGTCATGTAAATTTAATACCTATTAATTCTGTTAAAGAAATTAGTTATTTAAAAACAAAAGAAAGTACAATTATGAGATTTAAAAAAATTTTAGAAAACTTTGGAATAACATGCACAATTAGAAGAGAGTTAGGAAGCGATATAGATGCAGCATGTGGTCAGCTTAGAAGAAAATATTTAGCAGGGAAGGGGTAGGTGATGTAATTGTTAGTTGTGGCATTAACTGATACTGGAAATGTTAGGAAAAATAATGAAGATTCATATTATATATCTGATAATAATGATTTACACCTTGCCATAGTTGCAGATGGTATGGGAGGTCATAATGGTGGTGAAATTGCAAGCAAATATGCAATTGACTCGGTTCATGAATATTTTAAAAAAAATTATATGAGCTTAAATAAAAATCCTGATTCGATTAAGGAATTCATAGAAAATTCAATAAGGTATGCGAATGAAATGGTATTTAATAAAGCATTTTCTAATAATGATTTGACAGGGATGGGTACTACTCTGACTTTATTGCTTTTAGAACAAGGATTTTATTTTATAGGACATATTGGTGATAGCAGGGCTTATCTGATTAGAGATAATCGTATAGTTCAGATAACAGAAGACCATTCATATGTGGAAGAACTTGTTAAAATGGGGGAAATAACTCATGAAGAAGCAAGGACACACCCACAAAAAAATTTAATAACAAGGGCATTGGGAATCAATCAAGAAATAAAAGTTGATTTATTTATGGGGGAAGTACGTCCAAATGATATATATTTTCTCTGTACAGATGGATTAACAAATATGTTGACAGATGACCAGATACTGAAGGAATTTATTGATAATACGGATATATACAAGGCATGTGATAGTTTAATAAAGCTTGCAAAATTTAATGGCGGGTATGACAATATAACAATAGTTGCTGTTAAGGAAGTGGTGAAATGATTGGCAGAATGCTGGGCAACAGATATGAAGTTCTTGAAAAAATAGGTGAAGGTGGTATGGCTAAAGTTTATAAAGGGAAATGCCATCTTCTTAACAGGATAGTTGCGATAAAGATTTTGAGACCGGAATTTGTCGCTGATGAAGATTTTGTCAGGAGATTTAAGAGGGAATCACAGGCAGCAGCGAGCCTTTCGCATCCAAACATTGTAAGCATATATGATGTAGGGCAGGAAGGTGATATATACTATATTGTAATGGAATATGTCAATGGAAAAACATTAAAACAGTTAATAAAAGATAATAATGGACCTCTTGAAATTTCTCAAGCTCTTGATATAACTAAGCAGGTATGTAAAGCACTTGATCATGCCCATAGAAAAAATATTGTTCATAGAGATATTAAGCCGCAAAATATATTAATTACAGATGATGATATTGCAAAAGTAACAGATTTTGGTATTGCAAGGGCTGTCAATGGCTCTACTATAACCTATAAAGGAGATGTACTTGGAACAGCATACTATTTTTCCCCTGAGCAAGCAAAAGGAAATTTGACAGATGAAAAAACGGATTTATATTCACTTGGTATTGTGATGTACGAAATGCTTACAGGTAAGGTGCCATTTGAAGGAGAAAGTCCTATTTCAGTTGCATTGAAGCATATACAGGAGGATGTAATTCCACCTTCAAAAATAAATCCAAAGGTTCCAGAGAAATTAGATCAGATAATTCTTAAAGCGACTGAAAAAGATGTTAACAAAAGATATAAAAGTGCTTTGGAATTATTAAATGATGTGAATACTTTTTTAAATGACCCTGATAAATTGAATATTGTTAAACCTATGGATAATAATAAAACGCAAATTATATCTGCAAATGATGTACAGGAGATAAAAAAGATATCGAATGATAATAGACCTAAAAAAGGGAGTAGAATTTTAAAAAAGGTTGGCATTATTTTACTGGTGCTTTTACTTATGGCAGGTTTATCATATGCAACAATGTTATTGCTAAATAATTTTTCAAAAGTTGGTGATGTAATTGTACCGAATGTAGTAGGTCAAAGCATAGATAAGGCTAACAATATTTTGGAAAGCCATAATTTAAAAATGAATATTTCTAGTTATCAATATAGTGATAAAGGTGAAGGTATAGTTATTTCTCAAAGTCCTAAAAATGGTCAATCAGTTAAAAAGGGAAGTATTGTTAATGTTGTTGTAAGTAGAAGTAAACAATTTTCTACGGTACCAAATGTAATAAATCTGGAATACAGAGATGCTTTGATGAAATTAGAAAACAGCGGTCTTAAAGGAAATATAATCCAAAAATATAATGACAAATTTCCACAGGGATATGTATTCGACCAAAATCCAAGACAAGGAGTCCAAGTGGAATATGGTTCAACAATAGATATTTATGTAAGTCAAGGGATTGAAACAGTAAAAATGCCAAGTTTAATTAATATGACACTGGATGATGCTCAAAAGACATTAAATGATTTAGGTCTTAAGACAGGGAATATAACCTATCAGCAAAAAGATAATGTTCCAAATAATATGGTAATAGGTCAAAGCATACCAGAAAATACCGATGTACAAAAAGGTAAAACAGTAGACCTTATTGTTGTTCAAAATCAGCAAATATCCCCTGGTAATAATAACCCTGTACAGCCACCTTTAAATAATGGAGCAACTCCATCGCCTTCTAAAAATAGTAAAACAAAAAATTTATCAATAGATTTGCCAAACAAGTCAGGAACCATGAAGGTTGATGTGTATACAATACAAAATGGGGTTAAGAATTTACAGTACTCGGCTTCACATACCTCTAAAGACAGTCCAATCACTGTTTCAGTTACAGGGAATGGCAATGTCACAATTGAAGTGGATATTGATGGTAGCGTATATAAAACAATGGAGGCGAAATTTTAGCTTGAATATATTAAAAGGCAGAATAATAAAAGGGATAGCCGGTTTTTATTATGTGAAAACGGGTAACGGCATTATTGAATGCCGTGCCCGTGGTAAATTTAGAATAGATAATATAAAGCCTATTGTTGGAGACATTGTTGATATTGCTACATTGAATTATATAGATGGATATATTATAAAAATTTATCCACGAAAAAATGAATTAGCAAGACCATTAGTTTCAAATGTTGATCAGGCTGTAATTGTATTTTCCATAATAAATCCTAAAATCAACAAATTATTGCTTGACAAGATGATAGTTGTTGCTTTATTAAATGATATTGAACCAATTATCTGCATTAATAAAATTGACCTGTGCAGGAAAGAAGATTATGAAGAAATTTTAAATATATATAGTAGGATCGGTTATAGGGTATTTCCAATATCTTATGTGACAAAGGCAGGAATTAAAGAATTAAAGGATGAATTATCAGGGAAAACATCTTTTTTTTCAGGTCCTTCCGGTGTTGGGAAATCATCTATTATAAATTGCCTTCAATCTGAATTTAGTGTACAAACAGGTGAATTAAGTGAAAGAATTTCAAGAGGGAAACATACCACCAGATGTGTGGAATTAATACCACTAAATAATGGCGGATTTGTATTAGACACCCCAGGCTTTACTTCATTAAATGTTGATATTGATGTTGAAAATTTAAAATATTATTTTGCCGAATTTGAACAATTTCAAAAGAATTGCAGATTTTCAACATGTATACATGAGAACGAACCATGTTGTAGTGTTAAAAAGGCGGTTGAAGAAGGATTGATTAATAAAGATAGATATTTAAATTATTTAATATTGCTAAAGGAATTAAGAAAAAATCAAAAGAGGAGGAATTAAAAAAATGAAAATCGCCCCATCGATATTATCTGCAGATTTCGGATGTTTAATAGAAGACATCAAAAAAATTGAAAGAGCAGGTGCTGACCTTTTACATATAGATGTAATGGATGGGCATTTTGTTCCTAATATTACAATAGGACCTGGAGTAATCCGAAGTTTGAAAAATAGAGTTAGTATTCCATTTGATGTTCATTTAATGATAGATGAACCGGAAAAATATATAAATGAGTTTGTTAAGGCGGGTGCTGATATAATAACAGTACACCAGGAAGCCTGTATACATCTGAACAGGGTTATCCAAATAATAAAAGATTGTGGTATAAAAGCGGGTGTAGCTTTAAATCCTTCTACACCAGTTGAGATGTTGGAATATGTTCTTTCAGATATTGATATGGTACTTTTAATGACGGTTAATCCGGGATTTGGGGGACAAAAATTTATTGATTCAATGATTAATAAGATAAGTGATTTAAATTCAACTAAGAAGAATAAATCATTTAAATTTGAAATTGAGGTTGATGGAGGTATATCAAAAAGTAATATAAAAATAGTGACAGATGCTGGTGCTGATATAATAGTAGCTGGCTCATCTATATTTGGAACTGAAGACCCTAAAAAGGCTATTTATGAATTGAGAGAGGCTAATAAAAAATGAATGCATTGATAATATCTAACGGTGAAATCAGTAATTATAATTATTATAAAAATATTATTTTAGATAGTAATATTATAATTTGTGCAGATGGTGGAGCAAAACATGCGTATAAAATGAATATTACTCCAAATTTAATAGTTGGTGATTTTGATTCATTAGATGAGGATATCTTGAATTTTTATAAAGAAAAGGGAGTAAAAATTGAAAAATATTCACCAATAAAAGATAAAACAGATACACAGATTGCCACACTAAAAGCAATTGAAATGGGAACAGATAATATAACATATATAGGTACCTTAGGGAATAGATTTGACCATTTGATTGCAAATCTTTCATTATTGTATTATTTATTAATTCGCAAAATAAAGGGCAGAATAATTAATGAGAAAAACGAAATATATCTTATTAATAAATATATAGAATTAACGGGTCAAAAAGGGGATATTGTTTCTCTTTTGCCATATTCAAAAGATGTCCATGGAATTTATACAGAGGGTCTTTATTATCCACTTTCAGGACAGGATATGCCACTTGGAATTCCATACGGAATAAGTAATATTTTTACAGAAGATAAAATAAGCATTAAAATCGAAGATGGATTTTTATTGGTAATAAAATCAAGAGATTAGTATCATAGTTTCCCTTCATTGAATAGAATATATTGTAACTTCAATGGAGGGATTTTACATGTGGAATAATATATATTACAAACTAAAAAAATTAAATAGAGAATTAAATAATTCTATTGGATATATAGTTATAGCATTTGGTATTTTTATCCTCGTAATGTACATACCAGATTGGTTATGGATGGTATTGTTGGGGATAATTATAATTATTATTGGTTATTATATAAATGTATATTTCAAATAGCTAAAAGCATGTTTTATAATTGAGAAGTAAGGGGGAGATTATCTATGAAAAACAAAAAAAAGCCCAAAATATATTTTTTTAAATTACCTTTATTTGCAAGAAAGATTTTAAATATATTTTCCAAAGAAAAGAGCACGTAAAAAACGTGCAAGTATGCACGTTTTTTATATAGCCCTTTTTACCCTTCCAG
Organism: Aceticella sp. 75b-Ac; assembly: GCF_056032965.2. Taxonomy (NCBI): domain Bacteria; kingdom Bacillati; phylum Bacillota; class Clostridia; order Thermoanaerobacterales; family Thermoanaerobacteraceae; genus Aceticella; species Aceticella sp. 75b-Ac. The sequence goes on from NZ_CM190971.1 coordinate 383,142, forward strand.
ATTTCAAACATTTTGTACAGACATTTAATCTCATAGGTGTTCCATTTACAATGACCCTTACATTTTTTAAATTTGGCTGCCATTTTTTTATGGATTTTCTATGGGAGTGGCTGTATTGATAACCTGCCATAGGACCTTTTCCACAAATTTCACATTTTTTCATAGTAGCACCTCCTTTTAAAGACAATAATAACATTTTTCAAAAATTACATGTTTATACAATGATTAAAAAATTTAATTATATCAATTTACAATTAAATATTAACTGAGCAACAATGATATTTTATCATTATATCCTGTTTGTGTAAATACCTTTTTAATAAATTAATCGTTTTTTGCGAAAATATCAATACAGTTAATGCAGCATATGAAAAAATAATCATAAACAAATTATTGATGATTTTCAAAAGTTAAGATAAAATATATATATGATAGGGGGCTAAAATTATGAAGGAATCAAAAAACAGTCTGGGGAAAATAGAAATATCTAATGATGTTTTGTCGGCTATTGCAAGTTTTGCTACGGCAGAATGTTATGGAATTGTGGGATTAGGTAAACGTGGTCCAAATGGTCTTGTTGAATTATTTAAAAATGAGCAGACGGGTAAAGGAATAAAAATAATTTCAAATGAGGATGGTATCATTGTAGAGATATATATAGTAATTGAATACGGTGTTAATATAAGAACGGTTGTTGAAAATATAATACAAAAAATAAAATATTCGATAGAAAACCTGACCGGAATAAGAGTAAAAAATGTTGTTGTAAATGTTCAAAGCATAAAAGTGGATAACTGAGGGGGAAGTAATATTGGATTATATTGATGGAAAGACATTAAAAGAATTATTTAAGGGAGCCTATGTTTATCTATCGAATAAAGAAGAAGAAATTAATAAACTTAATGTATTCCCTGTACCAGATGGAGATACAGGATCAAATATGGTATATACATTAAAATTTGCTGTAAATGAATCAGAAAAAGCATCTGATGACATAAATGAGATTTTAAACAATTTATCAAGAGGTGCTCTTTTAGGAGCAAAAGGCAATTCGGGGGTTATTCTATCACAAATAATAAGGGGATTTTCAAAACAGCTTATGGATCATGAAAAGATTTCAACAAAAGATTTTGCAGATGCACTTAAAAATGGTTCAGTTACAGCTTATAAAGCTGTTATGAAACCTATCGAAGGGACAATTTTAACTGTTTCAAGAGAATGTGCTGATGAGGCTATCAGATTAAGCAGAATTAAGGATTTTAAACCATTTTTTGAGGGAATTGTCAAAGCGGCATTAAAATCCTTAAACAGGACACCCGAGCTTTTGCCTTTGTTAAAGGAGGCAGGTGTTGTTGATTCTGGTGGAAAAGGATTTTTAACTATTTTAACTGGTATGTTTGAAGTTATTAAAGGGAATAACATTGATATTATTCAATCAGAAGTTGTTGATGATGTTAGATTATGTATAAATAAGGATATAAATTATGGTTATTGTACTGAAGTATTGGTAAAATCTCATAAAAGTATGATATATGAACTAAGGGAAAAAATAGAAAATCTTGGAGATAGTTTGATAGTTGTAAGTGATAATGACCTTATAAAAATACATATTCATACAAATAGTCCTGGAATTATTATTGAAGAAGCATTAAAATTCGGTGAATTGATTAAGGTTAAAATTGATAATATGAAATTGCAGTATGAAGATACTGCTTCTATTAAGGGAAAGCCATTAAAGAAATACGGAATTCTTGCTGTTGCATCAGGTGAAGGTATAAAGGATATATTTAACAAACTTGGATGTGATATTGTTATAGATGGCGGACAGACAATGAATCCCAGTACTCAGGATATATTAAAAGGAATAGAAAATATAAATGCTGAAAATATAATTGTTTTTCCAAACAATAAGAATGTTATTATGACCTGTGAACAAGCAATGAATATGTCAAAGAAAAATATATATGTAATTCAAACAAAAAGTTTTAATCAAGCTGTTAGTGCGATTATTAACATAAATTATAACGATGATGTTCATGATGTAGTTAAAAAAATAAATGAAACGATTGAGAATGTTCAGACTATAGAAATTACTTATTCAATAAGAGAAACACAGATTAATGATAAGGTTATAAAAAAAGGGGATATTTTAGGATTTGTTAATGGTAAATTAATTGAGATTGGCAATGATTACAATAAAGTTGCAGAGAAGCTTATAAACAGCATGGTTGCGGAAGAGACATCAATAATAACTATTTATTATGGAAACGCTGTACATAAAGATGATGCACAAAGACTTGCAGAGAAAATAGTTTTTGATGGTGATATAGATATTCAAAATGGAGGGCAGCCGCTTTATTATTATACTATATCTGTAGAATAGCGGGTGATGAGATTGAACCTTAACAAACCAATACAATATATAAAAGGCGTGGGTCCTAAAAGAGCCAAATTATTACATAAACTTGGAATTGAAACAGTTGGAGATGCTATATATAATTTTCCAAGGGATTATGATAATCGTGCAAATATATTGAGTATTGATGACCTTAAAATTGGTGAAAAGCAGACATTTAAAGCTTTTATTGCAGGAGATGCAAGGGAATATAAGGTAAAGAGACTTACTATTACAAAAATACCTGTTAAAGATGCCTGTGGGGCAGTTGAATTGATATGGTATAATAAACCTTATATCAAGAATAATTTTAAAATAGGAGAAGAATATATAATAAATGGGAAAGTATCCTATAAATATGGACAAATATGTGTAGATAATCCTATTTTAGAGAGAGATGAAAAAAACAAATTAAATACCGGAAGAATTGTTCCGATATATTCTTTGACAGAGGGTTTAAGTCAAAATGTTATGAGGAGTATTATGTACAATGTTATTGTTGAAAATCTTGATGATATTTGTGAAATATTTGATGAAGAGGTACTACAAAAATATAAACTTATAGAAATAAAAGATGCAATAATAAATATACACTTTCCTAAGGATGAAGAAACACTAAAGGATTCACGATACAGGCTTGCTTTTCAGGAACTTTTTTTACTTCAGCTTGGGCTTAATTTAATAAAAAATAAATTTCAAACGAAAGAAAAGGGAATAATATTTAATAAAATTGATTTAAAAAGTTTTTTAAATCAATTAAATTTTAAACTGACCAATGCGCAAAACCGCGCTCTTAATGAAATTCTTGAAGATATGTATTCAAATAAATGTATGAATAGGCTATTGCAGGGAGATGTAGGTTCAGGTAAAACAATAATTGCTGCAGCTGCAATGTATGTTGCAGCCAAAAACAAATATCAGGCAGCAATGATGGTACCTACAGAGATACTTGCAAAGCAACATTATGAAACATTAATTAATTTATTTAAGGATTCTGGTATAAATGTCGAACTACTCACAGGAAGGCTTAGTATTAAACAGAAAAAAGATCTGCTTGATAAAATAAAAAATGGTAGTATAGATATACTTATAGGTACACATGCAATCATAGAAGAAGATGTTGATTTTAAAAATCTTGGCTTTTGTGTTACAGATGAACAGCATAGATTCGGTGTACGTCAGAGAGCGATACTTAAACAAAAGGGAAAAAGTGCTGATGTTTTAGTAATGACTGCGACGCCAATACCAAGGACATTAGCACTAATGCTTTATGGTGACCTTGATATATCTGTTATTGATGAGTTGCCACCTGATCGAAAAGAAATTGCGACATATGCCATATATTCATCACTTAGAGAAAGGGCATATAAATTTGCAATAGAAGAAATTAAAAAAGGGAGGCAGGTATATATTGTCTGCCCATTAATTGAGGAATCTGATGTTATTAATGCACGCTCTGCCGAAATTGTTTATGATGAATTATATAAAGGAATATTTAAAAATTATAAGGTAGGTCTTGTTCATGGTAAAATGTCCCCTAAGGAAAAAGATAAGGTAATGGATGATTTTATTATTGGCGAGCTTGACATTCTTATATCAACAACTGTTATTGAGGTAGGAATAAATGTACCAAATGCCAGCATAATGATAATTGAAAATGCTGAGAGATTTGGACTTGCACAGCTTCATCAATTAAGGGGAAGAGTCGGTAGGTCTGGATATCAATCCTATTGTATTTTAATTGCATATTCAAATTCTGATGTAACAAAAAAGCGTTTAAAAATTATGACACAGACAAATGACGGATTTAAAATAGCAGAAAAGGACTTAGAACTTCGTGGACCCGGTGAATTCTTTGGAATAAGACAGCATGGACTTCCAGAACTTAAAATTGCGAATTTATTTGAAGATATTGATATATTAAAAAAAGCTCAACGATGTGCTGAAGATATTATTTCAAGGGATCCAGATCTCAGAGAAAATTCTTTTATAAGAGAGGAACTTGTTAATAAGTTCAAAGATAAACTTGATGGGATAATTTTGAATTAAAGGAGAGTTTAAGATGGGGAAAATAGCAATAGTAACGGACAGCCTTGCAGATGTACCAGAGGAATTTATTAAAATGTATAATATATATGTAGCACCTTTGGTTATAAACATTGATGGTATATCTTATAAAGATGGTGTTGATTTAAACAAAGATGATTTTTACAATTTATTAAATGAAGGTAAAATGCCAACAACTTCTCAGGTTCCACCTACTGAATTTATTGACATGTTTGAAGATTTGTTAAAAAGTTATGAATGTATTATAGCTATTTTATTATCATCTAAACTAAGTGGTACATATCAATCGGCAGTTATTGCTAAAAACACATTAAATAACGATAAAATATTTATCATTGATTCAAGAAATTTTTCACTTGGGAACGGACTAATAGTAATAAAAGCCGCTGAAATGGCTTTAAATGGAAATAGTAAAGACGATATTATAAAAGAAGTTGAAGACATGATACCAAAAATGAGATATATAATGACATTTGATTCTCTTGATTATCTCTATAAAGGAGGAAGGCTTAATAAATCTCAGGCTATAATAGGGAATATATTAAATATAAAACCAATAATTATGAATGATGATGGAGAGTTAAAAATTGTAGATAAAGTTAGAGGTCGGAAAAATATTATAAAATGGATTATTAAATATATCAGGGATGAAGAAATTGATTTTGAAAATCAGGAAATAGGTTTAATACATACGGGCAGTTCAGAATTTATTAATGATATAGAAAATACCTTAAGAAGTGAATTGGGAATAAGAAAATTCATAAAAAGCAGAGCAGGTTGTGCTGCAGGTGTACATGCAGGACCATCAGCAGTAGGAGTTTTTTTAAAATTAAATTAAATATAAATTTTTACTATATATTACATTTTTACTAATAAAATTAAGATTATAAAATTAGATTTTGGTTAAATTAATATTGTAAATATTAATTGGAGGTGAGAAAAATGGCATTAGGTTCAGAAACCAGGAATCCTCTTGTTGTAAGAGGAGCAAAGCAGGCTATGAGTCAATGGAAGTATGAAGTAGCTAATGAACTTGGGATAAATCCTCCGGCAGATGGTTATTGGGGAACACTTACATCTCGTGATTGCGGTGCTGTAGGCGGGCACATGGTTAAAAAGATGATTCAGATGGCAGAAAGCCAGATTGCTAATAAAGGCACAATGAAATAAAATTATAGAAAAATGACAACTTTTATTATATTCATCTTATTTGTATATTACTATCCATGTAAATTGTTAACAGGTATATATATAGTAATTATGGACAATTTATTAATGAGATTGCTAATAGGAGGTGATGAAAATGGCATTAGGTTCAGAAACCAGGAATCCTCTTGTTGTAAAAGAAGCAAAACAGGCTATGAGTCAATGGAAGTATGAAGTGGCTAATGAACTTGGGATAAATCCTCCGGCAGATGGTTATTGGGGAACACTTACATCTCGTGATTGCGGTGCTGTAGGTGGGCACATGGTTAAAAAGATGATTCAGATGGCAGAAAGCCAGATTGCTAATAAAGGCACAATGAAATAAAATTATAGAAAAATGACAACTGAAAAGTTGTCATTTTTCTATAATTTTATTAATCCAGGTAGTAGAAACCACCTGGATTGGGAGAGGAGAAATTGAAGGAAGAATTTTGGGGAAATTCTTTTCCCATATATATTATTGTCCATAAACAAAAAATTTTATACATTTTTTTGTATCTTATCGTAAAATATGCTAAAATATTTTAGTATTGGAGGTGGCATGTTGAGGATAGTATCTGGTATAGCAAGGGGTAGAAAGTTGAAATGTCCACCAGGAAGGGAAGTAAGACCTACTGCTGATATGGTAAAAGAGGCTCTTTTTAATATTATAGGACAGGATGTTATAGATTGTATTTTTCTTGATTTATTTGCCGGAACAGGCAGTGTAGGTATAGAGGCATTAAGTAGAGGGGCATCTTTTTGTTATTTTGTTGAAAAAGTATATAATAATATTAAATATATTAAAAAAAATATATCCTTGTCTAATTTAACTGATAAAGGACAAATTATACATAAAGATGCCAATGAAGCACTTATAATATTTAATAAAGCAGGTATTAAATTCGATATAATATATATAGACCCCCCTTATTATAAAAATTTGTATGAAAAACCATTGATTTATATAAGCAAATCAAAAATTTTAAAAGATAATGGTTATATTATAGTAGAACATCATAAAGCTGATATCTTGAAGGATAGATATGATAACTTGGAAAGAATACGTATTAAAAGCTATAGTGAAACCTGCTTATCTTTTTACAAGGAGGTTACATATGAAAATTGCGGTATATCCGGGCAGTTTTGATCCGGTAACAAACGGACATCTTGATATAATCAAAAGGGCATCAAAGGTATTCGATGAATTAATAGTTGCTGTACTTATAAATCCATCAAAAAATGCCATGTTTAGTGTCGATGAAAGGGTTGAATTATTGAAAATAGTGACCTCTGACATTGAAAATGTAAAAATTGATTGTTTTACAGGGCTTTTAATAGATTATCTTGATAAAGTAAATTCAAAAATAATAGTAAAAGGTTTAAGGATGATTTCTGATTTTGAATATGAATTTCAAATGGCTTTAATCAATAAAAAATTAAATCCTGATATTGAAACATTATTTTTTATGACAAGCAATAAATATGGATATTTAAGTTCCAGCATTGTTAAAGAAGTTGCAAAATTTGGGGGGTGTTTATCTGACCTTGTTCCCGATATTGTAATAAAAAGAATATTTGAAAAACTCAAATAATTATTCGAAGGGGGTATTAATCATGGGAAATATCGAAAACTTTGAGGTATTAAACATAATAGATGAACTTGAGAATTATATTGAAAAGAGCTCTACTATACCTTTATCACAAAAAGTAATAATAAATAAAGAAGACATATTAGAATTAATTAAACAAATAAGGATAAAGCTGCCTGATGAAATAAAAAGGGCTGAGTGGGTCAAACAAGAAAAACAAAAGATTTTGATTGAAGCAAAACAGGATGCGGAAACAATAATTATGGAGGCGGAACAAAGAATAAATAATATGGTTAATGAAAGTGAAATTGTAAAAAAAGCCGAGAAAATGGCTGCGGAAATAATTTCTGCTGCCCAAACAAATGCAAAGGAAATAAGGTTGGGCAGTAAAGAATATGCAGATGAATTATTGGGTAATCTTGAAAATAATCTTGAAAACTTATTGAATTTAATTAAAAACAATAGAAATGAATTAAAGGGACATTAATTAACTATGTCCCTTTTGCTATTGTTTTAATTAAAAGCGAAATCAATACAAATATTAAAACAGTTATTGTAAATATGTATATTGAAAGTTGAAGAATGTTAAACACGATGTTTATGTTATATTGATTAAATACTGTTACGTTTTGCCCTTCCCTGACCTTGACAAATAATAATATTATATATGAGTAAAATGCAGTAAAGATACTATTTATAATTTTTGAAAAAAGATACGGTAAATAACTAATTTTAGTATTGGAAATAATGCTTATAACTTGGCCATGGGTTGAAAAACCGCCCCATGATAGTATTATACTGACGATTATTATTTTTTGGTATAGTGGTGCGGCTGATTGACTGATTAGTTTGGAACCTACTGTAATCTCCATTAACCCACTAATAAATCCAGGCAGGATTTCTTTATGAAAGCCTAAAACTTTAAATATTGGATATATAAGGTTGCTTAGTATGTAAATTATATTAAAGAGCTTTAAATATTCTATTAAAACAGAAAAAATTATTATATAACCACCTATTAAAAATATTGTATTCATTGAAGATTTAATAGCATCTGATAATATATTCCCGAAATTTTTCCTTATAACATTATTTTCAACCTTTTTATTATAAGCATCAAGATATTTAGTTTTCTTAGAAAATTTATAATTTCTAAAAAGCATGCCTGTACAGATAGCTCCAAGATAATTTGCGGACATTATTATATAACCTATTTTAGAATTATTAAACATTCCTGTTCCGACAACGCCAAGCATAAATAAAGGACCTGAATTATTACAGAATGACATTAATCTTTCAGCTTCAATTGTAGTACATAATTTCTCTTCCCATAACCTTGATATTATTTGTGCGCCGACAGGGTAACCTGAAGTATAACCTATTGCCATAGGGAAAGAACCACTTCCGGATACGTTAAATAGAGGCTTCATAATCGGTTCCAATAACTTTCCGAGCAGATTTACTATTCCAAATTGAAGTAATAATTCGGAACCAATAAAAAAAGGTAATAGTGCAGGTGTAACTGTAAATAGCCATAAATCTATTCCATTTTTTGCAGCCTCAAGGGAATTTTTTGGAAATATAATTAAAGATATAACACTTAAAACCAACAAAAGTAAAAAGATGTAATGAAAAAATTTCTTTATAATCAATATGTATCCCCCTTTTTTGTCTAAGTTTCTATATAATATATTTATTTTAATGATGAAATAAAATGCTTAATTTATTATAATAGGTTGAGTTAAATCCATTCCAGATGAGGGTTTGCCTTTTAATGCTAATGTATAGATATCAGTTGCAAATAAATCTTTTTCAAATAAGCGACAATCCTTTATAGATTTCTTATAACTACCCACCCTTGTAATTATAGGTAAATTCGATTTCGTATGGATTAATTTTAACAAATTTAATCCCTTACTATTAAATCCTAATACCCTGATATAATTAGGACCAGCAAATGATTTATACAATTCAGAATTTATTCCAAGAAGAGCATGTATTAATATTCTTTTTAACCTGCTCTCAGTATATCTTTTTGTTTTAACCATATTAATTAAATCATATATGTTGTTTGTCATTTTTGCAGCCTTGTATATGCGGTTTTCAAGACCTTCTCCAACATCGAAAACATTTTTTAAATCATAACCACTTCTCAATAAATAGAGAATAATACTGCTGAATTGTTCTAAGGATACAGGACCTAATCCTTTTGCGAAACAATTTATCAGTATTTCCTTACTAACTGGAGGCAAGCATTTATCTAAAAAAGATTTATCACCTTTTAAAATATTATGTCTTATAGATGTTGCACTAGCAAAATATTTTAAAACATTTAAAGAATTATAATCAGGACCGATTCTTTTAATAGTTAAAGGCTTAATTTTACTATTGAGTTTTAAAAGGGCTTTTAAATATTCTATAGCTAAAATATTATTTGAGTTTTTAAGAAACTTGCTGTAATTTTCTCCTAATATACTTGTTATAGCAAATTCACGGGCAGCTGCATATGTTATTCCGGTAGATAATGATTTTTTTAAATAATCTTTGTATATTTTAGGCTCTTCAACCAATAAACTGGCAATTTTATTTAGCCAAGTTATTGTACCTGCTTCACTGCCAAAACTTAAAAAATCGATTATTCTTAGAGAATCAAGTAATTTACATGCACCATATGCAAAAGTTTCTGCTGTTGATACAGCATAAACAGTTGGCAGTTCAATAACAAGGTCAACACCTGAAAGCAGTGCCATTTTTGTCCTTGACCATTTGTCAATAATTGAAGGTTCGCCTCTTTGTACAAAATTACCACTAATAACAGCAACAATACTATTGGAGTTTGTTAATTTTGCTGATTCTTCAATATGATATATATGTCCATTATGCAAAGGATTATATTCCACAATTATTCCTAAAATACTCATATTTTTAATACTCCTCAAAAAAATTATTATATACTTGTTATTTTAATAAAAATATGTTAAAATGCAAATTGTGAAAGAATTATTTTTTGATTTTTTTAAAATTTTTTATTACATATATTAATTATTAAAAATTAAAAGAAAGGAAGTAAGGATATGAGTATACTAAATAAAATTAAAGAAAATGCTAAGAAGAATAAAAAAAAGATAGTATTACCGGAAGGAAGTGAACCAAGAACATTAAGAGCTGTTGAAATAGTAACTAAAGAAGGCATTGCAGATCTGGTTTTGCTTGGAAATGAAAACGAAATTAAAAATGCTGCCAAAGGTATAGATATTTCTAAAGCAGAAATTATTGACCCCTTAAAATCAGATAAATTTGATTTATATGTTAATAAATTTTATGAAATGCGTAAAAATAAAGGTATTACAATTGAAGATGCTAAAAAAGCAATTGCTGATACTATGTATTATGGTTGTATGATGGTAAAATTGGGAGATGCAGATGGTATGGTATCTGGTGCTATTCATCCTACAGCAGATTTATTTAGACCTGCGTTTCAGATTGTAAAAACGGCTCCTGGGGTTAAAGTGGTTTCAAGTGCCTTTATAATGGAAGTTCCTGATTGTCCTTACGGTTCTGATGGAGTCTTTGTTTTTGCTGATTGTGCTGTAAATCCTCTACCTGATGAGGAAGAGCTTGCTGCAATAGCAATTGCTTCAGCAAAAACTGCTAAAGTATTAGTAGGGATTGAACCGCGTGTTGCAATGCTTTCTTTTTCAACTAAAGGAAGTGGAAAACATGAATTAGTTGATAAGGTTAGAAATGCTACAGAAATTGCAAAAAAATTAGCACCCGATGTATTAATTGATGGAGAGATGCAGCTTGATGCGGCAATTATAAAAGAAGTCGGAGAATTAAAAGCTCCGGAGAGTCCTGTTGCCGGTAAAGCAAATGTACTTATATTCCCTGATTTACAATCCGGAAATATCGGATATAAACTTGTTCAAAGGCTTGCAAAAGCAAATGCAATCGGACCTGTATCACAAGGAATAGGTGCACCTATAAATGACCTTTCAAGGGGATGCAGTGTAGATGATATTGTAAATGTAATTGCTATAACAGCTTTACAAGCTATGCAATAATACTTTTAATATTTATAGGGGGTAAAAACATGATAATATTAGTAATTAATTGTGGTAGTTCTTCGTTAAAATATCAGTTAATAAATACTGAAAATGCTGAAGTAATGGCTAAAGGACTTGCTGAAAGGATTGGTATTAATGGTTCTTTATTAACACATCAAGTCGGCGACAAAAAAACAAAGATAGAGCAAGATATGAAGGACCATAAGGATGCAATTAAAATGGTTCTTGATGCACTTATAGATAAGGACCATGGTATTATAAAAAGCATGTCGGAAATAAATGCTGTAGGACATAGAGTTGTACATGGTGGAGAAGTATTTTCTGATTCGGTGCTAATAAATGATAATGTTTTAAAAATATTAATGGATTGTATTGAATTAGCTCCACTGCATAATCCTGCAAATATAGACGGAATCAAAGCGTGTCAGGAGATAATGAATTGCACACCAATGGTTGCTGTTTTTGATACTGCTTTTCATCAAACAATGCCTGAGAATGCCTATCTTTATGCAATACCATATGAATATTATCTGAAATATAAAATAAGAAGATATGGTTTCCATGGAACATCACATAAATATGTTTCTGTAAGGGCAGCAAAGATGCTTAATAGACCAATAGAAGATTTAAAAATAATAACCTGTCATCTTGGTAATGGTTCAAGCATAACAGCTGTAAAGGGAGGCAAGTCTATTGATACAAGTATGGGATTTACTCCTCTTGAAGGTTTGCCAATGGGAACACGTTCAGGTGATATTGACCCTTCAATAATACCATATTTAATGCAAAAGGAAAATTTATCGACTGAAGAGGTTATAAATATATTGAATAAGAAATCCGGAGTCTACGGTATATCAGGTATCAGCAGTGATTTTAGAGATTTGGAAGAAGCAGTTGAGAAAGAAAACAATGAAAGAGCAAAGTTTGCTTTGGATGTCTTTGAGTATAGGGTTAAGAAAATTATAGGTTCTTATGTTGCTGCTATGGGTGGAGTAGATGCGATAGTATTTACTGCAGGTGTTGGTGAAAATGGTATTAACATTAGAAAGTCGATATTAAATGGATTAGAATTCTTAGGATTTAATATAGATGAAGAAAAAAATAAAATAAGAGGAAAAGAAATCATTATTTCAACGGACGATTCAAAGGTTAAGATTATGGTTATTCCAACAAATGAGGAGTATATGATTGCAAAAGATACCGAGAAGATTGTAAAAGATTTAGTTTAGTTTCTTGACAAGATTTAAACTGATAAGTATAATTATTTCTGGCAGTTATTTTGAGGTGAGATAATGAAAATAGATTTATCAAAAATAAAAGGACATAAGTGTCGAAATATAGATATAGATTATGAAGAAAATTTAGATATGATAGAAGCCAATAATAATACTTATAAACTGGATGGTCCTATACATGTTTCAGGCAATATAACAAGTAACCTTGAAGATGTTTTTTTAAAACTTTTTATTAAGGGGAAACTAATAGTTCAATGTGATAGATGCCTTGAAAATTTCATATATAAATTTGATATTTCATTAGAAGAATCATTGAGCAATTTTGATAAAGACTATTTTGAAGATAATTTACAGGACAAATTAAATCTTTCAAAGGCAATCAAAGAGAGTATTATGCTTTCATTGCCAATGAAATTTCTTTGTTCAGAAGAATGTAAAGGACTGTATTACTATTGTGAAAACAATCAAAGTCATGAATCATGTAATTGCCAGCATATAGATCCTAGGTTAGAAGCATTAAAGAAATTATCACACTAAAAACGCAGGAGGTGTAGAAATGCCTGTTCCAAAGAGAAAAACTTCAAAAGCAAGAAGAGATAAAAGAAGACATAGTAGCAAACTAAAACTACCAGCTTATGTATTATGTCCACAATGTCATGAACCTAAGCTGCCGCACAGAGTCTGTAAAAATTGTGGATTTTATAATGATAGGGAAGTTATTAAGGTTGAAGAATAGTAATAGGGTAACCTCTGTTACTATTCTTTTTTGCTTGATTTTTAATTATAATTAAATTATAATTATGATTAAGTCATAAAAACAACTAATATTTGGAGCTGATAAAATGATTGCCAAATTAAGTAAAAAAGAAAGGCATAAACAGCTTAATAAAAAAATACAGGAAAATCCCTTTTATACAGATGATGAGCTTTCTGAAATATTTTCTGTCAGTGTTCAAACAATAAGACTTGATAGGATGGAACTTGGGATACCTGAATTAAGGGAAAGAATTAAAACCGTAGCTGAAAAAAACTATCAAAAAGTGAAGGCGATTGTTGGAAGCGAAATAGTTGGGGAATTAATAGACCTTGAACTTGGCAAAAAAGGAATATCAATTTTTGAACCCACATCAGATATGACTTTTTTAAAAACAAAGGTCATAAGAGGCCATTACATATATTCACAGGCTGAGTCACTTGCCATATCGGTAATTGATGCTGATGTTGCATTGATTGGTGTTGCAAATATAAAATATAAGTACCCCGTAAAGGTTGGGGATAAACTTATTGCTAAAGCTGAGGTCATAAGACAAAGGGGAAATAAATATTTTGTTTGGGTAAAAATAAAGATTAAAAACAAAGAAGTATTCAGAGGAAAATTTATTTTAGTTTCTATAATGGAGGATATTTCCCAAAAAAGAGGTGACGAAATAAGTGAAAATAGCGATTGATGCCATGGGAGGTGATTATGCACCTCTTGAAATAATAAAGGGTGCCGAACTTGCTATTGAAAAATTTGATAATATAGAAATAATACTGCTGGGCAATAAGGAAATGATAAATAAAAACAATAAGGATGAAGAGAAACTAAAATATATTTATACTACTGAAATTATATCAAACAATGAATCACCCGTTACAGCAATAAGGAAAAAGAAAAATTCTTCAATGGCTGTTGGTTTAGACTTACTAAATTCAGATGAGGTTGATGCATTTTTATCAGCTGGTAATACAGGTGCATTGATGGCAGGTGCCCTTCTAAAAATAGGGAGAATTAAAGGCATTGATAGACCGGCACTTGCACCTATTCTTCCTACATTAAAGGGTGCAACAGTTTTAGTTGATGCGGGTTCAAATACTGAATGTAAACCAATAAATTTGCTTCAGTTTGCAGCAATGGGGTATGTATATGCACAAAAAATGTTTAATATTGATAATCCGAGGGTAGGACTTTTTAATGTGGGTGTTGAAGAAGAAAAAGGAAATGATTTAACAAAACAGGCATATGCTCTTATAAAAAATGCAAATTTAAATTTTATAGGTAATGTTGAGGGAAGAGATATTGCCTATGGTGTTGCTGAAGTTGTTGCATGCGATGGTTTTGTAGGCAATGCCATTTTAAAATCAATGGAAGGAACTGCCTCTATTATATCTTTACTTTTAAAAGAGGAATTTAACAGGAATCTATTAACAAGGCTAAGTGCTTTTTTAATGATTGGTGGGATTAAAAGGATCATAAAAAAAATGGATTATACTGAATATGGAGGCGCACCTTTATTAGGAATAAAAAAGCCTGTAATTAAAGCACATGGAAGTTCTAAAGCCAAGGCTATATATAATGCAATTAGGCAGGCAAAGAATTTTGTAGAAATGGATGTTTTAACACATATACAAAAACAAATCGAAATAATTGGAGATGATTTAAATGCAAGAAAATAAAAAAAAGGCTAGTATTTTAGGAACAGGGAGTTATCTACCTGATAATATTCTTACTAATGCCGACCTTGAAAAAATGGTTGATACTTCGGATGAATGGATAACAACAAGGACAGGAATTAAAGAGAGAAGAATAGCAGATAAGTCAGTTACAACCTCTTTTATGGCAACAGCCGCTGCTAAAAAGGCTTTGGAAGATTCAGGCGTAGCTGCTGATGAAATTGATTTAATCATAGTTGCTACAGTTGTACCGGATATGAATTTTCCATCAACGGCATGTATGGTACAGGCAAATATTGGAGCTAAAAATGCTGCGGCATTTGACATTGAAGTTGGATGCTCCGGATTTATTTATGGGCTTTCTATAGCACAGCAGTTTATTTGTAATGGATTTTACAAAAAGATTTTAGTGATAGCTGCAGATACATTATCAAAAATTACAAATTGGAAAGATAGAAATACCTGTGTTTTGTTTGGAGATGGTGCAGGTGCTGCTGTTATTGGAGAAGTTGAAGGAGGATATGGTATACTAAATACATATATTGGAGCAGATGGTGAAGGAGGGAAGCATCTTTTTATGCCTTCCACTGTTTCAGTGATACCACCAGATGAAATAACAGATAAAGATAATTTTTATACAATACATATGAATGGACAGGAAATTTTCAAGTTTGCTGTTAAAATAATAAATACTGCTTCAGATGAGATACTTCAAAAATGCGGATTAAAACCAGAGGACATTGATATGTTTATACCACATCAAGCTAATATTAGAATAATTGAGGCAAGCATGAAAAGATTAAAATTATCAAAAGAGAAAGTTTATATAAATCTTGATAAATATGGTAACATGTCGGCGGCTTCTATTATTGTAGCTCTTGATGAAGTAAATAGGAATGGAATGATAAAAAGAAATGATAATATACTAATGGTGGCATTTGGAGCTGGTTTAACATGGGGTTCCGTTATTATAAAATGGGCTAAATAGGGGTGAAAATATGTTTAAAACTAAATTATTGGATATATTAGAAATTAAATATCCTCTTTTTCAGGGAGGAATGGCATGGGTGGCAACTGCAGAATTAGCTGCAGCGGTGTCTAATGCCGGTGGACTTGGTATTATTGGCGCAGGTAATTCACCTGGAGAGTTTGTGAAAGAACAAATTAGAAAAGCAAAGGAATTGACTGATAAAATTTTTGGTGTAAATGTAATGATGATGTCACCTTATGTTGACGAGGTTATCGAAATTATTTTAGAAGAAAAAGTTGGTGTTATCACAACAGGTGCTGGTAATCCGGGTAAATATATAAAGAGCCTAAAAGAAAGAGGGATAAAAGTAATACCTGTTATTCCATCTGTTGCACTTGCAAAGAGAATGGAATCTATAGGAGTAGATGCATTAATTGCTGAGGGTACAGAGTCAGGAGGACATATCGGCGAGTTAACAACTATGGCATTAGTACCACAAGTTGTAGATGCAGTTAACATACCTGTTATTGCTGCTGGTGGAATTGGCGACGGCAGGGGTGTTGCGGCAGCATTTTGCCTTGGCGCAGCAGGAGTACAACTCGGTACAAGATTTATTTGTTCTGAGGAATGCACAGCAAATCAAAGATATAAGGAATATATCATAAATGCCAAAGATAGAGATGCTGTTGTAAGTGGAAGAACCACAGGTCATCCAATTCGTTCACTTAAAAACTATTTGACGATGAAATTTGAAAAAGCAGAGCAAAGTGGAGCATCAAAGGAAGAATTAGAAAAATTAGGTGCAGGCAAATTAAGAGATGCGGTTGTGATGGGCGATGTAGAGAATGGTTCTGTAATGGCAGGACAGATATCAGGTTTAATAAAGGATATTAAACCTGTCAAAACCATAATTACTGATTTATTTGATGAAGCGGAAGAGACAATTAAAAAATTATACGGAGGGGAAAATTCGTGAAAACTGCATTCATTTATCCGGGACAGGGTGCTCAATATGTTGGAATGGGAAAAGATATATATGAAAATCATATCGAAGCAAGAGAAATTTTTGAGGAAGCAAATGATGCTTTAAAATTTAATATTACGAGATTATGTTTTGAAGGTCCTGATACGGAACTCATGAAAACAGAAAACACCCAGCCTGCTATTTTAACAGTCAGTGTTGCACTTACAAAGGTATTACTTAAAAAAGGATTAAATCCAGATGTTACTGCCGGATTAAGTCTTGGAGAATACAGTTCCCTAGTTTTAGCAGGTGTTTTATCCTTTACTGATGCGGTCAGGTTGGTGAAAAACAGGGGGAAATACATGCAGAATGTGGTTCCTTTAGGGGTTGGAGCTACAGCAGCAATTATCGGGCTTGAAAATAAAATTGTCGAGGATATATGTAAAGAAGCATCAAGTGATGGTATTGTGGAACCAACAAATTACAATTATCCTGGTCAGTTATGTATTGCAGGGGAAATTAAGGCTGTTGAAAAGGCTGTTGAAATTGCAAAGGAAAAGGGTGCTAAAAAAGCAGTTATGCTTCCTGTTAGTGCACCATTTCATTGCAGTATGCTAAAAAAAGCTGGGGATTTACTAAAACAAGACCTTGATTCAATAAAACTGAATGGCATGGAAATACCTGTAATTGCAAATGTTACGGCAGAATATGAAAAATTAGAAGATGTAAAAGATTTGTTAATAAAACAAGTGAGTCATCCTGTTTTATGGGAACAGTCCATAAATAAAATGATAAATGAGGGTATTGATGCTTTTATTGAGATTGGGCCAGGTAATACATTGACAGGTTTTATGAAAAGGATAGATAAAACTAAAGCTGCATTTAATTTTCAAGATGAGGTTTCTTTGTCTAAACTTTTGACGAGTATGGGGGGATTATGATGAATAAAGAAGGTAAAACAGCCCTTGTAACAGGAGGTTCAAGAGGCATTGGAAAGGCAGTAGCGATACAGCTTGCTAAAGATGGTTTTAATATAGCTATAAATTATTCTAAAAACTCAAAAAGTGCTGATGAAGTTGTAGAAATAGCGAAATCATATGGTGTAAATGCTATTTCATTAATGTGTGATATTTCTCAATATAAGCAGGTTGAAAACATGATAAAGGAAATAATAGAGAAATTTGGAGCAATAAATGTAGTTGTAAACAATGCAGGTATAACAAGAGATAATCTTTTATTAAGAATGTCTGAAGAAGAATGGGATGATGTTATTAATACAAATTTAAAAGGTGCTTTTAATGTAATAAAATTTGCTTCAAAACATATGATAAAGAAAAAAGAAGGGAAAATAATAAATATTTCATCAATAATAGGAATAATAGGTAATGCAGGTCAGGTTAACTATGCAGCATCAAAGGCTGGAATAATAGGTTTGACAAAGTCAGTTGCAAAAGAACTTGCTGCAAGAGGAATTACTGCAAATGCAATTGCACCTGGTTTTATTGAAACAGAGATGACTGATATATTAAAAAAAGACATAAAAGAACAGATGATAAATTCTATACCTTTAAAAAGAGCAGGAAATCCTCAGGATATAGCAAATGTTGTATCATTTTTAGCCAGTAGTGCTGCAGATTACATAACAGGGCAGGTAATTAATGTTGACGGTGGAATGGTTATGTAATATTATTCTTATATATACATTTTGAGAGGAGGTGAATTTTATGGATTTTGAGAAAATTAGAGATATTATCGTTGAACAATTGGGTGTTGATCCTGGTGAAGTAACAATGGAATCATCTTTCATAGATGATTTAGGAGCGGATTCTTTAGATATAGTAGAGCTTATAATGGCACTTGAAGAAGAATTTGATGTTGAAATACCTGATGAGGATGCAGAAAAGATTAAAACTGTTGGAGATGTTGTTGAATACTTAAAGAATGTGAAATAATTTGAGTCCCGCAATTGCGGGACTTTATACAATAAATTTAATTATTAAATTTTGGAGGTTATGTAATGAATAGAGTTGTTATTACAGGAATTGGTGTTATAACCCCCCTTGGCAATACAATAGAGAAGTATTGGGATTCTCTTATTAATGGAAAATCAGGTATTGACAGAATAACAAAATTTGATGTGAGTTCATATACTATAAAATTGGCTGCAGAAGTAAAGGATTTTGTTTCCACAGATTATATAGAAAAAAAAGAAGCCAAAAGGATGGATAGATTTGCACAATTTGCATTATCAAGTGCAAGATTGGCTTTGGAAGATTCAAAATTAGATTTATCCAAAGAAGACCTTGATAGAGCAGGTGTAATATATGCTTCAGGTGTTGGAGGTATTGAAACACTTGAAAATCAGCATAACATTCTTCTTGAAAAAGGTCCTGGAAGGGTTAGCCCGTTTTTTGTGCCTATGATGATACCAGATATGGCTGCAGGTCTTATATCGATAACCTATGGGTTAAAAGGTCATAATGAGACAATTGTAAATGCATGCGCATCAAGTTCAAGTGCGATTGGTGATGCTTTTAAAGTTATTCAAAGGGGTGACGCAGATTTTATTGTAACTGGTGGCAGTGAAGCTGCAATAACACCATTATCTCTTGCAGGTTTTTGCGCAATAAAAGCAATGACAACAAATGAGGATCCTAATACTGCATGTAGACCTTTTGACGCAAATAGGGATGGTTTTGTAATGGGAGAAGGTTCAGGTACATTAATTCTCGAATCTTTAGAACATGCATTAAACAGAGGTGCATACATATATGCTGAAATAATAGGATATGGTGCAAGTGCAGATGCATATCATATAACAGCACCTGAGCCGACAGGGGCAGGCGCAGTAAGAGCGATGAAAAATGCTTTAAAAGATGCTGATATAAAAACAGAGGATGTTGATTATATAAATGCACATGGCACTTCAACAGTTTATAATGATAAATATGAAACAATGGCTATTAAGAATATATTTGGCGAACACGCCTATGAATTAAAAATTAGTTCAACAAAATCTATGACAGGGCATCTTCTTGGGGCGTCTGGTGCGATTGAAGCAATTGCTACGATTCTTGCATTAAAAAATGGGATTATTCCGCCGACAATCAATTATGTTACACAAGATCCTGAATGTGATTTGAATTATGTTCCCAATAAAGCAATAAAAGAAGAAATAAAATATGCATTATCAAATTCATTTGGTTTTGGAGGACATAATGCAACACTTGCATTTAAAAAATTTTGAAAGAGGTAATTTTGTGGAAAGCAAAAGTCAATTTAATGAATTGGAAAACAAATTAAAATATAATTTTAAAAATAGGATATTGCTTAAACAGGCACTGACACATAGTTCATGGTCAAATGAGAGTAAAAATATAGGTGTAAATAATGAAAGACTTGAGTTTTTAGGGGATTCAGTATTAAGTATTATTATTAGTGAATACCTATATAAAAAAAGAAGGGATTTAGAAGAAGGATTCCTTTCCAAATTCAGGGCAGAAATTGTGTGTGAACCATCTCTTGCAAAATGCGCAAAAGAATTGGAACTTGGTAAATATCTCTTAATGGGCAAGGGTGAAGAATTAACTGGCGGAAGAGAAAGGGATTCTATACTGGCTGATGCAGTAGAAGCATTAATAGCTGCAATATATTTAGATTCTGATTTAAATAAAACCAGAGAAATTGTATTAAAAATTTTAAAAAATATAATAGATGGAGTATTAAGTGGTCTTATTTATCGCGATTATAAAACAAAGTTGCAGGAAGTAACACAAAAAATGGGAATTGGCAAAATAAATTATGAAGTAATAGATGAATATGGACCAGATCATAACAAAACATTTGTAATAAGTGTAAAAATAGAAGAAAATATAATTGGTACGGGTTCAGGGAGAAGCAAAAAAGAAGCGGAACAAAGTGCTGCTTTGGAAGCATTAAATAAGCTGGGGATAATAAAATGAGAAATATTTTTATAATTCCTATATTTGTACCACATATGGGTTGCCCATTTAAATGTGTTTTTTGCAATCAGGAAGAAATAACAGGTTCAAAAGTTATGATTAATGAAGGGTATATTCATAATACTATTGAAAAATATCTTAAAACAATACCAAAGGATTCAAGAAAAGAGGTTTCCTTTTTTGGGGGAAGCTTTACTGGAATTCCTATTGATATACAGAGATCATTTTTAAAAGCGGCAAAAGCATATTTAGATAAAGGTTTAATTGATGCAATACGTTTGTCTACAAGACCAGATTATATAAATAGTAGTATCTTGGAAAATTTAAAAGAATATAATGTATCAATTATTGAACTTGGAGTTCAATCAATGGAAATGGATGTACTTGAAAAAAGTCACAGGGGTCATACGCCAGATGATGTAGTAAATGCAGTCAAACTAATTAAAGAATATGGCTTTACTTTAGGATTACAGATAATGATTGGCTTGCCGGGTGACAATAATGTAAAATCACTTAATACTGCTAAAAAAATTATAGAATTAAGACCGGATTTTGTACGAATATACCCAACTGTAGTTCTAAAAGGAACATATCTTGAAAAAATGTACAAAGATGGATTATACGTTCCTTTAAATCTTTGTGATGCTGTTGAATTATCAAAGGAATTATATATAAAATTTCTTAAAGAAGATATACCTGTTATAAGAATCGGGCTGCAAACTACTGAGAATATTAATAATAAAAAGGATATAATTGCAGGGCCTTTTCATCCGGCTTTTGGGCAATTGGTGGAATCCTCCATTATAAAGGATATGCTTAACTCCATATTTAAAGAAAAAAATATAAGAAATGTTAATGTATGTATGATTTTAAATCCCAAGTATGTATCAACAGTTGTTGGGCAAAAAAAATATAATATAAAGTATATAGAATATAAATATGATATATTGATAAATATAAAACAATCTAATACGATACCTATGGATATGATTGCTATTTTATACAAAGAAAATATTTATAGGCAAAGGGTGATTGATTATATAAAAAATAATTTTTAAAAAAAGAAGGATTTAATAAACCATATATAGAATATATACTTGTATTCATTTACACATTACACAATATATAAGAGGAGGTTTTTATAGTGGAAGTCCTAAAGGTATCAGCTAAATCTCAACCTAAATCTGTAGCAGGTGCACTTGCAGCCATATTAAGAAATAAAACTGAAGCTGAAATACAAGCGGTAGGGGCAGGTGCAGTAAATCAAGCTGTAAAAGCAATAGCAATTGCCAGAGGTTTTGTAGCGCCAAATGGAATTGATCTTGTCATGATACCAGCTTTTTCAGAAATCGAGATCAATGGAGAATTGCGAACAGCAATTAAATTTATTGTGGAACATAGATGATTAAAACCTGCAATTTTGCAGGTTTTAATCATTGTATGATTGCTAATAAATATGTTAAAATGTATGGTGCAGGAGGGGTTTTATGTACCTTAAAAAATTAGAAATGAAAGGTTTTAAATCATTTGCAGATAAAGTTATATTAAATTTTGAGAGGGGTATAACAACAATTGTTGGACCAAACGGCAGTGGTAAAAGCAATATATCTGATGCAGTAAGGCTTGTACTTGGCGAGCAAAGCATAAAAAGTTTACGTGGTTCAAAACTGGAAGATATTATTTTCGCCGGAACGGAAAAAAGGAAGCCCTTAGGTTTTGCAGAAGTAAGTTTAGTATTTGATAATTGTGATCATATGTTACCACTTGATTATTCAGAAGTAGCAATAACAAGAAAGATTTTTAGATCCGGAGAAAGCGAGTTTTACATAAATAAAACTTCTTGCAGGCTTAAAGATATATATGAGCTTTTTTTAGATACAGGGATAGGAAAAGATGGTTATTCTATAATCAGTCAAGGTAAAATCGATGAAATATTAAGTACAAAACCCGAAGAAAGAAGACGCATTTTTGAAGAAGCTGCCGGTATTTCAAAATACAAGTATAAAAAGGAAGAAGCTTTAAAAAAACTTGATGCTACAAATGAAAATATTAAAAGACTAAGTGATATAATATACGAGCTTGAAAAACAATTAAATCCTCTTTTTGTTGAAAAAAATAAAGCCCAAAAATATTTAGAACTTATTAAAGAGAAAAAAAAAGTTGATATTACAATATATTCTAATAAAATTAATGAATCTGAAAAAAGGCTTGAGAAATTAACTGAAGAATACGAAACAATAAAAAATGTTTTATCTCAAGACGAGATAATAATTACAAGTCAAAGAAACAATATAAATGAATATGAAATATATATAAAAAATTTAAAGAGTAATATTGAAACCGCTAAAGAGGATTATTTTAAAAGAACTAATGAATTAGAGATATTAAATGGCAAAATAGACCTTATAGATGAAAAAATAAAAAACAAAAGCGAAAATTTAAAAAGGATATTGGAATTAATTGATGAAAATGAAAATAAATCAAATATACTTTCAGATGAATTGATAAAAATAAAAAAAAATATTTATGATTTAAATATGGAAAAAAATAAGTTGAATGAAAAAATCAAAAATGTGTCAGATAAATATGATTTACTTAAATATGAAGAAAAAGAAAAAGAAACAGAGATAGAACTTGCTCAAGGTGATATTTTAAATATATTAAATTCTATTGCTGATAAAAGAAGTAAACTGTCTGCATCTAATTCAATGAAAGATAATGCATTGGAAAAATTAAATTCTATTAATAAATTAAAGGAACAGTTTGAAGTCAAAATAGTTGAAAAAGAAAATGATTTTAATCAAATAACAAAAGAGATAAAAAATCTTAACAAAAAATTATCTGAATGTATAAATAATAAAGAATCTGTAGAAAAAGAATACTCAGATTTGAATACAAAAATTGTCAAATTGAAGGACTTAATAATTCAATATAATCTTGAATATAGCAATATTAAATCAAAAATATCTATTTTAGCGGAAATGGAAAATAATTATGAAGGATATAACAATAGTGTGAAAAATTTAATGAAACATATTAATAAAGACAATAAACTAAAAGCTATTGTTATAGGTATTGTTGGGAATTTGATATATGTTGATAAGGTGTATTCTACTGCAATAGAAGTGGCATTAGGTTCAGCAATTCAGGATATTGTAATAAAGTCAGCAGATGATGCTAAAATATTGATAGATATATTAAAAAGAAATAATTATGGCAGGGCAACATTTTTACCATTAAATAATATAAGACATAAAGCCATTAATATAAAAGATTTAAGCAATGAAGCAAAAGAAAATATGATAGGTATTGCATTAGATATTGTTCAGTATGACAATATTCTTGAAAATATAATTAAATTTTTATTAGGGAGGGTAATTGTAGTTAAAAAACTCGATTCTGCTATATTATTAACCCGAATAACAGGAAATCAATACAAAATTGTGACTCTTGATGGTGATGTTATAAATCCAGGAGGTTCAATAACAGGAGGTAGTCTGAGAACCAAGGCTCAGAGTATATTAAAACGTAAAGATGAAATAAATGGACTTCAAGTAAAATTATCAAATTATGAGAAAGAAACTAATATAATAAAAAATAACATGATTGAATTAACAAGAAACAAACAGGTTAAAGAAGAAAGATTAAAAGAAATAAAAAGCGAAGTTGATAATATTAGCTATAAAATAAATGAATTGAAAGAGCAGCAGTCAATACTTGATTTTGAAATTAAAAAAATGAAATTGCAAATAGAAGAGAATAAAAATGAAATAGAAGAAATTGTTAAAAAAATTGAGGTTTATAAGACTGATATAAACAGGTATAATGAAGAAATATCACAAATGGATAAGCAAAAATCTGAAATAAATCAAACAATCGAAAACTATAAGGCAAACCACATCAATAAAAGTGAAATATTAAAAGACATAGAAGAAAATTTAACAACCTTAAAGATTGAATCTGCAACAAATGAACAAAAATTACAGAATGAACTTCACAAGCTAAAGGAAAAGGAAAAAGAGCTTGAGAGTATAAAAAATAATCTTTATGAAAATAGGGAAAGGCAAGAACAACTTAATGAATTGATTAAACAGCTTGAATTAAGCAGAAACGAACATTTAAATGAAAAAAACAACATTAAAGAAGTATTAAAAACAATAAATGTTCAGATAATTAATTATGAAAGTGAATTAAATAATAAAAATCATGAGTTGGATGGAAAAAGGTCAGTATTATCTGCTTTTGAAAATAAGTATTCCTTAAATCTTGAAAAAAAACATAGTTTAGATATTAAGATACAAAAAGAACATATAGAAGTGGAGAATATTAAAAACAGGCTTTGGGACGAATATGAATTAACATTGGACAAGGTTTCGGATTATCTGATAAAAGGAAATATTGACCAGTTAAAACAACGTGTATTTTCACTTGCTAACGAAATAAAAGAATTAGGTATTATAAATATTAATGCAATCAATGAATATAAAAATACAAAAGAAAGGTATGATTTTCTAAAAAAGCAATTTGATGATTTAAATGATGCAAAAGAGACCTTAAAAATAATGATAGAAGAAACAAATAAAATAATAAAATCGCAATTTAAAAATAATTTTGAGCTTATTCAAATACAATTTAAAAAAACCTTTAAAAAACTTTTTGGAGGCGGAAATGCAGAACTTATTATGACTGAGCCAGATAACCTGCTTGAAACGGGGGTTGAAATAAATGTTCAGCCTCCGGGGAAAAAACTTCAAAATATTAACCTGTTATCTGGTGGAGAAAAGGCCCTTGTGGCGATATCATTGTTATTTGCTATGTTATTAATACGTCCTGCGCCATTTTGCATACTTGATGAAATTGATGCAGCACTTGATGATGCTAATGTTGATAGATTTGCCAGCTTTCTAAAAGAACTATCAAGGGATATCCAATTTATTGTGGTTACACATAGAAAAGGAACAATGTCGGTAGCAGATGTAATGTATGGTGTAACAATGCAGGAAAAGGGTATTTCAAAATTGTTATCATTAAAACTTGAAAGTGCATAGAAAGGATGAGATAATTTGTTTAATTTCTTTAAGAGAAACAAAAAAAATCAGCAAGACCAACAAGTTACAGAGGAATCAATAGTGGCAGAAAAACCAATCTTGGAAAAGGAAGACGAATTAATTAAAAAAGAAGAATCAATTAAGGAAGAAGAAAGAATAAAAGAAGAGAAAAGTTTTTTTCAAAAATTAAAGGAAGGTCTTGCAAAGACTAGAGATAATATAACATCGAAGATTGACAATATTATTTTCAAAGGCAGGAAAATAGATGAAGAACTTTTGGAAGAACTCGAAGAAATATTAATATTAGCAGATGTTGGTTTTGAAACAACTACAAAAATAATTGAAGGTATAAAGCAAAAGGCAAAAGAAAGAAAACTGACAGAATCTGATGATATTAAGGAATTATTGGCAGAGGAAATATATGAAATAATGGAAAAGGATGAAGCTCCTTTAGAAATTATATCACCAACAATAATACTTGTTGTTGGTGTAAATGGTGTAGGTAAAACAACGACAATCGGTAAAATGGCAGGCAGATTTAAACGTCAGGGAATGAAGGTTTTATTGATTGCAGCAGATACCTTTAGAGCTGCTGCAATCGAGCAGTTGGAGGTTTGGGCAAGCAGAGTTGGATGCGATATTATTAAGCATGATGAAGGCTCTGACCCTGCATCAGTTGTTTTTGACGGTATACAGGCTGCAAAGACACGAAAATCAGATATAATAATTTGTGATACTGCAGGAAGACTTCATAATAAGAAAAATTTAATGGATGAGCTTAAAAAAATTTACAGAGTAATACAAAGAGAATATCCATCTGCAAAATTAGAAACTTTTTTGGTTCTTGATGCAACAACAGGGCAAAATGCTGTTCAACAGGCGAGGGTTTTCAAAGATGCTGCTGATGTTTCAGGTCTTGTTTTGACAAAGCTTGATGGTACTGCAAAAGGTGGGATTGTAATTTCAATTAAATCTGAATTAAATATACCTGTAAGGTTCATAGGTGTTGGTGAAGGAATAGATGACCTTCAGGTATTTAAATCAGAGGATTATATAAAAGCACTTTTCGAATAAAAAAGCTTGACAAAACTGAAATATTTATTTAAAATCATACTGTAAAGGTTATGACCTTAACAGGTGGGATTTTATGAGTTTAGATTTATTTAAAATGAATATTCTCTATGATTACTATGGCTCGTTGCTGACAGATAAACAAAGAGAGATATTTAAAATGCATTATTTAAATGATTATTCACTTGGTGAAATTTCTCAGTCTTTGAATATTTCAAGACAGGGGGTTTATGATACCCTAAAAAGAGCCGAAGCTACACTGAAATTTTATGAAGAGAAACTCGAACTTATAAAAAAGCATGATATTCTTACTAAAAATACAGATAAAATAAACGAACTATTAGATAATTTATATTTACATGTCCAAAGTGAAGAAATCAGTAAAATGATTCAAGAGATAAAAACTATTTTAAATGAGTTAAATCAATAGGAGGGAAACCGATGGCTTTTGAAGGTTTATCAGGCAAGCTTCAAGAAGTGTTTAAAAGACTTAAAGGGAAAGGCAAACTTAGCGAAAAAGATGTAAAGGAAGCTATGAGAGAAGTTAAAATAGCTTTACTTGAAGCTGATGTAAATTTCAAAGTTGTAAAAGATTTTGTAAATAAAGTTACTGAAAAGTCTTTAGGTCAAGAAGTTCTGGAGAGTTTGACACCTGCTCAACAGGTTATTAAGATAGTTAATGATGAATTGACAAATCTTATGGGTTCAATACAAAGTAAAATCAACTATGGCAGTAAACCTCCTACTGTTATTATGATGGTTGGGCTTCAAGGCTCTGGTAAGACTACAACAAGCGGTAAACTTGCTAATATGCTTAAAACTCAGGGGAAAAATCCTCTTCTTGTTGCATGTGATGTATATAGACCGGCTGCTATAAAACAGCTTCAAGTCGTAGGTTCTAAGGTAAATGTTCCTGTATTCTCAATGGGTGATAAAACAAATCCTGTTGATATAGCAAAAGGTGCTCTTGATTATGCTGTATCAAACAATTTCAATGTTATGATTATTGATACAGCAGGCAGGCTTCATATAGACGAAGAATTAATGGACGAACTTGTAAATATAAAATTATCATTAAAACCTCATGAAATATTACTTGTGGTAGATTCCATGACAGGACAAGACGCAGTTAATGTTGCAGAAGTTTTCAATAACAAATTGGGGATTGATGGAGTAATATTAACTAAACTTGACGGCGACACAAGAGGTGGTGCAGCTCTTTCTATTAGAGCAGTTACTCAAAAACCTATTAAATTTGTCGCTATGGGAGAAAAGCTCTCGGATATTGAGCCATTTCATCCTGATAGGATGGCTTCAAGAATTCTTGGTATGGGTGATGTATTAAGCCTTATTGAAAAAGTTCAAACACAAATAGATGAAAAAAAAGCAGCAGAACTTGAAAAAAAACTTTTATCACAGCAGTTTACTTTTGATGATTTTTTAGACCAACTTCAAGGAATAAAAAAGATGGGACCTATTGAAGAATTGTTTTCAATGATTCCCGGCTTAAACGCATCGAAATTTAAGGGCATGAGTATAAGTGATAAGGATATAAAAAGAATTGAAGCAATTATTCAATCAATGACAAAGGAAGAAAGGCAGAATCCAATTATAATAAATGGCAGCAGGAAAAAGAGAATAGCTGCCGGCAGCGGTACCTCAATACAGCAAGTGAATAGTCTTTTAAAACAATTTGAACAGACAAAAAAGATGGTTAAACAGTTTGCTGATGCTGGGAAAGACATGAAAAAAGGCAAAATAAGGATGCCATTTTTTAGATAATATTAAAGAGCACTTAGAAGGAGGTGATACAGTGGCAGTTAAAATTAGATTAAAAAGAATGGGTGCAAAGAAAAGTCCCTTTTATAGGTTTGTCGTAGCAGATTCAAGGTCTCCGCGTGATGGTAAATTTATTGATGAAATAGGATATTATAATCCCGTAGCACAACCAGCTGAATTAAAAATAGACTCTGAAAAGGCTGTAAAATGGCTCAAAGTTGGTGCACAACCTTCAGATACTGTAAGAACATTATTCAAAAAAGAAGGTATTTTTGATAAAATAAGTGGTTAAAATCCTCTATGAGTGGAAGTGATGTTTTATGGGTGAGTTAGTAAAATTTATTGCTAAATCCTTAGTGGATAATCCTGATGCTGTGCAGACAAATGAAATAGAAGGAGAGCAATCAATAATTATTGAATTGAAGGTTGCTCCCGAAGATATGGGTAAAGTGATAGGTAAACAAGGTCGTATTGCACGAGCAATAAGAACGGTTGTAAAAGCAGCCGCAGCCAAAGAAAAGAAGCGTGTTGTTGTGGAAATCATATAGGTGGTAAAATGAATGAGCTTTTAACGATTGGTGAAATAACATCGGCACATGGTATAAACGGGGAAATTAAGGTATTGCCTTTGACAAATGCCCCTGAAAGATTCTATGACCTTAGTTTTGTATATATTTCAAAGAATCAGTGTATTACAAAACATTGCATAGAAAATATAAGGTTTTTGAAAAATTCTGTTATTATAAAATTTAAAAATATTAATAATAGAAATGATGCAGAAAAATTAAGAGGTTGCCTTATTAAAATAGATGAGAAAGATGCTATTGCCCTTAAGAAAGATGAGTATTTTATAAAAGATTTAATAAATATGGATGTATATTTGGAAGATGGCAATTTCTTTGGTAAAATAACAGAGGTAATTCAAACAGGTGCTAATGATGTTTATGTTGTCAAAACAAATGACCGTTCTGTACTTTTACCGGCTATTAAACAGGTAATAAAAAAAGTCAATGTAGATGAAAACAAAATGATTATCCACCTCTTGGAGGGATTGTAAGTGATTTTTAATGTTTTAACACTTTTCCCGGATATGTTTAAAGGAATACTGGAAAACAGCATTTTAAAAAGAGCGATCGAAAAAAGTTTAATAACTATAAATCTCATAAATATTAGAGATTATACCAAGGATAAACATAAAAATGTTGATGATTATCCTTATGGTGGTGGGTGTGGCATGATTATGATGGTTCAACCGATTTATGATGCTGTAAAATCCATAAAGAATGACAAAAGTATTCCTGTATATTACATGGGACCAAAGGGCAATGTATATAATCAAGAAATAGCAATTGAGATGTCTAAGCTAAGGGAAATTATATTGTTGTGTGGTCACTATGAAGGTATTGATGAAAGAGCTTATTCGATAATAGATAAAGAGATTTCAATTGGAGACTTTGTTATGACTGGCGGGGAAATAGCAGCTATGGCAATTATTGATTCTGTTTCAAGATTAATACCGGGAGTCCTTCCACAGGATGAAAGTTTTATCGAAGAATCATTTTACAAAGGTCTACTTGAATATCCGCAGTATACGCGTCCGAGAGAATTCATGGGAATGGAAGTGCCTGAAATACTTTTGTCAGGCAACCATGCTGAAATTGCTAAATGGAGAAGGCAAAAATCTATAGATATAACTTTTCACAAAAGACCAGACTTATTAAAAAAAGAAAATCTAACGGATGATGATATTGAGTATATAAATGAAAAGGGTTATTCTTTTCATAAAGATTGAAAGGAGGTAGAATGATGAATTTGGTTGATATGATTGAAAAAGAACAGTTAAAGGAAATGCCTGAGTTTAACGTTGGAGATACTGTTAAAGTCCATTATAAGGTTGTTGAAGGCGATAAGGAAAGAATTCAGGTTTTTGAAGGTGTTGTTCTTAAAAGATGTGGTGGTGGACTCAGAGAAACCTTTACTGTAAGACGTATTTCTTATGGTATTGGTGTTGAAAGGGTTTTTCCTCTCCACTCACCAAGAATAGACAAAATCGAAGTTGTTAGAAGTG
Source organism: Aceticella sp. 75b-Ac (assembly GCF_056032965.2). NCBI lineage: Bacteria > Bacillati > Bacillota > Clostridia > Thermoanaerobacterales > Thermoanaerobacteraceae > Aceticella > Aceticella sp. 75b-Ac. The sequence goes on from NZ_CM190971.1 coordinate 413,978, forward strand.
GAAAGGTTAGAAGAGCAAAGCTTTATTATGTAAGGAAGAAAATTGGTAAAGCTGCTAAAATAAAGGAGAAAATGAAATAGGGGACTTTATGTCCTCTTTTTCATTATTCGGAGGATAAATATAATGATACAATGGTATCCAGGTCATATGGCAAAGACAAAACATTTAATTGAAGAAAATTTAAAACTGGTTGATATTGTTTATGAGATTTTAGATGCAAGAATACCTTATAGCAGCAAAAACCCGATTATAGATGAACTTATATTGTCAAAAAAAAGACTTATTTTATTAAATAAAGCCGATTTATCAGATAAAAATGTTAACAATTCATGGATTTCATACTATAAGAAAAATGGAATCGAATGTATTAGCATAAATTCTCTTAAAGGCGATGGATTAAAAAGTATAAATGATAAAACATATAAAATATGTGAAGATATAATAAAAAAGAAAAGAAGTAAAGGAATTACACCGCGCCTGAGAGTGATGATATTGGGAATACCTAATGTCGGAAAATCAACCTTTATTAACAAATTATCAGGTACAGGCAATGCAAAAACTGGTAATGTACCTGGCGTTACGAAATCAAAACAGTGGATAAAAACACAGTATTTTGACCTTCTTGATACACCAGGTATCTTATGGCCCAAATTTGAAGATGAAAATGTGGCTCTTATGCTTGCTATAACAGGAGCAATTAAGGATGAACTATTGAATATTGAAGAGATATCTATTAAACTATTAAGTATACTTAAAATATACTATCCTCGATACTTATTAAAAAGATATAAGATTATTAATATTGATTTACCAGAATATGAATTATTAAAAAATATTGGGGAAAAGAGGGGCTGCCTTGTAGCAGGAGGTGAAATAGATATATTGCGAGCTGCCAAGATACTGATAGACGATTTTCGCTCCGGAAAACTTGGCAATATTTCTCTTGAAAGACCTGAATAGGGGGATTTATATGCTTTCTATTATAAAGAGTATGTCAATTATGGGTATTAATGGTTATATAGTTCATGTGGAAGTAGATATATCGAATGGTCTGCCATCTTTTGATATAGTCGGTCTTGGTGATACTGAAGTAAAAGAATCAAGGGATAGGGTAAGAGCAGCTATAAAAAATAGCGGATTGGAATTTCCTATAAAAAAAATTACTGTCAATCTTGCACCTGCTGATATCAAAAAGGAAGGAACTGCTTTTGACCTTCCAATAGCTATTGGGATTTTATCATGTACCGAACAAATAAGGACGATACCTGATAATACAGTTTTTCTTGGGGAATTATCTTTAGATGGTTCTGTTAGAACCGTGAAGGGTATACTTCCAATGGCAATTGCTGCCAAAGAAAATAAGATAAAATTTATGGTATTGCCAGATTCCAATGCAAATGAAGCTGCAGTAATAAAAGATATTTCGGTATATCCGGTAAAATCCCTTTGCGAAGTTGTTAGGTTTATAAATGGAGAAAGTATATTAGAGCCTGTAAAAGTGGATATATCACGATATTTTAAAAAAACCCATTATGATGTAGATTTTTCAGAGGTAAAAGGACAAGAAAATGTAAAAAGGGCATTTGAGATAGCTGCAGCAGGTGGCCATAATCTTGCTATGGTAGGTCCCCCTGGTTCCGGTAAGACAATGCTTGCAAGAAGATTTCCAACAATATTACCTGATATGACCCTTGAAGAAGCCCTTGAAGTTACTAAAATTCACAGTATAGCCGGTACATTGCCTGACAATATATCCCTGATTACTAACAGGGTATTTCGTGCGCCGCATCATACCATTTCAACGGTTTCCTTAATTGGAGGAGGCAGATATCCAAAACCAGGGGAGGTTTCCTTAGCACATTACGGCATTCTTTTTTTAGATGAACTTCCTGAATTTAGGAAGGATGCTTTAGAGGTATTAAGGCAGCCTCTTGAGGATGAATTTGTAACAATAACAAGGGTTAATGCTACATACACATATCCATCGAAGTTTATGCTAATCACTGCAATGAATCCATGTCCTTGTGGCTATTATGGTGACGAAACGCATGAATGTAAATGTACGCCAAATGAAATAAGGCGTTATCAAAATAAAATATCAGGTCCTCTTCTTGATAGAATAGATTTACATGTTGAAGTAAGTCCTGTTTTGAAAGATAAATACTTTGAAGATGAAGGAAATGTTGAAACATCGGAACAAATTAGGGAAAGAGTATCAACGGCACGAAAAATACAACTTCAAAGATATTATGGTACAGGTATATATTTCAACTCACAGTTAAAGAATAATATGATAAAGAAATATTGCAGAATTGATGTAAAAACAACGGAGATGGTAAAAAATTTCTTTGATAGGCTCGGTTTAAGTGCAAGAGGGTTTAATAAAATACTAAAGGTTTCACGTACAATAGCTGACCTTGAAGGTTGTAAAAATATAAAATATGAACATGTTGCTGAAGCACTTCAGTATAGGAATTTATGCAACAAATATTGGAATAGATAATATAGAATAGAGGTGTTATATGTATGAATAGGGTTTTTTCTGGTGTTCAACCGACAGGTGATATACATATAGGAAATTATCTTGGTGCTATGAGACAATTTGTAAAATTACAGGATGATAATGAATGCTTATTTTGTATCGTAGATTTGCATGCATTGACTGTCCCACAGAATCCAGAGACATTAAAAAAGAAGACAATTGAACTTGCTGGGTTGTATCTTGCAATAGGACTCGATCCAAAAAAAGTAGTTATTTTTGTTCAATCACATGTTCCATATCATGCAGAACTTGGCTGGTTACTACAATGCATAACATATTTTGGAGAATTAAGCCGGATGACTCAATTTAAAGATAAAAGCAAAGGCAAAGATTCTGTTTCTGTAGGTCTTTTTACATATCCTGACCTTATGGCAGCAGATATACTTTTGTATCAAACGAATTTAGTACCGGTAGGAGAGGACCAGAAACAGCATCTTGAATTGACAAGAGATATTGCAGAAAGATTTAATAATAGGTTTGGCGAAACATTCGTAATACCTGAGCCTTTAATTTTAAAATCCGGATCGAGAATCATGAGTCTTTCCGAACCGGATAAAAAAATGAGTAAAAGTGATGAAAACCAATTTAATCGAATAAACTTAGTGGATGAATTGCCTTTAATAAAAAAGAAAATTAATAGGGCTGTTACTGATTCAGATAATGAAATAAGATATGATTTGGACAACAAACCGGGAATAAGCAATTTATTGACATTGTACAGTCAATTTGCCGAAATTTCAATTGAAGAGGCTGAAAAGCGATTTAAAGGTCAGGGATACGGCATATTAAAAAAAGAATTATTTGACGTAATGGCTGAAAAGTTATTACACATACAGGAAAATTATAAAAATCTTGATAATGATTATATAATAAAAGTTTTAAAAGATGGAGCCGAAAAAGCTCAACAAATAGCTGAAAAAACAATAAAAGAAGTTAAAGAAAAGATGGGATTATTATTATAGTGTAAATGCATTTTTTATATGATTTATTTTATTTAGCTCAAATGTTGAGGGTTTTAAAAAAATTTCAAATACATCAAACCTTATTGAAAAGTTTATATATTTCTTATTTAACATAATAAATGTTTGAGCTACTTTTATAATTTTGTTTCTTTTATAAAAATTGACTGCATCTGATGGACAACCGTATTTTATAGAGGTGCGGGTTTTAACCTCTATAAATATAAGGTTATTATCTTTTTCAGTTATAATATCTATTTCACCAATGCTGCATTTAAAATTTTTATCTATAATTTTATAGCCTGAATTTTTCAAAATCTTTTCAGCTATTTTTTCACCTAAATTGCCTACAATTTTGTTATTCACCTTAAGTTCATTCCTTTCACAGGGCTATTTTAATATTTTATGTAAAAACGTAGTTCTATGTAATGGACATGGTCCATATTTTTTTAATGCTTCAATATGAACTTTTGTTCCATAACCTTTGTTTTTATTAAATCCGTATTGTGGATATTTGTAATGATATTCCTTCATAATCTTATCACGTTTAACCTTTGCAATAATAGATGCTGCAGCGATAGAAATACTTTTTGAATCACCTTTAATTATAGATGTTTGATGTATGTTAATATCAGGAATTTTAATAGCATCTACAAGCAAACAATCAATATTTATATTGATTTGTGATATTGCGATTTTCATAGCCTTATATGTAGCATTTAAGATATTAATCCTGTCAATTTCATCGTTTTCTACAATACCAATACCATATGCTATTGCATGTTTTTTAATTACATCAGATAAGATTTCTCTTTTTTTTTCACTGAGTTTTTTTGAATCATCAATATCAGGTATAAAACTGGATTTTGGTAAAACAACACAGGCAGCAACAACAGGTCCTACAAGAGGACCTCTACCGACTTCATCCACTCCGGCTATGAAATTATAATTTAAATCATACATTTTATTTTCAAATATATTAAGCATGTTCATCCTTATAATCTCATTAGTTAACCATTTTTTTGCATTATCTATTAAATTCAAATTATTTAGATTGCATGGTCCATTTTTATATATGTATTCTTTTAAATTTTTTATATTGATCTTTTTATTTTCCAATTTAATCACCTATTTTTAAATTCGACATGTTAATGTGAAATTCCTTCATTTTTAAATATATTTATATTATAATGTAAGTGTTTTTATGTTATGAAATTTTTGTAAGAAGGTGTAATGATGGATAATAATAAGGTTTTTGCAATATGGTTAAGTTCCATTAATGGAATAGGATCAAAGACTTTTAATAAATTAGTTGATTATTTTGGCAGTCCAGAAGCTGTATATAAAGCGGATAATAAAGAACTTATAAAATATCTGGGGAATGGCGTTACATATAAAAATATAGTAGAAGCAAAAAAGCAAAACCCATTTAAGAATATAGATATTTTGATAAAAAATAAAATTGAGGTCTTACTGATAACTGATGAGGATTATCCAGAATTACTTAGAAATATTTACAATCCTCCTCCAATACTTTATATAAGAGGAAAATTAAAAAAATGTGATGAAATATCCATTGCTGTTGTAGGATCACGTAATGCGACTGCATATGGTAAGTTTATAGCAGAAAAGATTTCCTATGATATTGCAAAACATGGTATGACAGTTATAAGTGGAATGGCAAGAGGTATTGATAGTTATTCGCATAAAGGGGCAATGAAAGCCCAAGGAAGAACAATTGCTGTATTAGGCTGTGGCGTTAATATTACCTATCCTAAAGAAAATGAGAAACTGATGAATGAAATTATAGAAAATGGAGCGGTTATATCAGAATTTCCTATTGATTATTTACCTGTTTCAGGTAATTTTCCAGCCCGAAACAGAATAATAAGCGGTCTTTCATTGGGAGTTCTTGTTGTTGAAGCAAGTGTCAAAAGTGGTTCCTTGATAACCGCAAAATTTGCGCTTGATCAGGGAAGGGATGTTTTTGCGGTACCGGGGAATATAACCAGTGCATATAGTAAAGGAACTAATGAGCTGATAAAACAAGGAGCTAAATTAGTTAATGATGTTAATGATATTCTTGAAGAATTTGATTTAAGAACCGATATAAAAGAAAGAATAAATGAACAAATGATAAATACACTAAACAATGACGAGAAAAAAGTTTATGAATTTATATGTGATTGCACACGGGATATAGACGAGATAATCAATTACATGAATTATTCTGTAAGTAAAATAAATTGTATATTGACATCTTTAACTGTTAAAGGTTTTATTAATAGAGTACCAGGAAATAAATATGAAAAGAATTTTGAAAAATTTTAAAAAGTTGATATACTGAGAAGTATTTGGGGGTATAAATATGTCTAAATCATTAGTTATAGTTGAATCACCGTCTAAAGCAAAAACAATATCGAAATTTTTAGGTAAAGGTTTCAGGGTTGAAGCTTCTATGGGTCATATAAGAGACTTGCCTAAAAGTCAGCTGGGAATAGATATTGATAATAATTTTTTGCCAAAGTATATTACAATTCGAGGAAAAGGAGAAATCATTAAAAAATTAAAAAAAGAAGCCAAATCTGCATCAAAGATTTACTTAGCAACAGACCCTGATAGAGAAGGTGAAGCGATATCATGGCATCTTGCCAATATATTAAATTTAAATATTAATGATTTATGCAGGATTGAATTTAATGAAATCACAAAGAATGCTGTTCAAAATGCCATAAAAAATCCACGTAGCATAAATATGAACTTAGTCGATGCACAACAGGCAAGAAGGATATTAGATAGACTTGTAGGTTATAATATAAGTCCTCTATTGTGGAAAAAAATCAAAAGGGGTTTAAGTGCAGGAAGAGTGCAGTCTGTTGCTACAAGATTAATTTGTGATCGTGAAAAAGAAATAGAAAACTTTAAACCGGAGGAGTACTGGTCTATTTCAGTATTTTTATATGAGGAGAATCCTTCTCATGCTTTTGAAGCCAAATTTTATGGCAGTTTAGAGAAAAAAATAGAACTTAAGAACGAAGAAGATGTAAATAAAATAATAAAAGATTTAAAAGATGAATATATTGTATACAAAGTAAAGACAGGAATTAAGAAAAGGAATCCATCACCGCCTTTTATTACAAGTACGCTTCAGCAAGAAGCCTCGCGAAAACTTGGTTTTACTGCAAAAAAAACTATGATGATTGCACAACAGTTATATGAAGGTATTGATATAAAGGGTGAAGGGAGTCTTGGACTTATAACATATATGAGAACGGATTCAACCAGGGTATCAGAAGAAGCTAAAAAGGCAGCATATAAATATATACTTGATAAATATGGAAAAGAATATACAAATCCTGGTGCAACCTATACTAAAAAAAAGGGGAACATTCAGGATGCCCATGAAGCCATAAGGCCTTCATATATAGATAAAGAACCTGATATAATTAAAGAATCATTAAAATCAGATCAATATAAATTATATAAGCTTATTTGGAGCAGATTTATATCCAGCCAGATGTCACCTGCTATATATGATACAATAAATATGGATATTATTAATAATAACTATATTTTCAAGACATCAGGTTCAAAAATTAAATTTCCGGGTTTTACGAAGGTATATACAGAAAATGCAGGTCAGGAGGAAGAAGAAAAAAACTTACCGCTTCTTTCTGAAGGACAGAAACTTAAGATTAAAGAGTTAAAACCTCTTCAGCATTTTACAAAACCGCAGCCAAGATATACAGAGGCTACCTTAATAAAAGAGCTTGAAGAAAAAGGTATTGGAAGACCCAGTACCTATGCGCCTATAATATCTACATTATTAGACAGAGGATACGTAATTAAGGAAAGTAAAAATCTAAAACCGACAGAACTGGGTTTTATTGTCACAGATGTTATGAAAGAATTTTTTGCCAATATTGTCAATGTAGAGTTTACGGCAAATATGGAAAAACAACTTGATCAGGTAGAAGAAGGTATTAAAAAATGGATAGAGATTATCGACAGCTTTTATAATGATTTTAATCATTTGCTTAAAATTGCAGAAGAGCAGATGAAGGACATTAAGCTTAAAGATGAGGAAACCGATATAAAATGTGAATTGTGTGGGCGAAATATGGTTATAAAATACGGACGTTATGGGAAATTCCTTGCTTGTCCAGGTTTTCCGGAATGCAAAAACACAAAACCCATAGTTGAAAAAACAGGTGTTAAATGCCCTAAATGTGGTGGTGAAATATTATCAAAGAAAAGCAAGAAAGGGAAAAATTATTATATTTGTGAAAATTCTCCGAAATGTGATTTTATATTGTGGGATAAACCTGTAAATGAAAAATGTCCCAAATGTGGTAGTATCCTCATTGAAAAACACAGAAAAAATAAAAAGATAATAAAATGTTCTTCTTGTGATTTTGTTAAGTAATTTAAATTTAATAAAAATTATGAATTTATATTGATATTATGTTAATTTTGTGATAATATAATAATGCTTTTGGGGGTGAAAAATTGTTTAAAGGAACTACAATAGTCGCTATAAGGAAAGATGGTAAGGTTTCGATGGCTGGAGATGGTCAGGTAACGTTTGGTGAAAATACAATATTAAAACATGGGGCTAAAAAAATACGCAGATTGTATAACAATGAGGTAATAGTTGGTTTTGCTGGGTCAGTAGCAGATGCTCTAACATTATCAGAAATGTTCGAGGAGAAACTTGAACAATATGGTGGAAATCTTAAAAGAGCTGCTGTTGAACTGGTAAAGGAATGGAGAAATGATAAAATTTTAAAAAAATTAGAAGCTCTCTTAATAGCAGTAAATAGAGAAGTTACTTTGGTAATATCAGGAAATGGAGAAATTATTGAGCCAGATAATGATGTGATTGCAATTGGCTCTGGTGGTAATTATGCAATGGCAGCAGCACTGGCTTTAAGGTATAATACAGAACTTTCTGTTGAAGAAATAGCCAGAAAATCCCTTGAGATTGCATCAGAAATATGTGTATTTACCAATAATCACATTACTGTCGAAAGTTTATAAGGAGAGAATTTTAAAAATGAAGAATTATACACCAAGTGAAATTGTAAACGAACTTGATAAATACATTGTTGGTCAGGAGATGGCAAAGCGCTCTGTTGCAGTTGCACTTAGAAATAGGTACAGGAGAAATCTTCTGTCTGAAGAAATGAAGTCTGAGATAACGCCGAAAAACATTCTTATGATAGGACCAACCGGTGTTGGAAAAACTGAAATAGCGAAAAGGATTGCTAAATTAGTTGAAGCTCCTTTTGTAAAAGTTGAGGCAACAAAGTTTACGGAAGTAGGTTATGTTGGAAGAGATGTAGAATCGATGATACGAGATCTTGTGGAGGCATCTATAAGAATGGTAAAAGAGGAAATGCTGCAAAATGTTATGGAACGGGCGAAATTACTTGCTGAAGATAGAATAATTGATTATATAATTCACGGTAAAAAACGGGGTTATACTAAAAATCCCTTTGAGATGATATTTAATAGCCAAAACGAAAAAAACATTCAGGATGTCGATGAAAATGAAAATAGTTTCAAAAAAAATGAGTTAAGACAGAAATTAAGGTCAGGAGAATTAGATGATAGAATTATCGAAATCGAGATAACTGATACGTCCTCACCTATGCTTGAAATGTATTCAAACATTGGCTCTGAAGAAATGAATATAAATTTACAAGATATGTTTTCAGATATTCTTCCAAAGAAGAAAAAATACAAGAAATTGCCAATAAAAGAAGCGAAAAAAGTTTTAGAGGCTGAGGAAGCTCAAAATCTTATAGATATGGACGATGTAATTAATGAAGCTATAGAAAGAGCTGAACAGGACGGGATAATTTTCATTGATGAGATAGATAAAATTGCAGGGAATGGTTATTCTAATGGTCCAGATGTTTCACGGGAAGGTGTTCAAAGGGATATATTACCGATTATTGAAGGTAGTACCGTTATGACGAAATATGGACCGGTAAAGACGGATTATATTCTTTTTATAGCGGCAGGAGCCTTTAATGTTTCTAAGGTTTCAGATTTAATTCCAGAACTTCAAGGCAGATTGCCTGTAAGAGTAGAGTTAAAGTCACTTACAAAAGGAGATTTTGTAAGGATATTAAAAGAACCTAAAAATGCTTTAACGAAACAATACAGTGAATTATTAAAAACAGAAGGTGTTGATATTAAATATACAGATGATGCTATTGATAGAATTGCTGAAATAGCATATTTAATAAATCAACAAACCGAAGATATAGGTGCAAGAAGACTTCATACAGTAATGGAAAAATTATTCGAGAAACTTTCATTTGAAGCACCTGAAAGAAATAATGAGCAAATATTTATTGATAAAAAATATATTGACGAACAATTAAAAGATAGTTTAAGTAAATTTGATGTAAATAAATATATATTATAAATAGGAATAAATAGGAGGATTTCCATGGAAAAACTTTTAGATAAAACAAGAAAAGTCAACAGGATTTTACAGCAAGCTAAAAAGGAACCATTTGATTTTAACGAATTAGCTCAAATATTAAATGATGTAATAGACTGTAATGTTTATATCTTAAGCAGAAAAGGGAAATTGCTGGGGCTTAGTTTATTGGAGAATTTTGAAACATCGCTTGGAGAAAGCAGCATTGTTACAAATAAAGCAATTTCAAGTATTTATAACAAAAAGCTTTTAAAAATATCTGAAACAAAGCAGAATGTAACAATAAAAGATAATATTTATCCATTTGAAGAATCAGATAAATTTAAATTTATAACGATTGTACCTGTAAATGGCGGCGGGGAAAGATTAGGAACCCTACTGCTTGCTAAGATTGATAATGAATTTACAGAGGATGATTTAATTTTAGCCGAATATGGAGCAACGGTTATTGGACTTGAAATATTAAGGTCCAAAAACGAAGAATTAGAAGAAGAAACGAGAAAAAGAGCGGTAGTGCAGATGGCTCTTGGAACCTTATCATATTCAGAGCTTGAAGCAGTTAATCATATTTTCAATGAACTTGATGGTAACGAGGGATTACTTGTAGCAAGTAAGATTGCTGATAAGGTTGGTATAACAAGGTCTGTTATTGTAAATGCGTTAAGAAAATTTGAAAGTGCCGGTGTAATAGAATCAAGGTCACTTGGAATGAAAGGTACCCATATAAAAGTTCTTAATGATAAGTTGATAGAAGAATTAAAGAAAATCAAAAGATAAGGAGGTCCTATGGAAAATAGGACTTTTTTCTTATAGTTAAATATTGATAGAGATGATATAATAATATCTGACAAATATTGATATAATTTAACATGAATATTATTTTTATTGATAAATAATAAATTTTTTTTATTTAATCAGGAGGATTTTTAAAAATATTGTCGAATATTAAAATTGAAAGAGAGGAGGGTTAAAATTGGTTGGATTAGATTTTGGTAATATTAATTTCATGGGAAAAGCGCTTGATGCTGCAATGTTAAAAAACAATGTTATAGCTAATAACATCGCAAATGTTGATACAGTTGGTTTCAAAAAATCCGAAGTCAGATTCGATGAAATTTTAAAAGATTCTATTGATAACCAAAAACTTCAAGGTTTAATAACAAATTCAAAACATATTCCTATAGGTGTACCTTCATTAGATGATATAAAACCCCAAGTTATTCAAGATAATAATACTTCAATGAGGCTTGATGGGAATAATGTAGATATCGATGCCGAAATGTCAAATTTAGCCAAGAATCAGATTTATTATAATGCAATTGTTCAGAGGGTAAATGGTGAATTAACTTCTATAATGACTGCTGTCAAGGATGGGAGGTAATAATAATGGGTTTTTTGAGTTCCTTTGATATCAGTGCATCTGGCTTAACAGCACAAAGACTTATGATGGATGTAGTATCCCAGAATATTGCAAACGTAAATACAACAAGGACGAGCAGTGGTGGACCATATAGAAGAAAGCTCCTTGTTTTTAAAGAAATACAAAACGATCAAAACTTTAGCAACATGTTAAATATGGCAAGAGGAACAAATCTTGGAAATGGGGTTGAAGCAACAGAAATTATTGACGATACAAAGACACCTTTACGAATGGTATATGATCCGGGCAATCCTGATGCTGATAATACTGGATATGTAAAATTGCCGAATGTAAATGTTGTATCTGAAATGGTTGATATGATATCGGCAACAAGAGCATATGAGGCAAATGTTACAGCAATAAATGCTACAAAATCAATGGTACAAAAAGCTTTAGAAATAGGAAAGGCTTAGGTGAATTTAAATGATTAATCCGGTTTCACAGATAAATACGATTAACCCGATTAGCAATATATCAGATAACAATACAGTAAATTCATTTAGCGGTCTTCTGCAATCTGCTATGAATGAGGTAAACAATTTGCAGATTCAATCACAAGTAAATGACAAAAAACTTGTTACAGGTGAAATTGACAATTTACATAATGTAATGATTGATGCAACAAAAGCAGATATAGCATTACAGTTTACTATCCAGATAAAAAATAAAATACTTGATGCATATCAGGAGATAATGAAAATGCCTGTTTGATTTCTGAGGTGAGGTGGATAAATGCCTGTTTTTATTAACAATATAAAAAATCAAGCTGTAGATTATTGGAATAAACTTGAAACAAAGCGAAAATATCAAATTGGGATCATATCTTTATTAATAATTGGAAGCATTGTGCTATTAGTCTATTTAATAAACAGGCCTAATTATGAAGTTTTATATTCAGGTTTAAATGTCAAAGATGCCGGTGCAGTTATTGATAAACTTAAGAACGATATAAAAATTCCATATAAAATTACCGGCAATGGAAGTACCATCATGGTTCCGGCGCAATATAAAGATGAAGTAAGAATGAAGTTGGCGACAGAAGGAATCCCTCAAGGTGGATTTAGCTTTAATGATGCGATGAATAATTCTCTTGCAACGACTGACCAAGAAAGAAGACAAAAATATTTATATTTCGTGCAAAACGAGATACAAAATTCCTTAAAAACCATAGATGGAGTTCAAGATGCAAAGGTAAATATTGTCGTGCCAGATCAAAATAATTTTGCATTATCTAATAATGAAAGCACAGCATCTGCTGCTATCATGCTTGTATTAAAGAACGGAACTACCTTGTCGGCACAACAAATAAACGGTATTACAAGTTATGTTTCAAAAAGTATAGAGGGTTTAAAGCCTGAAAATGTTACTATAATAGATGGCAATGGTAAAATACTTGTAGCTCAGAATGATAATAATACTGACAATGCAAACAATCAATTTGAATTGCAGAATAAGGTACAGAATGACCTTCAAAATAATATTCAGTCTCTTTTGGAGCAGGTATTTGGTCCCGGAAATGTTATAGTAAGAGCAAATGTAAGTTTAAATTTTGATAAAGAGGTTACGGATAAGGTTGAATGGCAGCCTGTAATAGATAACAAAGGTATTGTAAGAAGTACACAAGAATTGAAAGAAGTAGCTACAGGCGGAGCACAAGGTAGTCCCAATGGTACACCCAATAACAATACACCACAATATCCAGGCAGCAGTAATAATAATTCTAGTTATAATAAGACAGATACTACAATAAATTATGAAATTAATCAGATTAAAACAACCCTTACATCGGCACAGGGTAAAATACAGAAAATATCTTTGGGGGTTGTTGTTAATAATAACAATTTAAACAGTTCAATGAAGCAGCAAATAAGCGATCTTGTATCAAATGCCGCCGGAGGCAAAAATGTTTCAGTTACTGTTCAGGGGATTAAGTTTAATACTGATTTATTGAATCAAATGAAAAATCAGAAAAACGCTGCAGGTTTTCCTTATGTTTGGATACTTCTTATATCGGTTTTAATAATGATAGGAGTTTATTCATATTTAATGTTTAAACGTAAAAAGGCTGCGGAAAGTTTGACAGGAGAAGAAGCTGTTTCATTAATAAGACCAATAGAGGAAATTGATGTTGAAGCAACTGAAAAAGACGAAAAGAAAAAACAAATAGAGAAATTCATTAAACAAAAGCCTGAAATTGTTGCACAATTAATAAGAACATGGCTTAGTGAAGAATAGGAAGGTGTCACAATGGGAAGGAGTTCGATGACCGGAAGGCAAAAATGCGCAATGTTATTAATTGCATTAGGTCCATCAAATGCAGCACAAATATATAAACATTTAAGAGAAGAAGAAATTGAACAATTGACACTCGAAATAGCCAATATAAAAAATATAAAACCTGAAGAAAAGGAAAAGATTCTTGAGGATTTTTACAGCATGTGCCTCGCACAGGAGTATATAGTCGAAGGTGGTATCGAATATGCTAAAGACATATTAGAAAAGGCATTAGGTACACAAGAGGCATATGATGTTATCAATAAACTAACATCAAGTTTAAAAGTTAGACCTTTTGATTTTATTAGACGTGCTGATCCATCACAGGTATTAAGTTTTATACAAAATGAGCATCCACAGACGATTGCGATGATTCTATCATATTTAAAACCACAACAAGCAGGGACAATACTTTCATCACTTCCGGAAAATATACAATCGGAAGTTGCAATGAGGATAGCAACGATGGAAGGAACATCTCCTGAAATAGTGAAAGAGGTTGAGAGAATATTAGAGAAAAAACTCTCATCACTTGTTACACAGGATTATACAGCCGTAGGAGGCATACAGGCAATTGTAGAAATACTAAATTCCGTTGATAGAGGAACTGAAAAAAATATTATTGATGCACTTGAAACAAAGGATGTAGAGCTTGTAGAAGAAATCAAAAGAAGAATGTTCATTTTTGAAGATATTATTACGTTGGATTCTCGCTCTATTCAAAGGGTTCTTAGGGAAGTTGAAAATCATGATATTGCTCTTGCACTTAAAGGTTCCAGTGAAGAAGTCCAGAAGGTTATATACAGCAATATGTCAAAGCGCCTTGCCGATATGATAAAAGAGGATATAGAATACATGGGTCCTGTAAGATTAAAAGATGTGGAAGAGGCGCAGCAAAAGATTGTCAATATAATCAGGAAACTTGAAGATGCTGGTGAAATAGTAATTTCCCGTGGTGGAGGAGATGATATTATTGTTTAAGGTTATAAAAACAGGTGCTGTAGATATTTTACCTCCAGTCGAGATAGATAAATCAATAAACCTTAAAAAAGACATAGGGAATCAGGATACATTAAATGAAGAACATTTTAATTTTATAAAGAAAGAGCTAAAAAAAATACAGAATATACAGAATAAAATCATTGAAAAAGCTCATATAGAAGCAGAAAACATCTTGGAAGAAGCCCATATGAAAGCCAGCCAAATTGAAAAAGAGGCTGAAAAAAGTGGATATGATGTAGGCTTTAAAAAAGGTTTTGAAGAAGGAATAAAAAAAGGTAATTTTGAAACAAGCAAGATTATTGATGAAGCGAAGAAAATCAAAGAAGAAATACTGATTGAAAGGTCAAAGCTTTATGATGAATATGAAAGTGACATGGTGCAAATTATTATAGATTGTGTAGAAAAACTAATAGATATCAATATGGAAGATAATAATGATTTAATAATAAATTTAATTAAAAAAGGAATGGAGAATTATGAGGCTTCTGATAAGGTTATAGTAAGAGTTTGTGAAAAAGATTATGACTATTGTATAAAAAATAAAGAAAAAATAATAAAAAATATTAAATTTGTAGATGATATAAATTTTGTAAAAGATTTATCTCTTAAAAAGGGAGATTGTGTTATAAATACACCGTATGGAATGATAAATTCCGGAGTATTAGTTCAAATAAATACATTAAAGGAAATATTAGAGGGTGTATTAAATGAGCAATAAAATCTTGGATAAATATAAAAATATCCTTATGGAAAAAAATTTTATACAATATTCAGGTAAAATATCACAGGTTATTGGGTTGACAATTGAAAGCATTGGTCCGATTTCAAATATTGGAGAGGTTTGCAAGATAAAATCCATAAATGGAACCACTATATTAGCTGAAGTTGTTGGCTTTAAAAAAGATAAAGTATATTTAATGCCGTTTGACAATATGGAAGGCATAGGTCCGGGTAACAGTGTTATTGCAACAGGTCAAAAATTAAAAATTGGCGTAGGTGAAAATCTGTTGGGAAGGGTTCTTGATGCACTTGGAAATCCATTAGATGGAAAAGGCTGTATCAAGTTTAAAAAGTATACCAGCATAAACAATACGCCACCCCTTCCACTAAAAAGAAAAAGGATTCATGAGGTCATGCCTCTTGGTGTAAAAGCTATTGATGGCTTGTTAACCTGCGGGAAGGGTCAAAGAATAGGTATTTTTTCCGGCAGTGGGGTAGGGAAAAGTACATTGCTTGGTATGATGGCAAGAAATGCAAAAGCAGATTTAAATGTTATAGCTTTAATTGGCGAAAGAGGGAGAGAAGTTAATGAGTTTATTGAAAAAGATTTAGGTGAAAAGGGACTTAAAAAATCTATATTGGTTGTTGCAACTTCAGATACACCTGCTTTAATGAGAGTAAAAGGCGCTATGACAGCAACAGCAATTGCTGAATATTTCAGGGATAAGGGTCTTAATGTACTTTTGATGATGGATTCAATAACTCGTTTTGCTATGGCACAAAGAGAAGTTGGTTTATCAGTGGGTGAAGCACCTGTATCCCGTGGATATACTCCATCTGTTTTTTCGGTTTTGCCAAAGCTTTTAGAAAGGACAGGATGCTCTAATTTAGGTTCTATTACGGCACTTTATACTGTTTTAGTTGACGGCGATGACCTAAATGAGCCTATTACAGATGCCGTAAGGGGAATATTAGATGGACATATTGTTTTATCAAGGAAATTGGCTAATAAAAACCACTATCCTGCGATTGATGTTTTATCAAGTGTTAGCAGGGTTATGAATGATATAATTTCAGATGAACATAAAGAACTAATTGCAAAATTTAAAAATATATTGACGGTTTATACAGAATCTGAAGACTTGATAAATATAGGCGCATATACATACGGAAGTAACCCTAAAATCGATGAGGCAATCTCATTAAATAACAGCATGATGGGCTTTTTAAAGCAGCAGACTAATGATGTATACAGTTTTAAAGAAACTGTTGAGATGCTTAAAAATATTTTAAACAGGTGATAAAATGAAAAAATTCGAGTATTCACTTCAACCAATTTTAAGTTTTAAAAAACATACTCAAAAACTTGAAGAGGAAAATTTGGCTGTTGTAATTAATAAATATGAATATCATAAAAAAAGATTAAATGAATTATCAAAAGAAGTAACAAGGCTTATAGAAAATAATAATAAGCAGACAAAAACGGGTATGAAAGCAAGAGATATTATTCAAAACAACTTATATATGAACATAATATACAAAAAAATAGACGAACAAAAAAATATTATATGCGAATTAAAAAAAGAAATAAAATTTAGAAGAGAAAAACTTATTGAGGTCAATAAAGAAAAAAAATCCCTTGAAAATTTAAAAGAAAGAAGATATTTGGAATATCTGTATTTGCAGAGTATAGAACAAAATTTATTCATAGATGAACAAATTTGCTTTAAGATTGCAAAATCTATAACAGAACTATAATAGGAGGAAGAAATTCAATGGAAAGTCAGCCATTAAAAAAAAACGGTCTATTAAATTATTAATGATAATTTTTATATTAATAATTGCTGCTGCTTCTGGTGCATTATTTTACTTTAATATTGGTGGTATTAGCAATCGAGTATTAACACAAATCAGTAAAATACCAATATTTAAAAATATGATTTCTGCTAAAAAGGTTGATAATAGTCAGGATCAATTAAAGAATTTAGAAAATGAATTATCACAAAAAGAAAAAAAATTAAATGAAAGAGAAGCAAGCCTTAATGATAAGCAAAAACAGCTTGATGATTTGCAAATGCAATTAAATAAAAAAGAAAGTGATTTAAATAATTTAAAGCTGCAACTGGATGCAAAAAAAACGAGTATGAAAGACCTTGCAACATATTATGATAATATGGACCCACAAAATGCGGCAGGTATTTTAAACAAAATAAGCGACGATAATATTGTAATAACCATATTAAGTAATATGAATAAGGATAGTGCATCTAAAATACTAAGCTTTATGAATGCAGATAGAGCAGCTCAGATAACAAAAATATTAGTAAATAATACTCAAAAAATTCCATAGAAAGGAGGTGAAATAATGATTCAGCCCGTAATACAAAATATAGTCCAGTTAAAGATGGCAAAAAGCAATACAGAAGATAAAAACAATGCAGTAAAATCTTTTAAAGATGTAATTGGTGAAAATCTTGATATAGAGCTATGTAAAACGGCATTATTTTCACAATTTAAAAGTAGTAAAAAAATTAATAATACGGTTTTTACCTTAAATTCTTTGAAAGATAATACTATATCAGAAAAAAATGCAAATCCTTTAACATTATCAATCCTTCAAAACATGATAAATAATATATTAAAAGATATTAACAAAGGAAATATTACAGCTATGGATAATAATGAATTACAACAATTTGGAACAAATCTAATAAAAAATTTGAGTATAAATAATCTTGATTTAAAAGAGGTATCAAAAAAGATTTCGCAAATTTTAGAAAATAATTTTGGTATAAAAATTGCTCCTGATGATATTTTGAAAGGCATGAAAGAAAATAAGCTTGATAAAATAAATGATGACTATGATACAAAAGCTGATATGACTTTAAATAACAAAGCAGCTTTAATTTCAGAGGTAAATAGTGGTAAAGATTCTGTTTTAGTTACAAATATGCAAACTAAAGCAGAAAGTACTCATTTGCTTGTTCCATATGAAGAATCAAATATAAAGAACAAAGAAAATATAAAAGCAAAAAATAATATTGATGTGGAACAAATAGAAGACCAAAAAATAATTAAAAATATAAAATACGTAAATCAGCAAAGAAATTTTCTCCAAAATGATAATCAGACAATGAAAGATGACAGTGGCATTGCAGAAGATAATATAATTAAAATTAAAAATTCACAGGATAAACAAAGTGAAAATAAACCACATGAAGATTTCAAAATGAGTTTTGAGAACAATCAGAATATTTCAAATGATTTTCCTTTAAAAACTACAACTAATAAAGTGATTTCAAATAATAAAGATGTAAGGCTGCCTGATAAGGATGTTGATATTATTAACCAGATTGTTAAAAATATTAATCTTTCCAAGACTGAATCTACGTCAATATTAAAAATACAATTAAAACCGGATTTTCTTGGAAAAGTGGAGATAAACCTGCAATCAAACGGCGGCAATTTAATTGCAAATATAATTACAGAAAATGAAAAAGTCAAGCATCAAATTGAGGCTAATGTAGGTATCTTAAATAGCCAACTGGAGGCAAAGGGCATAAAAATTGATAACTTTAACGTTTCTGTTGATAAAAATATGCAGTTTGCATCCCAGTATAATGGACAGAACTTTAAAGGGGAGGGAAATAGTCAAAATTCAGGCAATAGAAGTTTCATGTTTACTTCGTATAATAACTATTTTTTAGAAAATAGTGCTGTATCAGAGAATATAAATAATTTTATATCAGATGACCATGTTGATGTCATGGTATAAGAAGGGGGCTAAGTCAATGGATATTAATACTAATTACAACAATTATTTAAACACAAATGCGCCGGTTGCAAACCCTAATTCTGCCCTGGGTAAAAATGATTTTTTACAGCTTCTTGTAACACAATTAAAAAATCAAGACCCTTTAAATCCAATGGATGATAAGGAATTTATTGCTCAAATGGCACAGTTTTCTTCATTAGAGCAAATGCAGAATTTAAATTCAAGTTTTAATGCGGTAAAAGCATATAACCTTTTGGGTAAAACAATATCTGCTACAATAAATGACGGAGGAGTATCAAAAAATATTAATGGAAAAGTAGAAGGTGTATTTTCTCAAGATGGTCAATTTTATCTAAAAGTTCAAGATGCAGATGTTCCTATTGATTCAGTTGTAACTGTTACTACTTAAGGTGTTGATACTAATGGATAAAATAAAATTAACAGGATATGTATATGTTAATGGTATTTCAAATAAGACAAGCAGTGTAAAAAACAATAAATTTGAAGATATATTTAGCAAAAAGAAAGAAGAATTAAAATTTTCCAAACATGCAATAGAAAGAATCAGTATGAGGAATTTAAATATTTCTGAAACCGAATATAATAAGTTGATTGAAGCTGTAAACAAGGCTGAATCAAAAGGTATTAGAAATACTTTAATATTAATCGATAGAAAAGCCTTTGTAGTTAATTTAAAGAATAGAACAGTAATTACTGCCATGGATGGACAAGCACTAAAAAATAATGTTATAACAAATATTGATGGTGCTGTAATAATATAAGCTGGACCATTATGGAGGCTTGTTGCTTTTGAACGATAGATAAAGCAGACAGCACAGAATAAAGGAGGATAAAAGAATGTTAAGGTCAATATATTCTGCAGTTTCAGGTTTAAGGGCACATCAGGCAAAAATGGACGTTATAGGAAATAATATAGCAAATGTCAATACTATTGGATATAAATCCAGCAGGATGACATTTAAGGAAATATTTAGTCAAACAATAAAAGGTGCTTCTGCGGCACAGGGAAATGGCGGAGGTACAAATCCACAGCAGATTGGGCTTGGAGTTGCTATTGGTTCAATTGATACTAATTTTTCAAGAGGTGGTGCGCAGAGAACTGACAACTCAACTGACCTTTCAATAGATGGTAATGGCTTTTTCATTGTTTCAAACGGAGGAGCTAATTTGTATACACGAGCAGGAAATTTTTCCTTTGATTCAAACGGTGAACTTGTAACACCTGATGGTTATAAGGTTTTAGGATGGATGTCGTCTGATGGTAAGACAATTAGTACAGATTCTAGCAGTATTAAGCCTATCAGCTTAAAAGACTGGTCTAATACAAATCCCGCAACAACAACGCAATTACAAATAGGTGGTAATCTCAATGCTGCAACACCAATAAATAGCAGTGCATCGTATAATGTAACAGTTTATGATTCGCAAGGTGGAAGCCATATTGTGACAATAAATTTTAAAAGAACTGCTTCTAACACTTGGGATTGGAGTGCAAATTCATCAGATTCCAGTATAACATCTATTACAGGTAATGGTACTTTGACCTTCGATGCTAATGGTAATATTTCTGGTACTGCAACTGGAACATTAACATTTACCATGGATATCACTAAAACCAATGCTACAATAGGTCCGGTTAATACAGATTTGTCAAAGCTCACAATGTTTTCTAATGATACAGATATACGGGAGCTTAGTAAAGATGGGAATGCTGCCGGTTCTCTTGAAAATATAAACATTGATAAATATGGTGTAATATCAGGAATTTATTCTAATGGTAGAAGACAGGTTATTGGCCAGATTGCAACAGCAGATTTTCAGAACCCGATGGGGCTTGAGAAAACCGGAAATACCATGTTTATCAATACCGTTAACTCAGGCGATCCAATGATAGGAGCACCGGCAACTTCTACGAGGGGTGCTTTAAATCCCGGTACACTGGAAATGTCAAATGTTGACATTGCAAACGAATTTTCCGACATGATTACAACAGAAAGAGGATTTCAGGCAAATTCTAAGGTTATCACGACATCAGATGAAATACTTCAGGACCTTGTAAATTTGAAAAGATAATATAATCAGGCTTATAATGCCTGGTTATATTAAGGTGGTGTAATATGATAAGTGTAACGAGGATTAATGGGGATGAATTTATAGTTAATGCTGATTTAATAGAATTTATTGAAGAAACACCTGATACTGTTATTAGTCTTACAACCGGCAGAAGGATAGTTGTTAAAGAGAGTAAAGATGAGATTATTAATAAAGTAATCCTCTATAAAAGGAAAATTTATAAGTGACTGATATAATAGATTATATACTTTAAGAAAACCAGATAGAGGTGTTTGTATGAAAAAGAATATGTTAATAATAATTTTAATTGTAATAATCATTGCTTTAGGAGGTTCCTTCTTTTATTTTAGCAATAATTCAAAACCTAAGCCTATTGAATACTATAATTATTCACCCGGCAAAGAATTTGTAACAAACCTTAAAGGTGATAATAAATTTATTAGGGCTGTAATAGAATTTCAAGTAACTGATAAGACCCTTTTGGATTCATTGCAAAAGGAAAACCCTAAAATAAGAGATGTAATAATTCAAATTTTAAGGAATAAATCGTCAGATGATATAGACGGTGCACAAGGGCAATTGAAGCTTCAAAATGAAATAAAAACAGAGGTAAATAAAATAATTGGATCAGATAAAATTAAAAATGTATATTTTGACGATTTTATTGTTCAGTAGAAAAGGAGGGTTCTAATGGCAGAAATATTGTCACAAAATGAAATTGATGCACTTTTAAAGGCCTTTGATTCCGGAAAAATCGATGTAAAAGAAATTAAAAATGAAAAAAAAGAAAATAAGATTAGGCCTTATGACTTTAAAAGACCAAATAGATTTTCAAAAGAACAATTGAGAACTCTCCAGATGATTTTTGAAAATATGTCAAGAAGTTTTACTACTTTTTTATCTGGCTATTTAAGAACATTGGTACAGGTATCTGTTGTTTCTGTTGAACAAATTACATATTATGAATTTAGTAATTCCCTTACAAATCCCGTTTTTATTGCAATAATTGATGCAGAACCTTTGGAAGGTCCTATATTGCTGGAACTAAATAGCAATACAACATTTGCAATTATTGATAAAATTTTAGGCGGCGTTGGGAAAACAGAAATGTTGCAAAGGGATTATACGGAAATAGAAATAGGTTTATTGACAAGGATAGCAAAGCAGTTAATGCCTTTTGTTAAGGATTCATGGAATAATGTTACAGAATTTTCTCCTGAAATAACAAAGATAGAAACAAATTCGCAGTTTATGCAGATTATATCTCCAAATGAAACAATTGCTTTGTGTACATTATCCATAAATTTAAATGAAAGTGAGGGATATATAAATTTTTGCATACCACATATTGCAATAGAACCGGTGTTGCCAAAGTTAACTACTAAATTTTGGTTTTCTAATAATAATAAACAAAAGGAAGGAAATATTCAATATTTAAAGAGTAAAATAAGCAATACATATGTGCCAGTAACAGCAGTTATTGGTACGTCACAAATTACTGTTAAGGATTTATTGAATTTTGAAATTGGGGATATCATTCTTATTGATAGAAAATATAAAGAACCTATTGATATTATGATAAATGGTAAAGTAAAATTTAAAGGTAAGCCAGGGATAAAAAATAGGAGAAACTGCGTGAAAATTACTAAGACGGGCATCAAAGGAGATGAAGGAAATGAGTGATTTTTTATCACAGGAAGAAATAAATGCACTATTAAGCGGTGTAAATGATGATGATATATTGACGGCTGAAGAGCAAGATGTCCTGGGAGAAATAGGTAATATAAGCATGGGAGCATCTGCAACAACCCTTTATACATTATTGAGAAACAAAGTTACTATAACTACCCCTCGTGTAAGTATAATATCATGGGAGGAGTTAAAGCAAGAATTCAAAATTCCATATGTTGGGGTTCAAGTTGAGTATACAGAGGGTCTTAAAGGTAACAATTTATTAATATTGAAAAAGGAAGATGTTCTTAAAATTACCGATTTAATGATGGGTGGTAATGGAGATGTTAAGGAAGAAGAAATAAGCGAATTACATTTAAGTGCAATTGGTGAGGCAATGAATCAAATGATTGGTTCTGCTTCAACATCACTTTCAACCTTGTTAAATATGAATATTAACATTTCACCACCTAAGGCTTTTATTGTAGATGTTAATACCCGTTTGCCTGAGGATATATCTTTTACGGGTGACAAAGTAGTCAAAATTGCCTTTAAAATGGTAATAGGGGAAATTATCGATAGTGAAATTATGCAGTTATTGCCTATAAGTTTTGCAAAGCAGCTTGTAGAACATGTTGTTACAAAAAATAGAGAAGAAGATAAAAAAGAGTCTTTTCAGAGTGATAAAAATGAGATAATTGACAACAGTACTGAGATTGAAAATGAAAAGACCACAGAAAATAATGAAAAGACCATAAAAGAAAAACAAAGGGTACCAGTTAAGCCTGTTATTTTTCAAAACTTTGATGATATAGCAACTGAGGGAGGAGAAGAGAACGAAGATAATTTAAAATTAATTATGGATATACCTCTTAATGTTACAGTTGAGCTGGGAAGGACAAAAAAATTAATAAAAGACATATTGGAATTAAATGAGGGTTCAATTATTGAACTCGATAAAATTGCAGGTGAACCTGTTGATATACTTGTAAATGGAAAATTTATTGCAAAAGGAGAAGTGGTAGTTATCGATGAAAACTTTGGAGTTAGGATAATTGATATAATTCAGGAAAATAAAAGGATTAATTCCATATAATTAAGGGGAGGAATAGATGATGAGTAAGATACTAATTGTTGATGATGCAGCATTTATGAGAATGATGATTAAAGATATTTTAACGAAAAATGACCTTGGAACAGTAATAGAAGCGGAAAATGGTGGAATAGCAGTAGAAAAATATATAAAGGAAAAACCCGACCTTGTAATTATGGATATCACAATGCCTGAAGTTGATGGAATACAGGCTGTAAAACTTATTAAAGAAAAAGATCCTGATGCCAAGATAATAATGTGTTCAGCGATGGGACAGCAGGCAATGGTTATTGAAGCTATACAGGCAGGTGCAAAAGATTTTATTGTAAAACCCTTTCAACCTGATAGAGTGATAGAAGCAATAAAAAAGATGTTGAAATGAGGAGTAAAATATGACGGGCTTCACAGGAACATTATTTAATATCATATGGGTTTTGGCGATTTTTGTATTTATTCTATTTATGGCTTATTTTGTAACGAAAATATTGAATCAGAAAACTTTAAGTTATACCAAAAGTAATAATATGCAAGTAATTGAACATATATTTTTGGGACATGATAAAAATCTCTATATTGTAAAAGTAGGCAGCGAATACATATTGATTGGCGTAACAAGCAGTAATATAAATTATATAAAAAAGATAAAAAAAGAGGATATAGCAGTAATGGAAAACAAAAAAAATGATTTTAAATGCAATCTGGATATTTCACTTAAAAAATTAAAAACCTTATCTAATAAGTATTTAGGCGGTAATAAAAATGATATCGATGAAAAAAATTAGCATAGTTACAGGGATATTAATTGTTTTACTCACAGGAACTGCCTATGCAGATCCTGCAACTCCAAATTTAGGAATATCCTTAGGTTTTTCATCAAATCCTAAGGATATAGCAACAAGCCTTCAAATTGTTTTATTGTTAACTGTTTTATCCCTTGCGCCATCAATATTAATTATGATGACATCTTTCACAAGAATAATAATAGTGCTATCCTTTTTAAGGAATGCCCTTGGACTTCAGCAAATGCCTCCGAATCAAGTATTGATAGGTCTTTCATTATTTTTAACATTGTTTATTATGGCACCAATAGGTACTCAAATAAACAATAATGCTTTACAGCCTTATATAGCAGGCAGAATATCAATACAGCAGGCATATACAAATGCAAAAGAGCCCTTAAAAAATTTCATGCTAAAACAAACAAGAAAAAATGATTTAAATTTATTTATAGAATTGTCGAAATCCAAGGTAAATAATGTTGAAGAATTGCCAATGAGAATTGTAATACCATCATTTATAATAAGCGAATTAAAAACGGCATTTGAAATTGGTTTTTTAATATATATACCTTTTTTGATAATAGATATGGTAGTTGCCAGTGTTTTAATGTCAATGGGAATGTTTATGTTACCTCCGGTATTAATATCTTTACCGTTTAAGTTGTTATTGTTTATATTAGTAGATGGCTGGAATTTACTTGTCAAATCATTAATTATAGGATTTAGATAGGGGTGGTTTTTGTGAATACAGGTATAGTACTTGACATAGGAAGAGAGGCATTAAAAATTACTATTTTGATATCTGCACCTCTCCTTATTATAGCTCTTTTGGTAGGACTTATAATCAGTATTTTTCAGGCTACTACGCAGATACAGGAACAAACATTGACATTTGTTCCTAAAATAATAGCTGTATTTATATCGATTATCTTGTTTGGACCATGGATGTTAACAACAATGATAAATTATACACAAAAATTATTTATGAATATAAATAATTTTATTAAGTAGGTTAAATATGTGGATAAGTGATGTTATATTAAACAATATTCAATATTTTATAATTATTTTTGTAAGAATATTGGGTATTTTTATACTTACACCAATATTTGGGACAAAAACACTGCCATCTATATTTAAGGTTGGATTAGCTTTTTTTACAACCCTTATACTGGTGAATTTTGTTCAGGTAAACATTGATATGAATAATATATACCAATATACATGGATAGTTTTTACGGAATTTATTGTTGGTTTATTAATAGGGCTTGCTTCAATGATTTATTTCAGTGCAATTTATCTTGCTGGTCAGCTCATAGATTACCAATTAGGATTTGGGATAGTAAATATACTGGATTTGCAAAGTGAAACACAGGTACCTCTTATGGGAAATTTTATTTACATAATAACCTTGCTTTTGTTTTTGCTAATTAATGGACACCATGTTTTGTTTATTATGCTTGCCAAAAGTTATGTTTTAATACCCGTAGGAGGAATATCATTCCAATTAAACAATATGAATAGTATAATAACAAAAATAGTATCAACGATGTTTATATTAGGTTTTAGGATTAGTTTTCCAATAATCCTTGCTACAATGTTGTCGGATTTGACGTTAAGCATTATATCAAGGACAATACCACAGCTTAATGTTTTTATGGTTGGTATGCCTTTAAAAATTTTTATAGGAATTTTTACTTTGTTCATTATGCTGCCGATGTATCTGTCAATAATTGATGTCTTGTTTAACGGCATGTATGCAGATATATTTTTGTTAATGAAAGCAATGATAAAAGGATGATGTTTAAGCTATGAATATACAGCTTTTTGCCGGTGGAAAAACTGAGCCGGCTACACCTAAAAAAAGACAGGATATTCGAAAAAAAGGTCAGGTTTTTCAAAGTAAGGAAATAACATCGGCATTAATTTTGATAACCGGATTTTCAGTTTTATATTTATCATTGGATTCAATAGTAAGTAAATTTATTAATTTGTTTAAATATTTATTTTACACTTATCCAGGTGCAAATGATGAAGTGTTTACAGTTAAAGGAATAGAACGGTTTGGAAATGTTATTTTTTCAAATTTCATAGGAATTATATTGCCAATAATATTAGCAGTTTTTTTGATATCCATAGTAGTTACATATGCACAAGTTGGATTTCTATTTACATTAGAGCCTTTAAATATAAAGATTGAAAGAATAAATCCTTTTGAAGGATTCAAAAGAATATTTTCGAAAAAAGCAT
This sequence comes from Aceticella sp. 75b-Ac, assembly GCF_056032965.2. Lineage (NCBI taxonomy): Bacteria > Bacillati > Bacillota > Clostridia > Thermoanaerobacterales > Thermoanaerobacteraceae > Aceticella > Aceticella sp. 75b-Ac. Next base: position 441,014 of record NZ_CM190971.1, read on the forward strand.
TGTTGGAGCTTGTTAAAGCCGTAGCGAAGATTTCAATAATGATATATGTAATTTACTCTTTTCTAATAGGACAATATAAAGGAATACCAGAATTGCTTGATATGTCTGTACAGGATATAATGAAGTACAGTCTTTGCATAATAAGTGGTGTGCTTTTAAAAATATCAATTGTTTTAATTGTACTTAGCATAATAGATTATATATTTCAGTGGAGAGAGTTTGAAGCAAATATAAAAATGAGTAAAGATGATATAAAAGAAGAATTTAAAGAAACAGAGGGAAATCCACAAATAAAATCGGCAATCAAAAGAAAACAAAGGCAGATTTCCATGAGGAGAATGATGAGGGATATAAGTAAAGCAGATGTAATCATTACAAATCCTACTCATATTGCAGTTGCATTAATGTACGACAATAAAATAAATGATGCACCTATTGTTATTGCAAAGGGGCAGGACCTTGTAGCTATTAAAATCAAAGAAGAAGCCCAAAAATACAATATCGCTATTGTCGAAAACAAGCCTTTAGCACAGGCTCTTTATAAATCAGCGGAGATAGGAGATATTATTCCACCTGAATTATATCAGGCTGTTGCGGAAGTTCTTGCATATGTTTATAGTTTAAAGGAAGAATAGGAGGATTATTTTGAAATACTCTGATTCACTTGCAGCCATTTTTGTCGTTTGTATAATATTGATAATTATCATACCGGTACCGACTGAGATAATGGATTTTTTGTTAATTTTAAATATAACTTTATCGATTATAATACTACTTACAACAATGTACATAAAAGACCCAATGGAGTTCTCAATATTTCCTTCCATACTTCTTGTTACCACATTATTGAGATTATCTCTAAACATTTCAAGCACGAGGCTTATTTTAAGTAAAGCCTTTGCCGGACAAGTAATACAGGCCTTTGGTAGTTTTGTCATAGGTGGTAATCCTATAGTAGGTTTACTTGTTTTCATAATAATAGCAATAGTTCAGTTTATTGTTATTACAAAAGGTGCTGAAAGGGTTTCAGAAGTTTCTGCAAGATTTACTCTTGATGCAATGCCAGGAAAGCAAATGTCTATCGATGCGGACTTAAATGCTGGTATTATTACTGATAAAGAAGCAACAAACAGAAGAAGGAAAATACAAGAAGAAGCAAAATTTTACGGTTCCATGGATGGTGCTAGTAAATTTGTCAAAGGTGATGCAATTGCATGTATTATAATAATGGTAATAAATATATTAGCAGGGTTGGTTATTGGTATAACAATGAAGGGAATGGATATCACTCAAGCTGTAAATACGTATACTATTTTAACTGTTGGAGATGGACTTGTAAGTCAAATCCCTGCGTTATTGATTTCAACTGCAACAGGTATAATAGTAACCCGTTCAGTTTCAGAATCAAATATAGGTACTGAAATTTTAAAACAGTTATTTCGCGAACCCCAAATATTAAAAATCACGGCTGTTTTGCTGTTTATCATGGCATTTATTCCGATGTTGCCAGCAATACCTTTGTTATTAATAGGTTCATTATTTGGTTATCTCGGTTATATTAATGATAAAAAAATTATTCCTGAGGAAGATGAAAAAACTGAAAATATAAAAGAGCTTGAAGAAATACGGGATCCTAAAAAGGTCTATGATTTATTACAGGTAGATCCAATTGAATTAGAATTTGGTTATGAATTAATACCTTTTGCAAGCAACGAACTATTAGATAGAATTGTAATGATTAGAAGGCAGATAGCCCTTGACCTTGGAATAGTTGTTCCAATGGTAAGATTAAGAGATAATATACAATTAAAACCAGATGAATATGTAATAAAGATAAGGGGTACAGAAGTAGGAAGGGGGAAGGTTTATATTAATAGATATTTGTGCATGCAAGCTGGAGATAAAAATGATAGTATCAAGGGAATCCCCGATAAAGAACCTGCTTTTGGATTTCCTGCCTTGTGGATTGAAGAAATCGAGAAGTCAAAAGCTGAAGCATTAGGATGTACGGTTGTTGATGTGCCATCAGTTATATCAACACATTTAACAAATATCATAAAAAAACACTCATACGAATTAATTGGCAGGCAGGAGGTACAAGGACTGCTTGATAATATAAAAACAACCAATCCTGCTCTTGTTGAAGAAATAGTACCAAAATTATTAAGTCTTGGAGAAATTGAAAAAGTCTTAAGTAATTTATTAAGAGAAGAACTATCAATAAGAGATATGGTAACAATACTTGAAACCCTTGCTGATTATGTACCAACAACAAGAGATACGGATATTTTAACAGAATATGTAAGACAGGCGTTATCAAGAACTATTTCGAATAAATATGCTGTAAATGGCAAAATAAAAGTTATAACATTGGAGCCTTCAATTGAACAGTCGATACAGAGTGCAATAAATCAGACGGAACATGGTACCTACCTTACTTTAGAACCTGATTTAATGCAAAAGATTATAAGGGCTGTTAATGATACGGTAAGGAAGATTATGTTACAGGGGGATCAGCCAATAATTTTAACGGCTCCTGTAATAAGATTTTATTTTAAAAAATTAGTTGAACAAATATCAAGGGACATTGTTGTATTATCATATAATGAGTTATTACCAAATATTGAGATTTTATCAATTGGGATGGTGAAATTAAATGAAGGTTAAACGCTATATAGCAGATAATTATCAAGATGCTTTGCAAAAGATAAAATTAGATATGGGAAGCAACGCAATAATACTACATCAAAATAAAATAAGAAATAAGGGGATCAAAGGTTTTTTTCAAAAGAAAAAAGTGGAAGTTTTTGCAGCAGTAGAAGAAAATCATATATCAGAAAGTAATATTTTAAAAAAAGATGTTTCTGAGATAAAAATGCTGCTGAAAGCATTAAAAGATAAGGAAAAAGATGATGCTGTATTTGAAGAAACAAATAATTTAGTAGAATTTTTATTAGAAAGAGGCGTTGATAAAGAATTGACCTCTTTATTGACTGAGGGCTTAATGTCTATCAATAATGAAACTATTGAATTATTACGTAAAAGAATGAAAACTTTTATGGGTATTCCACAACAGTTGAAGATGTCTGAAAAAAACAGGATTCTGTTTATTGGACCAACAGGTGTTGGAAAAACTACAACAATTGCAAAGATAGCTTCTAATTTAATTTTAAAAGAAAATAAAAAGGTTATTCTTGTAGCAGCAGATGTTTTTAGAATAGCTGGCGTGGATCAATTAAAAATTTATGGTGATATTCTTGGTGTACCTGTAATAGTAGTTAATAATATTTTTGAATTGCATAAAGCCAAAGAAAAACTTGATATGTATGATATGGTTCTTATTGATACTGCTGGAAGAAGCCACAATGATGAAAAAAAGATTAATGAGTTAAAAAGTTTTGTTCAATACAGTGCTTGCAATAAAGTCTATTTATGCTTAAGTGCTGCTACTAAATCAATGGATTTGAAAAAAATTATTGATACATATGAATTCATAAACAATTATAGTTTGATTTTTACAAAACTGGATGAAACAGATAATTATAGTACAATATTAAACTCTGTGTATTATTCAAAAAAACCTTTATCTTACATAACAAATGGACAAAATGTTCCTGATGATATACAATTGGCTGATATTGATATTATAATTAAAAATATATTAAAGGTGAATTAATATGGATCAAGCACAAAAATTAAGAGAATTATTTTCAAAACCTTCCCATTCAAAAAGCAGGGTAATTACAGTAACTGGAGCAAAGGGGGGAATTGGCAAAACATGCATAGCAGTAAATATATCCCTTGCTCTTAAGAAATTAGGTTATAATACACTCCTTATTGATGCAGATATAGGTTTTTCAAATGTTGAAATAGAGCTTGGTACTATATCTAAATATACTTTGTATGATGTACTTTATAATAAAAAGAAAATAATCGATATAATAAACGAAGGTCCTCTTGGATTAAAGTATATTACATCCGGTGGTGATTTTGATTTTTTAAAATCAGATATGGATTTTGATATATTTTTAAACAATATAAGGATTTTAGATTATTATTCAGATTTTATAATAATTGATACAGGAGCAGGTATTAATAGTACCGTACAAAAGTTTATTAATGCAGCAGATGAAGTGTTAGTAATAATTACTCCAGAGCCTACATCAATAATGGATGCTTATTTATTGATAAAAAACTTGCTTGCTAAAAAAAATACTGTAATCAATATTATTGTGAATAAAGCAAAAAATTACAATGAGTACAAAAAAGTATTTAATAGATTTAATAGTGTAGTATCTCATTTTATAGGTATTAAAATTAATGATTTTGGATTTTTATTAGAAGATGGGAGAATAAGTGAATGTATAAAGGCGCAAATTCCTATACTTATTAAATATCAAAATAGCAATATATCAAAAGATATTATGGAAATAGCAATGAAAATTTCAAAAACAGAAGTAAAATATAAACAAGATGGGTTGATGGGAATTTTTAAAAAAATTTTTAAAAGATAAATGGGGTGTTAAATATGCTAAAGAATTTAAAACCAGGTCAAAGAATAGAAATTGGTATAGGAAGAAATAAAAAATATTACTTTACTAAAGTAGAAGATGTATCAAAAGATGGGACAATATTGATTGATACACCCATCTATCATAATCATTTAGTTCCGATACATCTAAGCTCAATTATTCAGATAATATTTTTTAATAAAAATGGTCAATTTGCTTTTGATGCAGAGGTCATCAATAAATTTTCTGGAAATCTATCTTTTTTACAGGTAAAACAGATATCAGAAATAACTAAAATTCAAAGAAGAAAATATTATAGATTGGAGAAAATAATTCCTTTCACTTATAAAGAAGCAGATGATGAAAAAGAAAATTTTTTTACAGGTTTAATAAAAGATATCAGTGGTGAGGGATTTAAAGCTGTAATAAAACATAGGAATACAAATAATTCAATTATTTTTTGTAATATAAAATTATCTGATTTATTAAAGGAAATTGCGGTTAAAGGTAAAATTATCAGATGTGATTTAAATAAGGATAGATATGAGATTGGAGTACAATTTGTTGATATAAATGATAAACTTCGTGACCAGATAATAACTTTTATCTTTGAAGAAGAAAGGAAATATAAAAAACGTGATATGTATTTTTAGCATGTATTGGAGGAGGAAAAATGGATAATAATCAATATCTCGAAATGTTTTTACAGGAATCCCAAGAACATATTGAAAGCTTAAATAACAATCTGCTTGACCTTGAAAAGAACAGTAATGATAAACATATCATAGATGAAATATTTAGATCTGCTCATACAATCAAGGGAATGGCGGCTACAATGGGTTTTGGGAATATGAATAAATTATCACATAAGATGGAGGACTTACTACAGGATATCAGAAATAATACAATTGAAGTTACAGATAATGTAATGGAGATATTATTTAAATGTGTTGATACACTAAGTGAAATGGTTGATTTGATAACAGAAAAAGGTAATGATACATTAAATGTTGAAGATTTAATCAATTTACTTGATAATATAAATTCCGATAAAAATGAAATAGCTGCAACAAATATTAAGGTAACTCCAACAGAAACAGAACAAGATATAAATATATATGAAAAAGATCTCATTGAAGAGGCCTTGAAACAAGGATATAACTCATTTAGGATTAAAATCGTTATTGACAAAAGCTGTATAATGAAATCTGCAAGAGCTTTTATTATTTTTAATGAATTGGAAAAGATGGGTAATATTATTAATTCTTCGCCATCTATAGAGGACATTGAAGACGAAAAATTTGAAAGTGAATTTTCAATCCATTTATTAAGTAAATTTGATAAGGAATACATAAAAGAAAAATTGCTTTCGATCAGTGAATTAAAAGAGATAACAATTGAAGAAATATTATTTCCAAGAGAAATGTCAAAAGTCGAGAAGAAAGAAGACAATGAAATCAAAAATGTTCAAAAAAATACTAAAACTACAAAAACAGTGAGGGTTGATATTGAAAGACTTGATAATCTGATGAATCTTGTAAGTGAACTTATAATTGTAAAGACAAGATTAGAAGATATTGAATCTGATAATAAAAATTCTGAAAAAGCTTCTACAATAGAATATCTTGAAAGAATTACAACGAATCTACATGATGCTGTAATGAAGGTTAGAATGGTACCAGTCGAAAGAGTTTTTAGTCGTTTTCCAAGAATGGTAAGGGATGTTTCACGTGAATTAAACAAAAAAATAACATTAAATATGTATGGGGAAGAAACTGAAGTTGATAGGACCATAATTGATGAAATTGGTGATCCACTTGTTCATTTAATAAGAAACTCAATAGACCATGGAATTGAGACACCAGAAGAAAGAATAAAGATGAAAAAATCAGAAACTGGGATTATAAACTTGAAAGCATATCATGAAGGAAATAATGTTATTATTGAAGTTAGTGATGATGGAGCTGGCATTGACTTAGACAAAATAAAAACAAAAGCTATAGAAAAGGGCTTTATGTCAAAAGAAGAGCTAAATCAAATTTCAAAAGACAAGATAATAAAAATATTGTTTGAACCCGGGTTTAGCACCTCTGATAAAATATCCGACATTTCAGGTAGAGGTGTTGGTCTTGACGTAGTAAAAACTAAAATTGAAGCGTTAAATGGTGATGTTGATGTTATAACTGAGAAAAACAAGGGAACTAAATTTGTTATTAAGTTACCTTTAACATTAGCAATTATACAGGCTCTATTAATAAAAGTCGGAGATGAGAAATATGCTTTTCCACTTAATTCAATTTCAGAAGTTGTACATAAAAATATAAATGAAATTCACAAAGTACAGGGGAAAGAAGTAATATTATATAGAGGCAAGGTAATACCCTTAATTAGATTAAATGAAATACTAGAAATAGAAAACACAGGATTAAATGTTGATTTAATATGTGTTATTCTTAAAAAAGGTGAAAATTTAGCTGCATGTATCATTGATGAATTAATAGGTCAGCAAGAAATTGTTATAAAGCCACTTGGGAAATATTTAAGTAACATTAAAATTGTTTCAGGTGCAACAATACTTGGCGATGGACAAGTTGCTTTAATAATAGACTCTAATAATTTATTTTAAAGGGGTGTTTTTAATTGAGTTTATATATTGTTACTAAAGTAGAAGATGAAGATTATGCAATTGAGATAGATAAAGTTCAATCAATAGAAAAGATAATGAAAATAACAAGGGTTCCAAAGGCTAAATCCTATGTGGAGGGTGTTGTAAATATACGCGGCGATATAATCCCGATAATATCATTGAGGGAAAAATTAGGATTTAATAAAAATCAATTAAAAGATAAAAACCGTATTGTAATACTGAAACATGATGATATTTTAATAGGAATAATTGTTGATAGTGCAAATGAGATTGTAGAAATCGATGAAAAAAACTTAGATGTTACAGAAGATAATGATAATTCTATTACAGGCTTAAATATGGTCGATAAAATTTGCAAAATTGGTAATAGAATTTTACTTATTGTTAATTTAGATAAATTAATATCTTAATAGGATGTGAAACAATGGAAATAGAGAATTTAAACAATAAATATTTGGATATATTGAAAGAATTGGGTAATATTGGGGTAGGAAATGCGATTACGGCACTTGCTACAATGCTTAATCAAAAAATAGATATGAAAATTCCTAAGGTAAAAATTATGGATTTTACTCAGCTACAAGAGATTTTTGGTTTGCCGGAAACAATCATAGCAGGTATTTACTTCAATTTAGAAGGAAGTATAAATGGAAACATATTATTTTCTTTAGATATAGAAAGTGCAGCATTCCTTGTTGAATATTTAATGGGAGTTAAAATAAATAACAAATTTGATGAAATGGCAAAATCAGCTTTACAGGAAATAGGTAATATAATGGCAGGTAGTTATATATCTTCATTATCCACTTTAACATCATTAAATATAAAGATATCGCCTCCTGCAATATGTATAGATATGGCAGGGGCTATATTAAGTGTACCGGCAATTAAATTTGGTGAACTATCTGATAAAATATTATTTATTGAAACGCAATTTTCTGAAGGAAATAAACAAATACAGGGAGACTTTTTTCTGATACCGGATATAGATTCTTTTAATTTAATTTTAGATTCACTTGGAGCTGAATAATATGGAAGATTTTAACAACATAAGGGTTGGAATGGCAGATGCCAAGGTAATTAAATATCCGGGGAAATTGCATACAATAGGCTTAGGGTCATGTGTAGGGATTGCACTTTATGATATTGATACTAAAATATCTGGGCTTGCACATATTATGCTTCCATATAGCAGCATAACTGCTCATAATACAAATAAATTTAAATTTGCAGATACTGGTATTGAAATGTTAATTAATATGATGGAGGAAATTGGCGCAAAACGAAAAAAAATAGTTAGTAAAATAGCCGGTGGTGCTCAAATGTTTTCTTCTAAAGTAAATTTAGATATTATGAATATAGGTAATAGAAATGTTGTTGCAACTAAGGAAGTTTTAAGTGAGTTTAATATTCCTTTAATTTCAGAAGATACAGGTGGTAATTATGGAAGAACAATAGAATTCAATTCAAATGACGGTAAAATGCTTATTAAAACTATAGGACATGGTATAAAATTTATTTAATGGGGGATGTTTTTTATGTCCATTATAGAGCAAGATTTATGGAGAAAATATATTTCCATGAAAGACGATAAGATAAAAGATGATATTATAATTAGATATATGCCTCTTGTTAAGCATGTAGTAAAAAAATTATGTATTTCAGAAATAAGTCAGGCTGACTTTGATGACCTATTAAGCCAGGGAATGATTGGCTTAATTGATGCAGTTAATAAATATGACATATCAAAAGGAGTAAAATTTGAAACATATGCTTCCATAAGAATTAAAGGTGAAATAATAGATTACTTAAGAAAAAAAGATTGGATACCAAGAAGTTTGAAAAAAAAGTATAAAAAAATTGAAATAGCAATTGAAATTTTACAACGGAAATATAAGAGAGATCCCTCAATAGAAGAAATAATAGATGTTTCAGGTTTGCCAAAAAATGATATTTTAAAGACATTAACTTATATCAATGCTGGCATTATAAGTTCACTTGAGGAGGCTATTGAAAATAATATAAAGATAAATTCCTTGACAAATAATGATTTAGTAAATCCAGAAGACGAAATAATAGCACAGGACCTTAAAAAAAAGATTGCAAAGGCAATTGATGAATTACAAGACAAAGAAAAACTGGTAATATCTCTTTATTATTATAAAGATTTAAATTACAAGGAAATAAGTCAAGTTTTAGGACTTACAGAATCCAGGATATCTCAAATCCATTCAAAGGCAATAAATAAATTGAGGGGAATTTTATCTAATTATTATTAATTTACATCTGGAGGATTTAATATATGTATGATTTAAGATACAGTTTTAAAATTGATATCACAAAAGATAAACAAGAGGCTTACTTAACAATTGTAAAGGATTTAGATGGAGAGATATTAACAGAAGTTAATATTTTAAATACTTTGAAGAAATATAATATTTCATTTGGAATTATATATGAGAATATAGAGAAAATTTGTAAAGAACATAGTTTAAATAATAAGATTCTGATAGCACAGGGTATTAAACCAATTGATGGTCAAGACGAAAAAATAGAATTGAATATTGATTTTAATAATATTTCAACTCTAAAGATATTGAAAAATGAATGTGTAGACTATAAAGATTTGCAATTATATAAAAATGTTAAGAAGGGTGATCTTTTAGCAAAAAAACTGGATTCTGTTCCAGGCAAAGATGGTATTAATATATTTGGAGAAATAGTAAAATGCAAAGAAGGAAAAAAAGTAGATTTACCAGCGGGGAAAAATACTTATATTGAAAACAATTTATTACTATCATCAATTGATGGACATGTTATAAAAAAAAATGGAAAATTAGAAGTTAATGAAGTCATTGAAGTAAAAGATATTGATGCATTTGTAGGAAATATAAAAACGAATGCAAGTTTAATTATATCTGGAAATATAAGGTCTGCTTTTTCTGTAGGAAGCGAAGGAGATATAGAAATATTTGGTGTAGTAGAAGGAGCAACAGTTAATGCCAAAGGTAATATTATAATACATAAGGGTATTCAAGGTAATGGTAAAGCCAAACTGATTTCTGGTGGAGATATAGTTTCAAAGTATATACAAAATTGTGATATTTCAGCAGATGGCGACATAACAAGTGAGGCTATAATTTATAGCAATGTTAGGTGCAATGGCAGCATAAACATGATAGGTAAAAAAGGGTTAATTGTTGGAAGCACAGTTGTAGCAGCAAAATCAATAAATGCTAAAAATGTAGGTTCAAAGACGTCTACACGAACTGAACTTCAAGTAGGGGTTTCACCTGAAAAAAGATTAAGGATAAAAGAGATATCAGACAAAATAAATGTTAATACAAAAAATATTAATGATCTAAAAAAAATTATAGATTATTTTGAAAAACTTGGCATATCTGATAATAAAATTGAGATATATAAAAAAGTAAAGATTTTTGTAGAACAATTAGTTGAAGAAAATCAAATACTTTTAGATGAGTTAAATGAATTAAATATGATCACAAAAAAAGAAGGTTATGGTATAATAAAAGTGTCGGAAAATATTTATCCCGGTTCAAAAATTATTATTGACGAAATAACATTGCAAATAAATGATACATATGAATATACTATGTTTATTAAAGACGGTAGTAACATTAAAATTTTACCATATAAATAAGGGGATGATGTTATGTCTATTAACCCTCTTGACCTGCAGGTTGCCATACCGAAATCAGTTGAAGTAAGTAATATTAAGCAGATAGAAATTCAAAAAAATGATGTTTATGTTCAGCAATTTGCAATATCATATGACAATGAGAATAAAATAAAAAAGAATAGAATAAATAAAACAATGAAACATTTAAGATGCATATAAAAGGAAATAATGAAAAAAGAAATGAAAAAGAAAAAAAGAAAAAGAAAAATAAATTTTTAGGGCATATTGACATTAAGGTTTAAATTAAAATCATTAGTTTTTGCAGAAGCAAATTTTACGGCAATATTTACTATAGGAAAAAATGAATACAGTATAAATGGACAACCTTATCCAATGGATGTTGCACCATATATAAAAGATGACAGAACATTTTTACCGTTACGTTATATTGCTTATGCCGATCGATTTAAAAACTGTATTTACATTCTAAGACAAACCAGCATGAATCTTCTAAAAAATATTGACACATTTTTATATTAAAGCTATAATAACAAATAAACAAATGATATCGAGAATTGCAATGATTAGGAGAGTAGTAATAACAGGTATACAGGGAGAAGATACCGTGACTGAAAGTATCTTTATATTCATGTGATTATGAAAGACACCTATGAGCAGAATAGCCGATATGTAGGTTATATCCGTGAATCTGCGTTAAAGAAATAAGTTATAATCAGGGTGGCACCACGGGAAAAACCTCTCGTCCCTGCAATGAATATTGCAGACGTGGGGTTTTATTTTATGTAATTTTAAGGAGTTGATACAATGTTAACAAAAGCCCCAAGAGGAACAAGAGATGTATTACCATTAGAAATATATAAATGGCAGTATATAGAAAATAAAATTAGAAACATATGTAATAATTTTGGATTTAAGGAAATTAGGACTCCATGTTTTGAACATACTGAATTATTTTTAAGAGGTGTGGGTAAGTCAACAGATATCGTACGAAAAGAAATGTATACTTTTACTGATAAAGGAGGCAGAAGTATAACACTGAAGCCTGAAGGAACTTCGCCTACTGTCAGGGCGTTTATAGAACATAACCTATATGCAGAAACTCAACCAACAAAACTTTATTATTTTACACCTGTATACAGATATGAAAGACCACAATCGGGTAGATTAAGAGAACATCATCAATTTGGTGTTGAAATGTTTGGAGCAAAAGATGCCTCCGCTGATGTTGAAATAATAAGTATTGCAATGACGTTATTTGAGGAATTGGGATTAAGAAATCTTGAACTTAATATTAACAGTATTGGTTGTTCTGAATGCAGAAAGGAATACAATAAGGTTTTAAGAGGATTTTTAAAAGAAAATTTAGAAAATCTCTGTGATGATTGTAAAGCCAGATATGAGATAAACCCAATGAGGGTTTTAGATTGCAAGGTTGAAAATTGTAAGAAAATCTTAAAAGATGCCCCGCTTATTTTGAATTTTCTTTGTGATGATTGTAAAAAGCATTTTGATGATTTGAAAACATATTTGACAGCCATAGGGTTTAAATTTTTAATTAATCCGAGAATAGTAAGAGGACTTGATTATTATACGAGGACAGCATTTGAAATAATATCAAATGACCTAAGTACACAGGGAACGGTTTGCGGTGGAGGTAGATATGATGGTCTTGTGGAAGAATGCGGAGGTCCCGCCTTTCCAGCTGTTGGTTTTGGATTAGGTCTTGAAAGGCTTATTCTTTTACTTGGAAATAGCGGAATAGAAATACCATTACCAACAGGACCAGACCTTTTTATTGCATGTGCAGGTGAAAATACAAAAAAATATATTTTTTCTCTTGTTTATAAGCTTAGGCGTGCAGGTTTAAGTGTTGAAATGGATAGCATTAAAAGAAGCCTAAAGGCACAGATGAAATATGCCAATAAGCTTAATGCTAAATTTGTAATTATAATAGGGGAAGATGAAGTTCTAAAGAAAAGTGCTAAGCTGAAAAATATGGCAGATGGTTCTGAAATAGAGATAAAAATTGATGAAATATATGAAAAAATAAAAGATTATATAGGGAGGAATAAATAATGGAAAAACAAAAAAGAACTCATATGTGTGGGGAATTAACATTAGATGATATAAACAAAGAAGTTGTTTTAATGGGTTGGGTTCAGAAAAGAAGAGACCTTGGGGGATTAGTATTTATTGAATTACGAGATAGGACAGGTCTTATACAGATTGTATTTAATGAGCAAATTTCAAAAGAAGCTTTTGATAAAGTACAATCTGTAAGGACAGAATATGTTTTAGCTGTAAAAGGAAAAGTAGTAAAAAGATCTGATGAAACCATAAATTTAAAATTAAAAACAGGTAAAATAGAGGTCTATGTAGAAACATTAAAGATTTTAAGCAAATCAGAAACACCACCATTTATGGTAGAGGAAGACAATAATGTTTCTGAAGCAGTGAGGCTTAAATATAGATATATAGACTTAAGAAGACCTTCAATGCAAAAAACATTTATGACAAGATATAAAATAACAAAGTTAGTAAGGGAATATCTTGATAAAAATGGGTTTATCGATATTGAAACACCTTTACTAATAAGAAGTACGCCAGAAGGCGCAAGAGATTACCTTGTTCCAAGCAGGGTACAACCGGGTAAATTTTATGCACTGCCGCAATCTCCCCAGATATTTAAACAGCTTTTAATGCTGTCGGGTTTTGATAGATATTATCAAATTACTAAATGCCTTAGAGATGAAGATTTACGTGCTGATAGACAACCGGAATTTACGCAGATTGATATGGAAATGTCTTTTATAGATGTTGATGATATACTTTCATTAAATGAAAAAATGATAGCAAAGCTATTTAAAGAAATATTAGATGTAGATGTTTCTTTACCATTTAAAAGAATGACATATCAGGAGGCTATGGACAGGTTTGGCTCTGATAAACCTGATATGAGATTTGATATGCAATTAAAAGATTTAACAGATATTGTTTCAAATTGCAGTTTTAAAGTATTTAATGATGCTATTTTGAATAAAGGTTCTGTTAGGGCAATAAATGTAAAAGGTGCAGCTGCAATTCCAAGGAGACAGATAGACGAATTAATAGAATTTGTTAAAACATATAAAGCAAAAGGAATGGTATGGATACAAGTAATGGAAGAAGGTATTAAATCACCTGTTGCAAAATTTCTTACAGATGAGGAAATGTCTTTAATTTTAAAAAGAATGGAAGCAGATAAAGGTGACTTGATATTAATGATTGCCGATAAAAATAATTCAGTTGTTTATGATTCATTAGGGCATTTAAGACTTGAGATGGGCAGAAGATTTAATTTGATTGATAAGAATAAATATGAATTTTTATGGGTGTTAGATTTTCCCCTTTTAGAATACAGCGAAGAAGAAAAAAGATATGTTGCAATGCATCATCCATTTACATCTCCAAAGGATGAGGATTTGGAATTGCTTGATTCAAATCCGGGAAGTGTAAGAGCAAAAGCATATGACATGGTAATAAATGGTGTTGAAATAGGTGGAGGAAGTATTAGAATACATGATACAGAACTTCAAAAAAAGATGTTCAAGATATTGGGTTTCAGTAATGAAGTGATCCAAGAAAGATTTGGATTCCTTGTTGATGCATTTAAGTATGGTGCACCACCACATGGCGGTATTGCATATGGACTTGATAGGCTTACAATGCTTATGACCGGAACAGAGAATATAAGAGATGTCATTGCATTCCCTAAAACTCAAAATGCTGTCTGTCTTATGACAGATGCACCATCTCTTGTATCAGAAGGTCAGCTTGAAGAATTGCATATAAAAATTGAGAAATAAACGTTTACTATTGAAATAAAATTAAAAAAGTGTTAAAATATAAATAGAAAAAGTAGATACCCTGTGGTGTTCGTGTAATACGGTCATTGTTTTGAGCCAACACATATTAAATGGGAGCTTAACTCTGACAGCGGAATATATGCCATCTACGAATGGAAATATGAAACTGCCAGGAGAGCACCCACCTGCGAGAGCAGGTTCAAAACTGCCGCATAACGGCACCATGGGGATTTATTATTGGAGGAATATAATGTTTCATTCTTTTTCAAGAACGGAATTATTAATAGGCAAAGAAAATCTTGATAAATTGAAAGTTAGTACGGTTGCTGTATTTGGAGTAGGCGGTGTTGGTTCATATACAGTTGAAGCACTTGCAAGGTGTGGTATTGGCAAGCTTGTAATTGTAGATAATGATATGATTTGCATTACAAATATAAATAGACAATTAATTGCCACAAGAAAGACCCTCAGAAAACCAAAGGTAGAGATAATGAAAGAAAGAATCTTAGATATTAATCCTGATGCAAAGGTATTAGCATATAAAGAATTTTATTGTGCTGAAAACAGTGAAAAATTATTGTCACAAGATTATGATTATATTGTAGATGCCATCGATACGGTTTCTTCAAAGATTGACCTTATTACTAAAGCGAAGGATATGGGTATACGGATTATAAGCTGTATGGGGGCAGGAAATAAGCTTGAACCTACAAAATTTGAAGTAGCTGATATATATGAAACCAGTGTATGCCCACTTGCAAAAGTTATGAGACATGAACTTAAAAAAAGAGGGGTGGAATCTTTAAAAGTTGTCTATTCAAAGGAAAAGCCTTTAAAGCCATTTTATGAAATTGATATAAATGAAGAAAATTACAGTTTAATCAGCAATGAAAAAACTTCTACTGAAAGAAATCATATTCCCGGAAGCATTTCATTTGTTCCATCAGTTGCAGGTCTTATATTAGCTGGTGAAGTAATTAAAGATTTAATTGGTTACCAAACTTATTTAAGCCAATGAGAGAATGAAAGCATAACTTTAAACTTTTTACTGAAAAAGCAAGGTGAGAAAATACCTTGCTTTGTACTTGAAATATTATTCAAGCGATCCAGTTCCAAGTTGTAAAAAGAATAAAGAAAAAAGCTTGAATCATTGGTAATGCGATCATAAGAGCTATTTTTAAGTTAGGTCTATCCTTAACCATCTGTGCCAATGTAACCATTATGGGGAAGATTACAACAATATAACGTGACATACTGGCTAATGGTGTCATGGAATGAAGAGTAGGGGCTGACATTGGAATCAAAACACAAATCAAAGCAAATATTATCCATGACCAAGGCAGCCCGTAGCGACGTCCTAAAAGAGATAAAAATATTCCAGCCAAAGCTGATACTCCGTCAATCAAGCTGTAAAATGGAGCAAATTGCGGTTTCCAGGCACTTATATAAATATTTTTTGACCATATGAAGGGTGGCGCAGGTGTTACTATTCGATAAAAAGCCATAGCAATACCCATCCATGGCGGTTGCAGGACTCTTCCCCAGCCACTCTCCGCATGAACAAACCGTAAAGGGTCTTTAGTATTCCACCACAGAAATAATGCCCAAAGTGCAAAAGCCCCCGGAATAAGAAGAAGTGGTATACATTTACGCCAAGCTCTTTTGCCATATTGTTCCCATACAAGCAATATTAAAGGAATAATAAGCATGATACCTAAATTACGTGTTAAGGTAGCAATAGCTCCTCCTATACCCGCCAGCCACCAACGGTTGCGATCTGCAGCCCAGAAGGCTATCACTGTTCCCATCAAAAAAAGGGATTCAGTATAAATTGCAGAAAAAAAGAAGGCTGTTGGGAAAAGTATAAGAAAAAGCACTGTTGTATGAGCTACTTCTGAACCAAAGCGCTGTTCTACTAATTGGTTGAGAAATAACAATCCAACAATAAAAAAGAGGTTAGAAAGTATTACACCAATTATTACAGGAGGAATACCTGTAAGCCTTTCAACCAAACCTATTAACATAGGGTAAAGCGGAAAAAAGGCTTGTGGAGAATAATGAGAATTAATTGGAATATTGTAGCCATGTTGTACAATAGCAAGATACCATTGGGAATCATATCGGTCCCACATAGTAAATAAAAGTGGTTCATTTGGCATAGGCCAAGGTTGTGATGGATTGCCTCCTGGGATACGAAGATTTGCCCCCCATCCTATAAAAAGCAAAGCAAGACGTGAAATAGCCCATGCTGATAAAATCCATAATATTTGTTTTAAATTATGCTGTTTGTACATATGATTTCATGGTTTATATAACCATTTCTCTCCCTTCATTCATTTTTTATTTTTGATGCTTGATTTAATATATTTTTCCTTTATGATTATATCATAAATTTGTCAACAACTTAAAAAATATGCAAACAAATATAAAAGAATAGTATATAGCATACTTTTTTAGATTTGGGATATAATCAAAAGTGGTATATGAAGACATTATCATAAATCAATCAGTTGTAGGAGAACTCAAAAAATGGATATATTGACAAAACATCATTAATGAATTATAATTAAGGTACCTTATAGGGGTATAGGAGGATAGGATATATATGGATTCTTATAAAAATAAAAAAGATGATTTGATTAGAAGGTTAAGGAAAATTGAAGGTCAAGTTAAAGGATTGCAAAAGATGATAGATAAAGACACGTATTGTATAGATGTGCTTGTACAGGTTGCAGCAGTTAGGTCTGCCATAAACAGTGTTGGTAAAATACTTCTTAAAAGTTATACATGCAGTTGCGTTAGAGATGCAATGACGACAGAAAAACAGGATGTAATAATAGATGAACTTGTGGATGTATTTATAAAATTTATAAAATAAGATATCTTTAAATATTAAAGATATAAAATTAACTGAGGAGGAATTAAAAATGTCTATAACTGAAATTACAAATCAAAATTTTGAGAAAGAGGTTTTAAATTCCAATATTCCGGTTGTAGTAGATTTTTGGGCTGAGTGGTGCGGTCCGTGCAGAATGGTATCACCAATAATTGATGAATTAGCACATGATTATGAAGGCAAAGTCAAGGTAGGCAAGATAAATGTAGATAAAAAAAATGAACTTGCTATGAAGTTTAAAGTAATGAGTATTCCTACAATTATAATATTTAAAGATGGGAAAATAGTTGAAAAGATTGTTGGTGCAAAACCCAAAGCAGAATTTGAGAACTTTATTAATAGAAATTTATAATGATTTAAATAAAATTTTATCATACAGACAAGAGAACCGTCCCTTGTCTGTCTTTGCGAAAAGGTGATATATATGAATATGTTTGATATGGCAAGAAATAATTTTAGAAACAAAAATGCTCCGTTGGCAGATAGAATGCGCCCTAAAACCATTGATGAATTCATAGGGCAAAAGCATATTCTTAAAAAAGACAAACTGTTATACAGGGCAATAAAGGCTGATAAAATAACCTCACTTATATTTTATGGACCACCCGGTAGCGGTAAAACAACACTTGCTAATATTATTGCAAATACGACAAAATCCAATTTTGAAAAAATAAATGCAGTTACATCAGGTATTTCCGATATAAAAAAGATTGTTGCTGAAGCAAAGGACACCCTCTCAATGTACGGCAAAAGGACAATTCTTTTTATTGATGAAATTCATAGATTCAATAAATCACAACAGGATGCATTGCTTCCATATGTTGAAGATGGAACGGTTATTTTTATTGGTGCAACTACAGAAAATCCTTATTTTGAAGTTATAAAACCATTAATATCAAGGTCAATGATTTTTGAGCTTTTTCCTCTAAGCAATGAGGATATTAAGGAAATATTGTTAAATGCAATTACTGATAAAAAAAGAGGATTGGGAAATGAAAATATAAGAATAACAGAAGAAGCGCTCAATCATATAATAAATAATGCCGATGGAGATGCTAGAGCTGCTCTAAACGCTATAGAACTTGCTTGTTTAACAACATCACCTGACAAAAACGGAATTATATATATAGATTTAAATGTCGCACAAGAAAGTATACAGAAAAAAGCATTGAAGTATGATAAAAATAGTGATAACCATTATGACACAGTATCTGCATTTATAAAAAGTATGAGAGGCTCTGATCCTGATGCAGTATTATACTGGCTTGCAAAAATGATATATGCAGGTGAAGATCCAAAATTCATTGCAAGAAGAATTGTAATATGCGCTGCCGAAGATGTCGGAAATGCCGATCCCAATGCTCTAATTCTTGCTGTATCTGCTTTTAATGCAATAAATTTCATAGGCATGCCTGAAGGAAGGATTATATTAGCACAAGCTGCGATATATGTTGCTTGTGCTCCTAAAAGCAATTCGGCTATTAAAGGTATAGACATGGCATTAGAAGATGTAAAGAGCTTAAGGACAGGTACAGTACCAAAACATTTGCAGGATTCTCATTATGAAGGAGCAAAAAAATTAGATCGGGGTATTGAATATAAATATGCACATAATTATAAAAATCATTATGTTATTCAGCAATATCTGCCAGATGAATTAATTGGGCGTAAATATTATAGTCCTTCATTCTTGGGATACGAAAAAAAGATGAAAGAATGGCTGGAAAACTTGAAAAAATAAAATAAGGGAGGATAAGGATGTGGAAGCTGTCGGGATTGAAGATGGGTATTGCACATTAAATAAGGTTCACGCTAAAGCATGATGGCATTTTAGCGGGTTCAACATATGAATATTTAAAAAAATTATTAAAACGGTATAAAAAATTAATTTTTTATACCGTTTTAATGTATACTTTATTCTTTAAAAGGAAATAATCTTATTACTAAAATAAATTATAGATCTGGAGGAATATATTTGTATCGCATACCTGACCATATAGGCATAATTCCGGATGGCAATAGGCGTTGGGCTGTTAGCAAAAACATGTCCAAAGAAGCGGGATATGTTTTTGGATTAAACCCCGGCTTAGAATTATATAGACTTTGCAAACAACTAGGCGTTAGAGAATTAACATATTACGGTTTTACACAAGATAATACAAGAAGACCACCTGTTCAAACGATAGCTTTTCAAAAAGCCTGCGTGGATGCGGTGAGAATGCTTGAAAAAGAAGATGCGAACCTTCTGGTAATCGGTAACTACAATTCACCTATGTTTCCGAAAGAACTGCTTCCATATACCAAACGGATTCAATTAGGAAACGGTAAAATAAAAGTTAATTTTCTTGTTAATTATGGATGGCAATGGGATTTGAATTCTGCATTTATTAATTACAAAAATGCAAACGTCAATGCTAATATATTGAGTTTTTTGCCGTCAGCAGATATATCACGGGTAGATTTGATAATAAGATGGGGAGGGAGAAGGAGACTGAGCGGTTTTTTGCCTATACAGTCCATTTACGCTGATTTTTATGTAATAGATGATTACTGGCCTGATTTTAAACCTGAACATCTATATAATGCATTAGAGTGGTATTCCAGACAGGATGTGACACTTGGAGGTTAAAAAAGCTCGTTTATGGGAGCTTTTTGTTTTATGTAGAACACTTTTGGTTATTAACGAGATTTACGAATATAAGAAATTATAAAAGTTTAATAATATAAAACAAAGGAAATTTGAGCAAACTGTGATTTTAATAAACTATGATATTGACAAAACTCAAATATAGTGGTATTCTTTTTATGTAATTCCGAGCTGAATAGTAGGAATTAGGAGTGTGGTTCCATGAAATTATCAACAAAAGTCAGATATAGTGTACGAGCAATGTTTGAACTTGCATTGTATTATGGAGAAGGACCGATTTCTTTAAAAACAATTGCTGAAAATGAAGGATTATCTGAACAATACCTTGAACAACTAATAGCAATACTTAGAAGAGCGGAACTTGTAAAAAGTGTAAGAGGAGCGCAGGGAGGATATATGTTATCCTTACCACCTGATAAGATAACCGTTGGTGATGTTATTAGAACACTTGAAGGGTCATTAGCACCTGCAGATTGTGTTATAGAGGATGTTCCTTTCGAATGTAATAGAGCGGATAAATGTCCGACAAAAATTGTTATGGAAAAGATAAGAGATAGTATAAATAAAGTTATTGACTCAATAACATTGCAGGACATGTTAGAGGATTACAAAAAAACGGATCAAAAAAACGCATTTATTTTATAAATTTATTATAGTATTTAGGAGGAATTTTAATGAAAAGAATCTATCTTGATAATGCGGCAACCACTCCTGTAAGATCCGAGGTATTAGAATCAATGCTGCCGTATTATAAAAATCTCTTTGGAAATCCATCTTCCTTATATTCATATGGGCAGGAAACAAAAAAGGCAATAGAAGAAGCAAGAGATAAGGTTGCAAAAGCAATTGGAGCTAATTCAGATGAAATATATTTTACAAGCGGCGGTTCAGAGTCTGATAACTGGGCATTAAAGGGTGTTGCTTATGCGTTGAAAAACAAAGGCAATCATATAATTACGACATCAATAGAACATCATGCCATCCTTCATACATGCCAGTATCTTGAAAAGCAGGGATTTGAAATTACATATCTCCCTGTTGACAAATATGGATTAGTGAGCCCAGAAGACTTAAAAAATGCGATTACAGGTAAAACAATTCTTGTGTCTATTATGTTCGCAAATAATGAAATAGGTACGATAGAACCAATTGAAGAACTTGCTCGGATAACGCACGAAAAAGGAATATATTTTCATACAGATGCTGTACAGGCAGTTGGAAACATACCAATAGATGTGAAAAAAATAAACATTGATTTATTATCGTTGTCTGCTCATAAGATATATGGACCTAAGGGTGTTGGAGCATTGTATATAAAGAAGGGTGTTAAGTTGCATTCGCTTATACATGGTGGAGCACAGGAGAGAAACAGAAGGGCAGGTACTGAAAACGTAGGCGGTATTGTGGGACTTGGTACAGCAATAGAGCTTATTACAAACGATCTGGATTCTCATATAAATAAACTGAAATATTTAAGAGATAAGCTTATAAATGGAATATTGGAGAAAATACCTTATACAAGATTAAATGGACACCCAACAAAAAGGCTTCCAGGTAATGTCAATGTATCCATAGAATTTGTTGAAGGTGAATCAATGATTTTAAGCCTTGATATGGCTGGAATATGTGTGTCAAGCGGTTCGGCATGTACTTCCGGTACACTTGATCCGTCACACGTATTGCTTGCAATCGGGCTTCCGCATGAAATAGCACATGGCTCATTGAGACTGTCTATAGGCAAAGAGAATACAGATGAAGATGTTGAAAAAGTTTTAGAGGTTTTACCAAATATAGTTAATAGATTAAGGGAAATGTCACCATTATTTAAAAGGGTTAAGGAGGAGAAAAAACTTGTATAGTCAAAAAGTCATGGATCATTTTATGAATCCAAGAAATGTGGGAGAAATTGAAGATGCGAACGGCGTTTCTGAAGTTGGCAATCCTGTTTGCGGAGATATAATGAAGATGTATCTTAAAATTGAAGACGGGATAATTGTTGATGTAAAGTTTAAAACCTTTGGATGTGGTGCAGCAATAGCAACAAGCAGCATGGCAACCGAAATGATAAAAGGAAAAACGATAGATGAAGCGCTTAAACTTACAAATAAAGCTGTTGCAGATGCTTTGGACGGACTACCACCTGTTAAAATGCACTGTTCCGTCCTTGCTGAACAAGCTGTAAAAGAAGCTATTGAGGACTATTATAAAAAACAAGGTGTAGAGGTAAATAAATGAGATAAACAAAAAATAATTAAATATTAATATTAAAAAATGTACATTTAATGTGTGCATTTTTATTTTATTTAGGGGGAAAATAATATTGTGCTAAAAAGGGGGGATTAGGGTGATATTTTTAAAGAACATAATCGGTATGCCAATAGTATCCCTACAGGATAAAACAACATTAGGTGAAATAAATAATATTTTATATAAAAATATAAATGGAAAAATAATTGGGATATTAATTGATGAAGAAGGCTTTCTGAAAAACCCAAAAATAATTTATAATGATGATATAATAGATATCAATAAGAAAATATTTATTAGAAATTCAGAATCAATATTTGATATTGACAAAAGCAAAGTATTGCTTGATATTATTAATGGGAAATATAATATTTTAGATAAAGATGTTTATGATTTGAAAAATAATTTTTATGGTAAAGTATATGACCTTATATTAGATGAAAAAATGAGAACAATAAATTATATAGAAATAAGTAAGGGCTTTTTAACAGATTTAATGAATGGGTTAAAATTAATTAAAACTAAAGATTTAGATATAATAGAAGATAAGATAATATTAAGAAACCCTACATTTTTTACAAGGGGAGGTATAAAAAACTTATTATAAAAATACAGAAGGAAGGTGCTATCATGAACGAAAAAGGAAAATATATAAAAAGTTTTCTTGCTGGTGCAGCAATGGCAGCTTTTGTATTTCCAAGAATAAAATCAAAAAAAATGAGACAGGTTTTGCAAATGGGATTATCAAAATTATTTCACAAAGTTAATAAATTATAAAGGGCCAAAGTGCCCTTTTATTTTAAGGTGGAGGTTATGAAATCTATTAAAAAATATATTATATATGTAATTGGAACTTTAATAATAATATTTTTTCTATATTTCATTTTTAAAGATACAGAAAAAATTAAAGAGATATTATTTCCATTTTTCATATCCTTTGTAACAGCATATTTAATAAGTCCGTTTGTAAGATATTTTGAAAAGAAAGGTTTAAATCTGACAGTTTCAATAATAGTTGTATTTTTATTGTTATTAATTTTAATGTTTGTGTTTGTATTATATATAATTCCGTTTATTTTAGATGAATTTGCCAATATATTTAAAATGCTGCCTGTATATATTAATCATATCAATGATTATCTGTACAATATAAAACATAATTACCTTATATATCTGCCAAGAGAATTCGAAGATATTGCAGATAAAAATATTGAAAAAGCAAATGCATTTTTTGTAAATAAGGCAAATAATATTATTAAACATATATTATCATTTACTGGAATAATTATGAATCTAATATTAACACCTATTATAACCTATTATTTAATTAAAGATAAAGATATATTTAAAAATGAAATAAAAGACATAATACCTGAAAAAAATAAGGATAAATTTATTTTGGTTTTAACTGATATTGATAAGGTTTTAAGCAAATTTGTAAGAGGGCAAATTTATATTTCGCTTTTTGTCGCATTGTTTACCTCCTTAGGCTTGCTTTTAATAAAGGTGAAGTATGCCATAATAATAGGTATAATAGCAGGAGTATTAAATATTATACCTTATTTTGGACCAATTTTAGGGGCAATACCTGCGGTAGGGATGGGACTGCTGGATTCGCCTTATAAGGGAATGTGGGCTTTTATTATTTTCATACTTGTACAGCAGGTGGAGTGTGGCTATTTAGCCCCAAAAATTATGAGCGATAGTGTTGATCTGCATCCTATTACAATCATTGTATCTTTGCTTATTGGAGAAGAATTTTTTGGGATATGGGGAATGCTTTTTTCAGTACCGATTACAGCTATAATAAAGGTTATATTGAAGGATATATTTATTGAGGTATAAAAATTAAAACTTAACGCTATTATTGACTTAATATCTTTTTTTCAGTATAATATACTCAAAAAAGAAGGAAATTCCCGTCCCTCTGAGGACGGTTTTTTAACAGTTTAAGGAGGTAAACATGGAAAAACTCGGAATGAATGAGTTAAGGGAGAAATATCTAAGTTTTTTTGAAAGCAAAGGGCATTTAAGGTTACCAAGTTTTTCATTAATTCCTAAAAACGACAAGAGCTTATTGCTAATAAATGCTGGAATGGCACCGCTTAAACCATATTTTACAGGGAAAGAAATACCTCCCAGTAAACGGGTAACAACATGTCAAAAATGCATAAGAACACCAGATATTGAAAGAGTCGGAAAGACAGCAAGACATGGAACATTCTTTGAGATGCTGGGAAATTTTTCGTTTGGTGATTATTTTAAAAAAGAAGCTATACTCTGGGCATGGGAATTTGTTACCAAAGAACTTCGATTACCTGAAGAAAGGTTATGGGTTACAATATATGAAAAAGATGATGAGGCATTTGAAATATGGAATAAAATCGTTGGGCTTCCTGCTGGGAAAATTGTTCGTATGGGAAAAGAAGATAATTTTTGGGAAATTGGTATAGGACCATGTGGTCCCTGCTCAGAAATATATTTTGATAGAGGAGAAGATAAAGGTTGTGGTAAGCCTGAGTGCGGCATAGGCTGTGATTGTGATAGATTTATTGAATTTTGGAATCTTGTGTTTACACAATTTAATAAGGATGCAGAAGGTAATTATAATCCTCTTCCAAATCCTAATATTGATACAGGGATGGGACTTGAGAGAATTGCAACAGTAATGCAGGATGTTGATAGTATTTTTGATGTGGATGTTGTTAGAGGTATAACGGATTTTGTTGGAGAAATTTCAGGCGTAAAGTATGGAACAGACAAAAAGGCGGACATATCCTTGAGGGTTATTACTGACCATATAAGAGGAGTTGTTTTTATGATTTCTGATGGTATCCTGCCGTCAAATGAAGGAAGAGGATATGTTTTAAGAAGAATTTTGAGAAGGGCTGCTCGTCATGGTAAACTTCTTGGTTTAAATGAAGCTTTTTTATATAAAATTGTTGATGTTGTCATTAAACATTATGGAGATGCATACCCTGAATTAGTTGAGAGAAAAGATTATATAAAGAAGATTGTAAAAATTGAAGAAGAAAGATTTAAGGAAACAATAGATCAAGGGTTGAATATTCTTAATTTATATGTTGAAGAGCTTAAGAATCAAGGTGAAAATATACTTGATGGCGTAAAGGCATTTAAGCTTTATGATACATATGGATTTCCTATAGATTTAACAAAAGAAATTCTTCAGGAAGTTGGAATTGATGTTGATGAAGAAGAATATAAGAAAGAACTTGATAAGCAGAGGATAAGAGCGAGAAGCAGCAGAAAAGAAGATAACAATATATGGGAAAAGGATATATATGAAGGTTTAAAAGATATAAAAACACATTTTGTTGGTTATGACAATGTAGAAACACACTCCAAAGTTTTATCCATAATAAAGGATAACGAACTTATTGAAAGTGCAGAAGCGGGTGATGATGTCAGCATTATACTTGATGTTACACCATTTTATGCTGAAAGTGGGGGTCAAACAGGGGACCAGGGAATTCTTAAAAATGAAGATGTTTTAATAAAAATCAATGATTGTAAAAGGGTTGCAGGTGATAAATTTATACACATAGGCACTATAGAAAGAGGTATAATAAACACTGAGGATATGGTGGAAGCCTTGATTGATATTGATAAAAGACTTGATACTGCCAGAAACCATACAGTAACACATCTTCTCCATAAAGCATTAAGAGATACTCTGGGGGAGCATGTGCACCAAGCAGGTTCATATGTGTCATCTGAAAGATTGAGATTTGATTTTACGCACTATCAGGCAGTAACAAAAGATGAATTAAAACGTATAGAAGATATTGTAAATGAAAAAATATATCAGAATATTGATGTCGCAGTAGAGGTTATGACATATGATGAAGCATTGAAAAATGGTGCGATGGCATTATTTACAGAAAAGTATGGAGATGCTGTCAGGGTTGTTAAGATTAATAATTATAGTAAGGAACTGTGTGGTGGTACACATGTAAAAAATACGGGCTTTATAGGTCTTATTAAGATTATATCTGAAAGCGGTGTAGCTGCAGGTACCAGGCGTATTGAGGCTGTAACGGGTCGCAATGCAATTAAATACATAAATGAAAAAGAATTAATTCTTGATACGGCTGCTGAAATTTTAAAAGTTCCAAAAAAAGATATAATAATTAAAATAGAACAGTTAAATCAAAATCTTAAAGAAATGCAAGATGAGACAGCACAATTAAAAATGAATATAGCCATGTTAGTATCAGATAATTTGGAAAAGTCCCATATTGATGTACAAGGTATAAAATTCGTATCTGCACGTTTAGAAGATTTTGACATGGATAGCTTAAAAATAATAGGCGATATACTTAAGGAGAAATTAAAAACTACTGTTTTAATTTTTACCTCTCAAAAAAATAATAAAATTAATTTCTTAGGAATGGCTACAAAAAACACAGTGAAAATGGGTGTAAATGTAGGAAATATTATAAGGGAAATATGTAAGCTGACAGGTGGCAACGGCGGTGGAAGACCTGATATGGCTCAAGGCGTAGGTAAAGATGCCAATAAAGTTGATTATGCATTACAAGAAGCTTTTAATATCCTAAAAAAGCAAATCAAATAAAAGCTTGATTATTTCCATTATTTAATATATTATAAAATTAAAAGATATTAAATAATGGGTAATTTACCTTAGGAGTGATATAAAATGGTTAATAAAAATAATGAAACGATGAGATACCATGTGGAAAATGAAAAAAACAAAGCTAAGGAAATATTGCTTAAGGTGTATAATGCTCTTTCTGAGAAGGGTTATAACCCTATTAATCAGATAGTTGGCTATCTATTATCAGGTGACCCAACATATATAACAAGCCATGAAAATGCGAGAAACCTAATTAGAAAGATTGAAAGAGATGAATTAATCGAAGAACTCGTGAAAAATTATTTAGAAAAATAAATATCCACCTCACATAATTGCTGTGAGGTGGATATTATAGTTGTTGAATGGGGAGATAAATATTGCGCATAATAGGATTAGATTTAGGCGATAAAACAATTGGTATTGCTGTTAGTGATCCATCAGGTCTTATTGCACAGGGAATGAAAACAATAAGGAGAACGGTAGAGAATGAAGATATAGAAGAAATAAAAAAGATCGTCGAAAATTTTATGGTTGAAGAAATTGTTGTGGGATTTCCTAAAAACATGAATGGTTCGATAGGACCTCAAGGAGAGAAGGTCATAAGATTCGTTGAAAATCTTAAAAAAGAAATAAGTTTACCGATTTTTTTATGGGATGAAAGACTTACAACTGTTGAAGCAAACAGGATGTTGATAGAAAAAGCGGATGTAAGGCGTTCAAAAAGAAAATTAGTCATTGATAAAGTAGCTGCAACGCTAATACTTCAAAGTTATCTTGATTCAAAAAGAAAAGATTAACTTTGCTTGACAGGAAAAAAATTGTATTATACAATTAGACTATCTTAACAGAAGAGGTGATTTTTTTGGATAATGAAATAATTCAATTGGTTGATGACGAGGGAAATGAGGTAAATTTTGAACTTATTGCATCATTTGAACTGGACGATAACAAATATGCGGTTGTTGCACCGATTGACGATGATAGTGATGATGCTTATATTTTAAAAGTTGAGCAGGATGAAAACGGAGAAGACTTATTTGTTGGAATAGAAGATGAAGATGAATTTAATGATGTGGTTGAAGCATATAATGAGCTTATGGAGGAATATGGTGAAGACTGCGATAATAATGAATGTAATTGCAATGATGATAAAGGATGTAATTGCAGTCATAATCATGAAAATTAAGATATACCAAATGGTATATCTTTTTTAATAAAGATAATACAAATTAAAAATAAAATTTATCCTTTTAAACATAGACTTATAAAATATTGTTTAATAAGTTTTAAACAGTATTTTTATTTTTTATTGACAATTGAGAATGTAAAGCATAAACTAATAAAAATGAATCAAATCAAGGTGGGGGAAAAATGAATAATATAGACAATCTTAAAAATAGTTTAAGGCAAAAGGGATTTAAACTTACAACACAAAGACGTGTAATACTTGATGTTATTATGGAAAACCAAGGGAAGCATTTATCTCCGGAGGAAATATATGACCTTGTCAAGAAAAAAAATCCAGATATAGGACTTGCAACTGTTTATAGAACCCTTCAGCTTTTTGATGACCTTGGAATCATCTTTAAAGTGAATTTTGATGACGGTAGAAGCAGATATGAGTTGCATCATGATGAAAATCATCAACATCATCATTTAATATGCCTTAAATGTGGAAATGTAATAGAAATGGAAGGAGACTTATTGGAAAATCTTGAGGAAATCATTGAAAAAACAAAACACTTTCAGGTTATTGACCATAATGTGAAATTTTTCGGTTACTGCAGTAAATGCAGAACAAATCATTGAAAAAGCTTGCCAGTAAAAGCAGGCTTTTTCAGTTTTCTCTGACTACTCCCCGTCACAAGTGGCGGGGTTTTCTGTAAATTTACTTGAACTAATTAATTAAATAAAGTATAATAAAATTAATTAGTGTGTTGTACGGGTAAAGCTGTTTTTGATCTATATTAAATTGGACAAAATAATATTACAAATATAAACCTGAAGGGAGATATGTATTTGACAAATAAAGCAAAATTAAAAATAATTCCACTGGGTGGGCTTAACGAGATCGGTAAGAATATGACTGTATTTGAATACGGAAACGACATAATAGTTGTGGATTGTGGTCTTGCCTTTCCGGATGATGAGATGCTGGGAATAGATCTGGTTATTCCGGATATATCCTATTTGTTGAAAAATAAGGACAAAGTGAAAGCTATTGTTTTGACACATGGACATGAAGATCATATAGGAGCACTTCCATATGTATTAAAACAGTTAAATTTACCTATATATGGAACACGTTTAACTTTGGGTCTTGTTGAGAATAAATTAAAAGAGTACGGTTTATTAAGGGATAGCAAATTAATAACTGTAAAACCAAAAGAAACAGTTAAGATAGGGCAATTCAAAATAGAATTCATAAGAACAACACACAGTATAGCAGATTCAGTTGCACTGGCAATTCACACACCGGTGGGAGTAATATTTCATTCCGGGGACTTTAAAATTGATTATACACCGATTGCCGGAGAGGTTGCTGACTTTCACAGGTTTGCAGAACTTGGAGCACAAGGAGTTTTGGTAATGTTATGTGATAGTACAAATATTGAAAGACCCGGTTATACAATGTCTGAAAGGACAGTAGGAGAAACCTTTGACAACCTTTTTAGAAAAGCGGAACAAAGGATTATTGTTGCAACATTTGCATCAAATATACACAGAGTCCAGCAAATAATTGATTCTGCACATAAGTTTGGACGCAAAGTTGCCATTTCCGGAAGAAGTATGATAAATGTTGTAAATGTTGCAAAGGAACTGGGTTATTTAGATATACCTGCTGATATATTAATAGACCTTGATGAAGCAAATAAGCTTTCCTTTGATAAAGTTGTTATAATAACGACAGGAAGTCAAGGCGAGCCCATGTCTGCACTTACGCGTATGGCATCATCGGAACACAAAAAGGTGGAAATTGTTCCCGGTGATACTGTAATTATTTCAGCATCAGCAATCCCAGGAAATGAAAAGTTTATTTCCAGAGTAATAAATCAATTATTTAAAAAAGGAGCAGAAGTTATTTATGATACATTAGCAGATGTTCATGTATCGGGTCATGCTTGCCAAGAAGAAATAAAATTACTTCACACACTAATTAAACCGAGGTTTTTTATTCCCGTACATGGAGAATATCGACATTTAAAACAGCATGCGCATCTTGCTGAAAGTCTTGGCATGGATCCAAAAAATATTTTTATTGCTGATAATGGTACAGTTCTTGAATTTACAAAAAGTTCTGGAAGAATTACCGGTACAGTAACAGCAGGTAAGGTTCTAGTGGATGGACTGGGAGTAGGAGATGTTGGAAATATTGTATTAAGAGATAGAAAACATCTATCACAGGATGGATTGTTTGTAGTTGTAGTTACAATTTCGAAAGAAAAAAGAAGCATAATAGCAGGACCTGATATTATATCACGTGGTTTTGTTTATGTCAGAGAATCAGAAGATTTGATTGAAGAAGCAAAAAACCTTGTTAGAAAGACATTGAGTCAATGCGAAAAAGATGATATATGTGAGTGGACTTCAATAAAAACAATGATAAAAGATTGTTTAAGTAGTTTATTATACGAAAAAACCAAAAGGAATCCTATGATATTACCAATAATAATGGAAATCTAATGGAGGTAATATTATGAATGTATATGATAAGGCATATGAGTTGAAAAAGGCAATCGAACAGTTACCGGAATATATTTCTTATAAAGAAGCTATTAAAAAAATAAATTCAAACGAAGAAAATAAAAGAATGTTAAAGGACTTTAAGGAAAAACAACTGGAAATACATGCTAAAGAATTATCCGGTAAAAAACCAGATGAGCAGGAAATAGAATCTTTGAAAAAGTTATATGACATTTTAAATTTGAATCCGGATTTAAGTTCATATTTGTATGCAGAATATAGTTTCTCGAAGATAATGGATGATATAACGAAGATTATAATGGAGGTCGTTAACGTAAATTCTACGAACAAGTGAGCAATTGCTTGCTTGTTTTTCTTTGTTTAAAATTATATAATCTTTGTATAATAAATGTATTTTAGGAGAGAATTTTATGATAAATGTAAAAAACAAAAGAAAAAAGGGGAGTAGATTATTAATAATTATTGTAATATTTTTTATTTTATCTTCTTTTTTGTATTATGAAAATTTATTTACTCCTGTTAGTAATAGCAATATACAGAAAATTGTTAAAATACCTGATGGTTATACAACACAAGATATCGCAAAAGTTCTTTATTCGGAAGGTCTTATAAAAAATAAATCATTTTTCATACTAAGAGTAAAAGCTAATAATTGTGAAAATAAAATTAAAGCTGGAAAATATCTTTTAAGTACAAATATGACTACAGATGAAATAATAAATAAACTTAAATCCGGAAAATCTCAGATTGATACAATAAAATTTACTATTCCGGAGGGATTTACGGTCGAAGACATTGCTAATAGGCTTTCAGATATGGGGCTTGCAAATAAAGATAAGTTTATGTGGGAAGCACAGAATGGGGTATTTAATTATGATTTTTTAAAGAATATTCCTCAAAATCGTCCTGATAGATTAGAAGGATATCTTTTTCCTGATACCTATGAGATAAGTATTGGTACTAATGAACATGACATAATAAAATTAATGCTTTCAAGGTTTGATAATATATATCAAAAGTATATTAGAAATAATTCTGCAAACATTGGAATGAATCCTGATCAGGTTGTAATTGTTGCATCAATGATTGAGAAAGAGGCTAAGGTAGAAAAAGATAGACCCTTGATTGCTGGAATTATATATAATAGACTAAAAAAAAATATGAAACTGCAAATAGATGCTACAGTACAATATGCATTAGGAGTTCATAAGGATAAGTTGTCATATAAGGATTTGGAAATTAAATCTCCTTATAATACCTATATAAATTTTGGCTTGCCGGTAGGACCTATAAGTAATCCCGGTTTGAAGTCTATTGAGGCTGCATTATATCCTAAACATAATGACTACTATTATTATTTTGCAAAAAACGATGGTACACATGTGTTTAGTCAGACATATAGCCAGCATTTAGAAGAACAGAAGAAAATAGAAAATCATTAAGGATGAAAGATATGAGTGAAATTGAAATGAAACATTTAAGACTATATAGAACCAAAGAATTATTAAAAGAAATAGAATTCTATGCTGAAACAAATTATATTCCTATTATCAAACCGGAAGTAGCAAATTTTTTAAACATAATTATTAAAATAAAAAAACCTCTAAATATCCTTGAGATAGGTACTGCAATTGGATATTCTGCTATCATTATGTTAAATTCATATAAAAATGCAAAATTGCTGACAATAGAAAAGGATATAGACAGAGCAGAAATGGCAAGGAATAATTTTAAAAGGGCATCCCTTCTCGACAGAGTAGAATTGATATTGGGTGATGCGATAGAGGTTCTTCCAAATTTAAACAAGAAATATGATGTAATATTTATAGATGCTTCTAAAGGTCATTACGAAGAATTTTTTAATGAATGTTTACGAATCTTAAATAAGGATGGCTTACTTATATGTGATAATATATTGTATAAGGGATATATAGAAGGTGAAATGAGTGTGAAGCATAAGAGGAGGACAATTGTATACAGAATGAGAAATTTTATTGATACCCTTGTTAATAAAAGTGAACTTACAACATCAATAATACCGATTGGGGACGGATTGTCTTTAAGCATTAAGGAGGAAGCAAAAAATGATTGAACTTTTATCACCGGTAGGGGATTTGGAAAGGCTTAAAATTGCAGTAAACTATGGAGCAGATGCTGTTTATTTCGGAGGGAAGTCTTATGGCTTAAGAGCTACGGTTGGTTTAAGCCTTGATGAAATAAAATATGCAGTGAATTATATAAAAAAACATGGCAAAAAGGCATATATTACCATAAATATTTTTCCACATAATGAAGATTTAAAAGGTTTATCCGAGTATATAGAAGAAATAAACGATATAGGGATTGATGCTGTTATTTTATCTGATCCCGGGGTTTTTTCAATTGTGAGAGAAATTGCACCAAAAATGGAAATACATATAAGCACACAAGCAAATAATGTTAATTATAAAAGTGCACTTTTTTGGTATAAACTTGGCGCTAAAAGAATAGTTCTTGCAAGGGAACTTTCTTTGGAAGAAATAAAAGAAATAAGAGATAAAACACCACCCTCACTTGAACTTGAAGCATTTGTACACGGAGCAATGTGTATTTCATATTCTGGCAGATGTCTTTTAAGCAATTATCTTACAGGACGTGATGCCAATAAAGGTGAGTGTTCACATCCCTGCAGATGGAAATATTATCTTGTTGAGGAAAAACGCCCGGGAGAATATATGGAAATTACTGAGGATAATCGAGGTACCTATATAATGAACTCGAAGGACCTTTGCATGCTTAAGTATATTCCCGAAATAATCAAATCGG
Source organism: Aceticella sp. 75b-Ac (assembly GCF_056032965.2). Classification (NCBI taxonomy): domain Bacteria; kingdom Bacillati; phylum Bacillota; class Clostridia; order Thermoanaerobacterales; family Thermoanaerobacteraceae; genus Aceticella; species Aceticella sp. 75b-Ac. Next base: position 474,599 of record NZ_CM190971.1, read on the forward strand.
GTATTACAAGCCTTAAAATAGAGGGGCGCAACAAAAGTTCATATTATATTGCAGTTGTTACAAAAGCATATAGAAAGGCAATAGATGATTATCTTGAAAAAGATGGCTCTTATGTTTTTGATGAAATGTTAATGGATGAAATCACAAAAATAAGTAATCGTGGTTTTACAACAGGTTTTTACTTTGGTAAACCTACCACAAAAGATCACAATTATGCCACATCTTCGTATATAAGAAACTATAATTTTGTTGGGCTTGTGTTAGATTATGACGAAAAAAGTGGTATTGCAACAATAGAACAAAGGAACAGGGTATTTAGGGGAGATACGGTTGAAATTATAGGTCCGGATGAACAATTTGAACAGATTATAGAAAATATGCGAGATGCAAATGAAAACGAAATTGAAGTTGCGCCACATCCACAAATGATAATTAAAATACCTGTAAAAAAACCTGTAAAAAAGTATTATATGCTTAGGAAGAAAGTTAATTAAAAAATGTATTCACAAACTCTTTTCAGGGAATAATAAATTTATCCCGAAAGGAGTTTTTTTATGTATGAAAAGAATTTTAGGATAAAAATATTGACTTTTGTTTTGATACTTCTTACATTTGTTTTATTGTTTAGACTTTATTACATACAAATAATTAACAGTGAAATATATTCGCAAAAAGCTGTTCAACAAAAGATAAAAAGTTTTAACATAGGTAAAAAACGCGGAGAGATATTTGATAGAAATCTTATTCCTTTTACAGACCGAAGTTTACATGAATACATATATGTGGTTCCTGGAATGATTGTAGATAAGGATTATGTGTCAAAATTTTTAAGCAAACTTACCGGTAATTCTATAAATGATATTAAAAAGGAACTCTGCTCAAAAAAGGATTTCTTAAAATATAATTATACAGGGAAATATCAAGGAAAGTTACCAGTTGGTGTTTATATGCTTTCAATTCCTTTAAGATATGATACTGATACACTTGCGAGACATGTCATAGGATATATCGGTGATAAAAATATAGGTTTGGAAAAAACCTTTGACAAAATTCTTACTACCGAAGGAAATGAATCTATTGCGGTTTTTAAAGATGGCAATAATAATGATTATCTTAAAGGGCTTGGGCTTAAGATAAGATATTCTTCTGAAAACATATACGGTATTAAAACAACACTTGATTATCATATTCAAAAAGCAGTGGAAAATATCCTTGATAAAAATTTTATCAATGGTGCTGCAGTGGTTATAGACGTAAAAAATGGTGACATTCTTGCAATGGCTTCAAGACCAAATTATGACCAGAACAAAATACAGGAATATATTGGCAGTAAAAATGAGGAACTTATTAATAAAGCATTGATGGCATATCCTCCAGGTTCTATATTTAAGATAATAGTGGCATCAGCAGCACTTGAAAAAGGGAAAGTAGACCTTAAAGATGAATTTATTGATACGTCTTCATATGAAATAAATGGTGTGGTATTTCATAATTTTAAAAATGAAAGTAATGGAATCATAAATATAGAAAAGGCATTTGAAGTTTCCTCCAATACAACGTTTATAAAAATAGGGGAAGCAACAGGAGGAGATAATATAATAAAAGTGGCTAATAAATTCGGCATCGCCTCAAATAATAATTTGCCTTTGGAAGAAGAAAACGGTATGTTGCCTTCAATAGAAGACACGTATGGTGCTGGAATAGGAAACCTGTCAATTGGTCAGGGTAAAGTGCTTATAACCCCTCTTCAGGCGGCAGATATGGCTGCCACGATAGCTGATGGAGGAATACGACATGTGCCTAATCTTGTAAAATCAATTGTTGATGAAAATGGAAAAGAGGTAGAAGACTTATATAAAGAAAAATTCTACCGAGTAATAAGTAAAGGTACTTCGGAAATTATTAAAAAAATGATGAGGGATGTTGTATTAAATGGAACAGGAAAAAATGCAGAAACACAGTATGGTTCAGCGGGCAAGACCGGTTCGGCAGAAGTAAGCAAGGATTTAAACATTTATCATGCTTGGTTTACAGGCTTTGTTCCCTATGAAACGCCCAGATATGCAATATCAATCTTTGTGAAAAACGGTGATATTGGTGGAGTAAAAGCCGCCCCAATCTTTAGACAGATTGCTGATGAAATAATGAAATATTACAGATAATACAGGCACAATACAGTATTTTAAACATATAATTTATATGTGGCATTAAAAATGGAGGTGGCAATAATGTGGGCGGCAATTATTGCACTTGCAGCATCTATCGTTAAAGAAATTTTAAATTTTGGTTATTTAACAAATGCCAATTCATTTCCTCAACCATTAACACCAGATGAGGAAAAAAAATACCTTGAAGCATACAAAAATGGTAATGAAGATGCTAAAAATATATTAATAGAAAGAAACCTAAGACTTGTAGCCCATGTGGTCAAAAAATACGGTAATACAGGAAAAGATATTGATGATTTAATATCAATAGGGACTATAGGGCTTATTAAAGCAATTTGCACATTTGATTTGTCAAAAGGTACACATTTAGCAACATATGCAGCACGTTGTATAGAAAATGAAATCCTTATGTCATTACGTTCTGAGAAAAAAACAAAATACGAAGTTTCTTTACAGGACCCAATAGGCATAGACAAAGAAGGCAATGAAATCTCCCTTATAGATATACTGGGAACAGATGCAGATGAAATTAGTGATGAGGTAGAACTTAGAATGCAGGTTAAAAAACTTTATAATAAAATAAATAGTGTTCTAAAAAACAGGGAAAAAATAATAATTGAATTAAGATATGGACTTAAAAACGGTGGACGTAAAACCCAGAGAGAAATAGCGAAAATGCTGGGTATATCAAGGTCATATGTGTCAAGAATAGAAAAAAAAGCTTTAAGTAAATTATTAAAGGAATTATCAATATAACGGTTATTTTTTCTTTTCTTCTTGTTATTTTAAAATCTTCTCCAGACATAATGTTAGAGAAGATTTTTTATTGACATTATTTTTAATCTAATTTATTATATGAATACGGGGTGAATCTATTGTACCATAAATTAATACCAGATATGCGTGTAAAAAATATATATGAAATTAATTTTGACAGTCTAAAAAAAATGGGTATACAATATTTAATCATTGATATTGATAATACCTTAGTACCTCAAAAGGTAAGATACGTAGACAATAAAATATTAGAATGGTTTAAAAATATAAGTGAAAATGGTTTTAAGGTATGTCTCATATCAAATAATACCAAAAAAAGGGTCAACGGATTTAAAGAAAAAATTGGAGTTCCGGGTATTGCATGGGCTATTAAACCAAGAAAGAGTCCTTTTAAAAAAGCTCTTAAAATACTCAATGCCAAACCTTCTGAGACAGCAGTAATAGGAGACCAGATTTTTACAGATATTTTCGGAGGGCATAGGGCTGGACTCTATACTATATTGGTTGTGCCTATCTCAAAGGAAGAGTTTGGATTAACCAAAATTGTTAGAAAATTTGAAAAACACATACTTAAAAGGATGTGAGTATATGAATATTGATGCAAGTACAAAAATCTATGGGCTTATTGGTCACCCCATAAAACATAGCTTATCACCTATAATACATAATACTGCCTTTGAAAGTATCAAATCAAACTGTATTTATGAAACATTCGACGTGGAACCTCATAATTTGAAATCGGCAATAGATGGTATAAGAGCACTTAAAATAATGGGTATAAATGTGACAATACCACATAAAGAAAATGTATTACAATATCTTGATTACATATCAGATGAAGCTAAAACCATCGGTGCAGTTAATACTATTGTAAATGAGAGGGAATGCTTAAAAGGATATAACACAGATATGATAGGTTTTGTTGAATCCTTAAAAGAAGAGAATGAAAAAATTGAAGGAAGAGATTTTATTATTATTGGTGCTGGTGGTGCTGCAAGGGCTGTAAGTACTGCGGCTGCAATTAATGGTGCAAAATCTATCATTATATCAAATAGGAGCATTGATAAAGCAGTGAATTTATCAGAATATATAAAAGAGAAGTTTCATTTAAATTGCACATGTTGTTCTTTAGAAGAGCTTGCTAAATTGAAAAAAATAGACATTCTTGTAAATGCTACAAATATAGGCATGTACCCTGATATAAACAATTCTCCTGTTTGCGAAAATATAATTTCAAAATCTAATTTTATCTATGACCTGATATATAATCCCGAAAAAACCTTATTTTTAAAATACGCTGAAAAATATGGTATAAAATGTACAAATGGTTTAAATATGCTGCTTAATCAGGCAAATGCCTCTTTTAAAATATGGACTGGAAAGAATTTTAATAAAAATTTGATAAAAAATATTATAATTAAGAAGGAATTTATAAAATAATGTAGAAATATAATATTAAATGTCTTAATTTATCAAGGGCTTACGGGGGATAAAAATATGGGCAAAAAAAGGCTTGGAGACTTATTGATTGAAGTAGGTTTTCTGACAAGAAACCAGCTTGAAAACGCCATAAATATTCAGAAACGTACTGGTGAAAAGCTTGGAAAGATACTTGTTAAAGAAGGCTATGCCACAGAAGAAAAGATATTGGAAGCTCTGGAATTTCAACTCGGTATACCACATGTAGATTTGCAAAAATTTTATATTGATCCGGATATAGCTAAGATAATACCTGAAACTCTTGCCAAAAGGCATATAGCAATACCGATTAAAAAAGATATTGACGGAATACAGGTGGCAATGGCAGATCCCTTAAATATATTTGCTATTGATGATATTAAACTTATTACAAAACAAAATGTAAAACCCTTGATTGCATCAGAAGACGGTATATTAAAAGCAATTGATAAAATCTTTTGCAAAGAAGAGGCAGAGAAAGCGGTACAGGACTTTAAAAAAGAATTGAAAGAAGAAAAAAAATATGAAATCATAGAAGATATCTCTTCTGATGAAATAAACAATGCACCTGCAGTAAGGCTTGTAAATTCAATAATAGAGCAAGCGGTTAAAGAAAGGGCATCAGATGTACATATTGAACCAAATGAAAAAGATTTGAGAATAAGATTCAGGATTGATGGGCAACTACATGAAGCCATGAGAATAATTAAAAATACACAAGGACCTGTTATAACCCGTATAAAGATTATGGCAAACATGAATATAGCAGAAAAAAGAGTCCCTCAGGACGGAAAGATAGAAGTATTTGTTGATGGCAGAAATATTGATATCAGGGTATCGTCGCTTCCAACTGTATTTGGCGAAAAGATAGTATTAAGGATACTCGATAAGAATGGTTTTATAATTATAAAAGATCGGCTTGGACTTGATAATGATGAAATGTCTCTTTTTGATAAACTATTAAGCTATCCCAATGGTATAATTCTCTTAACAGGACCTACAGGAAGCGGAAAGACCACTACATTATATGCCATGTTGAAGGAACTTAACAAACCCAATATAAATATAATTACTGTTGAGGACCCTGTTGAATACTCCCTTGAAGGTGTAAATCAAGTGCAGGTTAATGAAAAGGCGGGACTTAGCTTTGCTACAGCTTTAAGGTCAATTTTAAGGCAGGATCCTAATATAATTATGATAGGAGAAATAAGAGATAGGGAAACAGCTGAAATAGCAATACGTTCCGCTATAACGGGGCACTTAGTCCTTTCAACACTTCATACGAACGATGCTGCTTCTTCCATAACAAGGCTTATTGATATGGGTATTGAGCCATATCTTGTATCATCATCTGTCGTTGGTATAATTGCACAAAGATTGGCAAGAAAGATTTGTACAAATTGTATGATAAGTTATGATGCATCTGATAGAGAAAAAGAATTACTTGGCATAGATAAAAATGAAGGATTAGAACTTCGCCGCGGACGTGGCTGCACAGTTTGCAATAAAACAGGATACAGAGGCAGGATACCTATATATGAGATAATGACAATAAATCAAGAAATGAAAGAATTAATAAACCAAAAAATATCATCAGACATTATTGAAGATAAAGCAATAAATAATGGGATGAGAACTTTAAGGAAAAGTGCTAAAAAGCTTGTTATAGAAGGAATGACAACTATTGATGAAATGCTTAGGTTAACATATGAGGATTGAAGGGGGCAAACATGAAGACAAACGAATTGCTTACATTGGTTATTGAAAAAGGTGCATCTGATTTACATATTACCGTAGGGATTCCTCCGGTTTTGCGGATTAATGGCTATCTTACAAAACTCAATCTGCCTCCTCTTACACCGCAGGATACTGAAGAAATAACAAAAGATTTATTGACAAGTAAAGAATTGGAAATACTTGAAGCAGAGGGGGATATTGATTTATCATATTCAGTAAAAGGACTTGGGAGGTTTAGAATTAATGCATATAAGCAAAGAGGTACATATAGTCTTGCAATTAGGGCTGTTGCCTTAAGAATTCCTTCAATAGATGAACTTGGGCTTCCTGTTGTAGCAAAGGAGCTTGCATTGATGACAAGAGGGCTTATTCTTGTTACAGGACCTACAGGAAGCGGAAAATCTACAACATTGGCTTCCATGGTGGATTTGATAAATTCTAAAAGGACTTGTCACATTTTGACTCTTGAAGACCCTATTGAATATTTACATAAACACAACAAAAGTATGGTTAACCAAAGGGAAATTGGCCATGACTCAATTTCTTATGCAAATGCGCTGAAAGCAGCACTTCGCGAAGACCCTGATGTAATTCTTGTAGGTGAGATGAGGGATTTAGAAACGATACAGATTGCTATTACAGCAGCTGAAACAGGGCACCTTGTATTATCTACATTACATACAATAGGTGCTGTAAAAACAATTGATAGGATAATTGATGTTTTTCCTCCTTATCAGCAACAGCAAATAAAAGTTCAGCTTTCAAATGTGCTTGAAGGAATTATCTCGCAGCAGCTGCTCCCCAGAATAGATAATTCCGGTCGTATTGTAGCTGTTGAAGTAATGATAGCAACTCCTGCTATAAGGAATCTTATAAGAGAAGGAAAAACATTTCAGATACAATCGATGATTCAGACAGGAAATAAATTTGGTATGATATCGATGGATATGTCGATACTCCAGCTTGAAAAGAAGGGTTTAATATCTATGGATGATGCTTTTACATATTCTATTGATAAAGAAAATTTTAAGCGAATGGTTTAGAGGTGGTTAAATGCCGGTATATAACTATAAAGTAAGAGATTTTGAAGGAAATCTTTTAACAGGTAAATTAGAGCTTGATTCAAAAGCACTTTGCATTGACAATCTAAAACAAAGGAATTATTACATACTTGACTTGAAGGAGGAAGCAGAGAAAAAGGATATTTTTGATAGTCTTAAAAATTTAAGAAAAGTAAAGGTAAAGGATATAGCTGTATTCTGCCGACAGTTTGCAACCCTCATAAATGCGGGTCTTCCCATAGTAACATCAATTGCTACAATGGTTCAACAGGTGGAAAACAAAAGACTTAAAAAAGTATTGTCGGAGGTTTATGAGGATGTACAAAAGGGGAAAGGTCTATCTGAGTCTATGAGAAAGCATCCCGATGTATTCCCGATGCTTTTATTCAACATGATAGAAGCTGGTGAGGCAAGCGGTACCCTTGACAATGTACTTAACAAAATGGCAGATTATTTTGAGAAAGAAAATAATTTACGACAAAAGATAAAGTCTGCCCTTACATATCCTATAGTTGTTTCAATTGTGGCTATATTGGTTGTAATATTCTTAGTGACAAATGTTATTCCGACATTTGTGGGAATATTTGAAGATATTGGTGCACAGTTACCATTGCCAACGATGATACTTTTAAGGTTAAGCAATTCTATTTCGCATTATTGGTATTCATATATAATAGTCCTTGCATTAACGGTATTTTTGATAATGAAGGCATTAAAAACAGATAACGGTAGAAGGTTTTATTATGCTTTATCGTTGAAAGTGCCTATATTTGGATTATTAAATAAAAAAGTCATTACATCGCGGTTTTCGAGAACATTAGCTACACTAATAAGTGCCGGTATACCTTTGATGGAAGCAATGGAGGTTGTTGAAAATATTATCGGTAATATAATGGTATCAGAAGGCTTAAAAGAGGCAGCAAATGATATTAAAATGGGAAAGGGGCTTGCTGAGCCTCTTAAAAGGATAGGAATTTTTCCGCCTATGGTTATTCAAATGATAACCGTAGGGGAAAGTTCCGGTTCTCTTGACAGTATATTAAAAAAGACAGCAGATTTTTATGACAGCGAGGTAGACACAGAAGTATCCCAGATGACCACCTTGATAGAACCTTTGATCATTGTAGTACTGGCATTGGTAGTTGGCTTCATAGTAATATCAATCGTGATGCCGATGTTTAAGATTTATAATTTTGTTGGGCAGTAATTTATATTTGAAGGGAATGAGAATGATGATATGGCTGACAAAGGCATTAAACAGAGATGAAAAAGGTTTTACATTGATTGAATTGATCGCAGTAATAGCTATTCTTGGAATACTTGCTGCAATCGCAATACCAAGAATTACAGGTTCGGTTTCCACTGCTAAAACAAACGCTGATAAAGCAAATGCACAAATTATAGGACAAGCAGCTGAAAGGTATATGACTGAAAAAGGACTTGATAAAGTTCCAAATGATAATATAAATCAATTAGTAGCAGATGGATATTTGAATAAAGTTCCAAAAACATCAGCAAACGGAGATTTTATACTTAGCACATCTGATAGCAAGGCAACTGTTAAAATTGGCACTATAGAGTATTATCCAACACCACCATCTAATTAAATAATTTAACTGGGATGGCAGTTATTTTTTCAGCTTTTTCTTAGGAGGTAAGTAATGTTGTTATATATTTTTCTATTTATATTCGGCACAATCATAGGAAGTTTCTTAAATGTTCTTATATACCGCATACCGCGAAAGGAATCAATTGTGTTTCCATCATCCCATTGTACAAAATGCGGTCATGAGTTAAAGCCTTTTGATTTAATACCGATAATAAGTTTCATAACATTAAAAGGCAGATGCAGATATTGTGGTACCAAGATATCCCTAAAATATCCATTAGTTGAATTATTAACCGGATTCGTATTTATTACCATATTTTATTATTTCGGTTTAACAGCAAAAACAATATCATTTATATTTTTATCGGCGATACTTATAACAATAAGCTTTATTGACATTGAATATAAGATTATACCAAATGAATTAATATTAACAGGTATCTTAGGCGGGATTGTATTCAGACTTGTTATGTACAGAGATGGTTTAACGGATTATATCATAGGTTTTCTGCTTGGCGCTGGTATACTCCTTCTGATATCTGTTATATCAGGCGGTGGTATGGGTGGTGGTGACATAAAACTTATGGCATTAATCGGCCTTTTTGTCGGATGGAAACTGACACTTACAACGATGTTTATAGCAGTTATTTTAGGAGCTATTTGTGGAATAATCTTGATTTTACTAAAGATAAAAACACGTAAGGATTATATACCATTTGGACCATATATAGCAGTAGCATGGTTAATATCCATATTGTACGGCTGTAATATTATTAATTTTTATATTAAGCTGATTTCGGGTACAGCTTAAAAAGGTTACTGGAGGAAATATGAAGCTAAATAATAAAGGATTAACATTAATAGAGCTCATTACGGTTTTATCAATTTTTTCGCTGTTTATACTTATTTCTTTTCCTTCAACAAATTTTTTTAAAAGCAGTACATCGCAGTTCAGGCTTAAAATATTGGCATATGAAGTGATAAATGATATAAGGTATATACAACAAAAAAGTATATTTGAAAATGAGTCGTTAAACATAGAACTATTTGAGGATCATACAGGTTATTTTATAAATAAGCCCGGGAATCTTATGAATACGAGAATTAAGATAAAAAAATTACCTAAAGGTATGTATATATATAAGCTTATTGATAAAGACAATCCTTTTAAGGATAGTATAAATAAAAAGACGATATATTTCAGCAATCTTGGAGCCCCAAATGGTGGATGCACAATTGTACTACAAAATGATTTAAATCGTCAGATTAATATAACAATTCTGCCGGCAACAGGAAGAACTATGATAAAAGGGGATTATTAAAGTGAATAATATAAGGCATTTAAAAGATGAATTTGGAATGACCTTAGTGGAAGTTTTAGTTTCAATAGCTATCTTTGTGATAGCAGCAGTACCGCTTTTAGGTTGTTTTTATGAATCTGTCATAACAAATGCAGATTCTAAAATTAAAACAAAGGAAGCAACGATTGCACAGAGGGTTGTAGAAAATATTAAATCAGGCAATGTCAAAGACAATAAAGATGTACAGGAAAAAATAACACCATTGTATATACAAGAAGGCTATTATCCATATATACCTAATGGATACCCTAAAAATTTTACTGACAACGTTATGGAATATAAAGTGGAGGTAAAAAAACTAAATTCCAAATTGGCGCCATATACCTTATTTACTGTTGCACCGGCAACAAGCATAACATCATATTTGCCACCTCCAATATTGCAACCATAAAACTCCTCCTGCATTACAATGGTGGGATCCAAATTGTGATTGGAGGTGGTTTTTTGAACCGGAAAAATGGAATTGGCAATAAAGGCTTTACATTGGTTGAGGTGTTAGCTACCCTTGCTATTCTTGGTATTGTCATATCTATATATTCATCATTATATTATTCGGGATATAAGGCATATGATAATACACAAAAAAATATCGATGTCGAACAAAATGTGAGATATGCCATGAATTATATAGTTGATAAAATTAACCAAAGTACAAATAAAAACAATATCTCACCTTATACAGATTCAAATGGGAATTCAGGAATTAAAATAGATGACCAAAATATAATCCTATATAACAATGTTAAACATACAATATGCGCATATGGGAATAATGGCAATGAAATTGCTGTAAATATATATGGTTTTAAGGTGATACAAAAAAATAACAATATAATATATATTGAGATAACAGGTCATAGCAAGAATTCTTTAAATACGTATACATTATCAACAGATGTTTTTTTAAGGAAGTGAGGTTATGTCAAATAATAAGGGTTCAGCCTTGATATTTACACTAATGGTTATATTAATACTTTCTGTTCTTGGGGTTGCTGTAATTGAGATGTCCTTATATGAGTATAAGGTATCATATGCATATGCGAACAGTATTTCAGTTGATTATTCTGCAGAAGCGGGTCTTGATATTGCAAAAGGATGTTTTAACAATAATGAATTAATAAATATTAAAAGTATTATGGATGAAACGAAGAATAACATCATAAATCAATATCAGCAAATCAATCAAGAACTTTTGTATACTGCAATATATCAAGCTGTAAGAAAATATCTCGAGGGTAGTTCTCCTGATTATAAGGATGGTATTTTTACTAATTACATTGGTAAGACATATTCATTAAATGATAATGTATCAGATATTAAAAATGCAACAACAATTAGCAGTATGAAAATTACAGATACATATATCTTTGATAAAAATAATCCATTGCCAAAATTCACAATTCAAGTTGAAACAATAGGTACCTATAGGAAACTTAAAAAATACGGTCATGCTGTTTTGATTCTTGACTTAAATAAACAGGGCAATCCATTATCTATAAAAAACTGGATAATCGATTCAAATCAATCATAATAGAGGGAGTGTTGTATAATGTTTTTAAAAAATTATATGGAAGAAGCTGTAAAAGGGATGCTTGATAATGTCTTAAAAGACCTTGATGTATGTAAATGTGACAGGTGTAAACTTGATATTATGGCACTTGCTTTAAATAACCTGCCTCCTAAGTATACAGTAACTGAAATAGGTGAGCTATATTTAAGAACAAATGAACTTCAGCAGCAGTTTGAAGTAGATATTGTAAGTGCAATAATAAATGCAGCACAATATGTAAACAAGCATAGACGCCATGAGGAGGCATAGTATGTTATGTATTGAAATCGGAAACTACCATATAAAAATTGGTGAATATGATAAAAAAGAAAGGTTATTAAAAAATAAAATCATAGAAAAAATACCTATAAATTGTATTAAAAATGGAGAAATAGTTGATGTTAATACATTATCAGAATATATAAGCAGTATTATAGAAGATAAACATATCAAGAAAAAGAATCTTTCTTTTTCTATATCAAGTACTGATATTATAATCAGAGAAATAAGCATGCCGACAATGAAGGAGGAGGAACTTAAGAATGCGCTTCAATATGAAATAGACCAGTACATACCAGATATTGACGACTATGTTATAGATCACAAAATACTCGGAAAATTATCTGATAAGGATAAAAACATAAGGGTTTTGCTGGTCGCAGCACCGAAAAAAATTATTGATGGATATGTAAAGCTTTCTGATATGTTACATCTACAGCTTGATGTTATAGATGTATACAATAACTGCCTTTATAAGGCATTAAAAAGATTATGTAAAATAGAAGGAGTTACAGCTGTTATTGATATCGGAGCGCTGTATACGAACGTGACAATTCTTGATGGAAGCAACTATGTATTCGGTAGAATGATATTATTTGGCGGTAATGAATTGACACAAATTATCGCAAACACGTATAATATAGATATTAAAACTGCAGAAGCATATAAAAGGACAAAACCTTTTTTAAATGGTACCGAAAAAGAAAACATAGAAGATATTATTGCAATCCCATTAAAGGATATAAACAGGGTATTTGATTTTTATACATCCACACATAATAAGGGTATAGATAAAATTTATCTGATAGGAGGTACATCTCTGCTTGTTGGTTTAAGTGAATATATTGAGGATTATTTTAAAATACCTGTAACAACTTTTGTTGATGATGACTATATTTATTATTTACCCATTTTGGGTTGTCAGATAAGGGGTGAATAGTGTGAAGGACATAAATCTTATTCCCAAGGAGATAAAGGATAGAAAAATAAACAGCAGGAAAAAAATAAATAATATGATAATATGTATTGTCAGTATATGTGTCTTTCTATCAATAATACTTATTCCAAATTTATATATGAAGATATTAAACAGGAATATCAATGTTTTAGATACCAAACTTAAACAGATGAAAACTGTATCAGAATTAGATAATAAAATACAGAATAATATTGATTATCTTAGGCAAAAACAAGCATTGATAAAAAAACTTAAAGTCAAGAAGTTTGATATGGCTGAAATACTTAAAGATTTATCCTTAAACATACCTGAAAAGGTATCAATAAATGAAATAAAATACAAAGATAATATTGTAGAAGTTTCGGGTGAAGCGATTTCAAATAAAGATATTTCGTATTTTATGCTTAATCTAAGGGCTTTAAAATATATTGAGGATATTAATCTTATATCTTCACAAGCACTAAATAATGGACTTATAAAATATATGTTACAGATAAAGCTTAAGGTGGTATAATTAATGAAACTGACAAATAGGGAAAAGGTTTTAGTTGCAATAACTGTTACGATAGGAATTATTACCTTGTATTATCAATTTATATTATCAACCCAAATATCAAATATTGGTAAATTAAATGTAGAAATAGATAAAAGGAAAATAAAATTAAATAAATTAAGCATGCTGAATGAAAACAACTTAAATGATAGGCTTGTAAAGATAGAAGCATCATTAAAAAATTCAAATGATGAGTTGCCGGATAATAAAGATATTGAAAATTTTCTTATTAAATTAGATGATATCATATCATCAACAGGTGTTACCTTTATGGAGGTAAACCTTACTAATCCCAGTGACAACAAAACCCAAAACCAGCAAACAGTATCAATCACTCAAGAGCAAAAGCAACAGGGAAGTAATGGAGATTCTGCATATGTAAAAATACCAATTATCATTAAAGTTTCTGGTAACTATGAAAAAATTTCTGCATTTATTAAAGGTATTCAAGATTTAAAACGAATTAATTCTATAAATACGGTTGATATATTAAAAAACAAAGATTCAGATAATCTTACACTTACAATGGATGTTATAATATATTCTGTAAAAAATACGGGTGGAAGCTGGTTGAATACAATGCTGGTTAAAGGGAAATCCGATCCATTTAAATCTTTAATTAATATTCAAACACCACAAAATAATCAGCAGGAGCTGCCTAGACCCGATATAAACAAAATAATAACGGATAGTGTTAATACTGTTATAAATAATATGATAAAGACTCCTGCGAATCAAAACAATGGGCAGGTAAATTCGGAACAAAACACACAACAAAACACACATACTAATGCATCTGGAGGAAAAATTAGTCAATGAAAAACATTGTTTTAACTGGTTTTATGGCAACAGGCAAAAGTACAATAGGTAAAAATGTTTCAAAAATAATGAGCTTTGGCTTTATTGATACAGACGAGCTGATAGAAAAAATTTGCGGCATGTCTATATCAAAAATTTTTGAAATACATGGTGAAAGATATTTTAGAGGTATAGAAAGAATAGCTGTAAGAAGAGCAGCAAGGTTAAAAAATTTCGTTATTTCGACTGGCGGTGGTGTTGTGTTAAATCCCTCAAATATAGTACAATTAAGAAAAAATGGTGTTGTTATTTGTTTAAAAGCAAGACCAGAGATTATACTTAGGAATATAGGTAAATCAAAAAAAAGACCATTGCTGCTTCAAAGTGATCCCATAATCAAAATAAGGCAGTTGCTGGATGAAAGACAGCATTATTATAAGTTCGCGGATTTTACTATAGATGTATCCGATATGAACGTAAGCGAAGCTTCAGCGGCTGTTATAGAAGCATACTCAAAACTTAAGGAAGTGTGATAACATATGAAAATCGTTGTAAAAGTAGGTACAAGTACATTGACATACGAAAATGGGCAGTTAAATCTTGAAATAATGGAAAAATTGTCGCGCCAGATATCAAATTTGCAAAATAGGGGGGATAAGGTTATATTAGTTACATCAGGAGCAATAGGAGCAGGTATGGGAAAACTCAAAATAACAAAAAAGCCAAAAACTATTCCGGAAAAACAGTCTCTTGCTGCTATTGGACAGGGCTTACTGATTGAACTTTATGAGAAATTTTTTAACGAATATGGCAAGGTTACTGCACAATTACTCTTGACAAAAGACGATTTTTCTACTAAGGAAAGGTATCTTAATATTAGTTATACACTTTCAAATTTACTTAATTTTGGGGTTGTACCTATAATTAATGAAAATGATACAGTTACAGTTGATGAAATAAAAATAGGAGATAATGATACATTATCGGCACTTGTTGCAGAACTGATTGAGGCAGATTTATTAATAATACTTACAGATATAGATGGACTTTACGATAAAAATCCTGCAATACATGATGATGCCGTGCTTATAGAAGAAGTAAAAGAATTCTCGGATTCCTTGTTTGATATAGCTGGTGTTGCAGGCACAGAAAGAGGTACAGGAGGTATGTATACAAAAATTCAGGCGGCTAAAATATGTTGGAATTCAGGAATCAAAATGATAATAGCAAATGGTAAGGAAGAAAATGTTTTGAATAAAATAGCAAATGGTGAAAAAATAGGCACAAGTTTTATTCCTATGTCGAATCCTATTAGTAGTCGAAAAAGATGGATTGCCTTTAACGCAAGGACAGAAGGTTATATTTTTATTAATGTTGCTGCTGCAAATGCCATATTAAAAGAAAGAAAAACCCTTCTTCCAAGTGGTATTACTAATATTGAAGGTGAATTTTCCACGGGAGATTGCGTAGGTATAATTGATTCATCAGGTAAAGAAATTGCCAGGGGGCTTATTAATTATTCTTCAAGTGAACTTAATAAAATAAAAGGATTAAAAACAAAAGAAATCGAAACAGTATTAGGATATAAAAGCTATGATGAAATAATACACAAGGATAACCTTGTAATAATAGTTTAAAATTAGGAGGTATAAAAGATATGGAAATTAAAATAAAGGCTGAAAAGGCAAAAATTGCATCAAGAAGGCTTTCAATTTTAGATGAAAATATAAAAAATTCTGCTCTTAAAAATATGGCAGATGCACTTATTAAAAACAAGGAAACAATATTAAAAGCAAATGAAATAGATGTAGAAAATGCGAAAGCAAGAAATATTTCAAATGCATTAATTGACAGATTAAGGCTTGATGATAAGCGTATAGAGGGTATGGCAAAGGGGCTTCTTGAAATAGTTATGCTTCCTGACCCTATCGGAAATATAGAGAAAATGTGGAAGAGACCGAATGGTCTTAGAATAGGCAAAATGAGATGTCCTATAGGTGTAATTGGAATCATATATGAATCAAGACCCAATGTAACAGCAGATGCTGCCGGTCTTTGCCTTAAATCCGGCAATGCTGTAATATTAAGGGGGGGCAGTGATGCGATTAATTCTAATAAAGCCATTGCTATTACATTATCAAAAGCTGCTTGTGAAAAAGGAATTCCAGAAGGTTCAATACAGCTAATCGAAGATACTGGTAGAGAAGAAGTTAATCAAATGATGAAATTAAATGGGAAAATTGATTTATTGATACCAAGAGGTGGGGCTGGTTTAATACAAAATGTTATTAAGAATTCAACGATACCTGTCATTGAAACAGGTGTTGGAAATTGTCATGTCTATGTTGATTTAAGTGCCAATCAGAATATGGCATTAGACATTATAGTAAATGCGAAAACTCAAAGACCCGGCGTATGCAATGCCATTGAATCTGTTCTTGTTCATAAGGATATTGCAAAGAGTTTTTTACCTATTATGGTAAAAAAATTGTCTGCCCTTAAGGTTGAAATAAGAGGATGTAATGTTACAACGAAAATATGCCCAGATGTTAAAGAAGCAGGGGAAGAGGATTGGGGAACCGAATATCTTGACCTTGTACTTGCAGTCAAAGTAGTAAATGATATTGAAGATGCACTAAATCATATAGCTAAATATTCTACAGGACATTCAGAAAGCATTATAACAGAAAACTATGACAATGCAATGAAATTTTTAAAATCGGTTGATTCAGCCGCTGTATATGTAAATGCTTCAACAAGATTTACAGACGGCAGTGAATTTGGCTTTGGTGCAGAAATAGGTATAAGTACTCAAAAAATACATGCAAGAGGTCCTATGGGTTTGGAAGAACTTACAAGCTATAAATATGTAATATTAGGTAATGGACAGATAAGAAAATAAATTTTGAATGTGAGGTGAGTATATGAAAAGAGTACTTGTTATTCACGGACCCAATATTAATTTTACAGGTACAAGAGAGCAAAATGTTTATGGTGAGATAAATTATGAAGAAATAAATAATATAATTAAAAGAGAGGCTTCTAAGCTTGATATAGCAGTAAAAATACAGCAGACAAATAGCGAAGGAGAGATAATTAATTTTATACATTCTGCTCAAAATAATTTTGATGCCATAATAATAAATCCAGCTGCATATACCCATTATAGTTATGCTATAATGGATGCCATTGGAGCTGTTCAGATTCCTGCGATTGAAGTACATCTGTCAAATATACACAGCAGAGAAGAATTCAGGAGAAAATCTGTCATTGCAAGCAAATGCATTGGGCAAATATCTGGTTTTGGTCCTTATAGTTATGTGCTGGCATTAAATGCCATCAAATTGCTGGAGAATTCAATGGAAGGATGATTGATATTTGAATTGTAGATTAAATATACTGAAAAGCCTATTAAAGGAAAGAGAAATTGATGCGTTTTTAATTCTAAAACCTGTAAATGTTACATATATTACCGGTTTTACCGGTGATGACAGTGTTGCAATTATAAGCAGGGATGTTTCGGCTTTTATTACAGATTCAAGGTATGTTGAACAAGCACAAGATGAAGTATCTGGCTTAGAAATCTTACAGTATAAGTATACTATGAACGATGCGATAAAAGAATTTGTTGACAAATTTAATATTAAAAGATTGGGCTTTGAAGAAGATTTTATTACGTATGCTCAATATAGTTCTTTACACAAAAAATTATGCATTGATTTAATACCTCAAAAAAATTTAATAGAAGATATGAGAAAAATTAAAGATGACAGTGAAATAGAAAACATAAAAAAAGCACAGTATATCACTGATGAGACCTTTAAATATTTTCTTTCTTATATAAAAATAGGGATGGAAGAAAAATATATTGCTGTTGAAATGGAATACTATATGAAAAAACTTGGAGCAGAGGAAAAATCCTTTGATTTTATAGTGGCATCCGGCAAAAGGTCGTCACTACCCCATGGCAAGGCATCCAAAAAAAAGATAGAATATGGTGATTTTGTAATATTTGATTTTGGCTGTAAGGTAAATGGATATTGTTCTGATATGACGCGGACAATTGTAATGGGGAAAGCCAGTGATAAACAGAAAGAGATATATAATATTGTTCTCGAAGCACAAATGAATGCTATTAACAATTTAAAATCGGGAATAAAAGAATGTGAAGGAGATAATCTTGCAAGAAAAATAATAAATGACAAGGGATATGGAAAGTATTTTGGGCATTCTTTAGGACATGGTGTCGGTCTTGAAATACATGAGGCACCATTAATGGGAACCATGGGACAAAACATTTTACAACCTAATATGGTGGTTACTGTAGAACCCGGAATATATATTTACGATTTTGGTGGCGTAAGAATAGAAGATATGGTATTATTAAAAGAGGGAGGAGTTATAGATTTAACTAATTCACCAAAGCATTTAATTGAAGTAAAGTAATGATGGAGGGATATTAATTGTTATCAGCAGGAGACTTCAGAAAAGGTGTTACAATTGACATTGACGGTCAGATTTTTACAGTAGTGGATTTTCAACATGTAAAACCAGGAAAAGGCGCAGCATTTGTTAGAACAAGGCTAAAAAACATTGTGACAGGTGCTGTCGTTGAAAGAACTTTTAATCCAACAGAAAAAGTTGAAGAAGCAATAATTGAAAGAAAGGATATGCAGTATCTATATAATGATGGCAACTTATATTATTTTATGGATACTGAAACCTATGAGCAGATTCCTTTAAATTACAGCAAGGTTGAAGAAGCAATGAAATTCTTAAAAGAAAACATGAAGGCTACAATAAAATTCTATAAGGGTGAGGCATTTTCAGTTGAACCACCAACCTTTGTTGAGCTTGAGGTCATTGAGACAGATCCTGGTTTTAAAGGTGATACTGCAACAGGGGGTTCAAAGCCTGCAAAAGTGGAAACAGGTGCAGTTATTCAGGTGCCGCTATTTGTAAATATCGGTGACATAATAAGAATTGACACAAGAACATCAGAGTACTTAGAAAGGGTATAAATTACTTAGATTATTAAATAATATTTATGAGGAGGTAAAACAGATGGAATATTTAAATGAAAGAGTAGCATATTTAAGGGGTTTAGTCGATGGGTTGGGAATAGATGATAATACAAAAGAGGGAAAGGTGCTTTTAGCTATTATTGATGTACTTGAGGATTTCGCAGATGCTGTGAATGACCTTGAGGAATCTCAATCAGACCTTGATGCGTATGTAGATGCAATAGATGAAGATTTATCAGATGTTGAAGATGAAATTTATGATAATGATGAAGAAGATGAATATGAAGATGAATACGATGATGAATATGATGATGAAGAATATGTTGAAGCGGAATGCCCACACTGCCACATGCTTATGAGCATTGAACGGGAACTTCTTGATGACAAAAATACAGAATTGGTTTGCCCGCATTGCAATAAAACAGTGGAAGTAAAAGATATAAAGGTTTTAGAAGAGGACAATGAAGATTAAACAATTTTATTTTCTGAATGATAGAAAGATGTTTACTATATTTTAGTAAGCATCTTTTTTTATTCATAAAAATAGAGATTATAAAATATAATTTTGTAGAGAGGAGGACATGTTAATGAAAAACGAAAGTAAAAATTATATTGAATTACTAAATTCTCTGCCCTGCAATGTTAGGAATATAGTAAAAAGATTATCAAAAAATGTAGTACAAAAGATGGAAGAGATACGCCTTCGTGTTAACAACCCCTTAATGATTCATATGGATAATGAAGAAAAATTTATTTCTTCTTCTGGAGAAATAGTTGATATGTTTAAAGATTCTTATATAGTTACACAGGAGGATTGTGAAAAAGCAATACAATTGATATCAAAATCTTCTATATATGCATTTGAAGAAGAAATAAAAAATGGTTTTATAACATTAAAAGGTGGTTATAGAGTAGGTATATGTGGAAAATGCGTTCTTGAAAAAGGTGAAATAAAAACTATAAAAAATGTATCTGGATATAATTACAGGATAATGAGGGAATTAATAGGCATATCTGATGAAATAATGAAATACATACTATTGTCACCAGATATAGTTTATAATACCTTGATTATATCTCCTCCGCAATGTGGTAAGACGACCTTATTAAGAGATATTGCAAGGAATATTAGCAATGGAATACCCCAAATGAACTATAAAGGACATAATATAGCTATAGTGGATGAAAGGTCGGAAATTGCAGCATGCTATAATGGTATTCCGCAAAATGATGTCGGCTACAGGACAGATGTATTAGATTGCTGTCCTAAGGATACCGGAATAATTATGCTTATAAGATCGATGTCACCTGATGTTCTTATAACAGATGAAATAGGGAAAATAGAAGATATAAAGGCAATACATGAGGCCTTAAATGCCGGGGTAAAAATTATAACAACTATCCATGGTTATAATATTAATGACATTATGAGAAAAGAATACATAAAAGAATTAATAACAGAAAAAGAATTTAACAGATATATAGTTTTAAGTAATAGATTTGGAGCCGGAACAATAGAAACAATTTTAGATGATAACCTTAAAGTAATTTTTAAAGGACCATACAGGGGGAAGGTTTCAATATGATAAAAATAATTGGGATGATTATGATTTTGATATCATCCACATTAATAGGATATATTATTTCTTTAAGATATTCATTAAGACGATGGACATTAAAATGTCTTATCTCAAGTTTAAACCTGCTAAAAACTGAGATTTCCTATTCAAAGACGCCGCTTTCAGAGGCCTTTGAAAAGATATCAGAAGTTTCGGATTCCAGTATAAGATTTTTATTTTCTAATACCGCAAAAATTCTTAATTTAAATGAAGGATATACAGCAGGTGAAGCATTGGAAATATCTTTAAGCAAATGGAAAGATAATAATTTCAATAAAGATGATATAGAAATAATCAAATCTTTAGGATATGGGCTTGGTAATTCAGATGGATATAATCAGGAAAATAATTTAGAACTTGCATTAGAACTTTTAAAAAAGCAATTAGCAGATGCAGAAGAACTTGGAAAAAAGAATGAAAGACTTTATAGAAATTTAGGTTTTCTAATAGGGGTTGTTATAGTAATACTATTCATATAGGGGGAGATGGAAATGAGCATAGATATAATTTTTAAAATTGCAGCAGTAGGGATTTTAGTAACAGTATTAAATCAGATATTAATAAGGTCAGGAAGGGAGGAACAAGCAATGATGGTAACACTGGCAGGTATAGTTGTTGTTTTAATGATGGTAATAACAATGATAAACAATTTGTTTACAGCTGTTAAGTCAATTTTCCAATTATATTAGGTGATATTATGGAAATCATTCAAATTGTTGTAATAAGTATAGTTAGTTTGATAATTCTTGCATTACTTAGGAAAACGAATCCTGATTTAGCTATTGTAATTAGTCTTATAACGGGAATAATAATATTTTTTATAGTTATTCCAAAGATTAGCTCTATTATATCTGTTTTAAATACATTATCTAATAAAAGCGGTATTAACAATATATATATTAAAACAGTTTTAAAAATAATTGCAATAGCATATATAGCAGAATTTGGTTCACAATTATCAATTGATGCAAATGAAAAAAATATTGCATCCAAGATTGAACTATCGGCAAAAATTATAATTATTTTTTTATCACTGCCAATAATAATTGCACTTATGGAAACTATAGTTTCCATAATGCCGTGAGGTGTTTAACATGCGGAAAAGTATAATTTTAATTACAATCTTAATTTTATTAACAGTTTCAATAAAAGTGGTTTATGCAGATGATAACTTGGATATAAAATCACAAATACAAGGTGTTGATACACATGAAATAGATTCGCTTTTAAATGGAATTAATGACAAGAATGGCAATATAATGCCGGTAACAAATATAAAAACATACATAACTAACATGCTTTCAGGAAAACAGACTTTTAATATAAAAGATATTTTCAATAATATATTAAATTTATTTTTTAAAGAAATATCATCATCTATAAAGTTACTTATTCAGTTAATAATTTTGGCAATAATAAGTGCTGTACTTACAAATATTGAGGGTTCTTTTGAAAGGGAAGGGATAAGTCAAATAGCATTTATTTCCGTATATGCTGTTTTAATAATTATAGCAATAAAAAGTTTTATGGGAGCACTTACAATAGGCAGGGATACCATTAACAGCATGGTTGATTTTATGCAGGCTGTTTTGCCTATGCTTATAACAATGTTGGTTTCTGTTGGCGCAATGGTATCGGCATCTTTTTTTCAACCAGCAGTAATTTTGGCAGTTGAATTTACAGCACAAATAATAAGGGATTTTGTTTTTCCTGCCATTTTATTTATGACTGTAATAAAGATAGTGAGTAATATATCCGACAAATTTAGTCTTAACAAGCTGGCTGATTTTATAAAGACAGTTTGTACAGGGTCTTTATCAATATTATTAAGTATTTTTTTGGGCATTATTACAATACAGGGCTTAACCTCATCAATAGCCGATGGCGTTCTGTCAAGAACTGCTAAATATGCTGTAGGCACATTTCTACCGGTTATCGGTGGAATTTTGTCAGAAAGTATAGATGCAATAATAGGAGCATCATTTTTAATAAAAGGTGCAGTTGGTACTTTTGGATTAATTGCAATTATTATGATATCGGCATTGCCCCTTATAAAACTCATGGTACTTCTGATTATATACAAACTGTCTGCAGCTTTAGTAGAACCTATAGCCGACAAAAAAATAGTTGCTTTTCTATCTGATCTATCTACATCTATAACATACATTTTTGCTGCACTTGCATCTGTAACAGTAATGATGTTTTTATCCATAACTGCTGTAATAAGTGCTGCAAGTGTAAGTGTAATGATGAGGTAGGTGAAGAACATGGAATTAGTTAAAAATTGGATTATTCAAATTGCATATATTTCCATATTATCTGTTATATTTGAATTTATGATACCCTCATCAAATTTAAAAAGGTATGTGAAGGTTGTAATAGGACTTATTATAATGATAACCATAATAAATCCTGTTTTAAACTTTTTAAAGGGTGGATTTGATATAAATAATGCTGTAATTAGCAGTAGCTATAATTTAGAAAGATTTGATGTAAATACAGCTTCAAAAGAGGCAAACAAACAAAGAGATATGCTTATAGGAAAAGAATTTAAAAAAAGACTATGTGAACAAATTAAATCAAGAATTTCATCGAAAATAAATGCATCAAATATAGATATAAATCTTGATATAATTGATGATATTAATGATAAAAACTTTGGCAAAATAAATAATCTATATATAGCATTAACAAATCCTACAGAAAAAAACGGAGATGATGATAAAAAAATAGAAAATATATCTGTTAAAATTACTAATTCCTCTAATGGGAAAATTGATTTAAATGATATTAAAAATGATATAAGTACCTTCTATAATGTTCCACTGAAGAATATAACTATAAAAGAGAATTAAAATGCAAGGAGGGATAAGATGTGTATCTTAACAAACTAAAGGAAAAAATATTAAAGACAGACAGTAAAACCGTCCATGACCTCATTATAATATTTATAATTGGTTTAATTATATTAATTGGCGCAAGTGTCTTTGTTAAACCACAACCTACAAATAAAAACAGCGATAAGCAGATGGTAATAAAACAAGATATAAATAATGATTACGCAAAGGAAGTAGAAAATAATTTGGAAAATGTACTTTCTAAAATACATGGGGTGGGAAAAGTCGATGTAATGATTACCTTGAATACAGATGAAGAAGTTGTAGCAGCAACGGATTCTGTACAATCTGAAACTTCAACAAATGAAAAAGATAATAATGGAGGTACTAGAGTAACTACACAGACAGAAACAAATAATAAAATAGTTACATCCCAAACAACTACTGGGCAAAATCAACCTATAATCTTAAAGAAAGTAATGCCGGAAATAAGAGGTGTTATTGTAGTTGCAGAGGGTGCCGATAACCCCAATATCCAATATCAACTTTTATCTGCAGTACAAACAGCCCTTGGTATACCGGCATACAAAGTAAAGGTAATTTCATCAAATTAAAATCTTAGGAGGTATAAAAATGATGTATTTAAAGAAAAAATCAATATCAATAATTTCATTGATCTTACTAATCGCAATTGCATTTGTTATTAATTATACTTATCAAAATGAAAGCAATAAAGAAACAGGGGGTAAAAACCAAGTAACGAATACAAGCCAAACAGAAAAAGTAAAGTCTCTAAATACAAGCAGTACCAATACTTCATCAAAGGCTTTATCAAGCAGCTTAGCGTCAGGCTTGTTTGCTTCATACAGAGAAGAGAGAGAAGTAAATAGGAGCCGCAGTCTTGATGCCCTTAAAGAAATTGTAAACAATAAAAACACAACAAAGGAAACAAGGGATCAAGCACAAAATCAGATAATTAAACTAACAGAAGTCACACAAAAAGAAATGGCAATAGAAAATCTTATTAAAGCGAAAGGATTTCAAGATGCTGTTGTTCTTATAGATAATGACACGGCAAATGTCATTGTTCAAGCAGATAAATTATCTGAACAGGAGGTAGCACAGATACAGGATATTGTCACAAGACAAACAGGGATATCTATTGATAATATCAAGATAATGAATAGAATTAATTAAATTTGTTTGTAAAGTAAATTTTTTTTTGCTATAATATTATTATGAAAGGAGTGTAGATTATGGAGGAAAATATAAGTCAAGACTTAGAATTTGGCTCAATAAAGATTTCAGATGAGGTTGTTGCTATCATAGCAGGAATTGCAGCAACTGAGATACCTGGTGTTGCAGGTATGAGTGGCGGTGTAGTAAATGGAATTACTGAAATGTTGGGAAGGAAGAATCTTTCAAAGGGCGTCAAGGTCGAAGTCGGCGAAAAAGAAACAGCGATAGACTTATTTATAATAGTTGATTATGGTGTACGAATACCAGAAGTTGCATGGAATATTCAAGAAAATGTAAAAAAATCTGTAGAAACAATGACGGGACTAAAGGTTGTAGCAGTTAACATACATGTACAAGGTGTAAATATGGAGAAAGAACAAAAATCACAAGAAAGCGTAAAAGCAGATTAATTCAATATTCAAAACCCTCTGGCAAAGACAGAGGGTTAAATTTAAATTGGAGGGTAGGTATTAATGAAAGTTATTGATAGAATTTTAATTATAATTTTTATCATTGTAATTGTGTTACTATCTATTTTGCTAATCGGTTTAGGATTTAATTTAATAAAGGTAAATGATATTATTCCTGCGCTTGAACAAATACAAAACAATTGGTTATACGCATTGATTGGAATTCTGACTGTTGCAGCAAGCGGTTTATTGTTTTTTTCTGGAACAAATAAAAATTCCACTACTAAGTCGATAATAATTAACAGTAATTATGGTGATATTGGCATTTCATTTGATACCATTATAAGCTTAGCAGAAAGAGAAGCAAGGAATACAGAAGGAATAAAAACCAAAAATATATATGTATCAAGGAATAATGATAAAATAGTTTTAAATATGGATATTACAGTATTACCAGACTTAAATATACCGGATATAATTAAGAATTTACAAAAGGATATTAAAGAGTACATAGAAGGTACAACATCAATTTATTTGGATAATATCTATGTAAATGTAATTAATTTAAATTCCTCAATGAAATTAAAGGTGGAATGATTATGCATAAAGATGAATTACTGCTAATAATAAAAAAAAATGGTGGGAAAATCTTAGGAGTAATTTTGGGTTTAATCATAGCCCTATGTATTTTATTTATTGGTGTTTTTAAGACTATATTTATTGGTTTTGCAATTTTTTTGGGTTACTATATTGGTAGTAAGTTTGACTCAGGAGAAAGCTATGATGACTTTTTTAACAACTTGCTTCCTCCATGGAAAAAAGGGAGATGATTAAATTAAATGAATAGAACAAAAGCCAGGGAATGGATAATAAAGATGTTGTATCAATATGATGTATCCAAATTGGATATTGATATAATACTTGAAAACTTTTTTAAATCAAATAAACCCGGTGAGCAAAAAGATTATATAGTACAATCTGTTTATGGTATTATTGAAAACATAGATGAAATAGATAGCAGGATAAAAAAGTATTTAAAAAATTGGGATATTAATAGGATAGCTAAAATGGATTTTGCTATTTTAAGATGCAGTTTTTATGAAATACTATATAGAGATGATATACCTGTAAGTGTAACGATAAATGAAGCAATAGAAGTTGCAAAAGAATATAGTACAGAAAAGTCACCCTCTTTTATTAATGGAATTCTTGGGAATCTTGTAAAAGTAAAAAAATAAAGATTATGATTATACATGCAATATATTAATGACAATCATAAACAGTGGAGGTTATTTAATGTTTTTAAAGGCTCTCGAGGTAAAAGAAGTAAATGAATATATTAAAAAATTAATTAATGGTGATGTGATTTTAAGAAATTTGATGGTAAAAGGTGAAATTTCAAATTTAAAGTATCACAATCAAGCATTGTTTTTTACCTTGACAGATGAAACTTCATGTCTAAAATGTATTATGTTTAAAGAGTTTATTGAGGACTTTGATATCAAATTACAAAATGGTATATCGGTAGTAGCAACCGGAAAAATATCTGTATATGAAAGAAGCGGAACATATCAATTATATGTTCAGAAAATAAAGATAGATGGAATAGGAGCATTATATATCTCATTTGACAAATTGAAGGAAAAATTGAAAAATGAAGGTCTTTTTGATATCAGCCGAAAAAAACCTTTACCTAAAAACCCAAAAAAAATTGGAGTTATAACATCAATGAAAGGTGCAGCTGTACATGATATAATATCTGTATTAAAAAGAAGAAAACCATCAATAGACATAATAATCATGCCAATACTTGTCCAAGGAAATTCAGCGGCAGATGAAATTGAAAAAGCATTATATATACTAAATGAAAGAAATGATATTGACTTAATTATCTTAGGTAGGGGAGGCGGATCTTTTGAAGATTTATTCCCATTTAACGAAGAAAAAGTTGCAAGGGCAATATCTCAATCTAAAATACCGGTTATATCAGCAATAGGACATGAAACGGATTTCACAATATCTGATTTTGTTTCGGATTTAAGGGCACCTACACCTTCTGCGGCTGCAGAACTTGCAGTGTTAGACATGAATATATATATAAATCAGTTAAGTAATATAAAATATAGATTGCAGGAGACGATATTAAACATAATAAAAAACAGAAGGGATTATGTTAAGATATTAACCTCAAAGCTTTTTCGTGAAAATCCTGTAAGGCAAAAAGAAGAATTTAAAAGAAGATTAAAAGATTTAGAAAGAATAATGTATAATAGTATAAATAGCATAATTAATAACAAAAAAGCCAATTACATAAGAATTATAGACAAATTAAATTCTTTAAGTCCGTTAAATGTATTAAAAAGGGGATATACAGTTGCAATGGATAACAATAAGAAGGATATTATAACATCAGCAAAAAAAATTGAGAAAAATGACTGTATATATGTTCTTTTTAAAGATGGAAATATTAAATGTATTGTAGATGAGGTGCAGTATGATGAATGAAGAATTGAATTTCGAAGAGAATATGGACAGGCTTGAAAAGATAGTTTCAGCTCTTGAAAGAGGCAATTTGACCCTTGACGAATCTTTTAGGCTTTTTAAAGAGGGACTTGATATATCTAAAAAGCTTGAGGAGATATTAAATGATATTGAAGGGAAAATTACCATATTAATAAATGGGAAAGAAGAAATTCCTTTCGATTTTCAGGAGGAAAAAGATGTTTAAAGAGGAACTTAAAAGAATAGTGAACATAGTAGATGAAGAACTTAAAAAACTACTTGATATAAGTGATAAACCTTCGATTTTGTTTGATGCAATGAGATACAGTACTTTTGCCGGTGGCAAAAGATTAAGACCGGTTCTTTGTATTTCGACATGCGAACTTGTTGGCGGAAGCATAAAAGATGTATTACCGGTAGCTTGTGCAATAGAATTTATTCACACTTATTCTTTAATACATGACGACCTTCCTGCAATGGACAATGATGATTTAAGGAGGGGAAAACTCACAAATCATAAGGTTTTTGGAGAAGCCATAGCGATATTGGCTGGTGATGCATTGCTTAATTATGGTTTTGAAATCTTAATACAGTATGCACTTGATAATCCAAGGCTTTGCAACAATATATTAAAGTCAACAAAGGAAATTGCAAATGCTTCTGGAGGCAGGGGTATGGTTGCTGGACAGGTGATAGATATCTTATCGGAAAATAAAAATATAAGCATCGAAGAACTCGAATTTATGCATAAGCGTAAGACAGGAGATTTGATTAAAGCAGCAGTGAGTTCTGGTGCATATATGGGTGGTGCAGACGAAGATACGGTGAATAAATTAAAATGTTTTGCGGATTATATTGGACTT
This sequence comes from Aceticella sp. 75b-Ac, assembly GCF_056032965.2. NCBI lineage: Bacteria > Bacillati > Bacillota > Clostridia > Thermoanaerobacterales > Thermoanaerobacteraceae > Aceticella > Aceticella sp. 75b-Ac. The sequence goes on from NZ_CM190971.1 coordinate 503,401, forward strand.
GTATTCCAAATAAAAGATGATTTACTCGATGTCTTAGGTGATGAAAAAAAACTCGGTAAAAAGACTGGAAGTGATTCGAATAACGGAAAATCAACATTTATTACAGTATTTGGACTAAAAAGGTCTAATGAAATGGTTAATGAATTAACTTTAAAAGCAAATGAAATATTAGATTTTTTTGGAACAAAGGGAAATTTTTTAAAAAACTTAGCCAATTATATGGCAGAACGAGCAAACTGATGATTGAAAGAGCATAGCTATACCCGATATAGTTAATACGTATAATACATGCAAAATAGTTTATATTGGTCAAGTACTTACCCAAAAGGCATTTGATAATAATATTTCCTGTATGGTATAATTTATTATGTCTTGAAGTGGCACAGTATCCTAGCTAGTCAGTACTGTTAATTCTAAGGACGGGCCTAAAAATCCGTCAAGGGCATATCGATGAAGTTCTTGGTGCTGGCTTTCGACGCCCAGTCGAGGGCTTGTGCTGGGAGTTAAGGAGAGAGGGGCGATCTGCAATGGCATGCGGGCGTTGACCCCCTCTCCGTGGAGACCTATTCCCGTGGTAGTTTGCCACGGCTTAGGGTGAACCTGCTTAGCGGTGAAAAGCTGTGGGTAGTGTAGCCTGCCTTGAGTGATTCCGGTGGAAACCAGTTTAAACCTTAATTCAAAGAGCTCTTGGATTTAGGCTATTGCTGGTTAAACCCGAATTGCAAAAGAGGATAGGAATTAACAGGCTGTAGAGGAAAGCTCCTAGGCTGTTCGAAAAGAGGTATATTGAGGATTACAGTGTGGACTAAGTGGTAATCCAGTTCTACCATTGGCAACAAGGTAGAGATAGATTTAATGAGAAATCGCCGAATGGTGACATACGGCATCTATCTGGGAAACCCTACTGGACCTAAGCCGCAAAATTTACTCAATATGCTGCCACTTCTCTACATACTGGAGGTTTATTTTTTTATATGAAAACAAAAAATTCTCATGCACAATTTAAAGGGATTACTTATATCACAGTTATGACATTTTTATTAGCTATTATCTTTAGTTTTTCTTCTGATATTCTTTTAAAAAAAAGTAATGTAATCATTGCATTTTTCATTCTTTTATTAATAGTATTTATTGGAATAATATTTGATATGATTGGAATAGCTGTTGCAACAGGGGATGAAAAGCCATTTCATTCCATGGCAGCAAATAAAGTATATGGCGCGAAGCAATCAATAAAACTTATAAGGAATGTAAACATTGTTACTACTTTTTGCATGGACGTAGTAGGTGATATAAGCGGTATTATTTCAGGTGCAGCATTAACAACTATAATTATTAAATTATCAATTCAAGGTACAAAAAGCACCATTTATTTTACTATATTAGGTGGTTTATTATCTGCAGTTACAATAGCTGGTAAAGCAATAGGAAAAAATATTGGCATAAATAAAAACCAATCCATTATTTACATTGCAGGCATATTTTTGGCATGGATTGAAAAAAATATCGGTATAAATATTTTTTCTGATTATAGAAACAAAAACAGAAAGTGAGTGAACATTCATTGCTTGAAAATATCAATACTCCATATGACCTTAAAAAACTTAATAAAAATGAACTTGAATTATTAGCTAAGGAAATACGGTGCTTCTTGATAGAAAATGTTTCAAAAACCGGCGGTCACTTGGCATCAAATCTCGGGGTTGTAGAACTTACCATTGCATTACACTATGTCTTTAATTCTCCAATTGACAAAATAATATGGGATGTAGGACATCAGTCATATGTTCATAAAATTTTAACAGGACGTAAAAGTAAATTTGACAAGCTTAGAAAATTTAATGGTATTTCTGGTTTTCCCAAAAGGTGTGAAAGCATACATGATGTATTTGAAACAGGTCACAGCAGTACTTCCATTTCTGCAGCCTTAGGCATAGCAAAAGCAAGAGATCTGAACAACGAAAAATATTCAGTAATTTCTGTAATAGGTGATGGTGCACTTACAGGGGGCATGGCTTTTGAAGCTCTTAATGATGCCGGCAGATCAAAAACAAATTTAATCGTTATATTAAATCATAATGAAATGTCGATATCTGAAAATGTTGGCAGTATATCGATGTATTTAAGTAAAATAAGGACAGATCCATATTATTTTAGGTTTAAAAAAGACATAGAAAATATAATGAATATAATTCCTCCTATAGGAAAAAGTATTTATAAATCAGTAGAAAAATTAAAATATTCCATAAAACAATTAGTGGTACCAGGCATGTTGTTTGAGGAAATTGGGTTTAAATACTTAGGACCAATTGATGGACATGATATAAATGCTTTAATAGAGGTTTTAAATAGAGCTAAAAATATAGAAGGTCCTATTTTAATTCATACAATTACAAAAAAAGGTAAAGGATATATACATGCTGAACAAAATCCTGATAAATTTCATTCAGCATCACCGTTTAATATTCAAACCGGTGAATTTAAAAAAAATGGACGCGATACCTATTCAGATATTTTTGGAAAAACACTTACAAAAATGGCTTTAAATGATCATAGCATTGTAGCTATAACTGCTGCAATGCCTGATGGTACAGGTTTAAACCATTTTGCTGAAAAAATACCTGACAGGTTTTTTGATGTAGGAATTGCAGAACAACATGCTGCAACATTTGCTGCGGGCATGGCAATAAACGGATTCAGACCTTATTTTGCTGTTTATTCAACTTTTTTACAAAGAGCATATGACCAGGTTATACATGATATTTGCATACAAAAATTACCGGTTGTACTTGCTATTGATAGAGCAGGATTGGTCGGGGAAGATGGAGAAACACATCAAGGACTTTTTGATATTTCTTTTTTGAGGATTATTCCTAATATTGTAATAATGTCACCTAAAAATGCTGATGAACTTGTGGAAATGATAAAATTTTCAAGAACATTGACAGGACCCTGCGCAATAAGGTATCCAAGAGGGAAAGTTGATAGCTATGATGTTAATAGGAAGTGTAATATACAACTTGGAAAAGCTGAAATTTTATCAGAAGGAAACACAGTTGCCATATTTGCATTTGGGAATATGGTTAATATAGCTTTAGAAGTCAGAGATAAAATATATGAAGAAGGGGTTTATCCATATGTTGTAAATTTAAGATTTGCTAAACCTCTTGACAGTGAATTAATTCTTGATATTGCAAATAAAGCAAAATATATTATAACAATTGAAGATAATGTTATTAACGGAGGGATAGGTAGCGCTATTTTAGAATTACTCAATAAATTTGGTATATATAAACCTGTTGTAAGATTGGGATTTCCAGATAAATTTATTGAACATGGGGATGTTAATACCTTGTTAAAAAAATATAATTTGGATAGTGATTCTATAAAAGAAAAGATAATAAGATTGTATAGAGAAATGTAATAAATTATAATACATTTGCGTCTTTAAACTTACACAGGTTTATATAACGGGATATTCATAGAGGTGAGGTCAAATGAAAGGCAAAGAAAGAATTGATGTCCTACTTGTTAATAGAGGCTTTTTTCCATCACGAGAAAAGGCAAAATCTTCTATAATGGCAGGAGAAGTATTTGCAGATGGAATAAGAATCGACAAAGCTGGAAGCATGGTAAATATTGATACGGAAATAAAAATAGAAGGAAAGCTGCTTCCATATGTAAGTCGCGGGGGGTTAAAATTAGAAAAAGCCTTGAAATATTTTGGGATTAACACATTTAATAAAATTGCACTGGATGTTGGAGCTTCAACGGGAGGATTTACCGATTGCCTTTTGAAAAATGGGGCTTTAAAAGTATATTCCGTTGATGTTGGCTATGGTCAGCTTGATTGGAAGCTTAGAAATGATACCCGTGTTATTAATATGGAAAGAACAAATATAAGGTATCTTGAAACCCTTTCTGAAATGGTTGATATTGTAACAATTGATGTATCTTTTATTTCACTTGGTATAGTGATACCCTCTGTTGACAAATTTCTTAAAAAAAATGGTGAATTAATCGCACTTATAAAACCACAATTTGAAGCAGGGAGAGAAAAGGTTGGGAAAAAAGGTGTTGTAAAGGATAAGAGTGTTCATATTGATGTTTTAGAGAAAGTAAATAAAATATGTAAAAGTTTGTCGTATGATATAATAGGTATTACTTACTCGCCTATAAAAGGACCAGAAGGCAATATAGAATATCTTATTTATGCGGTAAAGCGTCCATCTGGTAATATAAATATAAATATTCCCAATGTTGTAGAAACAGCACATAAAAATTTAAATTAAAAAGAAGGATATTTAAAATTTATATAGAATAAGGGGTATGAATATGTATAACTATGTGGTGATTTTATGAAAAAAATTGGAATTGTACCGAATATACATAAGGATAAGGATTTAGAAACGACAAAAATACTTGTTAAATGGATTTTGGAGCACAATGGGTTACCTTTTTTAAATGAAATAATAGCATCAAAAATAGAATATCCTGAATATGGCAAAGATTCCATAGAGATATATAAAGAATGTGATTGTTTAATAGTTTTAGGTGGAGATGGAACGATATTAAACATTGCCAGACAGTGTGCACCTTACTCTACTCCTATACTTGGAGTAAATTTGGGGCATTTAGGGTTTTTAGCAGAGGTAGATAGTAACAATATTTTTGCTGCTATGGAAAAATTATATAATGGTGAGTATACAATTGATAAGAGAATGATGCTTGAGGCTAGTATTATAAATAATGATATGGAAATAGTAAAATTCATGGCTTTAAATGATATTGTTGTAACGAGAGGTGTTTTTCCGCATATGGTAAGGCTTGAAGCATATGTGAATGACCAATATCTTGATACATATTTATCAGATGGAGTAATAATATCAAGCCCTACAGGTTCTACTGCGTATTCACTTTCTGCTGGAGGACCTATAGTATATCCAAATCTTGAATTGCTTATAATTACCCCTATTTGTCCTCATGCTTTACATTCTCGTTCCATAATAGTTTCATCAAATGATAAGGTGAAACTGAAAATAGCCGATGAAAATCAGGATATCATGGTTACAACTGATGGACAGCAGGGTTATAAATTAAACAGCCGAAATTTAGTTTATATCAAAAAGAGCAGCAAGTATACAAACTTAATAAAAATTGAAAATACAAATTTTTTTGATTTGTTAAGAGACAAATTATCTGAAAGAAATACAAACATAAGATGAGGTGTTATAAATAATGAAAATTATACGACACGCAAAAATACTGGAGATAATTGATAAAAATGAAATTGAAACACAGGAAGAATTAGCAGAAGCATTGCAAAAAGAAGGGATTAATGTGACACAGGCAACTGTATCACGTGATATTAAAGAACTTAGACTTATAAAAGTTCTAAGTGATGATGGGACTAAATACAAATATGCAACAATGAAAAAAGTAAACAGTAATGTTACTGATAAATTAATAACATTACTGGCTGGTTCCATTGTAAATATTGATTATGCTGGAAATACAATAGTTATTAAAACATTGTCTGGAACTGCACCAGCAGCAGCAGAGGCAATTGATACACTGAATTGGAATGATGTAGTTGGAACTCTTGCAGGAGATAATACGATTTTCATGCTTGTAAGAACAGAGAAATCCATGAAAGAGATCCTTGATAGATTGAATAAATTAATGAAGTGATTTTGGAGGGTTTCAAATGATACTTGCATTAAACATAAGAAATATTGCGCTTATAGATAATTTGCAGATTAATTTTGGCGAAGGTTTAAATATATTAACAGGTGAAACAGGTGCTGGAAAGTCGATTGTAATTGATTCAATGGTGTTATTATTAGGTGGAAGAGCAAATAAGGATATAATAAGAAATGGTACTGATAAAGGATTTGTAGAGGGAATATTTTATATAGATTCAAACAAAAAAGATATTATCAATATTATAAATGAAGCAGGAATAGATTATGAAAATGATGATACTTTAATAATAAGTCGAGAAATCACATCAAGTGGAAGAAATTATTGCAGAGTAAACAACCGCATTGTGTCATTATCGTTTTTAAATAAACTTGGTTCACTTCTTGTTGATATACTTGGTCAACATGAACATCAATTTTTGCTTGACAATACTAAACACATAATGCTTCTTGATAGCTTTCAGGATAATGAATTTTATACAATTAGAGAACAGCTAAGAAAGCTTCTTGATAAATATTATTCTATAGAAAGAAAACTTAAAGATTATTATCTTGATGACAATGAAAAATTATCAAAAATCGATTTATTAAAATATCAAATCAATGAGATAAAAAATGCAAATTTAAGGATAAATGAAGATAAGGAATTAACGGAAAAAAGAAATATATTAATAAATTCAGAAAAATTGTTTACATTTATGAATGAAACATATAATATCTTATATGAAGGTAGGGAAAATAACAATGCAGTTATTGATAGCATAAATGTCATAATAAAAAATATTGATTTATCAATGGCTATTGATAAAAAATTATCGGATTTAAAGGAATATATTGAAAATGCTTTATTTACACTTGAAGACTGCGCATTTCAGATAAGGAATTATATAGAAAATATTGATTTTAGTCCTGAAAGTCTCGATGAGATTGAAAATAGGCTTGACCTTATTAGCAATTTAAAAAGAAAATATGGTATAACAATTGAAGCTATATTGGAATTTCAAAAAGAAAAGGAAATAGAGCTTGAAAAATTATTAAACTCAGAAGAAGAAATAAAAAAAATTAATGATGAAAAAAACAGATTGAAAAATGAAATTATTAAGTTATCTGGAATTATACACGATAAAAGAACTCAAATAGCGGACTATCTTGAAAAAAATATAAAAATTATTTTAAATGAATTAAATATGAATAATGCAATTTTTAAAGTTGATATAAAAAATTTACAGGAACCTAATGAAAACGGTATGGATGAAGTGGAGTTTATGATTTCAACAAATGTTGGAGAACCTTTAAAGCCTTTATCTAAAATTGCCTCGGGTGGTGAACTGTCCAGAATAATGTTGGCACTTAAAACAATTTTAGCAGATTTTGATGGTATTTCAACATTAATTTTTGATGAAGTTGATACAGGTATAAGTGGGAGGGCTGCACAGGCTGTTGCAGAAAAAATAGCATATATTTCAAGGAACCGTCAAATAATATGTGTGTCACATTTACCACAGATTACATCAATGGCTGATGTACATTATAAAATTTTAAAAATAACAAAAGATAGTAAAACATACATTAATATACAAAAACTTGACTATGATGGTAAAATAAAAGAGCTTTCAAGGATAATCAGCGGTACAAAGGTAACAGAATTAACATTGAATCATTCTAAAGAGCTTATTGATATGGCACAAAGATTCAAAAAGAAGATAGAAATAAATAAAAAAGGCACTTAAGTGCTTTTTTTATTTAAAATTTGATTAACTTGTTTATATTTATAAATGATTTTGCTTTTTTCTATTAAGCCGATATATTGACAGTATATAAAGTCATTTATAAGGTTATTTTAAACTTAGACAAAATCAAAAAAATAATAGAAGGGAGTGGTATTAATTGAAGTGGCACAAAATCAAATATTTACTTTTTATTTTTTTATCAGGTTTACTTATATATGTAAGCTGTTTAACTCCTGTGAAGGATTTAACGAAAACTCCCTCAAATTTTAAATTTTTTAAAGGAGAGAAGGCAAATTTTAATTTTAACTTGCCTCTAAAAGTGAGTTTTTATACAGATAAAGATGGTATTTTAAAAATAAATAATGAAACAAAAGAAAATATCTTAAATTTAAACAAACCATTTACTATAGAAACATTGGAGCAGGGCAAGGTAAATATTAATTTTAAATTATATGGAATTGTACCTATAAAATCTGTCTCTGTAGATGTTCTACCGACGGTATACATTATGCCAGGAGGGCAATCAATTGGTGTAAGACTTAATACAAAAGGTGCTCTTGTTGTAGGATATTCAGAAATTATTGGAGAAAATAATAAAGTTTATAGCCCATATAAGGAAGGTGGTATACAAATCGGGGATATAATTTTAGAGGTTGATGGTAAAAAAATAAAATCTGCTGATGATATAACAAATATCACGAATAGCTTAAATGGCAATATTGTCAAATTAAAATTAAATAGAAAAGGTAGTATAGTTAATACAAGCATACATCCTGTTAAATCAAAGGATGATGGTCAGTATAGAATAGGTTTGTGGGTAAGAGATCATACTGCAGGAATCGGAACGCTTACATTTTATCTGCCAGAAAAAAAATTATATGCTGCATTAGGACATGCAATAACAGATATAGATACAGGTGATACTCTTTCCGTAGAAAATGGAGAAATCATGAAATCCAGAATAACTTCAGTAAATAGAGGCAGAAGGAGTAATCCTGGAGAATTAAGGGGTATTTTTCTTGAGGAGATTGATACAATAGGTAATATAGAAAAAAATACTGCATTCGGTATTTATGGAAGTTTATATGGTAAATTATCAAATAATATATATAATAAGCCTATACCAATTGGCTATCAATCACAGGTTAAAGAGGGTCCCGCAAAAATTTTAACAACAATAGATGATAATGGAGTAAAGGAATATAATATTCAGATAATAAGAAAAGTTCAACAGGAATCTTCTAATCAAAAAGGAATGATAATTAAAATTACAGATAAAAATTTATTAAGTAAAACAGGTGGTATTGTACAAGGAATGAGTGGAAGTCCTATTATTCAAAATGGTAAACTTATAGGAGCAGTAACACATGTATTTGTAAATGACCCAACAAAGGGATATGGGGTTTATGCTGAATGGATGCTTAAAGAGATGAATAATATTACAGACAATCAAAAAGTTTTCAAAAATTAAGGGAATCCCCCCTTAATTTTTTACATGTAAAAAGAAGGAATTTTGAAAGATATGTAGAATATTATAAATATAAATAAAAATAATGGGGAGGAGTTTATATTGTTAAAAAAAATTAAAATTGGTATTTCTGATGACAATAAAGAATTCTGCAATATACTTGTCGATTATCTATCATCAAAAGGTAACATTGAAATACTTGGCACAGCAAATGATGGAAACCAGACATTAGAATTGATTAAGAATAGCGAACCAGATTTACTTATACTTGATATTATAATGCCATACCTTGATGGAATAGGTGTTTTAGAAAAACTAAATGAATTAAATGTAAAAAGACCCAGGATAATAATTTTATCAGCAGTTGGGCAAGAAAAAATTACACAAAAGGCAATAAATCTCGGAGCAGATTACTACATATTAAAACCTTTTGATTTAGAAATACTTTCAAAGCGTATTGTTGAAATTATGGATATAGAAACGGATGTTGTTTCAAAAGCAGTTATGCCTGTAAGATCAAGTAAAAAAGATCCTGATATAGAAACGTTAATAACAAAAGTAATTCATGATGTTGGAATACCAGCACATATTAAAGGATATTCTTATTTAAGAGATGCGATTACATTAGTTATGGATGATATAGAATATCTAAATTCTGTAACAAAATTACTTTATCCAAAGATTGCTGAAAAATATGATACAACTCCAAGCAGGGTAGAAAGAGCAATTAGACATGCAATAGAAGTTGCCTGGAGTAGAGGAAAAGTGGATGTTTTAAATGAATTATTTGCTTATACAATTGATGAAAAAAGGGGAAAACCCACTAATTCGGAATTTATAGCACTTATTGCAGATAAATTAAGATTAGGTTTAAAAGCAAGTTAATACGGTGATATGCACCGTATTTTTTTTGTTTTGTCAAAATTAATTTTATGCTATAATAGACAAAGAATGATGTTCTGGAGGACTAACCATGCAAATAACTGGTTCGATTAAAATAGATGTAAAAACGAAAAATTTAGTAAAACGTATAAAACCTGGAGAAATCGCTGTTATTGATCATCTCGACATAGATGAGATTGCGGCAGAATCATTATCTGAAAAAAAAGTTTTGGCAGTTATTAATGCGAATAAATCAATAAGCGGTAAATATCCGAATTTAGGTCCTTTAATATTAAATAAAGCAGGTATTCCTATTATTGATGATGTTGGCAAAAAAATTTTTGAAGTTTTAAAGGAAAATGATAAAGTTACAATTATAGATAATGAAATATATAAGGATAATTCTTTAATTGCGAAAGGTAAAATTTTAACACATGATATAATAAAATATAAAATGGAAGAATGTAAAGAAAATCTTGAAATAGAGTTAAATAATTTTATCGAAAATACACTTGAATATGCAAAAAGAGAAAAATCTTTTATTATTAGCGATATAAATATTCCTGATATTAAAACAAACTTTAAGGACAGGCAGTCACTTGTTGTTGTTAGAGGCAAGGACTATAAAGAGGATTTATTCACTATAAAGCAATATATAAGAGATGTGAAACCTGTTCTTATCGGAGTAGATGGTGGTGCTGATGCTTTATTGGAATTTGGTTTAAAACCGGATATAATAGTTGGGGATATGGATAGTGTTAGTGATAAAGCATTAAAACAAGCAGGTGAAATAGTTATACATGCATATCCTGACGGAAGAGCACCGGGCTTAGATAGAATTAAAACACTTAATCTTGAGAAAACACATATATTTAAAGCACCAGGGACCAGTGAGGACATTGCTATGTTGTTAGCTTTTGAAAAAGGGGCAGATTTAATTGTGGCTGTAGGTACTCATTCAAGTATGATAGATTTTCTTGAAAAGGGACGAAAAGGCATGTCCAGTACTTTCCTTGTAAGATTAAAAATTGGCTCTAAATTAATTGACGCAAAGGGTGTAAACAAGTTATACAGGGAAAATTTCAAGATATCATATATATTTGGAATAATTTTTTCAGCTATGATACCGCTTGGAGTAATAGCATACTTTTCTCCACCTACACAACGATTAATGAAACTATTAGAATTGAAATTAAGATTATTATTAGGATTTTAGGAGGATTAGCATGAACATTAATATAAGATACTATGTTCTAACAATTGCAGCTATTTTTATGGCATTAGGAATAGGTATATTTATTGGATTTATGCTTGATGGACAAAAGGCTTTTTCAATTCAACAGGACACAATAATAAATCAACTTGAACAAAAATTTAAAGATATACAGTCAGAAAATTCAAATTTAAAAAACAATGTTCAGAATCTCACAAAAGAGAAGGATATACTTAATCAGTATGGTAAAATAGTTTTTCCTATCCTTGTTTCAAAAAAATTAGAGGGGGTCAAAGTTGCGATAATTGAAACAAATAATGACTTTATTTGTTCAGGTATGATAAATGCCCTAACAAAAGCAGGTGCTTCAATAAATTCCATAACAATATTTAATAACAATATAAATAATTTAAGTGATGCTGAGAAGAAAGATCTATCAAATTATCTGTCCAAATATGGTACTGTTGATTCAAAAAATATTACTGACTTTTTATCTGCTAAACTATCAAATGCTATTGCTACAGGGCAGGATAATGATTTAATAACTTATCTTAAAGATAAAGGTTACATTAATTTTAATGGTGTTTCTGGAAATACCGATTTTGTAATTATTGTAGGGGGTAGTAATAATAAAGATAATAATTTAAATAATATTGACATACCTATAATAAAACAGATAAAAACATTAAATATACCTATAGTTGGGGTAGAACCAAGTGATGTAAAATACAGTTATGTAGAAACTTATAAAAAACAAAGGTTATCAACCGTTGATAATATTGATAATATTGTAGGACAAACAGCTTTAATTATGGTGATGCAGGGCAAAGAAGGCCATTATGGTGTAAAACCTGGTGATTCAGCATTAATGCCAGATTCTTTTGCTAATACACCATAAACTATAAAAAACAATATGAGGTGAAATTATGACTTACAAAGCCAGTGTTTTAATACCAGCGTATAATGAAGCTGATAGGATAGGCGATACAATAAAAGGAATGAAGGACATTACAGAAATTGATGAAATTATAGTTGTTAATGATGGTTCAACAGATGATACGGTTGAAAAAGCCAAAAAAGCTGGCGCTAAAATTGTTAATATGAAAAATAATTTAGGGAAAGGTACTGCATTAAAAGAAGGATTAAAATATGTTAAAAATGATATTATCGTTTTTCTTGATGCTGATATAGGTCTTACTTCAAGAGAAGTTAAAAAATTATTATTACCTGTAATAAATGATGAAGCTGATGTAACTGTTGCAAAATTTCCAAAAATAAATATTAAATCTGGTTTTGGACTTGTTAAAAAGCTTGCAAAAAAAGGTGTAAAGGCATTAACAGGTTATGAATTTGAATCTGCTTTATCAGGACAAAGGGCCTTTAAGAAAGAAGTCCTTGAAGGAATAAAAAAGTTTCACAAGGGTTATGGGATAGAGGTTGGAATGACCATAGACATATTAAAAAAAGGATATAAAATTAAAGAAGTAGAGGTTAATATGACACATGCAGTTACATTAAGAGATATAAAAGGGTTTATTCATAGAGGAAGGCAATTTTTCGATATTTTGAAAGTTTTATTATACAAATCAATTAAAAAAGATTAAGGATAAAAAATAATTTTTATTTCATCCTGCCAAAAGATAAATGGGGGTTTTATTATGATTTTATATCTACCTTTTATTATTTCACTTTTTGCAATGATTATTACATGGAAATTTGTTTTTCAGATTTTGGATAAATCTATTTGCTTGCGGGAAAATTATAAAAAAGATTTAGTGCCTGCTTGTGGAGGAATATTATTTATCCCTGCTATTTTTTTATCTTTTATAGTAATAACCACAATAGGTATTAAAGAAAATAATATTTATTTATTTATGATATCTATAATAATAATGTCATATACCGGTTTAATAGATGATTTACTTGGTGATAGAAGCGTAACAGGTTTAAAAGGACATATAAGGTCAATGCTGTATGGAAAATTAACAACAGGAGGCTTAAAAGCCATTATGGGCTTTTTAGTAGCTTTATATTTAAGTATAAATATTAGTAAAAATATTATTAATATTATAATAAATACCTTGATTATTGCTTTATTTACAAATTTTTTAAATCTTTTAGATTTAAGACCTGGAAGAGCAGGAAAGGTTTTTATATTTTTATCGGTTGTTTTTTTAATCATTGGAAATGCACATCCGATTTTTCTTATGATAATGTTAGGAATTGTAATTATTTATTTACCATTGGATTTAAAAGGAAAAATTATGATGGGTGATGCTGGTTCAAATGTTTTAGGTTTGACTATTGGAATAGCCAGTGTTATTATTTTTAGCTTTAAAATAAGAATTATAATACTTATACTTTTAATTTTGATACATACATTAACAGAAAAATATTCCTTAACCAAAATAATCGAAAAAAACAAATTATTAAATTATATTGATATGATTGGCAGAAAATAAGAAAGGTTGGTAAAATGATTAGCATTAATTCTGGAATTGTTAAAAAGATTATTTTAAAAAGAAATGACATAACATTTGTTGAAGTTGAATTAGAAGGTGAAATTACAAAGGCGGTCAATTATGACCATATTTCAGGTGAAATAAAAGTCGGTGATAAGGTATATATTAATGAAACTGCAAAAAAACTTAATCTTGGTACTGGCGGATATGATTTTATACTGTTAAATACACGATATCATAAGCTTGATTTAAAAGGAAATGGTCATATAATGAAATTAAGGTATACACCGGCGCAAATAAATGTTTTATCGGTAGAAGAGCAAGATAGCCCATACCATGAGACTTTCAATAATTTCAAGAGTCTTGATGGAATCCCTGTTATTATAGGAGAACTTCACAGTATGGTTGCACCTGCATCTATTGTATTAAAACATTTAAAAACTGATATAAAGATAGCGTACATAATGACAGATTCTGCAAGTATACCAATATCTTTTAGTAATACGGTGTATTATTTAAAAAAAGAAGGCATTATAAATGAAACAATTACAATTGGGCATGCATTTGGGGGAGATTATGAAGCTGTTAATATTTATACAGCTCTTATTTGTGCTAAGGAAATCATAAAAGCTGATGTTATAATTGTTGCAATGGGTCCTGGTATTGTAGGTACAGGCACAAAATATGGTTTTACAGGTATAGATCAAGGATATTATATAGATGCGGTAAATAAGTTGGGGGGTAATCCAATTTTAATTCCAAGAATAAGTTTTAGTGACAAACGAGAAAGACATATGGGTATTAGCCATCATACAATTACTGTTCTTGAGGTATGTAATAGTAATTGCACTCTGACTTTTCCTGTGATGGAAAAGAATATGATGGAGATTGTAAATAAGCAAATTCAAAATAATCCTGTATTTAAAAAGTTCAACAAGGTATTTATTGATGCATCAATAACAAATGATTACTTAAAAAATTGCAGAATAAAAATTACAACAATGGGTAGAGATTACAGCTTGGAAAAAGAATTTTTTAACGCTTGTGGTGCCGCTGCAATCTACTGTAATACATTATTTTAAACTAATAAGTTCGCTTATTGTTGTATATTTCACGCTTAATTCTCTTAATATTTTCAATAATTCATGGAATTTACCTATAAAATATATTTTATTGCCATATATAATCATTTGTACCACCTCCTGATGATATTTTATGTAAATTTCTTCAAAATATACCTATGGAAAGGATGTTGATTATGGATCTTTTTGAAAAAACAATAGCTTCTAAAAAATTATATGAAGGGAAAATTTTAAATTTACGCATTGATGATGTAATACTGCCAGATGGCAAGAAATCAAATCGTGAAATTGTAGAGCATCCGGGTGGTGTGTCAATACTTGCTGTGAAAGATAATGGTAAAATATTGATTGTAAAACAATTTCGCAAGGCTGCAAATAAAGCTTTATTTGAAATACCTGCAGGGAAACTTGAATTTGGAGAAAATCCTGATGCTTGTGCTAAAAGGGAACTTATGGAGGAAACAGGATATACATCAGAAAAATTAAAACTTCTTTTATCCTTTTACCCTTCACCGGGATTTTCAGAAGAAAATATATATGTCTATCTTGCAGAAAATTTAAGGGAAGAACATGTTGATACAGATGACGATGAATTTTTAGAAGTGTATGAATACACTATTAACGAATTGGTTGAGATGATTAAAAAAAATGAAATTGTAGATGCTAAAACAATTATTGCAATTTTATATTATATTAATCTATAAAAATTTTCAAATAAATGAAATGAGGTTCTTTTGATGATATATAATGTAGATCTACATGTACATATAGGCAGAACTAAAAGTGGTAAACCCGTTAAAATAACAGCTTCAAATAAACTAACTCCGATAAATATTTTAGAACAATGTTTTATAAAGGGAATAGATATTGTAGGGCTTGTTGATTGTGCAGTTCCAGAGATTTTAGATGAACTAAATTCCATGATGAATAAAGATGTTTTAATACCTTTACATGGTGGAGGATTAAGATACAAAAACAGGATAACTCTTTTATTGGCAAGTGAAGTGGAAATAGGTGGAGAAAAAAAAGGGTCTCCTCATATATTATGCTTTTTAAGAGACATTAAGTCTATGAGGAAATTTTCTAATATATTATCAAATCATATAAAAAATATTAATTTAAGTAGCCAGAGATGCAGTTTAAGCAGTATAGAAATTTATAAAATCGTAAAAGATTTAGGAGGATTTTTAATTCCGGCACATGTATTTACTCCTTTCAAAAGCTATTATGGCAGTTCAACAGAAAGATTGGGTGATATTTTTAAAGAATATTATAATGATTTAAATTCAATAGAACTTGGATTAAGTTCTGACACTGATTTAGCTGATGAAATAAGCGAATTAAAATCAAAAACTTTTTTAAGTAATTCTGATGCCCACTCATTAAATAAAATTGCCAGGGAATTTAATGTATTCGAAATGCAAGAGCCTGATTTTAATGAAGTTTTTTCTGTATTAAATAGGGAGGATGGGAAAAAGATAATAAAAAATTATGGTTTAAACCCGGAACTCGGCAAATATCACAGAACTTTTTGCTTAGACTGCGGTAATGTATCAACAGAAGTTCCGCCCGTATATAGCTGTACAAACTGCGGCAGTAAAAATATAGTATTTGGCGTAAAAGACCGTATTGCTGAGATAAAGGATCAGGATATTATACATCCTAAATTCAGACCTGAATATGTGTATCAAATTCCTTTGGAGTTCATACCTAAAATTGGCTATAAGACAATTAAAAAGCTTGTTAATGAATTTGGAACTGAGATTTATGCTCTACATAGGGCTTCTTACCATGACCTTGAAAAAGTTGTAGGTTCAAAAGCAGCAGAAAATATATTTAAGATAAGACAGGGAAATTTCACTTTGAGAATTGGTGGTGGAGGATTTTATGGTAAAATAATATAAATATGGTATATACCCCTCCTTTGCAGCATAAATTTTATTATGGATTATTTCATAAGGAGGGACAACATATTTGAAAATGGTTAAAGAAATAATTTCGAAACATATTAAAGATAATTCTATTTTATATATAATAGTAATCATGTCATTAATGATTGGAATAGCATCAGGTGCATTTACAATCAATACATTAAATGATATCCAGAAAGAAAATATAATGAAATATATAGTAAGTTTTTACGATATTTTAGGACATACACAACTGAATGCAATTAATATATTCAAACAATCCATATTAAATAACTTTGAAACTGTGTTTATACTTTGGCTATTAGGTGCTACGATTATCGGTATACCCTTTATTTTTTTTATAATTGGAGTTAGAGGTTTTATATTAGGATTTTCTATAGGTTTTTTAATTAGTGAATTCAAATTTAAAGGTATTTTATTTGCTTTAACTGCTATATTGCCTCAAAATATACTGATTTTACTTGTTATTTTATTTATATCTGTAACGAGCATAAATTTTTCTTTGTATATATTAAAAAACCGCAGATTTAACATGAAGGATTTGTTTTCGCAGTTTGTTTCATATACATTAATTGTTTATACAGCATTTGCGGTAATGATTTTGAGCAGCTTAGTTGAGGCATATGTAACGCCATATATATTGTTTTTACTAAAAGATATCATAAAGTAAGGTAAGTTGTAAAATAAAGTGACGGAACAAGCAAAAATTGGACTCATGGTAAATCCGATGTATAATATTAAGTGATAAAACAAAACAATACAAAGGAGATTATACCATGAGTCAATATGATAATATCATAGAATTGAGAAAATATAAACACCTTACAGCAAAAGAAAGATACAAAATAGAGATATTGCTGAAGGAAGGACTAAAACCTTATGAAATTGCACAACGAATGGGAAGAGGGACCAGGACAATTGAAAGAGAAGTAAATAGAGGGAAGGTAAGACTTCTAAATTCTGATTTAACATATAGAGAAGAGTACTGTGCAGATGCAGGACAGCGCATATATAATGAAAATGCAAAGAATAAAGGACCTGGTCTAAAGATAGGGAAAGACCATAAACTGGTTAAATATATAGAAAATAAGATAATCAAAGAAAATTACTCACCTGATGCAGTAATTGGAGAGATAAAAAAAAAGAAAATAAAATTTAAAGCCCAAATATGTACAAAGACATTATATAACTATATAGATCGGGGTGATGTATTTCTAAAACTTACAAATAAAGATCTTCCTGTAAAAAAAGAAGGAAAAAAGAGAGACTATAAGAAAATAAAAATACCACATAAAAATCTTAAAGGAACAAGCATTGAAGAAAGACAACCAGAGGTAGATAACAGAAAAGAATATGGGCACTGGGAAATGGATTGTGTTGTAGGAAAACGAGAAGGGAAAGGTGCGGTATTACTGGTATTAAGCGAAAGAAGCATACGAGAAGAAATCATTATTAAAATGCCGGCAAAGACGCAAGAATCAGTTATTGCATCACTTGACAGATTAGAAAGAAAATATGGAAAAGCATTTAAAGAGAAATTCAAAACAATAACGGTTGATAATGGCAGTGAATTCTTGGATTATGAAGGAATAGAAAGGTCTATAAAGTATAAAGAAGAGAAAAGAGTAAAATTGTATTATGCACATCCTTATAGCTCATGGGAGCGAGGGACAAACGAAAATATCAACAAACTAATAAGGCGGTTTATACCAAAAGGGATGGATATAAGCAAGATAAGCAATGCGAGGATAAAATACATAGAAAATTGGATAAACAGCTATCCAAGGAGGATATTTGGATATAAATCAGCAAAAGATATGATGACAGCATAAAAGGCAAAAAGTTTTTTAAGAATCCAGTTGACAACGAGCCTCTCCTATATGATGACCAGCCAGCGAGCCATCCCTCCATGCCCCCGAAGCATGTGCAAGGAGAAAGGCTATGGGGCATAAATGGCTGGCTATCCAGTAAGGCTATCATACAGGAACCTCTCATTATAAACCGCACTTAAAAAACTTTTTGATTAGCTTTGCAATAAACCATATTGAAATGAAATAAGTAATCAATTAACATTATACATATTTACCAAATATTTCACGTCACTTAAACTTGCAATTTTTAGATATCATAAAGTAATAAAAATTCTGTTGACTTTTAAAAAGTAATATGAGATAATTAAAATATATTTATAATAAAAATTTGGCCTGACACTACTATACAAAATAAGTAAAGGATAGATGAAATGTGAATATGAAACAAGAAATAGAAAAATTAAAAAAAGAAGGAGCACGTTATATTACTTCTTTAGCTCATTTGGATTTAGAATCGGACGAAAACATAATCTTAAAGTATCTATTTGATATAAAAGGTGAAATAAAGGAGATTTCTTTGTCAAGTAAATTTCCGGGAAACTTTGAAAGTATAAGATCTGTGTATCCAGCAGCAGAATGGGCAGAAAGAGAAATTATGGAGATGTATGGTATTACATTTAAAGATTATGAAGACACAGAAAAAGGACTTTTAATGACAGCCCAGACTTCAATAGAACCTCCTCTTGCGAAACTTGAAAGAGAAAGAATTTTGAAGCAAAGAGACAAAAGAAGGTGATTTTTTGGCAAACCAAAAGAAAACATTTTTGTTACCAGTTGGACCTTTCCACGTAGCATTAGAAGAACCTGTTCATTTTAAGATAGAAAGTGAAGGCAATATTATTAAAGAAGTCAGCATAGAAATTGGTCATGTGCATAGAAGCATTGAATATCTTGCTTGCACAAGAAACTTTTATCAGGTTATTCCCCTTGTTGAAAGGGTATGTGGAATTTGTTCTCATACACATCCTGTTTGTTTTGTCCAGGCTATTGAAAGTATAGCTAAAATTGAGGTACCTTTGAGAGCAAGGTATCTGAGAACATTGGTGGGAGAACTGGAAAGAATCCATTCCCATCTTTTATGGGCGGGAATAGCCTGTGAAAATATGGGTTTTCAGACATTATTTATTAAATTTTTTAATACAAGGGAAAATATAAAAGACCTCATGGAAGCAGTCACAGGCCATAGAGCAAATTATGCATTTAATACTATAGGGGGTGTAAGAAAAGATATAGAAGATACAGATAGAATAAAACACATTGTAGAGAGAGTTAAACAAGATACACTAAGGCTTATAGATGAAGCACTGGAAAGTTCTACGCTTATCAGCAGAACAAAAGGGATAGGTATTTTAACCTATGAGGATGCTGTAAATCTTTCTGTTGCTGGTCCCTTAGCAAGAGCTTCGGGGGTGTCTTTTGATGTGAGAAAGGATGTTTGTATTCCTGGAGCTGCTTATGAATTTGTAGATTTTGAAAAAATTGTAGAAAAAGATGGAGATGTTTTAGCAAGGCTTAAAGTAAGGCTTTTAGAGGTTATAGAAAGTATTAAGATAATAGAACAGATTCTTATGCAAATTCCAAATGGTCCTGTAAAATTGGACAGGCTTCCCTTTATACCAAAGGGAATTGGTATAGGGCGATGGGAGGCACCGAGAGGTGAGGCTTTGTATTATTGTTTAACAGACGGTAGTGATGTACCTTTTAGAGTAAAAATAAGAACTCCTAGTTATGTAAATATACCTGCTGCTAAGAAAATGCTTATAGGACAGGATATTGCCGATGTTACACTTATAGTAGCAAGCATTGATCCATGTTATTCTTGTGCACAAAGGTAGGTGTTATATTTGAAAATCAAAGCAGATTCAACAAAATGTATAGGTTGTAGGGCATGTGAAAAAATGTGCATGAAGGTACATGCATCTGATGCTCCTCGTATTTTTATTTCAAAAGTAGATAAAAAAAACAAGATAAATATATGTACTCAATGCGGAATTTGTGCCAAGGTCTGTCCTGTAGGAGCCATAACCAAAGTTGACAAAGCCTTTATTATAGATCAGTCGGTTTGCGTTGGTTGCAAAATCTGTTATTATATGTGTCCATTTGGTGTTATTGAAATGGTCAATAATGCCAATAGATACATTGATATGGTTGCACAAAAATGTGATTTATGTAAGGATAGAAATTTCGAGCCAGCCTGCGTTAAGGTATGTAAGCATGGAGCCCTTACGAAGGTTGAAAAGTAAAGGAGATATGTGTTATGTTTTTAGAGATTTCTGTGGGAGTACTTTTTTTGGGTGCTTTATTATCTTCTGCTTTTTACAAAGTTAAACGTGCAAGTTTTCACGGTACGATAAGCATTTTAACATCCTTTGTATCTTTAATTGGCATAATATATCTTTTGTTAGATGTATTGAAAGGAAAAATATCATCTGTAAATATAGGAATTGGTCCTGTTTTAGAAAATGCAAATTTCAATCTGATATTGAGAGCTGACGGACTTAATGTTTTTTTTGCACTGTTTGGCTGTTTCGTAAGTTTTTGCGTTATTATTTATGCAACTCAGTACATGGAACATGAAAAAGAGGGTTTACCTAGGTTTTTTGCTTTTACCCAGCTTTTTGTAGCAGGATATATAGGTCTTGTTTTAAGCGATAATCTTATATGGTCATATGTATTTTTTGAACTTATAGGATTATGTTCTTATCAATTAATCGGGTTTTGGTATAAGAGCGATATTTCAAGTTTTTCTGCCAAAAAGGCTTATCTTATGACACATATAGCAGGATATGGTTTTCTTTTTTCAGTGATACTTATATCTGCTTTAACAAAAGGGAATACTGTTATATCAGAACTGAACAAATATAACCTTGGAAGATATGAAAACCTTATTTTATTAGGATTGATAATTGCTGTAGCTGCAAAGTCTGTCCAATGGCCTTTATATACGTGGATACCCTTTGCTATGAATGCACCTACGCCTGTAAGTGCACTTCTGCATTCAGCCTGTCTTGTTAAAGCTGGTGTATATCTAATAGTTCGATTCTATTCAGTAATAGGACCTTATACTGTTGATTGGAAAATATTAATAACATATCTAGGTGCACTATCTTCTCTTGTGGGGGTGCTATATGCATTAAAGCAAAGTGATTTCAAAAAACTTCTTGCTTTTCATACAGTGAGTCAGATAGGTTATATGGTTTCTGCCATTGGAATAGGTACGCCCCTTGCAATTGCTGCTGGGCTTTTTCACGTGCTTAATCATTCCTTATTCAAATCTCTTTTGTTTCTTGTAGCAGGTATTCTTCAGCATTCTACAAAAACAAGAGATCTTTCTGAAATGGGAGGACTTTATAAAAAACTTCCTAAAACTGCAGCAATTTTCATGATTGGAGCAGCATCAATTTCTGGTGTTCCCGGTTTCAATGGTTTTGTCAGTAAGTGGATGTTTTATAATGCATCCCTTCAGGCTGGTTTTCCTGTTATAACTGCCATAGGACTTATTGTCAGTACACTTACAATGATTTCATTCTTGAAAATTATGGATACAGCATTTTATGGAAAACTCCCTGAAAAATACGAGAAAATAAAAGAAAAGGATTATAAGGCAATGATTTTTTCGGCAGGTCTTTTATCTGTTCCCTGTATTGTAATTGGAATTTTTCCTCAATTAGCAATAAAATATCTGATATTGCCTGCTTTAAAAGCAGTTAATTTAAATGATGGAGGGTCTGTATGTTACTTATATAATTATGGGATATTGTTAAAAGGAGAAGGAGCATATCCTGCGACTACAATGGCACTTTGGGGAATAGTTGTATTGTTTGTTGGTTTTGTAATATATACTGTCTTTTTAAGAAAACATAATGTGAAAGAAGCAGCAGCTTTTACAGGAGGAGAGGCCGAAGAGTCATTAAATCCTACTGCGGAGGATTTTGTTGTTGAGATTGAAAACAGAATGGTAACTTTTTATAAATACTCTGATCCTGATAGGTATTTAAACATGGTTAATCAATGTATATCAAGAAGCTTTAATAAATTATATAAACTGTTTAATATGATAGAAAAAAAAGCTTGGAGAACAGCTATAATTGCCGGGTGTTTTGTTTTAGCTTTAATAATATTTTTAGTTTAAAGAAGGTGAAAATGACATGTTAAATATATTATTGTCCTTTGTTCTTGTTTTTATGACAATAATTATAGGGTTCTTTTATTATAAAAATTACAGACAGAAGGAAATTCTTTTATATTTGCTTTTTCTTCTTTTATCAGAATTATATATTTTACAAACTGGTAGAAATATTTTTGGTTTGATAGCTGAGGTTTTTTGTATAATAATGTTTTTGATGATTATGAAATTAAGAAAATCTATAGATGCTTTTAAGGTATTTGCATTTATGGGAAGTATTTACATTTTCCTTTCATTAATATCAGAAATTGGGTCGGAATACAAAGTATGGATTTATGGTGTTTTGATAATTGCAGTTTTACTAAAACTTGCAGTATTTCCCGTGATGTGGTGGCTTCCGAAGGTTGTGGAAGATACAGATTCAATTACTGCGGCTACTGTCATATGTTTGTCTGAGGTGGTTGATTTTACAGTACTTATGGGTGCTATGGAGAGGTTGAGTTATATAAACAGCGTATTTTATTTAAAGACAAAAATGTTTTTAATTTTTATTGGAATTTTGACGTTACTTGTTGCTGCTATAATGGCTTTTGTAGAAAAAGATTTAAAAAAGATGCTTGCATATTCTTCTATTGATGATTCAGGATATCTTTTAATTGGAATTGGGATTTTTTCAAATATAAGCATAATAGCTTCAATTATTCTTCTTATAAATCATGTTATTGCCAAACTTGGTATGTTCCTTATTGCAGATAAACTGGAAAGGATATCAGGGACACTTGACATGGAAAAACTTGGTGGACAGGCAGAAAGGTTTCCTATAGGTGCGGGAGCTTTCCTTGTTTTTGCTCTGACATTAATAGGAGTGCCTTTTACCCCGGGCTTTACAGGTAAATACTTGATATATCTGTCAGGCTTTAAAGAAAATCTGTGGCTTGCATTAGTTATGATACTAAGTAGTATAATTACCCTTATTTACTACATTAAAGCATATCACAATATATTTCTGGGAAGATATAAAGCTGAATTTGAACGGGTTAAGAAAGAATCTGATTTTATTTTACTTATTATAGCTATCTTATTTATATTAGCTGGTATTTATATAAGTTTACCAATTTTCTTTATTAAATGGAGTAATTTGACTTTTCTCATAGGGAGGTAAATATATGTTTAAAAATTTATGCGAGAAATCTCCATGGATTTATCATATGAATACTGGTTCCTGTAATGGATGTGATATAGAAATTTTAACATTATTTTCTTCCAAATTTGATGTTGAGAGACTGGGAATAAAAATGGTCGGCAGTCCAAAACATGCTGATATACTGCTTATTACGGGTCCTGTAACGGCAAGATGTAAAGAGCCGCTTTTAAAGGTTTATGAAATGATTCCAGAACCTAAGGTGGTTGTAGCGGTTGGTACCTGTGCTATAAGTGGAGGAGCTTTTAGTGGTGGATATAGTATAGTTGGACCTGCAGACAAATTTATTCCAGTGGATGTTTATGTAAGCGGATGTTCTGCACATCCAAATGCTATTATAGAGGGCTTAATGAAAGCAGCAAAGATTTTTGGGGAGTTGAGAAAAAAATGAAAGAGCTTTTAGCAATATTTATTTACCCTGGTTTATTGTTTGCAATCTTACTTGGAGGTTGTATGGAAGGATTCAGGAGAAAGATAAAAGCGAGGATGCAGTTAAGACAAGGTCCTCCTATTTTTCAACCATTTTATGATATAGGAAAGCTTTTGTTTAAACAGGTTGTAAAAACAAGAGAGGTTTCTGGCTTTATATACTATTTTGTGCCATTTATAGGTATTATATCTTTAATGTTAGCTTTTTCTTTATTTCCTTTGCCTTTTAATTATCAAAGGAATATAAGTGCCTTCAAAAGTTCTTTTGATATGATCATTATATTATATCTTTTGGAAGTTCCATTAATTTCTCAGATACTTTTTGGTTATGGCACAAGGTCGCCATATGGATTTTTAGGAGCTTCAAGGATGGTTCAGATGCTTTTTTCTTATAATATACCATTGCTTATAATCCTGACCTCAATAGCTTTCATGGTAAATCCCATACCCTCTTTTAATTTAATGACCATTGCTAAGACTACATGGTCAGGTCCGGATGTACTTATAAAAATTTTAACATTGCCTATATTTTTAATATGTATGCAGGCAGAAATAAAATTGAATCCTTTTTCTATTGCAAATGCAGAAACAGAGATTTTAGAAGGTATTATGGTAGAGGCATCGGGTTTGGTTTTGCTTATGTTTGAAGTAATGCATTATTTGGAATTGGCGGCTGTTGCTTTTCTATTTGCTATATTGTATTTACCAGTTTTATTAGTTCCACCAACGGTGGGTTTGTTAATAATTATTTTATCTTCATTTTTGCTTACTTTTATAATGACTTATTTTGAAGCAGCAACGGCAAGATTGCGGCTTGCTCAAGTTTCAAGTTTTTATTTTAAAGTGGTTCTTCCAGCATCTATTGTTATGCTATTATTATCTTATTTGATGTGAAAGAGGTGAAAATACAATGAATAAAACCGGCAAATTTCTTCTTAAAAGTCTTTTTAAAAAGCCAATTTCCGAGAAATTTCCGAAGGGTCCTTTACCTGAGATGAGTGAGAATTACAGGGGTTTCCCTAAACATAAGCCGGAAAAATGTATCGGATGCGGTATATGTATATATTTTTGTCCTACGAACGCCATCAGGATGGAGGATAATACAGATGGAAAAATATATATTATAGATAAGGGTAAATGTATATCCTGTAAGCAGTGTGCAGACGCATGTCCTATGGGAGCTATTGAATTTATTAATACACCTGTAATGTCGGTATTTGATAAGAAAAATATGGTAGATACGACAAAAGTTGAATTTGTGAAATGTAAATCCTGTGGAGAATTGATGCCTAAACCTGCTCTACTCGCAACAAAAAATTTAAAGAAAAAAGATAATGTACCATCATATCTTTTTCTTTGTCCAAAATGCAGGAGAGTTTTTGAAAAATAACAAACTTAAATTTTGAGTATTACGGCTTGCATCTTTTCAAGAAATTGAAAATATGCAAGCGTTTAATTTTTATGCTTGCTTTTGATATAATAAGATCTTAGAAAGATAAGATAATAATTTACAAACAATGTATTATAAAGTTATTACCAATATTAAGAAAACGAGGAATATTATGAATAAATATGTAGTTGATTTTATATTTTTGCCTTTGATTGGAGCATTTCATGGATATTTAACCAATAAAGTTGCTATTTGGTTGCTATTTAATCCAAAAGAACCTATTAGGATTCCAATAATAAAGTATGATATTCAAGGCGTGCTTCCGAAAAGGAAAGCTGCTATTGCTGATTCATTAGCTGATGTTGTCGAAAACGAATTGTTTTCACAAAATGATATTAAAAAATTTTTCCAAGAAAACAAAATTTTTATAAAATCAATACCGATGATACATCAGCATATTATGAATAGAATTGAAGAGCAACTACCAAAATGGATTCCAATTGTTATTCGTAGGTCTATTATGGATTATCTATCAAATGTAATGATGAAAGAACTCTTTAGTTTGTTTAAACAATTTGGCGATTATATTGAGGAGGTTCAGACAGCACTTCCGATAAAAGATATTGTAAAAGATAAAATACTAAAACTTAATTTTACTGAATTGGAGCTTTTGGTACGAAAGGTTGCAAAAAAAGAGCTTTCATTTATAGAATGGCTTGGTTTTTATATGGGTTTAGGAATTGGTTTGATTCAAGGAATATTTCTCATTGCAATCGGACATTGATAAAAAGCAATATTCTTACTATATTAATCCATATCAAAAAAATAAAAGGAATAATAATTCCTTCTCGAGAAAAAATAAGTTTAGAGAAGGAGGTATATATTTATGTATAAAAAGATGATTATTTTATTTATATTATTTGTATTTACATTTACAATAATATCTGAAAATAACATATATGCAGAAAGTTTTGAATTAAAATCAAAATCAGCTATTTTAATGGACGCAGGTACAGGAAAAATATTATTTGAAAAAGACATCCATAAAGAATTACCACCTGCCAGTGTCACAAAAGTTATGACAATGCTTCTAATAATGGAAGCAATTGATTCCGGACAAATAAAACTTACGGATAAAGTTGTTACAAGCCAACATGCTTTTGAAATGGGGGGTACACAGATTTATCTTGAGGTAGGAGAGGAAATGTCTGTAATAGATTTGCTTAAATCAATTGCGATGAATTCAGCTAATGATGCTTCAGTTGCAATGGCTGAATATATAGCAGGCAGCGAAGAAAAATTTGTTGAATTAATGAATAAAAGAGCTAAAGAATTAGGTGCAAAAAATACAAATTTCAAAAATGCATCTGGTTTACCGGAAGAGAATCATCATACATCAGTTTATGATATTGCTTTAATATCAAGAGAACTTACTAAACATAAAGATATTTTTAATTTTTTAACTGATAAAATTGACTCTGTAAGAAATGGAAAATTTAGCTTAGTAAATACAAATAAACTTTTGTGGAGATACCCTGGTGCTGATGGTATAAAGACAGGTTCAACATCAGAGGCTTTGTATTGCCTGTCAGCTACTGCTAAAAGAGGTGATACAAGGTTAATTGCTGTTGTTTTTGGTGCCCCTGATTCAAATATAAGATTTAAAGAAGCTTCAAAGTTATTAGATTATGGATTTAGTAATTATGAAACAAAGAAAATTGCAGCTGCCGGCGAAATATTTGGTAAAACAACCGTATTAAAGGGAAACGAAAATAAAGTTGATGCTATAGCAAATTATGATGAATATATTCTTTTAAAGAAAGGTCAGTCAAAGAATATAAAAGAAAAGATAGAAATGAATAAATATATCTATGCACCGGTAAAAAAAGGTACTAAAATAGGTGTAATAAAAGTCTTTGACGGAAATAATATTATTAAAACAATAGATTTGTACACTGCAAAGGATATTAAAAAATCAAATGTTTTTAATTTTTATAAAAAGATAACAAAAAGCTGGTTAACTATAAATGATTAAATTGTAAAAAGCATATGTTTAAATGTAAATAGATTATTTTAAGAATTCCTCCTTGTTTTGTTGTATTTTTTATAGTAAAATATAACAAAACAAGGAGGAATTTCAATTTGTATATCGAATATATAATGTGGAGGGATGAAAATGAATATTAGCTTTAAGAAGGTATCTAATACATTAATTGTTAAAGTCAAAGGTGAACTTGATCATCATACAGCAAATATGTTTAAAGAAGATGTCGATAAAGAATATGGAAAGGGATTCAAAAATATTATTTTTGATTTTAAACAATTAAATTTTATGGACAGCTCTGGAATTGGTGTGATTTTAGGGAGATATAAAAAAGTCAAAGAAAATAAAGGTAATATATCAATAGTTAATCCTAATTCTCAATTATTAAAGGTCATTGAATTATCAGGGCTTTTAAGAGTAATTAACTATTATGATAAAATTGATGATGCAATTAATAACTTTTAAGGGGGATAATTATGAATTATTCAAATAAAATGGAATTAAAATTTTTAAGCAAATCTCAAAATGAATCATTTGCAAGAACGGTAATAGCAGCATTTGCAACGCAATTAGATCCAACAATAGAAGAAATAGCTGATATTAAAACGGCTGTTTCTGAAGCTGTTACAAATTCAATATTACATGGATATGAAAATAAAACAGGAGATATTATTTTAAAATCAGAAATTGATGGTAATAAGATATACATAGAAGTTATTGATTATGGTAAGGGCATTGATGATATTAAAAAAGCAATGGAACCTTTATATACATCAAAACCTGATGAAGATAGGTCTGGTATGGGATTTACAGTTATGCAAACCTTTATGGATGAACTTGAGGTTGAATCAACACCTGGAAAAGGCACAACAGTCAGAATGATAAAATATATTAACACACATAGATGAGGTGCAACTATGTTTAATAAAGACTTTGAAAGGAATGGTGACAGCTTTGACCTTATTAAAAAATCACAAAATGGTGATAAAATCGCATTAGAAAAATTGCTAATAGATAATAGCGGACTCGTATGGAGCATAGTAAAGAAATTTTCAAATAGGGGTTATGAAGCTGAAGATTTATATCAAATTGGCTGTATAGGATTTGTTAAAGCTATATATAAATTTGATATGTCTTACAATGTAAAACTAACTACATATGCTGTACCAATAATCCTTGGAGAAATTAAGCGGTTTATAAGAGATGATGGATTAATAAAAGTCAGCAGATCTTTAAAGGAACTATCAAATAAAGCTTATTTTGAAAAAGAAAGATTAGAAAAAGTTCTTAATAGAGAGCCATCAATACAAGAAATAGCAAATGAATTAGATGTTTCTGCTGAAGATATTGCCATGGCTTTTGAATCAAGATCTGCAACTGAATACCTTTTTGATAATCCTCAGCATAATGATGGTGACAATATATCCTTGATTGATAAAATAAGCACAAATGATAATAATGAATATTGTATAGAAGATAAATTAGCATTGCGAATGATTCTTCAGAAATTAAAATCTCGCGAAAGGCAAATAATTATATTAAGATATTTTAAGGAAATGACACAAACTGAAGTAGCAAAACTTTTAAAAATATCACAGGTTCAGGTCTCGAGAATTGAAAAAAAAGTATTACAAAAAATAAAATCTCAACTTACATAGCCTATGTAGGTTAAAGTTTTTGAATGAAAATTTTAATATATCACATAATATAAATGTAGTTGAGGTGAAACTAATGAAAAGAATAATAATAATTTCTGCTACTGTGTTAATAGCAATTGCAGCTCTATTTTTATTTAAGCATAGTACGATAAAAAGAATACCTGAAAATGCAAAATTGGTATATATCATGAAGGAGGTAAATAAAATGGCAGTTGTTAAGATATTAAACGTTGTGGGAGATTCGACAAAAAGCTGGGATGATGCTATTCAAAGTGCGGTAGAAGAAGCATCAAAAACTGTTGATAATATATCGGGGGTAGAAGTAATGAATCAGACAGCTAATGTCAGAGATGGGAAAATCGTAGAATATAAAGCAAATGTTCAAATTGCATTCAAAGTCGACAGATAGTTAAAGAGCACCATTCGGTGCTCTTTTAAGGAGGAAATTTAATGGAAAAAGATATACAGAAGCAGCAGGAATATAAGGATATTGCTCAAAAATACGAGCCGAAACCAACCTTTCTAAAAAATATAATATGGGCTTTTATTGTTGGAGGATTAATATGCGACATAGGGCAGATATTCCTAAATTATTTTGTTTCAAAAGGAATGAATCCTGAACAGGCCGGTACTTCTGTTTCTATTGTAATGGTTTTTCTTGGGGCTTTTTTTACCGGATTAGGTATATATGATGACATAGGACGTTTTGCAGGTGCTGGTTCCATAGTTCCAATAACAGGATTTGCCAATTCTATTGTTTCACCTGCAATGGAGTTTAAAAAAGAAGGTTATGTATTTGGTGCAGCTGCTAAAATGTTTAACATAGCAGGACCTGTAATAGTTTATGGTGTGAGTACATCAATAATTATTGGTCTTATTTATCTCTTTTTCAAATGAAAGGATGTGGTATCAATGGCAAATAAAAAAATCGGAACACAATCTGTAAAATTATCCAATCCTCCTTCTTTTATATCATCTGCTACTATCGTAGGTCCCAAAGAAGGAAAAGGGCCATTGAAAGATTATTTTGATATTATATTAACAGATGACACGTATGGAGAAAAAAGTTGGGAAAAAGCAGAATGTAAAATGTTTCAAGATTCTATTAATTTAGCATTAAAAAAAGTAAATTTACAAATTAATGATATTGATTATTTACTCGGTGGGGATCTTTTAAACCAGATAATAACTGCAAGTTTCGCTGCAAGACAATTTAATGTACCTACTTTAGGACTATATGGTGCCTGTTCAACAATGGCAGAAGGATTGTCCCTTGGTGCAATGCTAATTGATGGAGAATATGCAGATAATGTTATTATAACTACTTCAAGTCATTTTTCAACTGCTGAAAGACAATACAGATTTCCATTAGAACAAGGGGTGCAAAGACCTTTTACATCTCAATGGACTGTTACTGGTTCAGGTTCATCGATTTTAAGTTCAAAAGGGGAAGGTCCATATATAACACATATTACAATAGGCAAGGTAATCGATTTAGGAATAAAGGATGCAAACAACATGGGAGCTGCAATGGCACCAGCTGCAGCAGATACAATTATAACCCATTTTAATGATACAGGTTTTACAATAGATGACTACGACCTTATAATAACTGGTGATATGGCAAGGGTAGGCAGAAATATTCTTTTAGACCTTCTTAATAAGGAGGGATATAATATTGATAGTAAATATAAGGATTGTGGCATAGAAATTTTTGATGAAACACAAGATGTGCATTCAGGCGGCAGTGGCGCAGGATGTTCCTCTGTAGTCCTAAATAGTTGGCTTTTGAGCAAAATAAAAAATGGTATTTATAATAGAGTATTATTTATTGCTACAGGTGCATTACTTTCACCTACCAGCAGTCAACAGGGTGAATCTATTCCAGCAATCGCACATGCTGTTACTATATGTAAAAATTTTTAAATGGAGGCATGGATATATGGACTATGTAAGAGCATTTTTGGTTGGGGGTATGATTTGTGCTATAGCCCAGATTTTAATGGATAAAACAAAACTTACTCCTGCCAGAATACTTGTACTATATGTTACACTTGGAGCAATTTTAGGAGGATTGGGTATTTATAAAAAACTCATCACCATAGGAGGCGCTGGTGCTACAATTCCTTTAATGGGATTTGGCAATTCACTTGCGCAGGGAACAATTAAAGCTGTTTCAAAGGATGGATTAACAGGAGTATTTACGGGAGGACTTACTGCAACAGCTGGTGGTATAGCTGCTGCGGTATTCTTTGGTTATATTTTCTCACTTATATTCAATCCCAGAACAAAAAAATAAGCTTAATACTCCAAATAGGCATAATAATATTTAAAGATTATGCTTATTTTTTATTGAAATATGTTATAATAATTTAAAGTTATAATATATAGTTGAAAGGCTGTGTTATAAATAAAAGTATATATATCTAATATGGAATTAATAAGTATCTTGAAAGAAATTTGCAGAAAAATCAATATAAAGTGTTACATAGTTGGTGGATTTATAAGGGATTTTTTCTTAGGCGTAAAAAACTATGATATAGATATAACCATTGAAGGTAATGGCATAGAATTTGCTAAAATTCTAAACAAGTATATAAATGGTACTTTAAGGGTTTATAATAAATTCAAAACTGCTTCAATAACAGCTGAAAATTATATAATTGATATTGCGTCTGCTAGATGCGAGTATTATAAATATCCAGCAGCTCTCCCTGTAGTTAAATTTTCTGATATAAAGGAAGATATTGCAAGAAGAGATTTTACAATTAATATGCTTGCATATGATGTTTTAAATGATGCCATTATAGATTACTACAATGGTTTAAAGGATTTACAGAATAAAGTTATTAGGGTAATTAATGATAAAAGTTTTATTGATGATCCAACAAGGATTTTTAGAGCATTAAGATACAGTGGCAGATATGGATTTAAAATAGATGATAAAACAGATATTTTGATTAAAAAAGCAGTTAATGGAGGTTTTATAAAAAAATTATCAAATGATAGAATAATAAATGAGATTTTTTTGTTTTTACAAGAAAATAAAACTGATTTAATTATTGAAAGCATGATATCATATGGGATTCAAAAAGAGATATTTGATAATATTAAGCTTAACATAAAAAAAATTAATAGTACTATTAATAATGGTGACATTATATTATATAGATTTTTGCTTTTGTTTTATAATATTGATGATAAAGGTATCAAATATCTTTTAAATAGATATAATTTAAGACGTAAATACATAGAAGCTCTTAAAGAGTTAGTTTTAACAAAAAATAATTTATGTTTTTTGAAAGATAATTGCGACAATATATATATATATAATACTTTTAAAAATATTAAATATGAAGTATTAATGGCAATCAATATAAGTGAAGATATAGCTATAAAAAAAATAATAAACCATTATATTAATCATTTGTCTCATATAAAACTTACAGTAAATGGTAATGATATCAGAAATGCCGGATTAAATCCGGGTCCAGTGTATTCTATCATATTGAAGAAAATATTTAATGCCAGATTACAAGGTAAGATTAAAAACCATGATGAAGAATTGAATTTGCTAAAAATATATGTCAATAAAGTAAAGAAAGGAGAGTTAATTTGAATTCAACATTAATAGATTTTATTTACAGGATTCCGGCATTAATAATAGCAATGAGTTTCCATGAATATTGCCATGGCTATGTTGCGGATAAGATGGGTGATCCTACTCCAAGACAAAATGGAAGGCTTACACTTAATCCTATTGCCCACATAGATCCTATAGGATTTTTAACATTATTAATTTTTAAATTTGGATGGGCAAAACCTGTTCCAATTAATCCTTATTATTTTATAGACAAAAGAAAAGGAGTATTTTTGGTGTCATTAGCCGGTCCTTTATCAAATGTTTTTCTTGCTATGATAACACGAATATTAATGGCTTTGTTTAGTGGTTTCCATTTAATAGAAGATTTTTTAACATTGCTTTATATTTACAATATGTTTTTTGCTATTTTTAATTTGATACCAATTCCACCACTTGACGGTTCAAAAATATTGTGGAGCTTTCTTCCACCAAAACAGGCTTATATATTTTCGCAGTATGAACAATATGGATTTGTTATATTGCTCTTACTCTTAGTTACTGGATTTTTTGGTATTATCTTATATCCACTTTATAATGGACTTGATTCAATAATATCTGCAATTTTAAAGCCTTTTGGAGTCTAACAATGTATAATGTAAAACTTGATACTTTTGAAGGACCTTTTGATTTATTATTTCATTTAATAGAGAAAAATGAAGTGGACATAAAGGATATACCAATAGCAACAATACTTGATCAATATATGGAATATCTCAATAAAATGCAGAAAATCGACCTTGATATAACAACAGATTTTATATTAATGGCAGCGACTCTTATGAAAATAAAGTCTGAGATGCTTTTGCCAAAGATTTGTAAAGATGAAATGAATAATATGCAAGTGCAGGAAGTTGACCCAAGAGAAGAACTTGTCACAAAATTGATGGAATATAAAAAATATAAAGTTATTGCGGAAAAATTAAAGTCAATGTGTTTATTTAACAAAAGATTTTTTAAGGAAAATCCCGAAATTAAATATATCGACCGATCATTGTCTTTAAAATATTGTAAAAATGATATTGTTAAAACATATCAAAAAATTACAAGCAAATTAGAGCATAACATAGAAGCAATAAAATATACTAAAGAACCTTATACAGTTGAAGATAAAATAAAAATATTTATTAAAAAATTAATACGCAGACCTATTTTGCTTTTCAGTGAATTTATACGTAAAAGCCGGGAAAAATCGGAAGTTATAGTATCCTTTATTGCTCTTTTAGAATTAATTAGATTAAATAAAATAACTGCAGAGCAAAACCAGGTCTTTGGCGATATATTAATCAAAAAACTTCAGGAGTGAAAATATGCATATAGAGAATATCTTAGAGGCGATTCTTTTTGCTTCAGGTGGTCCAGTAAAAATAAAAACACTAAGCAATATCTTGAATCTACCTGAAAAAGAAGTAATTGAAGCTGCTTTAAATTTAGAAAAGTACTATGAAAAAGAAAGACGTGGAATAAAAATAATAAAAATAAATAGTAGTTTTGAAATGTGTTCAAACGAAATTTATGGAGAATATGTAAAAAAGGCTCTTGACATGGATATAAAGCAGGGGTTGTCACAGGCAGCACTTGAAGTACTGTCAATAATAGCATATAATCAACCTATAACAAGAATAGAGATAGAAAAAATCAGAGGAGTTAAATGTGAAAAAGCAATAAACACGTTATTGCAATTTAATTTGATTAAGGATAATGGAAGAGTGCAGGGACCTGGAAGAGCTATTTTATATGTTACAACTGAAGATTTTTTGAAATGTTTTAATTTACCTTCTTTAAATCAATTGCCACCAATAGATAACATAAATTAAGCATGTATTATTTTAAAGTTTTATGGTAAAAAATAATTAAAGAAGGTGTATTTATGAAATATATATATATATTAGTATTTTTAATTTTTATCATTTCAACAATATATTTTTTACCGATTACGATGAAAATCAAATTTAAAAATTTAAATCAAAATTTTAATTTAGACATATATTTATATATGCTATTTAGAATTAGACTTGGATATTTTAACATGTACTATAAAGGAGTAGGAGAAAATAATCGGTTTGAAATTACAATAAGAACCATCTTTAAT
This sequence comes from Aceticella sp. 75b-Ac, assembly GCF_056032965.2. NCBI lineage: Bacteria > Bacillati > Bacillota > Clostridia > Thermoanaerobacterales > Thermoanaerobacteraceae > Aceticella > Aceticella sp. 75b-Ac. The sequence goes on from NZ_CM190971.1 coordinate 538,322, forward strand.
ATTAAACTTTTTAATTTAATTATAGATGTTGCTGATTTAAGTTTAAAGGAGAAAAAACCAGTTATAAAATATAATTTATATACAAAGTTTTTGTTTAGATTAATACATAAAAAAAATAAAAAAAAGATATTCAGTTTTAAAGATATGAAAAATATATTACATATATTCAAAGGTAATTATTGTGATTTTTATGTTCTAACTATAAATATTTTAAATAACATTAGATTTCGTAAATTCAATTTATCTTTAGAAGCTGGTTTTAGTGACGCATCATTAACTGCAATTTTATTTGGAGTTATCAATGGAATTGTTTATACTGCTCTATCACCAATTTATAATAATGCAAAATTTACTAAGGAACCTTTAATTTCGATAAAACCACATTATGGGAAATCACTAATAGATTCCAGTTTTATTTGCATATTAGATTTTAGATGTGGTAATATTATAATCGATGGGATAAATTTTTTAAGAAAATTTAAAATTTAACTGGAGGTGTTCTGGATGAGTGAACATCCAATTGAAGGATTAATGCAAACAACCATGGAAAGTCTAAAAGATATGATAGATGTAAATACAATTGTAGGTGATGCAGTTGAAACACCTGATGGTACTGTTATAATTCCGATATCTAAAGTTTCATTTGGATTTGCTGCAGGAGGAGGAGAATTTCACAAGCCTTGTGGAGAAAAAGAAAAACAGAATCAACAGGAAAGTGAAAGTGCAAAAATGCCATTTAGTGGAGGAAGTGGAGCTGGTATTTCACTTCAACCAGTTGCATTTATGGTAGTTGGACAAGGACAGATTAGATTACTTCCGGTAAATCAAAATGCTATGATAGAAAGGATAATCGATTTAGCTCCAAAATTAATAGAGGAACTACAAAGCGTATTTGGAAAAAACAAAACATATAAAAAATCAACACCTATAACAGCTGAAAATAACGTAGATTAAATACATTTTGGGGGGCTTATTGTGAGGTATTCTTAACTTCAGGAGGCATAACATGAAAAAGATTTATGTATACATTGTTGCATTTATCTTAATTGTGTCCCCAATAACCACTGAAGCAAATGATATATGCCCACCACAAACTGCAGCCAAGGCTGCAATAGTTATGGACCAACAATCAGGAAGAATATTATATGAAAAAAATATAAATGAAAAACTTCCAATGGCAAGCACAACAAAAATTATGACATTATTGCTGGCACTTGAATATGGTAATTTAAATGACATTGTAACAATAAGTAAAAGAGCTTGCAATGTAGGCGGTTCCTCCATCTGGCTTTCACCTGGCGAGAAAATTACACTTGATAATCTTTTATATGGTCTGATGTTAAATTCCGGAAATGATGCTGCTACAGCAATTGCAGAACATATAGGAGGAAGTGTTGAAAATTTTGCCCATATGATGAATTTAAAAGCAGGCGAAATTGGAGCATCGAATACACATTTTGTTACCCCTTCAGGACTTGATATTGACATTAATAATCATTATACAACAGCTTATGACCTTGCGCTTATTACAAGATATGCATTTAACAATTATGAAAAATTTGCACAAATTGTTTCGACAAAAGAAAAGACTATACCATGGTATGGTCATGATTGGGGCAGGTACCTAAAAAATAAGAATAAATTGTTGTGGCAATATGATGGAGCAGATGGTGTAAAAACAGGTTATACTAAAAAGGCAGGCAGATGTCTTGTATCATCTGCTACAAGAAATGGTCATAGGTTAATTGCTGTTGTGCTTAATAGCGGTCCTATGTGGGAAGACTCTGAGAAAATGCTTGATTATGCATTTGCAAAATATAAATATAAGTTAATTATTAATAAGGGTCAGGTTGCAAAAACCTTACCAGTAATAAATGGAAAAAGCAAATATTTACCTGTTATTTTCAGTGATGATTTTGAACTACCTGTCTCAAAAGAAGAAAAGTTAAATATAAATATCAATATGAATTTACCGGAAAATGTAAAAGCACCTATTATAATCGGTGAAAAAATTGGCAGCGTTGATATATTAATTGATAATAAAAAAATTAGTAAAATAGATATTATTGCAGGCAAATCGATTAAACAAAGAGATTTTGGCTATAATTTAAAAACACTTTTTGAAAATTGGATATTGATATTTAATGGTGAAACCTCTTAACGATATGTTAAGAGGTTTATAGTTTCTCAATAAGTAACGAGGTTTTTTACTAAGCTTTTGGTAACAATTTTTTTGTTTAAGAATATCCTGATACTGTGATTCCTTGGGAGGTGTATAATGTGACAAACAGATTAGAATGCATTGATGCCGGAAGCGAATATTGCCCATGTTATTTAGCTGAATTAAATGAATGCATAGTATGTTCTCAACTACAAGGAAAACAATTTTGCGATTGCAACTGGAGAGGGGTATGTATTTATCAAGAATATATATGGGCAGGATGCAAATCAAAATCTACAAGAAAAACAATATTATCAAATATTATAAAAAAAGACATGATAAACGAAAGATTATTAATTTTAACATTAAAAATACCAAAAAAATTATCAAGAGAATTAAATGAGCCAGGTTCGTACATTTTTCTTAGGGATAATTTAAGCCCATCTTTTTTTGATACTCCAATGTCAATTATGTATTCTAATGAAATGGAAGGAATAATAAAACTTGCAGTACAGATTAATGGACCTAAAACCAAATTAATACAGGAATGTAAAGAAAATATCTATATAAGAGGTCCATATTGGAATGGATTATTCGGACATAAATACATCAAAGGGATGCATAATTCAAAATGTTTAGTAGTTCTTAGAGGTATTGCACAGGCACCGGGTGTTATTGTGATATCAAAACTTATACAAAATAATAATAATGTAACTGTTCTTATAGATAAAGGTAAAATTGGAGAATATTTTATAGAAGAATATTTAAAGGATTTTAATATAACAATATTTAAAAAAGATATTTTAAGTAATGATGGACAAAATCTCCTTAGAAATCTTATCAGCGATCAAAATATAAAACTTATATACAGCGGTGGTTCTGATGCACAACACCTTAATATACTTAATTTCATTGATAACTATAATACAGAGGCATATCTTGCTGTTTCAAACAATAATACCATCTGTTGTGGAGAAGGCATTTGTGGAAGCTGTGAAATAGAAATTAACGGGCAAAAAGTACGTTCATGTAAAGTTCAATTAGATGTTAGAAAAGCAATTGAAAGGAGGATTTTACATGCTTAAAGTCGTAATAATAGGTGGCGGATGGGCAGGATGCGCTGCTGCTTTAACAGCTAAAAAAGCTGGTGCAGATGTTGTTTTATTGGAAAAAACTGATATGCTTTTAGGTTGTGGGCTTGTAGGAGGAATAATGAGAAATAACGGCAGGTTTACTGCATCAGAAGAAATAAAATATCTTGGAGGTCATGAATTAATTAATATAACAGATGAATGTGCAAGACATGTAAATATCGAATTTCCAGGACATAAACATGCAAATCTATATGATATAACAATGGTAGAACCAGCGGTACGCAGTATGCTTCTTAATAAAGGAGTAAAAATTAAATTAATTGCACGTGCGGTTGATGTTATTATGAAAGACAAAAATAAAATAAAGGGGATTCTACTATCAGACGATACAGTCGAATATGGTGATATTTTTGTAGAAACAACAGGTTCAACAGGTCCTATGGGTAATTGCTTACGATATGGAAATGGTTGTTCTATGTGCATATTAAGATGCCCTTCTTTTGGACCGAGAATAAGTATAAGTTACAGAGCTGGTGTTGAAGATATACTGGGAATGCGTTCAGACGAAGTTTACGGTGCTTTCAGTGGTTCCTGTAAATTAAATAAAGATTCCTTAAGCAAAGAAATAAGGGAAAAGCTTGATAAAGAAGGTGTTGTGATACTGCCGATTCCAAAAGAAGACATTAATATGGATAAACTTAAAATAAAGGTATGTCAACAGTATGCATTACCTGAATATGCAAAAAATATAATCTTGCTTGATACAGGTCATGCAAAATTAATGACTCCATTTTATCCGCTTGACAAATTAAGAAAAATACCTGGTCTTGAAAGAGCAAGATATGAGGATCCATATTCGGGTGGAAAGACAAATTCCGTAAGGTATCTTTCGATGGCGCCAAGAAATAATGGAATGAAAGTAGAAGGATTGGACAACTTGCTTTGCGCCGGAGAAAAATCCGGTCTTTTCACAGGTCATACAGAAGCAATAGCAACCGGTTGCTTAGCAGGACATAATAGTGTAAGGCTTGCTTTGGGAATGCCTTTACTTGAACTGCCAAGAAATCTTGCATCAGGTGATTTAATAGCATATGAAAATGAATGTATTAAAACCAAGGAAGGTTTAAAAAATAGATACACATTTGCTGGTGGTAGATATTTTGAAAGAATGAAAAATCTTGGACTTTATACAACAGATACTGCTATAATAAAAGATAAAATATCAAGGGATAATTTAATAGGCATTTATGATGAAAAATTAATATAACTAATCAACAAATGGTAGTTATATTTATAATAATCAATTATTAATTTTTACATTTTTAATTGATATTATATTAAATAGTAGCCCCACTAAATGCTGCTAAATAAAAGGCATAGCTATTTAATAAGCAGTATATAGAGTGGGCTAATTTTATAATTAATAAATAGAGATTTTGACAAAACACACATAAAAATTTTGAAAATTAAAGAAAAACATAGTAAAATAAAGTAAAGATGAGATAATTCAAAAAAAAAAAAAACAGTGATAAATGAGCGAATATAGTAAAATATCAGTGTTGCACTATATCTAAATAAGAATTACTATATTAATGAAAGATCTTTCATGTAAAATCACATAAATTCTTATCATAAAAAAGCAATTTTATTAAAACAATCGACCTAAAACAATCCATAAAAATACAAAGGAAAGGAGGAAAAGAATAAGTTACGAAGTCTAAGAACTGTAAATGATGACTTCAGTATTAAAAAAAGTATTTCCAGGAGGGGATGTAAATGAAGAAATTTAAGTTCTATTTGATGTTTTTGCTTGTAGCGTTGATGATTAATACATCATTTGTACAGGTTTTTGCGAATAATACAAATGATGTAAAAGTACTTGAATATTCTGTAAAAGAAAAAGCTAAAAAAGAAGCATCTGTAAATCTCATAAAGCAAGGCATAGTCGAGAAAATCAATAAAGAAATCAGTAAATATAATGCAGAATACAAAAGTAAAATTCTAACAGATAGCGAAATTCAGAAGATGGCTATATTAAAGACAACAAAAAATGAAGATGTAAAATATTTAAGTGTTAATTCGGTAAAACCTCTCTTATCATCTTTATCGCTTGACCTTGGTGATAAAAATCCTCAAGGTACAAATAACATTTCCTTTGATAACTTTGATACAGGTGATATAATTTTAGTACATGATGGTTTCTGCCCATACGGGTACTACCGCCATGCAGGTATATTTGATTCAAGCAGATACAGAGGACTTGATAGTAGATGTTTTATAAGTACCGAATGGACTCCTGGTGTTGTTCTTGAAACTCCAAAATTATATAGAAATTATGATGAAGCTGTGGGCTTGTGGATACCACTCGTTTCATATACAAAAAAGATAAACATTATTAGTTATTTATCCCAGCAGCTTGGTAAGCCATACAATATATTATCATCAAAAAGCAACAGAAATGAATGGTATTGCAGTAAATTACCATGGGCAGGCTATTATGATAAAGGCTTAGATATCGATGGTGATGGTGGGTACTGGGTTAAACCTGTGGATATTTATAACAGTAATAAAACAAGCCCTTTTGCATATGGATACTAATATGTTTTTTAAAAAAGCAGAAATAATCTTTGTATTGTTACTTATCATATTTACTGTATCTGGTTGTGATGACATATATAAAAAAGCTGATTTAAAAAATACAGATAAAAATAATATATATGTGCTGAGTGAGAAAGGTTTAATTTATGTCATAAATAAAAGCTTAAATATAACAAATAAAATGAAACTTTCAACAGATTCAGACAGCATGGATAGCTTTAATAATAAAATATATGCCGCACTTTATGGATATGATATGAAACCGGGAGAAAGCATTGAAATTTTAAAAAATGGACAGAAGTTAAAAGAAATAAAACTCGATTACATCTTGCCTTCAAGTATAAAGATTGATAGAGAAAGAGGATTGGCATACGTTGTGTTTGCACCAAATTCATCAACAAATTACACCCCGGTAGCAGTTATAGACTTAAAAAAAGATACAGTAAAAGAATATATAAAGCTTAATGATTTTATGGCAGACCTAGGATCATTAAGTTGCTTAAATGGGAAGCTTTATGCTGTGCTTACAGGCAATGGATATTATGATATTGTTTCAATTGATCCTGATACACAAAGGATAACTTATTTATTTAATAAAAAGCTTTTGTCCCCACCTTCAGATATGACATTTGGTAATGATGGGCTTTTATATGCTATTTTTCTGAATTTAAGGACTGATAATACACCTGAGTTAAAGATTATTGATGTAAATAATAAACAAATTAAAGATATAATAAAGCTTAAAAACCAATATCCTACAAGAATAATAGTGTCAGATAACAAAATTTATATATCAAATCTGAATCCACTTAACTTAGAAGGAAGCACAATAACAGTATATAATAAACAAAGCGGTAAGATTTCTTATATAAATGATGTTAATGGCTGCTATTGGATGTTTAGTAAAAATAATCAGCTTTTTGTAGCAAACTATAAAGATGCTGAAATAATAGTTATTGATATGAAAAGTGATAAAATACAAAAGAAAATAAAATTAAATAATAGGCCTTTTTTAATAATATCAATGTAAAATACCATATAATTTAGTTTAAATATTTATAAACCCTGTATATTTAGAGGCTCAACATCATTACTGTGATATTTTGAAAAAATGGTATTGCCTGCTTTTGCAGGCTCTTTCTATTGTCAAAAGGGGACGTACCTTAATTGTCAACATTTTGCTATAATGCTTATAGAAATCCAGTTGCTCTTTAAATTTGCCGAATTGAAGCCTTCTTCCTCTTTTAGCTGTTTAATAATTTTGTTTCGCTTTGATTTTGGCAATAATCCAATCTCTTTTGGTTCTTTGGAATCCATCAATTTTATAATTCTTTGTCGTATATATTCATCGTTTTTACCAATTTTATCGTTAACTTCATAATATCCCTTTTCTATGTTTATGATAGTTTTCAAACGTCTTTCTATCCATTCTGCTAAAGCTGCTACATTTTTATTAATCTTAAATCTTTATCTCCTTATAAACTGGCAATGTTGAGTAAAGGTTTGTCTCATGTTTATGTTACACTAAAACTTTTAGTGTAACATAAACAATATATGATTGGGGAACAGGAGAAGGATGGTCTCATGCTGCTATAGTAACTGATTATGGCCAAGATCCACATTCGCCGCACTATGGAGATTTACAAGATCAACATACTACAGACAGAAAATGGGCAATATGGCATTTAAAGCCTTATAATAAATATTCTTCAACAACAACTATTATGGCTATAAGACCTAAATAAAATGTATAGAAAAGGCGGTGAAAACATGAAAGAAAGATTAGTTTCAAGGTCGAGTATTCTTATAAGTCTGGCAATATTGCTTATAATAGGATTTGCGATATTAACAATTTTAGGATTTCAAGACAAAGCCAAATATAATGATATAAACAAAATTAAGAGAGTTATAATGGAAGCCGAGGATATGGAAAATACAATATATCTTTTACCAGAAGCATATAACTCGTCACCGGAAGTTGAGGTACCAAATGAGGTTATAGATTCAATGAACAAAAAAGTAATATCAGAATGCCAGAAATATTACAGTGCTAAATCCGGTTTGCTTGCTGATAGAATAAAAGTTTTACAAATGGCTGTTGATGCACAGGCTAAAGACAAAGAAAGTAGAGTTGTGAAAAACATAAATAAAAGTATAAAATTTATTGATCTAAATATTAATGGTGATACAGCAACAGTAATTGCAGATATTTCTGGACAGGCTACGATAATTTCGCTTGTGCCACAAGGTGTTGATATAAATAAATATAAGACCAGTAATAAAAAAGAAGAAATTAAACCAGAAATGAAAGCAAAAATGGAAGAAGACATAAAGAATGCTCCTAAAAAATTAGTAACAAATAGTCCTGAGGGAACAATGAGATTTTATTATAATTTGGCTAAAGAAGATGGGGTATGGAAAATAACTTCAAGAAAAGGTGATTTTTTACCAGGTCAGGGACCATAAAACAAATTAATTTAAGAGAGTAGATAGATAGTAGCCCACCCTTGATGCTGCAAAATAAAAGGCAAGCAGTATAAAGAATGGGCTATTTTAAAAATTAAAAAATACATAAAGATTATTGTAAATGGCAGGAAAATCGAGTAAAATAAAGTAAGAATGAGATAATTTAAAAAGACGGTTTTAAATAGGAAAATGTGAGGTTATTTAAGGTTTGCACTAGAAAAAAACAAATGTTACATTACTCTTGGAAGATTTTTCAATGAAAAATATAATAAACATCCGGACGAGGCACGCTCCGCTTAATATTCCGTAAAATTAAAAATATAAAGGGAGATGTTGGTAAATGTTTAAAAAATTATTTCATTTCTTCTGGTTTTGACATTTCTTTCGGTTTCAAGTTTGAGTTCTGCTTTTGCGAGTACTAAAGAGAATAACAACAATGTAAGCATAAAAGAAATAGAAAAGACGTTAGAAAAAATCGATATGGGTATGCAACTACATATACTACAGGTGAGGATGTAGCTGTGCCGTATTATTGGTCAGATGTACGCTATGGTGATCCAGTGCGTATTAGAAATTTGGAAAATACGTCTTATGTTGTTGTAGGTTATCGAAGCGATTTTGGTCCTAATCAAAGGGTGTGTGGTGATCATATAGTAGATTTAGGTTATAGCATTAATTCTCGTTTACATGGTAATGGACATTTATATTGCCGAACATGTATATGGATTAGGGGAGGAGAACATTATTAAAATATAGTAATAAAATTGAAGAACAATTCTGGGAAGGTGTGATTTTGTTGAAAAAATACAAATCCTTGATAATGATTATCTCTTGTTTGATAATAATCATTTTTTGTTCTATTCTTTTTAGATCTACTTTTTTGATTGGACGTCAAAGCAATAACAAGGGGTATATTCTTGCTATAACTTCGAATGATCCAAGAGCGGTTAATCAACAAAGAAAAATTGTAGTTCTCGATATACGTAATAACAAAATAATCAAAGAGCTTTATTCATATAATGTAGGACATGATTTAGAAGCTGCAATATCACCGGATAAAAGCAAACTGGCTATAAATAAATGGGTAGATAATATGGATCTTGATCTTTTTGTAGTTGATTTAAAAACACATAAGGAAACTCAAGTTACCGATAAAATCAACGGAGAAATTAGTAGAATTTCATGGATAAATAATGATGAAATTTTATATACTTATGTTTCTCATAATGCTAAGATTGATGGTTTAGGAATGCGTATTTACATTTTAAATATCAAGAACGGTACGCGTAAGATGATAGACGGTTTATGTTTAAAAGATAATAAGCCGATATATTGGTTTAACACAGTTCGATATATACCACAATTGCAAAAAATAGTTATGGTTAGAGGATTGGCAGATGACTTTTTTAAGCCAATAATCGATGGAACTGTTAAAGCTCCCAAAAACCAGCTATATTTGTGTAATATTGATGGTACAAATGAAAAAATGTTAGCAGAAATAAAAGACCGTACAATTGGAAGGGTTGTTGCTACTCCTGATGGAAAAAAATTAGTCATAGAAGCGAATTACATTCAAGGAGATGAGGAACCATCTGATTTATATATTTATGACCTTGGAATAAATAAATTAGAACTATTATTAAAGAGTGATCAAAGCTACAAGGAACACTGGAATATCTTTGCTCTTGATAACGAAAACATACTATTTAGATGTAATTACAAGTTGTATAAAATGAATCTCAAAACTAAAGTTATTAACAAAGTAAATATTGCTAACGTTCCTCCAGGAACAACTTTTATTGGCTTTGATTATTTTTAGCATAAGTAGCCCGCCCTTTATACTGCAAAATAAAAAGGCATCTCTTTTACAGTATAAAGGGCGGGCTACTTTAAAATTAAAAAATACATATTGAACTTAATTAATTTATAATAATTGAATTTGTGATGGGTGTACTCAATATCTTATATGATTAAAACTTTAATTTTTAATAAGTAAGGAGTGTAAGATGTGAATAAATTCGAAAAAATTTATTTTCCTTTAATAATTTCAATATCTACAACTTTATTGAATGTTCTTATGATCCTTCAAACAATTATTAGCAAAAAAAATTATGATATTTTTTCTAATGTTTTTGTAATTATAATTGTTATATTTTTGTATCAAATAAATTGTATTGCGATAAGAATGAAAAAAGAACGGCAGGTTAGGCTGGAATACTACGGCATATTTGCTTTATTTGCTGTATCTTTAATGAGATTTGTTAATAGATTTACAATTCTTCCATTTTACATTAATATGACGAGTATTATATTATTTGTAGGATTTGGAATATTCGCTATTATTATAGCTGTAATTAGAATAACTAAACGTTTATAATAAGTACAATATACAAAATAAGCATAAAATAAACCTAAGAATAAAAGGTGAGACATTATGAATCTATTTAAACCGCTCTATATACATAAAATAGCATGAAATAAAAGATTGTGGTGCAAAATGTCTTGCAACGATATCAAATCAATATGAGTTAAGATTCTAAAGTAAAAAATACATGAAATTGCAGAGCAAAATGTAAAATTTATGTTAAAAATATAAATATAGTATCATGAAAAGGCTTAAAGATACATAAAAATTTTGAAAATTAAAGAAAAACATAGTAAAATAAACTAAGAATGAGATAATTCAAAAAAAAAAAAAAAAAAAACAGCATAAAATGGATAAATATGATAATATTTAAGGTTTGTACAAGATAAAAATAAATGTTACTCTATTTTTGGAAGATTTTTCGAAAAATATAATAAACATCCGGATGAGTAAAAACAAAAATTAAAAATTATAGAGGGAGGAAATAAAAATGTTAAAAACATGCAAAAAAATATTTACGAAAAAGATTGTTGCATTGCTTCTTGCTATGTCAGTATTAATGGGAGGTTTAATATCAGCAAGCGCACAAACACAAACATCAAACATCCAAGGAAAAGGGGAAATTACAACATCATATTCTAACGATATGAAAACATTGAAAATTAATAGAGATGGACGTAATGTACTGACTGTAACAAGAAAAAATGAATTTGACGGATCAGTTGACATTAAAGATCCCAAAGGTAAAATATCTACTGTAGCTATTAAAGTAGCTCCACTTTCTAATAATCAATATAACTTAACTATTATTGATATGCAAACTTCAAAGACATTTCATGTGACAAGTAAAATTAATCCACTTGCAGACTATATATTTAATAAAAATTCATTAAAAGTAGGAAATAATCAACAAGAACCAGATGCCTTAGCATACTATCTTTTATATGGTAAAATGCCTGATATAAAGGATATCGTTATAAGTGTTTTAGGTACTGCTGCTGGTTCATACGCTCAAAACGTAACTAATTATATAATGGAAAATTGGGAAGAGTTACAATATCTATATTCATTTTATGGATTTTGGGCCGTTGTAGGTGCTATTGCTACAGCACCAGGGATAGCTGGTGTTATTTCGGGAGCTGCTATTGCTGCTATAGTTGCATAATTTGCTAAATAGCTAAAATTATATATATCTTTATATTGAGGTGAATTTTAAATGATTCGTTGGGCAGAATTAGCGGCGTGGCTAATGCGCGCCGCATTTTTATCAGTTGTTTTAACAACATTCATATTTATTGATTTTTCACAAGATAAAACTAAAGCCAGTATTTTATATAAATATATACAAAATCCTATATATAATTACATTATAGTGATTACATTAGGTTCCCTTTTATTGAATATACTTTATTTTGATTTTAATTTACTTTTTCCAGTCAAAACAAAATCTGTTTCTGATAAAAATATTAATAATATTAAAGGAAAAGAATATTATATTTTTTCAGATGTATTTTCTACTTTGTTTTTTCTACTTCAAGGTGTAAGGGTCAAAGAAGTTGAAAGAGATATCATAGTATTGCCAGGACTAAAAAAATTATTTTTATCAAATGATTGTAGTTATTTACGAATCGAAAATGTGAAACCTATAAAAAAAATCGAATATTTTAAAACAATTGTTTTAATTGTATTTATTTCACTTATTTTGATTCTAATGCCATTAATAATCATTACTTTAAATAATTATATATCTGAATTATTGCATATAATAAATTTACCAATCAATTTTTCGAAAAATATAATAATAATTTTTAATTTTACAATTGTATATTTTTATATCAGTTCATATACATTCAAACCTTTTTATTGGAATTATAAAAGTTCATCTTTATCAATATTTAGAAAAAGGTTAGAAGATGTCTATTCCAATTTTCCAGTTTATGAAAGTTTTATTATGCCTTATGATTATTATACCAAAATAATGTATATACTTTCACCTATAATACTTCCCCTAACAGTATTTATTTTAATAATTAGGATCGATTATTTACATTTTATTGGCAAATTACATTTTAATTTTTGGTTAGAATTTTCATTAATAGTATTCGGATTTTCTGTTATTAATTTAATATTTATATTGTTTATAAAATTAAGACAAATTTGTGAGGAACGTGCTGATAACTTTGCTGTCAAGAAATTAGGTAGGGATTATGTGATCAAAGCATTACAAGAATTAGCATATGGAGATGATATACTGCCGGAAAAATATCAAGATAAATACAGATCTTCTGCGATTAAGAAAATAGAAAGGTTGAAACAAAAATGAAATCGATGAAATTTATGTTGAGAAGTAATTATTTCAATTTAATTCCATTAATTATTACATTAATTCCAATTTTAACAGGAATAATTAACGGATTAAGAGCTAATCCAAACAATGAACTAAATACTGGTATTGGGGATATATTAAATCGAATGGGTTTATTTGAAAAACCGAATATAAATAATTTATCAGAAAAAATAATAATTCACAATACTTCATTATCATTATTTGTAGGACTACTTGGACTTATTAGTATTGGTATTTTTACCGCTCCTTATTTGTTTAGCTGGTGGTCTTTATGGATAGAAACTATTAAACTACATTCTATTAGCAGATGTTTTTTTATAATTCCTGAGTCATTCGGTGTTACAATTGTTGTACTTTCAATTATATATATTGGTTTGAATTATCTTGTATATAGAAAATATGAAAAATACCAGATTATCCTTTTTTTCATTGGTATAGCACTAATAACAATTGGGGGAGTGATGGAAGAATATGAAATCTCTTCTTTTATTAAATAAGAAAATGCAAAATATTTCATTTAAACAAACTTTACAGGCACTAATCATTATTTTTATATCGATATCTATTACAGTATTAAGTCAAACAAGGCTTGTTGCAGGTAATATAAAGATATTTTTTGAAAGTGGATTTATTATGCTTGCCATAATATATCTTCTTAAATTTGTTTACTTATTTCCAATATTAATATTTATAAGACTAATTAGAGAAAGAGGAAAATATAATAATCTTTTGATAAGCAGCATTTCAATCATTTTGTGGGCATTTGTACCAATAGTTTTGGCATGAGCAGGTTTAGCAATATTAAATTTAACTATATTAAATATTTCGTGGAGCATATTTTACAAAACATATCTTTGGATGAATGCATTGCTTTTTCCATTCGCACTTTTTTATAGTTATTGGAAATTTACAGAGCATAATATCATAGATTCTCTTATAGATTCAATGATATTATCAGGATTAGTACTAATTATACCTTTAATTCATTTGAACTTATAATGGAGCATAAGTAGTCCATCCTAAATGATGCAAAATAAAAGAAAAGCAGTATAAACGGGGCTATTTTTAAAATTAAAAAATACATAAAAATTGCATGGATTTGTTTAATAGTCGTTCTGATAAGTATTTTAATGAATAAAAAAAAGAAATTATTTGTTTAGTGTAAAATATAAATACAAAGAATTGCAGAAATAAAATACAAATAAAAAATGCATGAGTTTGCAGGGCAGAATGTAAAATTTATGTTAAAAATAAAAATATAGTATCACGAAAAGGCTTAAAAATACATGAAAATTTTAAAAATTAAAGAAAAACAGAGTAAAATAAAGTAAGAATGAGATAATTCAAAAAAAAAAAAAAAAAAAAAACAGCATAAAATGGATAAATATGATAATATTTAAGGTTTGTACAAGATAAAAATAAATGTTAAATTATTTTTGGAAGATCTTTCATTGGAAATAAACATCCGGATGAAAAACGAAAAGGAGAGGAGGGAGAAACGAATGGAAGCTGTAATGCCAATGAATGGATTTATGGAATTGGCAGAAAATGATTTGATAGTGCTTGATGGTGGTATATCACCTTGGGATGCATATAAATATTATGAAACAATTAAGACAATTTTTAAAGAGTCAAAAAATATATCTCATGGGCTAATAGACGGTTTTCGCCAAGGGTTTAATGAAGAAAGAAACTACGATAATATATGTCCCGATCGTGTTTATTTGGGATAAGTTTATACGCAAGAAAATTAAAGATTATAGAGGGAGGAAGTATATAATGATTAGTTTAATAGATGAAAAAGAATTATTACAAATTAATGGTGGGAATAATGACAACGATATAACATATGAATTATCTAAATCAATCGGTTATATCTTAGGTTTTAGTTATGCATATTATGGAAACAGAGATTTTCGTCAATATGCTTTAGATCCTTTTGGTAAAACTAAAAGATTATTCTCTGAAGGAATAGGGAATTATTAGTAAAAAAATTCTTTAATCTACACATTATATAATGTGATATTATATAATGTGTAGATTTTTATAAAAAATGGAGGCAAATATTAAAGTGAAATTTATAAAACAAATAAATGATTTTTTAAATAAAACATCTGACATATACTTTATTATTTTAATGATAATAACAGATTATATTGTAACTTTTTTAATATTAAGTTTGTTAAATTTTTTTGGTATAAATTATTCAGTAAAAGGACCTGATTTTAATGATGTACCTCTAATATGGGCGTTTGTGTATATTGGAATATTTGGACCATTAATTGAAACATTTTTAATCCAAGTACTTTTAATTTCTTTTTTGATTAAATTTAAATATTTAAAAGATAATGTTTATTTACTTATTATAATACCTGCAATTATTTTTGCTTTAGGACATAATTATAGTTTTATATATGAAATATGTACATTTGCAACAGGAATAATATACAATTATTCATATTTAATTCATAAAAGTAAATATATTTCTCGATTTATGATAGTATTTTTGATACATAGTATTCATAATATTATTGCATTTACGGTTAATTTTATACCATTACTTAATAATACTGATGAAAATATAAATAATACAGAGGGTCTTTTAATTATTTTAATTGGAATTGTAATAATAATTTTCTTATTAAGATATCTTTATCAACAAAAGCGTAAAAAAGTAAGTTTAAATATTGAAAATAGAGAAAAGAACAAATAGAATTGTTACATATGTACTAAAAAATATGATTTAAGAAAAGAAATACATGAAATTGCAGGGCAAAATGTAAAATTTATGTTAAAAATAAAAATGTAGTATCACGAAAAGGTTTAAAAATACATAAAAATTTTGAAAATTAAAAAAAAACAGAGTAAAATAAAGTAAGGATAAGATAATTCAAAAAAAAAAAAAAAAAAACGGCTGAAATTGGATAAAAATGATAATATTTAGGGTTTGTACGAGATAAAAATAAATGTTACATTATTTCTGGAAGATCTTTCATTGGAAATAAACATCCGGATGAAAAACGAAAAGGAAGGGAGGGAAAGAGATGGAAGCTGTAATGCCATTAAATGGATTTATGGAATTGGCAGATGAAAGTTTGATGATGATTGATGGTGGATATTGGTCTTGGAAGGAATTTGGTAGATCTACACTTGCTGGAGCTGTTGGAGGTGGAGTAGTAGGAGCTTTTGGAGGAAGTATGACTTTACCAGTTATCGGTACAGTTCCAGGTGCAGCTGGAGGTGCAATAGTTGGAGGATTAGGTGGAGCAGCAACTTACCTTGTCTGCGGATGGTGGTAAATGTCTAATTGCATAATTATCGTGGTGATGTTATTTTGCTTCACCACGATAATTATAAAAATGATATTGGAGATGTGAATTATGATAAATTATATTATTATAATATGTATTACAATTTTAATTAATATTGCAATAATCATATTTATAAATAAAAAAATATTAAGTATGTATAATAATAAAAATTTATCTATAGAATATGTTTTAGATAAATTTATAATTATGCAAGAATATTATAAATGGTTAGTAATGATAATATCATTGTTTGTACTTGCATTTGCTATAGGAAAAATAATGCATTATATAAATATTCCCAAAAGCATGATTTTATCAATTATAGTTGTTTGGGGATTAATGTTTTTCTTGGCAATATTAAATCAAATTATTTCACATAATACATATAAAAAATTAAGGAATCTTCAGCTAAGTTATTGGGATGATTTAAAAAGAGTGATAAGTTATTTATTAATAATATTTATTCCATATTTTATAATTGCTTTTTGCAGAATTAACTTGATAGATAAGTATAAAATAGAAGGATTGTTACAATATGTTATATTTGTAACTCTTATTTTACTTATAAATATTTTATATCCGCATATAATAAGGTTTTTAATAAAAGCAAAGGAATTAAGAGAAACTGAATTAAAGAAAATATTAATAGAATTTTTGTCTAAATATGATATATATGGTGTAAAAATATATGAATGGCCGTCAATAAAAACTAAAGAAGCAAATGCATTAGTAGCTGGTATTGGTGGACGATATCTGTTTATTACAGATTATTTAATAAAAAATTTATCAGTTGACGAACTTAAAGCTGTAATTGTACATGAAATTGGACACTGGAAAAAGCGCCATCTTTTAAAAAGAATATTATTAATAATCTCTATGTATTATTTATTTCTATATCCTACTGGTAATATATTGGATTATTTAGAAGTTTACAGACATATTAATATACCAATACCAATTGGAATTACTGTGTTTTTCTTAGTATTCTGGTTATGTATTTATTTGAGTCTTATAATTATTCGTTTTCAAGAATATTCTGCGGATGAGTATGTGATTGAAAGTGGAATTGATGTAAATACTTATATTTCTGCTTTATTAAAGCTTGCAAAGTTAAATGATAATATGGTTAAATTAAGCAAATTGAGAGAAAAATTTCAAGACCATCCATCAGTTGACAATCGTATAAAACATTTACTAAATGTGTCAGATAAAATTAGAAATAAGCTAGCTAACTTTGAATAACAAAGTTCTTGCCTTAGAGAGTATTTTTGGTATTAAAATTTTAAGGGGGTGTTTCTTTTGAAACTTATTATACCATTTGTAGTAGGTTGTTTATCGGCAATTATTTATATTTTTATTAGCAAAAGATATAAAAAATAGAAAATTAGTTTTAATTTTAACGATAGAGAGAGGATTGTTTAATATGATTATAAATAAAGGGTGATAGACAATGAATCTATTTAAATGCTACATATGCATAAAACAACATGAAATAAAAGATTGTGGTGCAAAATGTCTTGCGATGATATCAAATCAATATGAGTTAAGATTCTAAAGCAAAAAACATATGAGTTTGCAGGGCAAAATGTAAAATTTATGTTAAAAATAAAAATGTAGTATCACAAAAAGGCTTAAAAATACATAAAAATTTTGAAAATTAAAGAAAAACGGAGTAAAATAAAGTAAGGATAAGATAATTCAAAAAAAAAAAAACGGCTGAAATTGGATAAAAATGATAATATTTAGGGTTTGTACGAGATAAAAATAAATGTTACATTATTTCTGGAAGATCTTTCATTGGAAATGAACATCCGGATGAAAAACTGAAAATGAGAGGAGGGAGAAACGAATGGAAGCTGTAATGCCATTAAATGGATTTATGGAATTGGCAGAAATAAACAGAAGAGGATTACAAGATATAATATCTGAGCAAGAACTTCAAGAAATAAATGGAGGTGTTTTGCCAATTCTTGCAGTAGCTGGGGCAGTAGCAGCAGTAGCAGGAGTAGTTTATATAGGAATTCAAATTGGTGAATATGTAGGAAAAGCTACTTATTATGCTACACATCCATGATTTAAGCTATAATAAAAGTGGAGGAGGTGTAACAAAAAAATGGAACCAATGAATGTTATTGGATTTAATGAAATTTCTGAAAATGAATTGTATGATATTAATGGTGGAATAGCTCCTTTAGTTATAGCAGGTATTATAGTAGGGGGAGCTTTTGTGATAGGATTAGGTATAGGAGCTTATGTAGGATATAAAGAAGCAGAAAGAGCAGATAGAAAATAATGAAAAGTGGTACCTGTCAAGGGTAAAAGCTTTGTCCCAGCTATCCCTGCCCCTTGACAGGACCAATAGAAATTATGGAGGTAAAATAAATGGATTGTGTCAATTTTTTGATGGAAAAATTAAATAATTTTCCTGTAATTAAGGTTTCTTTGTTGTTTATAATAGTTGCTCTTGTATTATTAAGCGGAATAAAAATAGGTGAAATAGTAGGAAAATTTTTATATTATCTACACTAGGAACGAGCCCATAGGTTGGGTTACATTTGGGGCATATTGGAGACCTCCAAATTAGAGAGGTAGTCCACCCTTAATGCTGTAAAATAATAAGGCATATCTATTTAACAAGCAAAATATAAAGGGTGGGCTTTTTTTAAAATTAAAAACAGAGATTTTAATAATAAAAATACATAAAAATTTTGAAAATTAAAGAAAAACAGAGTAAAATAAAGTAAGAATAAGATAATTCAAAAAAAAAAAAACGACTGAAATTGGATAAAAAATAAAAATGATAATATTTATGGTTTGTACGAGATAAAAATAAATGTTACATTATTTTTGGAAGATCTTTCATTGGAAATGAACATCCGGATGAAAAACTGAAAATGAGAGGAGTGAAAAACGAATGGAAGCTGTAATGCCATTAAATGGATTTATGGAATTGGCAGAAAATGATTTGACAGTGATTAATGGTGGTAGAACTTTTTGGGGTTGTGTTGAAGCTGGTGCTGCTATAGTTGGAGGCACTGCTTCTATAGGAGGTAAATTTAAATGACAAAAGAAAAATTAATAAAAATATGCATGATAATTGCATGGGTTTGTTTAATAGTCGTTCTGATAAGTATTTTAATGAATAAAGAAAAGAAATTATTAGATATAATATTAGGCCTTGTTTGTTTAAGTAATGCAATTTCCATTTCTATTGTTAATCGATTATTAAAGAGGAAATAAAATAGAATTATAAAATAAAATAGAATTATAATGGATACTTTTAATTTTCTTTTTACTATTAAAATTATACTTAAAGCAGGTTTACTAATTAAGCTAAATAGAAGAGTAAAAGGTGATAGCCAATGAATATATTTAAACGCTACATATGCATAAAACAACACGACATAAAAGATTGTGGTGCAGCATGTATTGCAACAATATCAAAGCAATATGGACTTAAAATATCTATATCAAAAATACGAGAAGCTGCAGGAACGGATAAGCAGGGGACAAGTGCATATGGGTTAATAAAAGCGGCTGAAAAACTTGGGTTTACGGCAAAAGGAGTTAAGGCAAATAAACCGGAAGATATTTTTAGTGAATTTCCGCTGCCTGCTATAGCTCATGTAATTGTTGACGGAAAGCTTCTTCATTATGTTGTAATACATAAAATAACTAAAAAAGAATTGATTATTGCAGATCCAGGAAAAGGAATTGTAAAATATACTCCTGAAGAATTTTTTAAAATATGGACAGGCATATTGATAATAATAGTACCAACGGTTTAGTTTAAAAAAGGTGACAAAACAAAAGGAGTATTTTCACGATTTTTTGATTTATTAAAACCACAGAAACGGCTTTTGACAAATATATTTTTTGCTTCAATTGTCTATACTATATTGGGAATATTAGGATCATTTTATTTTAAATTTTTAATGGATTCGGTTATACCGGATGGTTTAATTAAAACATTAAATATACTTTCCATTGGTATAGTAATGTTAAGTATATTTCAAGTTATGTTAAATGCTTTTAGGACACAGATGCTAATATATTTAGGACAGAACATTGATATACCATTAATGCTTGGTTATTATAATCATGTCTTAGAACTGCCAATGAATTTTTTTATAACAAGAGAAGTAGGTGAAATAATATCAAGATTTAATGACGCATCAAAAATCAGGGATGCTATATCAGGCGCGACATTGTCTATGATGATAGATACATTAATGGTATTAATAGGTGGAATTATTTTATATACACAAAATCATTTGCTGTTTGGTATAACACTTGTACCAATTATGCTTTATGCAATTATAGTATTGTCTTTTAATAAGCCTATAGAAAAAATAAACAGGATAACTATGGAAAATAATGCAAAGCTGACATCTTATTTAGTGGAATCCCTCAACGGTATTGAAACAATAAAAGCTTTTAATGCTGAAGAAAAAGCAAGTTATAATACGGAAAAGCGATTTATCAAATTAATAAAAAGTGTGTTCAAAAATGGTGTTATTAATAATTTTCAGACATCATTAAAAAGTGGTATTAAGTTAATTTTTGGTGTTGTTATACTATGGGTTGGAGCATTTGAAGTAATACATGGAAGATTATCAATTGGTGAACTCTTAACATTTAATGCATTGCTTGCTTATTTTCTTAATCCCATTGAAAATATTATAAATCTGCAGCCGCAGCTTCAAACGGCAATTGTAGCTGCGGATAGACTAAGTGAGATTCTTGATTTAGAAATAGAGAAGAGCAAAGATGAAGATAAGAAAATCAAGCCTGTTTCTCTAAAAGGTGAAATAGAATATAAAAATGTTTCATTTAGATATGGAACAAGGCAACTGGTACTTCAGAATATAAGTCTAAAAATAGAAAATGGAGAAAAAATAGCTTTTGTTGGCGAAAGCGGGTCAGGTAAAACAACATTGGTAAAATTGCTTATGAATTTTTATCAATCTGAAAAAGGTGAAATACTCATAAATGGCTATAATATAAAAGATATAAATATAGAGGTTTTGAGAAGGCATATCTCATACATATCACAGGATATATTTTTGTTTAATGGTACAATAAAAGAAAATTTATCATTGGGTGATGATGAAATAAAATTAGATGAAATTATTGATGCTTGTAAAAAGTCACAGATCCATGATTTTATTAATGAATTGCCCTTGAGGTATGATACTATGATAGAAGAAAACGGCGCCAATCTTTCGGGAGGGCAAAAGCAAAGACTTGCAATAGCAAGGGCAATTTTAAAGAAGCCCGATATCTTAATAATGGATGAGGCAACAAGCAATATGGATTCTATTACAGAAAAAGCAATAGAAAAAACAATTAGAGATTTCAGCAAGGATATAACAACGATAATTATTGCTCATAGATTAAGTACAATAATGAGATGTGATAGAATATATGTAATAGAAAAAGGCAAGATCATTGAAAGCGGGACACATATTGAACTTATGAATAAAGGCGGGAAATATTATGACCTTTGGAAAGACCAGATACCTGAATTTAATGCAATAGGATACACCCGAGCAGAAGTAGCCGCGTCGAGTATGCAAGGGGGGATATGTAGTGAAAAATATGGTATTTGATATAAAGGAATTTACTGATAGCAGAGAAATAATGGAGTCAAGAGTACATCCATTTACAGTGATTTTTGTATATATCCTTATATCTATAATCATAGCAGCATTTATTTGGTCATATATTAGTGAAAAAGAAATAGTTGTAAATGCTGATGGGATTATACGACCATACATCAGAGAAAGTATAATAGTAAATAAAATAACTGGAAATGTTGAAAAGGTATTTGTAAAAGACGGCGATAAAGTAAAAAAAGGAGAAACAATATACAGCATTAACCATAAAGACCTTGATTTTCAAAAATCAGAACTTAATAAGCAATTGAATGATAAAGCAAGGGAAATAGAGAATCTTAATAAATTAAAAAATAGCATTCTTGATGATAAAAATTATTTTAATGAAAATATTGAAGAAGATAAATACTATTACGATAAATATAAAGCATTTGTTAATGAAAAAAATTCATTATTAAATCAATAAAATGGTTTAAAAGTGCAGATTGAAGAGATCCAGACAAGTATTAATAATTACAGGCTTTTACAGCAATCCATAGAAGAAAATACTAATAAATTTAATAAAGATAGCTCGTTTTATAATCAATTTTTAGATTGTCAGTTAAATATAAAACAATATCAAGATAAAATTAATAAGCTGCAGGAAATGACAAATACTTCTTCAGGGTCTGGACAGAATAATTCATCACTTTATGATTTAAAACAGCAACTTGAAATATATAAAAATCAATTTATGACAAATATTAAAACAAATATAGAACAAAATAAAATAAAATTAAAGCAATTACAGTCAGGCTTTAATAACAATGGGATTTTATCGAATGATATCAGTATTGAAAAATATAAAATGGATTCAATATCACAAATTGATGATACTATAAAGTCAATTAATGAAAAAATAAATGAAGTGAAAATGAATATAGAAGCTATAAATCAAAATAAAGATAACTATGAAATTAAGGCACCATCAGATGGAATATTACATATGGTTGTAAACATTAAAGAAGGTGATTTGTTACAGAGCGGATATCAAATAGCAAATATATTACCTGAAGAAAATAATAACTACAAGGTTTATTTATATATCTCAAATAAGGATATAGCAAATGTAAAAACAGGTCAAAATGTCAAGTTTCAGGTATTAGCAATACCATATCAGGAATATGGATATATTAATGGCAAAATAATAAAATTAGCACCTGATTCAACATTAGAGCAGAAAAGTGGGCAGAATTTTTATGAAGCCGAGGCAATCATTGACAACAAGCCTCTATACAGTCATAAAGGAGAAAGGGTTTATATAAAAAATGGCATGGTTGTTAATGCAAAAATTGTTACTCCTAAGGAAAAAATGCTATATTATTTGTTGGATCAACTGAAACTGTAATTATAGACTAACTTTTATCCGTTAAAAATGTAAGAATTTTAATATTATGAAATTTTTGTTTTTTGTTATATAATATTATCAAACACATAAAATAGGAGGTGTGATATGGTAATAAATTTAAAAGACATCTGTAAAACCTACAAAACAGGACCAATAGAAGTAAAGGCACTAAGGCATATTAATCTCGAAGTAGAAAAAAATGAATTTGTCGCTATAATGGGTGCATCCGGTTCAGGCAAATCTACTCTTATGAATATCATAGGCTGCCTTGACAGAGCGACATCAGGGGAATATGAACTTGAAGGCATCAATATCTCCAAATTAAATGATGCAGAGCTTGCAAGGATTAGAAACAAAAAAATAGGCTTTGTATTCCAATCATTTAATTTACTTCCAAGAATGACAGCACTTATGAATGTTGAGATTCCAATGGTATATGCAGGCGTACCTGCTAAAGAAAGAAGGAAAAGAGCGATTGAAGCATTATCACGTGTAAATCTTGCAGACAGGATGAATCATAAACCCAATGAATTATCAGGAGGTCAGAAACAAAAAGTTGCGATAGCAAGAGCTCTTGTCAATAATCCCACAATTATCCTTGCAGATGAACCCACAGGAAATCTCGACAGTTTTTCAGGGGAGGAGGTAATGGCAGTATTTCAAGAACTCAATAAAGAAGGGGTAACATTATTGCTTGTCACACATGAGATGGATATAGCGCAACATGCAAAACGCATAATAACATTTAGGGACGGGCAGATGATAAAAGACATCATTGTTGAAAATACATTTATTGCAAATGATATTTTAGCTTTAAAAAAGGCGGAAGCCGTAAATCAATAAAAGGGAGGAAAATAAAATGGAGAATATGGAATTAAGAAATGATCAAGAAGTAAAACAGATGAGTTTCTTACAAAGGGTTATAGGTGTTATAGTATCACCCAAAAAAGCAATGGAAGCAATTGTACAAAAGTCAGACATTTTGTATCCAATTCTTGCAATGTTATTAACTACACCCATTTTCTATTTAATAAGATATCCCTTATTTGAGCAGATGGTAAAAACAAAACTTGAGAATACTCCACAGGCAGCACAAATGACACCATCTATGATTTCATTTTCAACAAAAATCGGTTTAATCACAGCCCCTATTGGAGTTATTATAATGTGGATAGTCATTACATTTATCTTTTGGGGGATATTAAGGATATTTAAAGGGGAAGGCAAGTTTAAGCAATATCTATCAGTAACAGGATATGCTTATACAATAGTCATAATATCCATGATCGTCACTCTTATTGCATCATATTTTACAGGCTCATTAATTTTAGACACCTCACTTGCAAGTATAACAAATCTTTTTGCTCCAGATTTAAAGGGAAGCTTTCTATATGGTATAATTCGCGGAATTAATTTATTTGGCATATGGCAATTTATCGTTTATGCCATAGGACTAAAAGTAGTCAGCAAATTAAGCAGTGCAAAGGTATATTCAGTAGTATCCGTTGTATATATTGTGATGATTCTTTTATCTGCTAACAGCTTGAAATTGTCATAGATATGGAGGACATGTATTATATAATGAAGAAAAAATTTTGGATAGGCAGTATTGTAATAATTTTGATAGTTGCAATTGTTGCAGCAAATATTTATCAAAGTAAAAAGAATAAAAGTGCGCTTGCGACTGGCAATGGAAAGACATTCAATGTACAAGTCAAAAAGATTGAAAACGGCAATATATCTTCAATAATAACAGCAAATGGTGTAATTGATGCAAAAAATAGTGCAGATATAAATTTTCCTGTACCTTCAAAGGTAGATAAAATATATGTTGAAGTTGGTCAGACTGTTAAAAAAAATGATAAACTTATAGATATCGATACAAATAATATCAGTGATACAGCAAAAAGTCCTATTGATGGTGTTGTCAGTGAAATAAATGTAAAAAAAGGGTCCTATACAAACACCATGACACCAGCAATGCGGATTGTAGATATAAAGGATTTAGTTGTTAAGGCAGATATAAAAGAAGCTGATTTGCCAAAAGTAAAGGTTGGGCAGAGTGTCAAGATATATGGTGATGCTATCGATAAATCAGAAAACATAACAGGTAAGGTTTTAAGCATAGCACCTGTAGCGACACAGCAAAAAACAAGTACCGGTGCACAGACTGTAATTCAGGCTATAATTTCTGTTGATAAATTGAATTCCATTATAAGGCCGGGACTCAATATATCATGTGATATACTCACAAGTGAAAAAAAGGATGTTCCGCTGTTATCACTTGATATGCTTATGGAAGACAAAAATGGGAATCAATATGTGTATAAGGTTGACAACAATAAGATAATACACAAGCAAGGCATAAAATTGGGTATAGTATCTGATTTTAATGCAGAGATATTGAGCGGATTAAAAACAGGAGATATAGTAATAATCGATCCACAGCCAAATTTAACAGATGGTTCTAAAGCAATCGTAACAAATAATAAAAAGTGAGGTTTTAAAATGAGCTTTTTAGAAAGTTTTAAACAGGCTTTTGACAGCCTTAAAAACAACAAACTTCGCTCAATACTTACAATGCTTGGGATAGTAATGGGAGTATTTTCGGTTATTACAATTGTAGCGATAAGTAATGCAACAACCGCATATATGAATTCACAATTCGAGAAAATAGGTGCAAATGTAATAAATATACAGGCAAAGTACGGTAGTAATCTTGACGATAATTTACTTAGCATGAGTGATATGGATAAAGTTAAAAGAGCTGTACCCGAAATAAAAAACATATGTGCAGCATCACAGAGAAATGCCGAGGTAAAAGTTAACGGCAAGAGCAGAAATGCTTTTGTAAATGGTATAACAGCACAATACAAAAATTTTTTTCCGGCAGATATGGCTGTTGGAAGAATGTTTAATGATTTTGATGATAGAGGAAAAAGAAATGTCGTTGTTGTTGATGAAAATTTTGCAAAAAAATATTTTAAAAACAATGACCCCATTGGCAGGGTTATTGAGGTAATAAGCAGTAATGGTGCAAGTAACAAATTCACGATAATTGGTGTTTTAAAACAAGCGGGAAATATAATTATAGGACCGGGAATGAGCAGTGATGATTTTCCTGTAACGATTTATATACCTCTTACTACATTACAGGGTATGTATAATTGTGGTGATAAAATAGATACGCTTTATGTTTCAACAGAAAAAAAGGATCAGTTAAATGACATAAGCCAAAGAGTGGTAAAAATTTTAGAATTGACACATCAAAGCAAAGGCAAATATATGGCACAAAGTGTCCAGGATGTACAAAAAATCGTCAATAGTGTATTATCTGTTATATCATCAGTGCTGTTGGTAATCGCAGCAATAACGCTTATAGTTGGCGGAATAGGTATAGTTAATATATTGCTTGTATCTGTAACGGAAAGGATAAAGGAAATCGGATTGAGAAAAGCCCTTGGGGCACAAAAAAGAGATATCATTCTTCAATTTTTGACAGAATCAATTATTATGACAGGCATAGGAGGAATCATTGGAATAATACTGGGAATAGGTGCTGGTATGATCATAGCAAATATAATCAAAATACCTCCTACTGTTAATTATACTGTTGTAATACTGGCTTTCTTAGGTTCAATTGCCCTCGGTATAATATTTGGAGTGTATCCGGCAAAAAGAGCAGCAGACCTTGATCCTATCGAAGCTTTAAGGTATGAATAAAAAAGCACTGTATTAAAAACCTCTTTCTTGGTTTATAATATATCCTAAAGAAAGAGGTTTTTAAGTTTTTAATCAGTTTTAGATACAATTTTTCACAGCCTCTATTTTAGCTTTCTTATTACACCAATTACTTTACCAAGTATTATTATATTTTGAAGAATCAAAGGTTCTATAGTTGGGTTTTCAGGTTGCAGTCTTATATGATCATTTTCTTTATAAAATCTTTTTACTGTAGCTTCATCATCAATTAAAGCAACTATAATATCTCCATTATCTGCATAAGATTGTTTTCTAACAATAATATAATCTCCATCAAGTATACCAGCGTTAATCATACTTTCTCCACGTACTTTTAATATAAAACTTTCACTTTCAAATCCTTTTACCATATCTGTTGGTATTGCATAATATTCCTCAATGTTTTCAATGGCAAGTATTGGAGTACCGGCAGTAACCTTACCGATAATAGGCAATTTAACTATATCATTTCCATAACGGTTTTCTGAACATAGGATTTCAATTGCCCTTGGTTTAGTAGGATCACGTCTTATATAACCTTTTTTTTCAAGCCGAGAAAGATGCCCATGTACGGTTGATGTTGACCGTAAGCCAACAGCTTTGCAAATTTCTCTGACAGAAGGCGGATATCCCTTTCTATTTAATTCATCTTTTATAAAATTGATAATTTCTTGTTGTTTTTCGCTTATTTTTGTTTTCATCATTTTCCCTCCAATATTTTTTATTATATCATAAGCCAATAAAATAATCAAACATTAGTTCTTTTTATCCGACAACGGATTTTTGTATGCAGCATCCCTAAGCTGCGTATCATCTACATGTGTATAAATCTGAGTCGTAGATACATTAGAATGACCAAGAAGTTTTTGAAGGGTTCTTATGTCTACTTTACCATATCTGTACATTAATGTAGCAGCAGTATGGCGTAACTTATGAGTTGAATATTTTTTATCTTCAAGATTAGCATTCTTTAAATGCTTTTTTACAATATACTGTATGGTTTTTATACTGATTCTCTGTAATCTTTTACTTAAAAATAGAGCTTTTTTATCTTTTACATTGTTATGGGAACGAATCTTTAAATAATCATTAATAGCATTAATGCAGGCCTCATTTAAATATACGGTTCGTTGCTTGTTGCCTTTACCTATAACTGTAAGTTTGTCATCTTTGATATCATTTATATTGATATTTGCAAGTTCTGAAAGCCTTAAGCCACAATTCAAAAAAAGTGTAATTATAGCATAATCTCTTTTTTTAAAAGAACCTTCAATTGAATCCAAAAGTTTTTTGCTTTCATCCAATGTTAAATAAACCGGTTGTCTTATGCCAAGCTTTGGGGATTCTAATTCCTGCGTAGGGTTTTTTGAAATAACCTTTGCCTTTGCATAAAGATAATTATAAAATGACCTTAAGCTTGCAACCTTGCGGGCGCGAGCGGAGGGCGTATTTGAACGCTTTTGAGTAACAAAGGATAAATATGCATAAAGGGTATTTAAATCGATTGATTCAATAATAGAGGTATCTATGTCAGAAACATCTATATCATTAAAATCCTGATTTTTATCTATAAGACCTTTATGTATTTTAACAAATCTAAAAAATAGAACGAGGTCATATGCATATGCTTTGACAGTGTTAGGAGACCTTGCTTTAATAGTAGAAAAATAATTAAGGAATTCTTCTAAAATAGAAGGAAGCTTAACCTGAGCATTTATGTAATCCATACAAATTCTCCTTTCTATATCCAATTATACGAAATAGTTATTTCGTATAATTGGATTATTATAATATAATACCATAGGTTGAATATATTTGTCAATTGTCAATTAATACAAAATTTTTTACCTATGGTATTATATTATTAGAATTTATGATTTTTTATCTTAAACTATTTTTTTAACATTTCTGCGGCTGCTGCAATACTTCCCATTGTTGATATAATTTCATTAGGAAGTATTAATTTATTTGCAGGATTTTTTGCCATTTCTTGTAGTGCTTCAACCTGTTTTATAGCTATTACAGTTTCATTAGTACCTGATTCAATGATAGCTTTATTAACAAGGTTTATTGCTTGTGCCTGTGCCTCTGCAACAGCCTCTATTGCTTTGGCTTTACCTTCAGCTTCAAGTAATTGTGATTCTTTTAAGCCTTCTGCACGCCTTATATTGGCTTCTTTTTCTGCTTCTGCTTCAAGTATCTTTGCCTGTTTTAGACCTTCTGCTTTTGCTATTGCGCTTTGCTTTTCACCTTCAGCTATAAGTATTGTGGCACGTTTATCTCTTTCTGCTTTCATCTGTTTTTCCATAGCCTGTTGAATTTCTTCCGGAGGGATTATATTTTTAATTTCAACTGATAGTATTTTAATACCATATGCATCGGTTATTTCATCTACTACCTTTAAGAGTTCCATATTAATTTTGTCTCTGCCTGATAAAACTTCATCTAATGTCATATTGCCAACGATATTCCTCATATTTGTTATTGTAGAGTACATAATGCCTGACATATAGTTTTCTATATTGTACACAGCGTCCTTTGCATTCATTATCTTATAAAAAATAACATTGTCGATTGATATTCTTACATTATCTTTTGTTATTACAGATTGAGGATCAATATCAATTATTTGTTGTTTAGTGGAAAGTTTTGCCCTTACAAAGTCTACAAACGGAATTATTACATGCCAACCGGGAGTTAAAATTTTATAGAATTGCCCAAAACGTTCTATCACATATACTTTACCTGTATTAACGATTTTGATCGTTGTAAGTATTGTTATTAAAACTAAGATTAATACAACTATTAAAAACAACATATACATTCTCCTTTTCTATACTTTTTAAGAAACTTTTAAAACCTTTTTAACTATTAATCTGTTTTCTGAGATATTAATAATTTTTATTCGCTCACCTGCCTTTAGAGGTTCTTGTTCAGCGTTTTTAATAAGCCAATATATACCGTCAACTTTAATTTGTTCCTCATTTTCAATGTCTTTATCAAGAATAATTTCTTTTCCGATTAATTCTTCTTCTTTTGTTTTAAAAACAGGGACATTTTTTTTAAAAAATTTCCTTACAAAAACATAGCTTACAATCATTGAAATACTTGATATAACAATGAAGGCCATTACTTGTATTAATAATGGCAATTGAAAATAATACATCAATAATGCTGCAAGACTTCCAAATGAAAAGGATACAAAAAACACATTTGCTGTTATAAGATCAACCAAAGCTGCAAATATTGCAATAATAATCCATATAATCATTTATAAACTTTCACCTCCATATCCTCTATTAATATTATATCAAAAATTAAAGCCATATGATATTCTTAATAATCTGTTCTATAACATTACTTTAAAATTTGAAAATTATTTAACTATTATTTCAGGGTATTTTATGGGAAATTGCTATTTAGCATCAGGTATTATTATTGTTATTTTAGGATTAATTGAATCTTTTACTTAAATCCAATTAAAAATTAGGCAAGTATACAAGTATTTCCAAATAAATACTTGTATACTTGCCTATTAAAAACCTAATAAAATATTGTAAAAATTATCTATTTCATCTTTTTAATTTGTTCTGTTGCAAGTTTATCACATTTATTATTGTATTCATTATCTGCATGTCCTTTAACTTTTATCCAGTTTACATTATGTATAGATGTTAGCTCTAACAACTTATTCCAAAGGTCCTGATTTTCGACAGGTGTTTTATCTGATTTTACCCAATTTTTCTTTTGCCATTTAATAATCCACCCCTGATTAAAAGCATTTACCAAATAACTGCTGTCACTATATAAATTAACGTTACATGGTTTTTTTAACATACTTAAAGCTTTTATAGCTGCTGTAAGTTCCATTCTATTATTTGTTGTGTTTTCTTCATAACCTGATATTTCTTTCTTAATGCCCTCATAAATCAATATTGCACCCCAACCACCAGGACCTGGATTTCCACTGCAAGCCCCATCTGTATAAATTTCTACTAAAGCTTTTTTATCACCTTTTATCATTTTAAACTTTTAACCTTTTCATATGATGCTATTATTGCTTCTATTACAGCACTTCTCATGCCATATTTCTCCAACGTTCTTACCCCTTGTATTGTTGTACCAGCAGGTGATGTCACCATATCTTTAAGCTGACCTGGATGCATTCCTGTTTTTAAAACCATACTTCCTGAGCCAGAAACAGCTTTTGATGCAAGTTTGTATGCTATATCTCTTGTTAAACCAAGTGATACTCCAGCATCGGCAATTGCCTCTATAAACATATATACAAACGCAGGACTGCAACTGGAAACTGCCATTGCAATATCTATCAATTTTTCATCTATCTCTACAATCTCACCACATGATTTAAATATATCCTGTACTATTTTTTTATTTTCATCACTAAAATCATTTGAATATGTTATCGCGGTAATACCCTCTCCAATTAAAGCCGGTGTATTAGGTATTGTGCGAGCGATTTTACCTTTTGATACAATATTTCTTACATGTTCGATAGAAATTCCAGGAGCTATTGTTATTATTATTTTATTATTATCTATTAAATCCTTAATTTCTCTTAAAACCGTATCATAAATATTAGGTTTAACTGCAAGAATTATTATATCACTGTTATCTACCAGAGATTTATTATTAGCTGAAATATTTACATATAATTCATTTTTTAATTTATTTAATTTATCATGCGAAATATCGTATACAAATATGTTTTTTGGGCTTAATAACTTAGCATTAATAATAGTTTTTAATAATGCTGTTCCCATATTACCCATACCAATAAAGCCAATCCTCACATTAAACACATCCCTTCTTTATTGCAAAAACAGTATTAGAGATGCTAATACTGTTTTTTGTTTGCATATTACTTACTGCTTTCTTCCTTTTCAGTTGCAGAAAATATTACAGGTTTTAAAGGAGTTATTGTAGAAACAGCATGCTTATAAATCAACTGCTGTTGTTTGTTTTCGGTTTCTAAAACAACAGTAAAATTATCAAATCCTTTTACCATTCCCTTTAATTGGAAACCATTAATTAAGTATACCGTTACTGAAATATGTTCTTTTCTAACCTGGTTTAAAAAAATATCCTGTAAATTGATAGCTGTTTTTTGATTCATAGCCATCCCCCTTTTTGATGTTATAATATTATTTTATATTCTATTAAAATCTTAATTTTCCTGCTAAATATTCAATAATTTTTTTTTTGAGTTCTTTAAAATCGTGAAAGTCATCAACATAAAACCACTTAATAAAATCATAGCTTTTAAACCAGGTAATTTGCCTTTTTGCATACCTCCTTGTCCCTTTTTTCAACTTTTCAATGGCTTCTTCCAAGGTTGTTTTACCTTCAAGATATTCTACAATTTCCTTATATCCTAAAGCCTGCATAGATGTATCACATTTATTATACCCTATTTTGAGTAAGTTTACCACTTCTTCAATCAAATTATTTTCAATCATTTGATCTATTCTGTTGTCAATCTTCTCATAAAGTATATTTCTGTCTCTATAATTCAAACCAATCATATACGGATTATAGTCTTTATTCAATTTTTTACCGCTTTCTTTTTGATAATGTGAAATTGGTTTTCCTGTAAATTCATAAACTTCTAATGCTCTAATTATCCTTTTTACATCATTAGGGTGTAATTTTTTTGCTGTTTCAGGGTCAATTTGTTTTAATTTGGCATGTAAAAATTCATTACCATTTTTTTTAGATAATTCTTTCATTTTGTTTCTATAATCAGGATTATTGATACATTCTGAAAAATTCATTGTATATATTATTGAATTAATATATAAACCTGTTCCTCCAACGATAATTGGCAATTTACCCCTTTCGTTTATGTCTTTGATAATTGGTTTTACCATTTTTTCATACTCTGCTACACTGAATTCTTCATTTGGTTCTACTATGTCCAGCATATAATGTGGTATATCTAATTTTTCTTCATTGGTTATTTTAGCCGTTCCAATATTCATTTTTTTATATATCTGCATTGAATCTGATGATATTATTTCTCCATCATAATATTTGGCCAGTTCTATGGATAGTTTTGTTTTTCCTGTAGCAGTTGGTCCTACAATTATTAACAAAGGTATAGACACACTTAATCACCCTCTATTTAATACGCTTAAACATTTTTTCAAGTTGATATTTTGTTATAGATACAATAACTGGACGTCCATGTGGACATGTATATGGATTTTCAGTTATTTTTAAGTCATTAAATAATTTATAAATCTCTTCATGTGATAATTTATCCATTGATTTTACCGCTTTTTTGCAGGCCATCATTATTATATCTTCTTCTTTTAAATTGATATTATTTGTAGAATCTTTTTCTTTAAGTTTATCAATAATATCTATGAATAATTGTCTTGCTTCGGGTTGTCCTAAAATAATTGGAACTTCCCTTAATATCACAGAATTATTGCCAAACCATTCAAATTTATACCCAAACCTTCTTAATATATTTATATTTTGCTTTAAAATTTCTTCATTGCCAGGTGCCATATCAACAACTATGGGTATTGTTGTTTGTTTTCCTTCTATTTTGTTATATTGGGACATAAATTTTTCATATAAAATTCTCTCATGTGCTGCATGTTGATCGATTAAATAACACACATTATTTTTTTCAATAATGATATATGTTGAAAATAAAGTACCTATTATTTTAAAATCATAATTATCATACATATTGTCACATTTATAGTTTTTGCTATATAGATACATTGATTCACTATCATTGAAATTTTTATCAAATACTTTTTCAGATTCCTTACTTTCAAAAATTGTTTTAGTATTATTATCATCAATACCACATTGCTCTTCTTTTTGATTTTGTTCTGATTTATTATCCTGTAAAGAATGGGCAAGAAAAAGGCTGTTTTGTTTATCAATGGACTCTTTATGGCTTTCAAGCTTAAAATAATTATTGATCCTTGCTTCAGGTATTATATTTGTTTTTCCTAAGCAATCCTTTATAGTTTCATATATTGAATTAAAAATAGTTTTTTCATCTGAAAACTTTATTTCTAATTTTGTTGGATGCACATTAACATCAATTTCTCTGGAATCAAGATAAATATATGTTATAACTGCGGGGTATCTATTAACAGGTATTAAAGTTTTATATCCTTCTTCAATTGCTGCATTAAATACTTTATTTTTCACATATCTTCCATTCACAAATAATAATTGCATTTCCCTATTTGATTTTGTAAATTCAGGCTTACTAAGATACATTTTTATCTTTAAATATTCATTATTATTTTCAGTCTTTATTAATGAAGTATATATTTCTTTTCCATATAATCTTAATATGACATCTAATACATCCCCATTTCCAGAAGTTATAAATTCCAGTTTTTTATCTTTAATATATTTAAACGATATTTCCGGATGTGCAAGACAGATTTTTGTAATAATATTAGTTATATACATGGCTTCTGTTGAAGGGCGTTTTAGAAATTTTCTTCTGGCAGGCGTATTAAAAAAAACATCTCTAACTTCAACAGTACTGCCTTTTTGACATCCACAGGTATTTTTTTCGATTATTTTGCCACCTTCTATTACGATTTTTGTCCCATATAATGCATTATCTTCACGGGTAAGTAGTGTTACTTTTGAAATTGATGATATACTTGCAAGAGCTTCACCTCTAAACCCAAGGGTATTTATATTGTATAAATCGTTTATAGATTTTATTTTGCTAGTAGCATGCCTGCCAAAGGCAAGTACGGCATCAATTTCATTCATACCACAACCATCATCAGTTATTTTTATATAGGGTATGCCACCGCCTTCTATTTCGATTGTTATATTTTTGCTATCTGCATCTATAGAATTTTCAACCAATTCTTTTACAATTGAGGCAGGTTTTTCTACTACTTCACCTGCTGAAATTTTGTTTATTAACGATTCTTCAAGAAGCATAATTTTATTCATGATTATCACACCTTAAAACAAAAGCTTTTTTCTTTAGGACATTTAGATAATTTAAAGCATTTAGCGGTGTCATGTTATCTATATCGCATTCAGATATTTCTTTTATGAAATTATCCTTTTCTATCCCAAAGATATCTATTTGCATCGTTGCTGCAGCTTCCGTAATAATTTCTTTTTTATTATTTTCAAGATTACTTAAAATTTCTTTTGCTTTTTCTATAATACAGTCTGGTAATCCAGCAAGTTTTGATACTTGTATTCCATAACTTTTATCAGCCGCACCTGGTATTATTTTTCTTAAAAATATTATATCATCGTTTTTTTCTACAACAGAAATATTATAATTTTTTATTCCATTTAATTGTTTTTCCAAATTTGTCAGTTCATGATAATGTGTAGCAAATAATGTTTTAGCTTTTATTGTTTCATGTATATATTCAAGAACTGACCATGCAATGCTCATACCATCATATGTGCTGGTCCCACGTCCAACCTCATCAAGTATTATCAGGCTTTTATCTGTAGCAGATTTTAAAATATTTGATACTTCACTCATTTCAACCATAAATGTGCTTTGACCTGAAAACAAATCATCAGAAGCTCCCACTCTTGTAAATATTCTATCAACAATTCCTATTTCAGCATATGATGCAGGTACAAAGGAGCCTATCTGTGCCATTAAAATAATTAGTGCAATCTGCCTCATATATGTTGATTTACCTGCCATATTAGGTCCAGTAATTATCATTATTGGATCTTGGCTGCTTAACTCTATATCATTTGAAACGAAATTTTCTTCCAAAATTGTTTCTATAACTGGATGTCTTCCATCTTTTATAAAAATTTTATTGTTATTGTTTACTAATGGTTTAACATAATAATTCGTTTCTGCTACAACAGCAAGTGAAAGTAATACATCCAAAAATGCAATAATTTTTGCGGCATTTTGGATTCTATTTATCTGCATTTCAAGTTTCCTTCTTATATTATTAAATACTTCATATTCCATGTTGATTAATTTTTCCTCTGCAGTTAAAATTGTTTCTTCTATTTCTTTTAATTCAGGAGTAATATATCTTTCTGCATTTGATAGAGTCTGCTTTCTTATGTAAGTATCTGGAACCATAGATAAGTTTGACTTAGTTATTTCTATATAATACCCAAATACCTTGTTGTATCCGACTTTTAATGTTTTAATCCCTGTTTTGTACCTTTCACTTGCTTCAAGATTTGCAATCCAATCTTTACCTTCTATTGAAGCTTTACGCAGTTTATCAATATTTTCATCATAACCATCTTTTATTATATTACCTTCTTTTAATGAAGTTGAAGGGTCTTCTTTAATAGATTCTTCAATTAGTTTGTATATATCTTCTAAGGTATCTAATTTTAAATATAATTCTTTTAAAAGTAATGTATTATATTTTTTCAAATTTTCTTTGACTTGAGGTAATTTTTCAAGTGAAATTTTTATTGAAATAAAATCTTTTGCGTTTATATTCTGATAAACTATTTTGCTTGATAGTCTTTCTAAATCATAGATTCCATTTAAAGCTTCATTAAGTTCTATCCTTCCTTTATAATCATTTAATAATTCTTCAACTGCATCAAGTCTTACTTGAATTTTATCTGTTTTTATCAAAGGTTCTTCAAGCCATTTTTTTAAAAGTCTTCCACCCATTGGAGTAACCGTTTTATCCAAAACTCCCAGTAATGACCCTTTTTTAGAATTTGTTTTACTTGATTCGATTATTTCTAGATTTTTGATAGTGTTACTATCAAGGACCATAAATGAGTCGTCTTTATAATAGTTAATTTTATTTATCTGTTTTAAAGGTACCTTATGAAGACCGTTTAAATATTCTAAAAGTAACGATAAAGAAATTATAGCATATTTTTTATTTCCTAAATTAAGTTCATCTATAGAATTATTAAATTGATTTTCAATTAGTTCAACCATTTCTTCATATGTATTCTCAGATGTAAATTTATTTAAATAACAGTGTTTGCTTTTAATAGCTTTAATAAGCTTATTATTAGAAAAAAAATCTGAATTTGCTATTATTTCCGATGGTTCATACCTAATAATTTCATCATAAATTTTATTTATATCATTACAATTTATAATTTCGGTTACAAATAAATCTCCGGTTGTAACATCTACAATTGATATTCCATAATTTAATTTATATTTGTATACTGATACTAAATAATTATTTGATTTTTCCTCTATGGAATTTAAATTTATTATTGTTCCTGGGGTATAAATTCTAACCACATCTCTCTCGACTAATCCCTTAGACATTGAGGGGTCTTCCAGTTGTTCACATATAGCAACTTTATATCCTTTTTTAATTAATTTATCAATGTAATTATCAGCTGTATGATATGGTATACCTGCCATTGGAGCTCTTTCACTTTGTCCGCAGTCTTTTCCGGTTAAAGCTATTTCAAGTTCTTTTGCTGCAATTATTGCATCATCGAAAAACATCTCATAGAAATCTCCAAGTCTGAAAAAAAGAATTGCATCTTTATATTTATTTTTAATTTTAAGGTATTGTTCCATCATTGGAGTAAAAGCCAAAGTTCCATACCTCCTAAAACTAAAATTAGAGTTTTTAAAATACATATTATAATAGGTAAAACAATGTTTAAACTAAGCAATTATGTTCAATATTTATTGAATTAACTCTCCTTGCATTGTCCATGCCTTTGTTTTCTTAATCTTTAGATTTACAAAATTACCTATTAAATCAGGTTTTCCTAAAAAGTGAACAATCTTATTTGTTCTTGTTCTTCCTGTTAATTTCTCTTTATCTCTTTTACTAATCCCTTCAACCAATACCTCCAATATCTTTCCATTTAATTCTGCATTCTTTTCTATACTTATCTTGTTTTGTAGTTCAATCAATTTTTCGAGCCTTTCATGTTTTATATTTTTATCAACCTGTTCTTCCATATCAGCTGCAGGTGTTCCAGACCTTTTAGAGTATATAAAAGTATATGCTGCATCATATCGAACTTTTTTAACAAGATCTAAAGTTTCTTTAAAATCTTCTTCAGTTTCACCTGGAAAACCTACAATAATATCTGTTGTTATTGCTATATCAGGTATATTTACTCTTAATTTATCTATTATTTCCAAATAACTTTCTTTTGTATATTTTCTATTCATTTTTTTAAGTATTCTATTGCTCCCAGATTGAATAGGTAAATGCAAATGTTCGCAAACTTTTCCAAGATCCCTCATGGCAAAAATCAACTCATCAGATAAATCTTTTGGATGCGAAGTCATAAACCTTATTCGTTCTATACCATTTATTCCATTAACCATGTACAAAAGCTTTGCAAATGTTATGCCTTCATGCAGGTCATTACCATATGAATTAACATTTTGTCCCAAAAGTGTTATTTCTTTATATCCCTTGTTAGCCAGAGATTTTATCTCATTAAGAATATTTTCCGGTCTTCTGCTTTTTTCTCTTCCTCTTACATATGGAACTATACAATACGTACAAAAATTATTACATCCATAATTAATATCTATCCACGCTTTAATAGAATCAGCTCTTTTTATTGGTATATTTTCAATGATATTTGGATTATCATCCCATATATCAATTACTGTAGAATCTGAAAAAATTGCTTTTAATAGAATTTCTGGAAATTTAAATAAATTGTGTGTACCGAAAACCAGGTCTACATATGGATAATGATTTTTTATTTTATCGACTATTTCTTTCTCTTGCATCATACATCCACATATACCAATAATTACATCTGGTTTTCTTGATTTAAGTTCTTTTATTTGAGATACCCTACTTAGAATTTTTATTTCAACATGTTCTCGCACACAACATGTATTAAAAAGTATTATATCTGCTTCTTCAATATTTTTTGTATTTATATATCCCATTTCCTTTAACATGCCGGATAGTTTCTCTGAATCATGTACATTCATTTGACAACCGTATGTTTGAATGTGAAATTTTAGACATTTGTTTTTATTTAAATCTGCAATTTTATTAATAATATTTCTTTGTACCTTTATAGCTTCATCTGATATGATTATACTTTTTTTTTCATTCATTTATAAATATACCTCCATCAAGCAACTTACTTTAATATTATATATTATATAAGGATTTACTACAAGCAATTATAAATCAAATGTAAGGGTTTCTTATAGTTAACTTAGTCTAATTATTGCTGATTTTTTTATAAAAGAAAGTTTTTATAGGTTCAAAATTATATCTATATGGAAGAATTATTTGTTCAGTACCGCCTACAAAAAAAACACCATCATTTGATAGACAATCATATATTTTTTTATATGTATCATTTTTTGCCTTATCATTGAAGTATATTAAAACATTACGACATATAACCAAATTCACATTTTCAGGATATTTATCCGTGAGTAAATTATGTTTTTTAAAAATTATATTTTTTCTCAATGTTTCACTAATTATGTAAGAAGTATTATTAACCTTTGTAAAGAATTTTTTTATATATTCAGCAGGCACTTTTTCCAAACTTTTATCTGTATATATACCTTTCTGTGCTTTAGCAAGCGCATTTGCATCTATATCTGTTGCTATAATATTAACATCTTCAAGATTTATATACTTTGATAATATCATTGCTAAAGTATATGGTTCTTCCCCTGTTGAGCATGCGGCACTCCATATTTTTAAGTTTTTTTTAATTAGATAGGGCAATATTTCATTTTCCAAAACGATCCATTGATCTAAGTTTCTAAAGAATTCAGTTACATTTATCGTTATATAATTTATAAATTCATTGTATAAATTTTTATTTGTTGTTAATGCTTTATAATAGTCATCATAATTTTTATAATTACTGTTTAAAATTAATGAATTAATTCTTCTTTTCATTTGTTTTTCTTTATATAGTGATAAATCTATGCCGGTTAATTGGCATATTTTCAAAACAAAATCTTCATATGTTAGCATGAATTTTACCTCCAAAAATTTTATTATGTAAAAAAGTGGCTAAGATATAGCCACTATAAATGATGTAAAGGGGGTTTCAATGTATTTGTGAGGTTCATTAATAGTTTTAACTAAAAAATTTTTAATATACAAATTATATTAAAAAATTTTATGAACTTAAAACCTTAACAGGCTGTTCAAATACTCCTCTTTTAACTTCTGTTGCTGTCATATTTTTTGCCTTTAATAATTTAGTTAAATAACTACAAGCATCCCATGGATTAACATTACTTCCACATGTAAA
The DNA here is from genome assembly GCF_056032965.2 of Aceticella sp. 75b-Ac. Classification (NCBI taxonomy): domain Bacteria; kingdom Bacillati; phylum Bacillota; class Clostridia; order Thermoanaerobacterales; family Thermoanaerobacteraceae; genus Aceticella; species Aceticella sp. 75b-Ac. The sequence continues at coordinate 578,643 of NZ_CM190971.1, forward strand.
TACATCAACAGCAGCATAATTTAATTCTGGCCAAGTATGAATAGTTAAATGAGATTCAGAAATAACTACTACCCCGCTTACGCCCTGGGGGCTGAATTTATGGAAAGCAACTTCACACACCTCTGCACCTGCTTCTATAGCTGCTTTTACCATTATGTCCTCAATCAATTTACAATCGTCAAGGATTTTGTTATCGCAACCATAAATTTCTGCCAAAATATGACGACCCAAAGCATTCATTCTACTATCGTTCCTCCTCATAATAAAAGTTAATATTCAATAAGATAAATTTTATCAGATTTTTGAGTTTTGTCAAGGTATTTAACATGACAGCAGTTAATTATTCTCCTTTTTTATACATTAATTCATTTACAACATCATTTATTATATAACCTGGTGTAGAGGCACCAGCTGTAATACCAATGGTATAATCTTTTTTAAATAAAATTAAATTTAGCTCTTCTTTACTTTCAATTTGGTATGTTTTTTTACAATTTTTTTCACAGATTTTTTTAAGTTTCTGAGTATTAGAACTTTTTTTCCCGCCTATTACTATCATTATATCAACTATATGTGAAAGCTCTTCAGCTGCCTTTTGCCTTTTGTTTGTTGCATCACAAATAGTATTAAATGATATTAACTCTTTAACTTTATTTTTTAATATTTTTAAAACCTTTTCCCATTGTTCCTGTGTTATTGTCGTTTGTGCAACAACGCAGGCTTTGTTGAATTTTGGCATTATATCCATATTATCATTTGAATTAATTATATATGCAGTATTATTACACCATCCGTTTACTCCTCTAACTTCAGGATGTTTTTCGTCACCAACAATTATTATATTATATCCATTATTGTAATATTTTTTTACAATATTTTGTACCTTTTTAACAAATGGACATGTCATATCTTCAATTTCTAAATTTTTTTCTTTTAATTTACTATAAAGGTCTTCAGAAATACCATGTGTTCTAATTATTATTCTACTATTTTCATTAATACTATTAATATCTTCAATACTTTTAATACCCTTTTCATAAAGGTCATTTACTACATGTGGATTATGTATCAATTCACCTAAGGTATATGTTTTAATATTGTCTTTTTTATTTAATTGTTCGTATGCTTTTTCAACAGCCCTTTTAACCCCAAAGCAAAATCCGGCATGATTTGCTACAATAACTTTCACAGTAATTCCTCCATGATATAGTAATATTATCTTAATATATTGCTTGATTTTTCGTTCATATTCTAAAGTAATTTTGAAATTTCATTCATTATAATCTCTCCAATTTGAGCCATGTCCTGCTGTGAAATACGTCCATTTGAAAAATTATCCAGATAAATTGGTTTTCCTACTTTTATAATAATATTAGAAAATAATTTGTAATTTCCGTTAATTCCAATAGGTATAACAGGTGCATGTGCTTTTGCAGATAATAACGATGCACCTGGTTCGGCTTTTTGAAGTTTACCTGTTTTGCTCCTTGTTCCTTCAGGAAAAATGCATATTGCATGTCCGTTTTTTAAATGTTTTAAAGCTGTTTTAATAGCTGTTAAATCAGGTTTGTCTCTTTTAACAGGAAATGCTCCAAAACCATTTTTGAGAATAAAACCTAAGAGAGGGTTTTTAAAAAGTTCTGATTTAGCCATAAAATAGATTCTTCTGTTTAATAATGCACCAATAACAGGGGGATCAAGTAGACTAATATGGTTAGGACATATTATTATAGGTCCTTCTTTGGGAATATTTTCAATATGTTCTACATGTATTTTGAATAATATCTTAATTATGAAAAGTACAATATATTTTGCAATATAATAAAACATTTTGATGAATCCCCCTATAATTGTTTTATAATAATATCATATAATTTATTTGTTACTTCATCAATAGTCATATCAGATGTATCTACTACTATTGCATCTTCGGCTATTTTTAAAGGTGCAATGCTTCTTTCCATATCCATTTTATCTCTTATCTTAATTTCATCCAGAATGTCTTCGAATGAAATATTAAAATTATTTGTTTTTAGTTCGTTATAACGTCTTTTAGCTCTAATTTCTTCAGTTGCAGTAATATAAAATTTAAATTGTGCATCAGGCATAACTACAGTCGTAATATCTCGTCCATCCATTACTATATTATTTTTATTAGCCAATTCTTTTTGTAATTTAACCATAAAGTCTCTTATTTCTGGAATTTGTGATATTTGTGAAACATTATGAGAAATATATGGTTTTCGTATCTCTTCAGTAATATCTATGCCATCTAAAAAAATTCTTTCACTTTTTAATGTTATATCAAAGTTATTCATAATATTTAGGATAGCTTTTTTCTCATTTATATTGATACCTTCTTTCAATATTTTATATGTAATCGCTCTATATAATGCACCTGTATCTACATATACAAAATTTAGTTTTTTAGCAAGGATTTTAGCAACAGTACTTTTTCCAGCACCTGCAGGTCCATCAATAGCAATTTTTATAGTCATGTATTCACCGCCTCAAATTATATCGGGGCGTAAAACTTTTGCGCCTTTTAAATATACGTGTGTAATTTTTCTGTTGTTATTACAATTTACATATATTATTACTCTTATACATTTCTTTAAGCTACCAATTACATTCATTTCCTGAAAGCACATCAGTGGTATTGTAGTTATTCCAATATTTCTGACAGCTTCAGCCGGATATGCCGCATCCAAATCCTTTGTTGCGCTGAATATAATCGAAATAATATCATCTATTTTTAAATTATTTTCTTCGATAATCTTTTTTATCAGCTCCTCAGTATCAGAAAAAATTCTCTCTTTTGTATTTTCAGTAGTAATTGCTCCTCTAATTGCGTTAATAGAACATTCTCCTTTCCCTTGCCTTTTTTTATATTATATATTAAAAATTAATTTATCACAATATTATTTTAATCTTACTCTTCCTACTGTAGCAATGTTTTTTTCAACTTTTACAATAGCAGTCTTTTGTGGTTCGATAACATTATCACTTATATCAGAAATTTTGAAATACATATCCGTATTGCATTTACTTCCATCTATTTCGATTAATTGACCGGATTTTACTTTTATATTAATATATTTGTTTTTAAAATTCCCTTTAGGTTCTCCATCAACTAATATGTAGGCATTATTTGCATTTTCTTCATTTATAACCTCAATTTTTAATGTTCCCTCCTTTGATAAGTATGTATTTACATTTATACCTTCGATTTTTTCTGTAGAATTCAAATATACTCTAAGAGTACTATTAAGCATTGTAGTTTGAAATAATATGATAGTAATAAAACCTGCTATTATAAGTAAAGCTATTAAATTTTCAAAACCAATAAAACGGCTTGATTTCTTTAATCTTTTACCCACAATTATCCTCCTATCTTATTTATTTTATATTTTATGTGTATAATAAAAAAAAAATGCAGTATTCTGCACTTATTATGAATTAAGACCAGCAACATAACCTGTTGAAAAGGCTATTTGCAGATTAAATCCCCCTGTCAATCCGTCAACATCTATAATCTCACCAGCAAAAAATAATCCTTTTATAATTTTAGATTCCATCGTTGATGGATTTATTTCCTTTGTGAAGATTCCACCACTTGTTATTATTGCTTCTTCTATAGGTAATGTTCCCTTCATTTTAAATGTAAGCCATTTTAAATGTTGTATTAATTTTTTCCTTTCTTCCTTAGTAATCTTAGATGTCTTTATTTCTGGATCTATCTCAGATATTTTTATTATATAGGGAATTAATGTCTGTGGAAGCAAATCATCTAATGAATTTTTTAATACTCTTTTTGAATATTTTTCAAAATCCCTCAATAATCTGTTATCCAATTTGTCATTTGATAAAGCTGGTTTTAAATCAATTTTGATTAAAAGTTCTTTACCTGCATAATCTTTTATATATCTACTTAGTGTTAAAATTATAGGTCCTGACAGTCCAAAATGTGTAAAAAGCAATTCACCAAATTCTTCTTTTATCAATTTTTTTTTATAATATATACCTGCATTAATATTTTTTAATGATAAACCCATTAATTCCTTCGTATTCTCATATGTAATAAGTGGAACAAGAGAGGGTTTTAAATCTATTATCGTATGTCCTAATTTTTTTGCAAAGTCATATCCATCTCCTGTACTACCAGTAGCTGGATATGATAAGCCCCCCGTTGCTAAAATTACGCTATCACAGTATTTTATCTCATTATGTATTAAGATTCCTGATATTTTATTTCCTTTTGTAATTATATCTTTTACTTGAGAATTATAATTTATTTTAACATTGTATCTACCAAGCATTTTTATAAAAAAATTCAAAACATCTACAGCCTTATCAGATTCAGGAAAAACCCTGCCTCCTCTTTCAACTTTTGTTCTAAGGCCATTATTATTTAAAAAATTAATTAAATCCATATTTGAGAATTTATTAAATGCACTAAAAATAAATTTGCTATTACCTGGTATATTATCCATGAAATCATTATCTGTTGCTATGTTTGTTAAATTACAGCGTCCCTTCCCGGTTATCAATAATTTCCTTCCTAATCTATCATTTTTTTCAAATATTGTCACATCATTTCCTGACATTGCACTACTTAGTGCTGCCATTAATCCTGCAGCACCACCACCTACTACAAAGACTTTTTTCAATTATTATCGCTCCTTCAAATGGCATGTATCATTTAGTAAAATTAGAACAGGTTTACCATCGTCTTTTATATCTATTATATTTACAGCTGTATTATCTTGCTTTATTTTAGGATAAAAACTCAAATCTATACCTAATAGACCTAATATCAATGCTTTAATTGATGTGCCATGTGATATAATAAGTATATTTTTATCTTTATTTTTTTCAATTAATGGATATATTCCCTTCAATATACGATCCTGTAATTGCTTCAATGTTTCAGCATTTTCTATAACTACTTTTGTTGGATCTGTTTTCCATGTATGATATTTTTCTTTATAAAGATTTTCGATTTCAATATTTGTAAGCCCTTCCCATACGCCAAAGGTTATTTCTCTTAGTTCATGTAATATATTTACTTGGATATTAAATTCTTTTGCAATTATTTCAGCAGTTTTATAAGCCCTTGAAAGGTTGCTGGAATAAATTATATCTATTTTTTCATATTTTAATCTTTTTGCAAGCGAATAAGCTTGTTTAATACCCTCTTCTGATAATTCTATATCAGTAGAACCTTGTATTTTACTTTCTAAATTCCACTTGCTCTGACCGTGCCTTACAATGTATAAACGTGTCGACATATTTACCTCCAAAATAATTTGCATAAAAATTACTTAATATGAGTATTTTTCATTTTTTGCTCTTAATTTTCTTAGAATTTAGATTAACTGTTTCTTATACTTATTATATTTATGATGAATATATGCCATATTCGTTCCAAATGGTTTCTAATTTCTCAAATGTATCAGTTATCTTTTCTTTTTCCTTAATTCCAACTGATACAATAAGTGCATTAACAAGGCTTAAAGGTGCAACTATGGAGTCTACAAATGAAGACATATTGCTTTTAGCAATAAGAACCTCATCAGCTACTGAAGTTAAAGGTGATATTAAACTATCAGTTATTGTTACAATCTTAGCCTCCTGTGATTTGGCATATTTTAAAACTTCTATTGTTCTTTTCGAGTATCTCGGAAATCCTATCCCTATAACAAGGTCATTTGAATTCACCCTTAACATTTGTTCAAATACATCTGAAACACCTGGTTTAACAACAGTAACATTTTCTAAGATTAAATTCAAGTAAAAACCAAGGTATTCGGCTATTGCCGTTGAACTCCTAAAACCTAAAATATAAATTTTTTTTGCGTTGAAAATATTACCAATTACATTTTTAAATGAATCTTTATTAAGTTCTTCTAAAGTCTTTCTGATATTATCTATATCTGATTTAAGTACATTATTTAATATTGATATTTCATCAGTTTCATTAGTCATTTCCAATCGCTGAACGGTCGTCAGTTTATTTTTAATCAATTCTTGAAGAGCACTCTGCAATTCTGGATATCCATCATATCCAAGCGTATTAGCAAATCTTACAACTGTAGATTCGCTGACATGGATACTCTTACCAAGCTTTGCAGCAGTCATATAAGCTGCTTTGTCATAGCAATTTAATATGTATTCTGCTATTATTTTTTGGCTTTTACTTAATGTTGAATAATTATCCTGTATTCTTTTTAGTAAATCTTCTTTTTTATCCATACTTAAGCTCCTTTTAAATTGATAGATTATTTTTTAAATCTTTAAAATTATTTAAGATAATTATATCATGTATAATAGAAATAAAAAATCCTTCTAAAAATCAATGATTTGTTATCGATTTTCATGTTATGATTGAATTATATCGTATATTTTTAATTAATTTTTATATTCCAATTTTTCAATTTTTCAGCAAGGGTATATTCAGTTAAATCAAAATGTATTGGAGTTATAGAAATATAACCATTTTTAACTGAAACAATATCACTGCCTTCATCTTTATAATTGTCCAATAATTTACCAGCCATCCAATAATATTCTTTTCCACGAGGGTCAATTCTTTTTGTGAAATTTTCAACATAATTTATTAGTCCAAGTGATGTAATTTTTATACCTTTATCATTTTTGATTTTTTTGGGTATATTTACATTTAATAAGGTATGTTTTGGTAATCCCTTTTGTATTGTTTCCTCAATTAAATTTTTTATGAAAATATATATTGTTTTATCATTTAAATCCGCATCTTCTTCAAGTGAAACAGCCATTGAAGGAATTCCATTTATGGCAGCTTCTATTGCAGCAGAAACAGTACCAGAATACAAAATATCAGTTCCAAGATTTAAACCCCAATTAATACCCGAAATTACTATATCCGGCTTGTTGTCTAAAACCACATCTATAGCTAATTTTATACAATCAGAGGGTGTTCCATTAACATAATATATTTCTATATTACTTTCCTTTCGGATATTTGTTAATCTTAAAGGTTTATGTAATGTTATTGCATGACTTACAGCGCTTCTTTCTCTTTCAGGAGCTACAACAATGGTATTATAATAATTTTTTAAGAAATCTGCTAATTTATTTATTCCTAATGCATTCACCCCATCATCATTTGTCAATAAAATATTCATTTGTGATATCCTCCCAAGAGCTAATTTAAACTTTATCTTTTACAATCAATTTGATTTTAATATAAAATCTATATATAAGCAAGGAGTAAAATATATAATATTTATAAGATACTAGGAAACTCCAGTATCTTATAAATATCTTGTTAAACTAAGAAATTGGTGGATCTATTGGTGGATAATTTGGTATATATATCTGTTGCCCCGGATAGATTAAGTTTGGATCCGGTATTTGTGGATTTGCTTTTATCAGATAATCAAGTGGTATGCCATACATGTTGGCTATTGACCACATAGTGTCGCCGGGTTTTACTATATATACTGTTTTACATGGACCAACAGGTGGATAATGTGTCGGTATGCATATTTGTTGCCCCGGATAGATTAAGTTTGGATTCGGTATTTGCGGATTTGCTTTTATCAGGCAATCAAGAGGTATGCCATACATGTTGGCTATTGACCACATAGTATCGCCGGGTTTTACTATATATACTGTTTTACATGGACCAACAGGTGGACAATGTGCCGGTATGCATATTTGTTGCCCCGGATAGATTAAGTTTGGATTCGGTATTTGCGGATTTGCTTTTATCAGGCAATCAAGAGGTATGCCATACATGTTGGCTATTGACCACATAGTATCGCCGGGTTTTACTATATACATTGTTTTACATGGTATATGATGACGATTTTGATATTCTCCATCCATTTCAAAACCCCCTTTTCGGTTTTCTACTACATGTTATGACATATAAAAAATAATGTTACAAAATATATAACAAATAAAAAACATCAGGGAATGTTATAATTTATCCTGATGTTTTTTATTATTACTATTTAAACTGGATATGTTTTATCTTCCATATTTACAAGAGATCCGTCTATTTTATATTTTTTAGCTCTTCTATATTCAAAATATCTCATTGCAACTTGCGGAAACAAAGCATATGACAAAACATCTTCTTCTTGTTCATAGTATTCTTTTATTTCATTTTTTATATTTTTAAGTTGGGGATATAAAAAATCTGCAGGTCTTGCAATAATTACTTCATCGTCTCCTATAATTTTATCCTTTAACTTTTCTGATATTTGTGCAGGTGACCTTCCATAAAGACCTTTAACATAATCTTTTACTTCTTTTGGAATTATTTTATATCTTTCACCTGTGATGACATTTAATACAGCTTGTGTACCAACTATTTGACTCATAGGTGTAACGAGTGGAGGATATCCAAGGTCTTTTCTTACACTCGGCACTTCTTTTAATACCTCTTGAAACTTATCCAGCGCATTTTGTTGTTTTAATTGAGATATCAAATTTGAAAGCATACCACCCGGTATTTGATAATTAAGGACATCAGTATCAATACACATTAATAAAGACATATCCTTATCTTTTGTATGTTTTTTCTTTATGCCCTTGAAATATTCTGCAATTTCAGATAAAACTTTAAGGTCAAGCTCAGTGTCATATTGAGTATTTTTTAAAACAGTTACCATTGTTTCTGTTGCTGGCTGAGATGTTCCTAATGCTAAAGGAGATATTGCAGTATCAATTATATCAACACCTGCTTCAATAGCTTTCAAATATGCCATACCTGCCATACCACTTGTATAATGACTATGAAGTTGTATAGGTATATTAATTTCTTGTTTTAGTGATTTTATAAGGTTATATGCATTGTATGGTGTTAGAATACCTGCCATATCTTTTATACAAATTGAATCTGCACCCATATCACATAAATCTCTTGATATTTTCAAATATTGTTTAATATTATGTACAGGACTTATTGTATAGACAATTGCTGCCTGTGCATGTGCACCGGCCTTTTTTGTAGCTGTGATAGATGTTTCTAAATTTCTAATATCATTTAGAGCATCAAAAATTCTTATTATACTAATACCATTTTCAACTGATTTCATTATAAATTCTGTAACAATATCATCCGGATAATGTTTATACCCTAAAATATTTTGACCCCGCAGCAGCATTTGTATTGGTGTTTTTTTAAAAACCTTTTTTAAAGCTCTTAACCTTTCCCATGGGTCTTCGTTAAGATATCTCATACATGCGTCAAATGTAGCACCGCCCCATGCTTCTATTGAATGATATCCGACAGAGTCAAGTTTTTCAGCTATAGGAAGCATTTCATCAGTAGTCATTCTTGTCGCTAAAAGCGATTGATGTGCATCTCTTAATACCGTTTCAGTTATTTTAATCTTGGGCATAAAAATCCTCCTTATGAAATAGTTTTTTCTATAAAGCTTTTTAATAAATTAAAAGGCTATTTAAAAGACTATTGGAAAAGTTATAAAAATGATAAAATTGCTTCCCTTATTAATTTTGCTGCAAGAATAGATGTTATTCCAGAATGATCATAATCAGGCGAAACTTCTACAAGATCCATTCCAACAACATTCATATCCTTCAAGATATGGATTGCTTCAAGTGCCTCTTTTGAAGTGATGCCGCCGGGTTCTGGTGTTCCTGTTCCAGGTGCATAGGCAGGGTCAAGTACATCTATATCAAATGTAATATAAATAGGCTTATTTTTGATATCATTTAAAACCATTTTTAATGGTTCAATTACCTCGAATAAAAACATATTGGTGTTTTTCCAAGCAAATTCATACTCTTCCTTAATACCCGATCGTATACCAAAATGATAGATATTTTTATTATTCAAAAATTTTGCAGCCTTTCTTATAACAGTCGCATGAGAATTTTCCTCATCAAAATATTTTGTTCTTAAATCCGTATGTGCATCAAAATGTAAGACTACTAATTCTTCTCCATATTTATTATTAACTTCTTTTATTATTGGTGCACTTATTAAATGTTCTCCTCCTAAAAAGAGAGGTTTTTTATCATCTTGTATAATTTCTTTAGCAGCATCACCAATAATTTTCAAACTTTTTTCAACATTACCAAAAGGTAAAGTTAGATCACCTAAATCACAATATTTTTTGTCATGTAAATTTCTGTTCATATAAACACTATAAGCCTCTAAGCTGAGTGATGCTGCTCTTATTGCTTGTGGTCCGAATCTTGTTCCTGGTTTAAAACTTACTGTATAATCCATTGGTGCTCCAATAATGACTATGGAAGAATTCTCATAGTCATTATTGCTGCATAAATACTTGTTATTATTTGCAAAATTATCCTTGTTAATCAATATATTACACCTCTTCAAATATATCTTTAACAAATTTCGGCAATATAAAAGCGGCTTTATGTATTTGTGGTGTATAATATTTTGTATCAATTTTAGGTATAATATTCGTATCTATATTTTCAGGGTCATATTTTTTTGATCCCATTGTAAATGTCCATAAACTACCAGGATATGTAGGTATTGTACATATATATGGTTTTGTAATAGGATAAATCTGTTTAAACATTTTGCTTAATTTGTTAATCAAATTTCCATATATAAATGGCGATTCTGTTTGTGCAACGATTATACCATCATCTTTCAAACATTCATAAACAGACTTATAGAAGTCAATTGTAAAAAGACCTACTGCAGGACCTATGGGATCTGTAGAATCTACGATTACAATATCAAATTCATTTTTATGTTCATTGACATATTTTATTCCATCGCCAATCATAATTTCTACTTTATCATTATCAAGCCCATAACTAATATTCTGAAGATATTTTTTTGCATTCTCTACTACTTTTCTATCTATTTCTGCAAGAACTATCCTTTCAACAGAGTTATGCTTTAATATTTCTTTTATTGCACCACCATCACCACCACCAACTATCAAAACACTACGGGGATTTTTATGTGTAAATAGTGGTACATGTACTATCATCTCATGATAAACAAATTCGTCTTTTTCTGTAGTTTGTAAAATACCATCCAAAACAAGTATTCTACCATATTGTTCTGTTTCTATGACAGCTAAATCCTGATAATCTGTCTTTTCGATATTCAATGTTTTATTAACTTTAAGTGAATATTTAATATTATTTGCATGATTTTCTGTAAACCACAAATCCATATTATACTATACCTCCGATTTATTTGTTTTTTATTATAAAGTTAAACTTTTAATTTTATTTGGATTTATAGAATTAATTATAAACATAATTTTTTCAAATAGTTTATTTCTTTATCGTTTAAATATCTACAATGTCCTATTTTTAATTTTCCAAGACCTATTTCACCTATTTTCTCTCTTTTAAGTTTAATAACAGTATGTTTGATATAATCAAACATTTTTCTTATCTGTCTGTTACGCCCTTCATGTATTTGCACTTCAACAATACTTGTATTATCTTTTATCTTTAATATTTTTATTTTTGCTTTTGAAGTTTTAAAATTATCAATTATTATACCATTTCTTAATTCCTCTAATTCTATATCAGATGGTATACTTTTTATTTCAGCTATATATGTTTTTAAAACTTCATGTTTAGGATGTGTTAACTTATAAGTAAGTGCACCATCATTTGTTAATAAAAGAAGACCTGATGTATTATAATCAAGCCTTCCTACAGGATATATTCTCTCTTTAATATCAATTAGATCTAAAACAGAAGCTCTGTTAAATTGATCTTTTACAGTTGTAACATATCCCGTCGGCTTATTTAGCATAATATAAATTAATTTTTCTGATTTCTTAACAATTTTATTATTATATTCTACTTTATCTTCAAGAGGTTCTACTTTAATTCCAAGTTCTTTTACAATTTTACCATTTACCTTTACAAACCCATCCCTTATAAATTGTTCACATTTTCTCCTTGAACCTATTCCACATTCAGCAAGGAATTTTTGCAGTCTTTCCATTTATTTCACCCTATTAGAATTAATATGTCTTATAATTAATAATATAACATTTTATTTTAATTATATCAATATCTTTAGGTATTTTTTGCCATAATAATATGTAATTCATAATATTTAATTAATTTTAGATAATATATTTATTATTAGACTTAAATACATGATCACAAAATAATTTTTATTTAGTGTAATATATAAATTTTAGTGTAACATAAACATGAGTCAAACCTTTACTCAACATTGCCAGTTTATAAGGAGATAAAGATTTAGGATTAATAAAAATGTAGCAGCTTTAGCAGAATGGATAGAAAGACGTTTGAAAACTATCATAAACATAGAAAAGGGATATTATGAAGTTAACGATAAAATTGGTAAAAACGATGAATATATACGACAAAGAATTATAAAATTGATAGATTGCAAAGAACCAAAGGAGATTGGATTATTGCCAAAATCAGAGCGAAACAAAATTATTAAACAGCTAAAAGAGAAAGAAGGCTTTTCAATTCAGTAAATTGAAGGAGCAATTGGATTACTATAAGCATTATATCAAAATGTTGACAATTAAGGTACGTCCCCTTTTGACTCAATAGCTTTCCCCTCATAAGTGTAAAAACTTGATTTCTGATGTATGATACTACTTTTGTATTCAGCTGAAAAAGAAACATAAGTATTGCTCAGCTCAAAATAACCAAAAATTTTATTATTGGTTATTTCTATGCTACAATTATTTAAAACATTATCCATCTCTAAATATCCTCTTGAAATTTTGTAAGTCATTCCCCTCCATTTTACTTTTGGTCTAAAATTATCCGTCGCTCCAAATACAACTGTTGTTGAAAATATTAATATCAAAGTAAGTAATACTGTCACTATCCTTTTCATTTAATTCCATCCTCCTACCTTAAAATTAGTCGTAAGCAAAAAGCATTTCTCAAATTCCTTCCCTCTCTTAACACTTTCACCCCTTTCCTAATAATTCTAATGACTACCGGTAGTTCCTTCTATATCCATGGTATCTTATTTCCAGCATCTTGTCAATTGACCAAAAGTATAAATTTTCACTAAAATAGCCTTTACTTTTGCACTTTAGTATAAAAACCGAGTTTCTCCCCTTTAAAATTTGTACTAAAGTACATTCTAACATTTTTGTCCCTTATTTAGTAATGTAATAACAATAAAAACTCATATTAAATCTAACTTTGTTGCCTTGTATATGCAGTCCTTCACATTCCTTGTCCCCAATAGTTTGAAAATTTTCCTTTTGTGATACTTTATATTACAATTTCCTTCTTTATCAAAAATAGGTCCAGCAGTACAATTTAACCTTTTTAAATCTTCAATATAGTGCTGTTCTTTTCTTACAACCACTATATTCTCCTCTCTTATCGCCAGCGATACTGCATTTGTACCTGCAATTTCTTCTTTCAATACCATACCCTTTTTTAAGTAAAAATCGATATCGGCATGGGGTAAGTCTAATTCCAGTATTACACCTTCTTTATCAGTTAACAAAAATATAAAGTTTCTAAAATCATTAATATCTCTCAAATCTTTAATGCTTTTGCGAAAAGCTTTAATTAATGAATATCTTTTGCTATCTTCAACAATTTTTACATTATTCAACGCCACTAACTTTTTATTCGGTGTTAAGCCCCTTTTTAAACATCTCCCCCACGACTGTTCAAATAGACCCTTATGTGTCTCAAACTTTATAATCCTGTCCATATTTTCCCTCCATAATATGTTCCTTATTGTAATATTTCTCCATTAACCTCTAAATTCCTTCTTTGATTGCCAAATTGTAATATTTCTGTAATGTTGTATCAAAGAAAAATGTCGATCCCTTTTATTTAAAATATAAAAAGCCCGGACAGTGCTTTCTGTCCGGGCTTTTTATATTTTAGACAAAGGGAACCGTCCCCTTTGCTTAAAAAGATATGCATTTTATTTTGCAGCATTTATGGTGGGCTACTTATTACTTATGCTTATGCTTTTCTTTAACATTAGTTTCGGAATGAGGAATAACGTCCCCAATACCTTTATGATATCTCCGATACTTACTATACTTGGAGAAAACCATAAAAAACCAGGAATATAGATAACATCGGCAAGAAAATATAAATGCGTGTCTTCTGTTACAAGGGAGTGTATGTAATCCGATTTATCCATAATTTCTTGGTAGAAATGTGATAATCGTGGATCTCCCAAGAGGTACTTTACTTCAACCGGCATGTAAAACCCGTTAGCAGCAACAACAAGAAAATTGAGAAATTCACCGATGCCAATAATAAACATTTGCACGTTCTTGCGGTTATCCCAAAAGAAAAGAAGTAATAAAATTTGGCTGATAGTAAAAGCAACAGCCTTAATAAATATAGGAATATTTACAATAGGATACAGCGTTTCTAAGAGCCAAATGATTATTATAGCAGGTACAGCATATTTCCATATACCTTTTAGATTTAACACTTGATCAAACAAGTTTTTAAAACTGCCTCCTAAAAATATTTTTGTAAAGAGTGCTTCCAAAATAAAAATAACTAATCCCATAACTAATCTTCTTTCCCCTTTCCATGTATGAAGAAATAAAGCCCATGCATAATTCTCTTTTATCACGCTCTTATTTATTAGCTTCATAAGAACAAGCATAGACTTTTAATCATAACTCCAATCATTTTACATTAAATTTTATTTATATCGGCAATACAAGAGTTATTGTCTTTGTTACAAACCAGACTGCCGAATTAGGCACCCATGATGGTGCAACATCTCTTATTCCCTTATAAATTGCATTTTCAATTTCACCCTCTATACCAAGATAATGATCAATAGCTTTAACTGCTGTATCAATCGGAATATATCTTTTGAACCAATATGGAAGCTTAGGATAAACTTTCTCAATGGCTTTTCGAATCAACTTTATCGTAATACTTCCTTTTGATTGTGGAGTAACAACTACACCAGAAACATCTTTCTCCGTGGCCATGTTAAGGTTTGGAGAGAAGTGGTCGACTTGATCATCAACTACAGATTGTTGATTTACGGCTGCAAAAGATGGTGAAATTACTGTAAAGGTAAAAACCATTGAGAGAATAAGAATAGCAAACTTTTTATTCATATTCAATCATCTCCTTTATTTTTCTTTATTTTTTCAAACATTAAACGGAGCGTACGTTTTCTGTCATTTTATGTTATTCTTTTACTCCCTCCTCTCCTTTTTTAATTTTCCTCAGTTGACTGATTTTTCATAATGTTTTCCATTGAAAGATTTTCCAAAAATAGAGTAACATTTATTTTTATTTTGTGCAAACCTTAAATAACACCATATTTTCCTATTTTAAACCGTTTTTTTTTTTTTTTTTTTGAATTATCTCAAGTTTCCTTTATTTTACTCGATTTTCCTGCCATTTACAATAATCTTTATGTATTTTTTAATTTTTAAAATAGCCCATTCTTTATACTGCTTGCCTTTTATTTTGCAGCATCAAGGGTGGGCTACTATCTATCTACTCTCTTAAATTAATTTGTTTTATGGTCCCTGACCTGGTAAAAAATCACCTTTTCTTGAAGTTATTTTCCATACCCCATCTTCTTTAGCCAAATTATAATAAAATCTCATTGTTCCCTCAGGACTATTTGTTACTAATTTTTTAGGAGCATTCTTTATGTCTTCTTCCATTTTTGCTTTCATTTCTGGTTTAATTTCTTCTTTTTTATTACTGGTCTTATATTTATTTATATCAACACCTTGTGGCACAAGCGAAATTATCGTAGCCTGTCCAGAAATATCTGCAATTACTGTTGCTGTATCACCATTAATATTTAGATCAATAAATTTTATACTTTTATTTATGTTTTTCACAACTCTACTTTCTTTGTCTTTAGCCTGTGCATCAACAGCCATTTGTAAAACTTTTATTCTATCAGCAAGCAAACCGGATTTAGCACTGTAATATTTCTGGCATTCTGATATTACTTTTTTGTTCATTGAATCTATAACCTCATTTGGTACCTCAACTTCCGGTGACGAGTTATATGCTTCTGGTAAAAGATATATTGTATTTTCCATATCCTCGGCTTCCATTATAACTCTCTTAATTTTGTTTATATCATTATATTTGGCTTTGTCTTGAAATCCTAAAATTGTTAATATCGCAAATCCTATTATAAGCAATATTGCCAGACTTATAAGAATACTCGACCTTGAAACTAATCTTTCTTTCATGTTTTCACCGCCTTTTCTATACATTTTATTTAGGTCTTATAGCCATAATAGTTGTTGTTGACGAATATTTATTATAAGGCTTTAAATGCCATATTGCCCATTTTCTGTCTGTAGTATGTTGATCTTGTAAATCTCCATAGTGCGGCGAATGTGGATCTTGCCCATAATCAGTTACTATAGCAGCATGAGACCATCCTTCTCCTGTTCCCCAATCATATATTAAAACATCACCAAATCTTAAAGAATAATTAATATCTCCTTGTTGCGTCGGTCCCCACATCCCTACTATAGTACCACCCTCATTTTCAATAAGCCAAATCTGATGGTAAACTGCTACACTCCATGGTTTCCCATAACTGAATCCTCCATACCAATTTTTATAGCAAAACCATCCACCCGCATAATCAAATGAGATTTTACCTCCTTCGTGTAAAGCCTGTGATACGAAATTCGTACAATCAGAACTAAAATTAGGGTATTTTGAATTTCTACTTAATGCCCAGTTATCTGCATATATTGCAGCATTAATATTATCATATGCTAAGATATTGCTGTCATTACCTATTATAAAAATTAATGCTAACAGGAAAATTAAATAAAATCGTTTCACTCTCAAAACTCATCTATCCTTTCCTTTGTATTTTTATGGATTGTTTTAATAAAATTGCTTTTTTATGATAAGAATTTATGTGATTTTACATGAAAGATCTTTCATTAATATAGTAATACTTATTTATATATAGTGCAACACTGATATTTTACTATATTTGCTCATTTATCACTGTTTTTTTTTTTTTTTTTTTTTTTGAATTATCTCATTCTTACTTTATTTTACTCGATTTTCCTTCCATTTACAATAATCTTTATGTATTTTTTCATAAAAATCTCTATATTTTAATTTTAAAAATAGCCCGACCTTTATACTGCTTGCCCTTTCTATTTTGCAGCATTAAGGGTGGGCTACTCACTACTCACTACTCACTACTCACTACTCACTACTAGTTTTTGTTTATCGTGATCCTGTCAAAGGATGATGTTTATTTTCATTAAAAAATTATGGCTTCAGGAATTTTGTGTATCACTTTCGTATCACATGTTTAACTCTTTGGTTTATATTTTTTATAGTATCGTTTATGTCATTTTATGACTTTGCTTAAATCCATTTTAGCATATATAACCCTGTAAATCTCAACAACCTGTTCTTTAACCACATAGAACACTAAGAGTCCACTCGAAATCATCAATCACAAATTAACAAATATGTTATTGAAAACCATATAATTTACAATAAAAAATACTCCTGAACACATATGAAATAAGCACTTAAGAGCTATTTTTATGATATAATATAAATAATATAATAAGAAAAATGTGGTGATAAAAATGTTAGGAAAAGCAGACAGACAAATGTCATTTTCAGATTATTGGTTACTTGGAAAAATTTCTGAAGATAGTTATTATCATAGATTAAGAACATGGGTATTTAATAATCTTAATGAAGAAATGTTTCAGCCACTTTTCTCATACTATGGCAGAGAATCCATATCTCCGGTATATACATTTACAGCGATGCTGATACAATTTGAAAAAGGATATTCTGATCGTGAAATGGAAGAAGAATCACGATTCGATGACAGAATTAAATATGCATTAACCGCACCACGGGATTTTGATGGAATAGATGCAGTAACATTATGTGATCATAGAAAAAGACTGTTTAACAGCGAAATAGGAAAAGAAATATTCATTAAAACAATTAGTCAGGCAAAAGAAGTAGGACTGTTTGATAAAGACAACTTACACATAATAGATTCATTCATGATTTGGGGTTCCTGTGCCAGACAAGATACTTACACTATGATATACCAAGGGATAAAGATGGTTCTCCGTTTCATGAAGTTTTACGAAATGGAAGATGAATCGAAAAAAATACTGAAAAGAACAGATTATAAAGAAAATATCAAAAAACCCAAAATAGCATGGGAAAACGAAAAAGAAAAAGCAAAATTACTCGAAGAACTTGTTAAAGATGCACTATCACTCGTAGAAAATATAAAAACAAAAAAAGATATAAAAGATGATTTAAAAAAAGCAATTGAATTATTAGAAAGAGTAGCATTACAAGATGTTGAAATAACAAACGACGGGCATGTAAAAATGATAAAAGGAACAGCAAAAGACAGAATAATATCAGTAGTAGATGATGAAATGCGCCATGGAAGAAAGACCTCATCGAAATTATCAGATGGATACAAAGCTGAAATTATAACAGGAGGAGAAAAAGGCTCAGTAGTAGTAGGAATAGAAGTTGATGGAGCAAATATAGCAGATGGAGAACATATGAGTGATCTTATAGAACAAAGCCGAAGAAACGGCGTTGATATAGATAAACTGTATGGAGATTGTGCATATAGTGACTTTGAAGAAATAGAAAAAAGGAAAGAAGAAGGAACAGATTTTTGCATTAGAGTGCCGGAAGCAACAAATCCAAGTGGAGGATTTTCAAAAGAAGAATTCAAAATTGATTTAGAAAAAGGAACAGTAGAATGTCCCAATGGACATATAAAACAATTTGATACTGAAAAAACACAAAAACATGAGCAAGTTACAGTGAAATTTAGAGCAGAAGAGTGTAATGATTGTCCGCTAAAAGACCAATGTACAAAATCAAAAAAAGGGAGAACAATAAATATACATCCGTATGAAAAAGAAATACAAGAACAAAGGGAATATCAAAAAACAGATGAATTTAAAGAAGACTATGCAAAAAGACCGAATGTAGAAAGAAACATATCAGAACTTACCAGGCATGGCGGACGTAAAGGAAGGTATAGAGGAAAATTAAAAATAAGATGGCAAATGATAATGGTAGCAATAAACAATAATATCAAAATAATAACGAAACATATTTCTAAAATTTGTAATAGACAAATTAAGAAGGTGGAAGTCTGCCCAAAAACGGCTTAAAGAATGGTTAAGGATATTAAAAATAGCAATAACAGGTCAATAAAGCCATAATATACATATTAAAATCAATAACAAAATCATATATATTTCTTTGAATAGAGATTATTCTGATAATTTATGCGATGATAAAAATTCTTAACCGGCAGATAAGTTATTTTCGAGTGGACTCCTAAATAGTTTTTTACAGGTAATACTCTATATTCATTTTCAAGGGATTTTTCAGGATAATATACCCTGCATGAATACGGAAATTGTGCAAGTCTTGATATTGAAGTATCCAATGCATCAATTAAATCCGTTGCTGCCTTTGGTGCTTTTAACTCATCTGCAATATAAGATACAATATTAGATAAATCTTTACTTGCCAAAGGCAGGTATCTAATTTCATACTTCATCAGATTCCACTTTATTCGTTAACCTTGTCCTTAATTCATTAAATACTTCTTCATGGGAAAAACGTTTATCAGTTGATTTTACTTCCAGTTCCGCTTCCTTCAGCTTAAAGTAAATTTCACTTTTAAACAGTTTCCGTTCATAAGCTTCCATGCTCATTACAACCATATCCCCATAACCATTTTTAGTCAAGAATACTGGTTCGTCAGTTTCATGTACTATCCTTGAAATATCGGCAAAATTATTTCTCAAATCCGATACTGGTCTAATATGTGGCATACAACTATCACCCCTTTATTGATGTTTTAGCATAATTTTATCATAATTATGCTAAAACATCAATAAAGCTATAAAAGTTATTTTTCCTCATTAAGTTGTTCTAATGGCTTAATAGTGAATGTGTCAGTCAGGTTATAACCTTCATATTTTTTAAAAATTCAAGTAAAGCTAAACGTGTAACCTTCATTGAACCAAGTTTTAATGCTGAAAGCAAACCAGCTTTTATAATGTCATAAACATATTTCGTATTTGTTTTTATAAGTTCCGCAGTTTCAGCAATAGCATAAAGAATATCCTATGATTCAGTATTATTTATGACAATGATATTTTGAATATTACCTAAAAGATAATGCCTTTTCAATAGTTATACCATTAAAATTGCCACGTTTAGCTTCAATAAAATTTTTCAATGGCAACAAATCCAATTCTTTTATATTATCATGTAAAATTTTTTCGTCTTTTATTTTTAAACCTTTTTCTGAAACACTCGTATTATCTGCAATAATTTTAACTATTTTTTTATTCAAATTTTTTGCTTTTAACTCATTACTTTTTAAATCATAGCTTCCTATAGCAAAAACAGAACTCAAACTTGAAACCGAAAGAAGTGTCGAAACTAGAAGAAATGAAATAATTTTTTAAATATTTACCAACGTCTCTCTTTTTATTATTTAATTTTACTGAATATTAAGCGGAGCGTGTTTCATCCATTCGAGAAAGAAAAATGCATAAAAAATATACCATAATATCCTTATGCAATCCGTCGTTCTATATCAATTTTATGCGTATAATAGTTTGTTTTATAAGAAAATTTTAATTGATTTACACATTGAGCTTTACATAACCTTTTTTTATCATGTTATTAACAGCAATCATGATACTCAACTTGATTTGGCTATATGATAATCCACCCTGAATATATGCAATATATGGTTTTCTTATTGGAGCATCTGCACTAAGCTCAATAGATGACCCTTGAATAAATCCTCCGGCAGCCATTATTACCTTATCTTCATAACCAGGCATGTCCCATGGCTCTGGTGCAACAAATGAATCAACCGGAGAGCCTTCTTGTATTCCCTGTATAAATGTAATTAATTCATTTTTGTCATTAAATTTAACAGCTTGTACAATATCGGTTCTTTTATTATTATACTTAGGTAAAACTTCATAACCTAAAAGTTCCATGACCCTTGATATTAAAATCGAACCCTTCAATGCATTTCCAACAATATCAGGAGCAAGAAATAATCCTTGCAATATCAATCTGTTGATACCAAGTGTTGGTCCTACCCTCTTCCCTATTCCTGGTGCATATAATTTATAAGCAGCCTTTTCCACAAGTTCTCTTTTACCAATAACATATCCACCTGTTGGTGCAATTCCACCACCAGCATTTTTAATAAGAGAACCCGCTATCAAATCCGCACCAACCTCTGTTGGTTCATTAAACTCTGTAAATTCTCCATAACAATTGTCAACAAAAACAATAATATTCTTATTCCTATTCTTTATATTTGTAATTGCTTCATTTATATCATTAATAAATAATGACTGTCGATAGTCATATCCCTTTGACCGTTGTATCATAACCATCTTTGTAGCATTTGTTATTGAACTTAATAATGCTTCCATATCAATTTTCCCATTACCCTGTAATGATATTTTTTTATATGATATTCCATAATCCATTAGTGAACCTTCACTTTTAACGTTATCACCTATTATTTCTTTAAGTGTATCATAAGGTTCTCCACAGGCAAAAATAAGCTCATCTCCTGGCCTTAAATTTGAAAATAAACATAATGCTATGGCATGTGTTCCAGAAACAATTTGAGACCTTACTAAGGCATCTTCAGCTCCAAATATACCTGCAAATATTCTTTCAATTGTATCCCTACCAATATCATCATATCCATAACCTGTTGTTCCGTTAAAATGGATATCACTTAATTTGTTTTTTTGCATATTGAATAAAACTTTATATTGATTATATTCAACTATTTCATCAACATAGTCAAACATGGTTTTT
Organism: Aceticella sp. 75b-Ac; assembly: GCF_056032965.2. Classification (NCBI taxonomy): domain Bacteria; kingdom Bacillati; phylum Bacillota; class Clostridia; order Thermoanaerobacterales; family Thermoanaerobacteraceae; genus Aceticella; species Aceticella sp. 75b-Ac. The sequence continues at coordinate 600,510 of NZ_CM190971.1, forward strand.
ATATCATTCTCTGCTTTTTTAAACAAAAAAATAACATCTTGTGATATACCAAAATCATCTGCTAAAATATTTCTGTTTATCATTATTTCAATCCTCTCTTATATCAATTCCATCAATTGTCATCAAATCATCTCTTGTAGTAGTTCTCTTGTTTATAATTCTAACTGCATGTTTCCGTATGGCACGTTCAATAATATTTCTGACAAGCCTAGCATTTCCCATCTCCCTTGATTCCTTATCGTAAATAAGGACTTTCATTATCTTTTTCTTTGCTGTATTTGTAAGTACATACTGTCTATTCTTTATCATTAATTCAGCAATCAATAAAAGCTCATCTATTGTATAATCGGGAAAATCAATCTGTATTGGAAAACGTGATCTTAAACCCGGATTTGTATTTAAAAAATATTCCATCTCATCTCTATAGCCAGCTAAAATCAAAATAAAGTTATTTTTATTATCTTCCATTGCTTTAACAAGGGTATCTATAGCCTCTTTGCCAAAATCTTTTTCTCCTCCTCTTGCAAGTGAATATGCCTCATCTACAAATAGTATTCCATCAAGTGCTTTTTTTACATTTTCCTGTACTCTGTGTGCTGTATGACCAATATATTGACCCACAAGGTCTGCTCTTTCTACCTCGACTACATGTCCTTTTTTCAGTATACCAATGCTTTTGAATAATTTACCAAGGATCCGGGCAACTGTTGTTTTACCAGTTCCCGGATTTCCTTTGAATACCATATGTAATACAATTGGAGAAGTTAAAAGACCTTCTTTCTTCCTCTTATTCTGTAATTGAACAAATGCATATAATTCATTAATTATTTGCTTGACTTTATTTAAACCAATTAATGAATTTAACTCTTTTAATGCTTCCTTTTGCAAATCAATATCAGGTTTATTCTCATTTAATAATTTTTTTTCATTTTTACATGATTTGTCTAATTTTAGTGTTTCAAAGTGTATAGGCCAGATTCCCAAAATTATCACATCCCAATATACAGTTTATAATATTTTATGAAATTGAGATATGAATTGTGCTTATTAAAAAATTTATACTTCTATATTTATATTTATATCTTCTACTTTATTTTTACTTATAATAGGTTTTACAACGTCCTCGATATATTCTTCTACTTGGCTTATAGACCTTCCAATAAATTTTATTGGATTTACTAAATTTTCTATTTCCTTATCTGATAAACCTATCTTGTCATTATTTTTAAAATATTCTAATAATTTGTTTTCTTCTCCATTTTTAACTTCTTCAGCTGCTTTTAACGAAAGAATCCTTATAATTTCATGAATTTCCTGTCTGTCCCCTCCTTTTAATACACACTCCATTAATATTGCTTCCGTTGCCATAAAGGGCAGTTCATTTACTACATGTTTTTTAATCATTTTTTCATTAACTTTTAATCCAGATGCAATGTTTATATATAAATTTAAAACAGCATCTGTTGCAAGAAACATCTCTGGTATAACTATTCGCCTGTTTGCTGAATCATCAAGCGTTCTTTCAAACCATTGTTCAGAAGCAGTTAATGAAGTATTCAGCAATGTAACAATAATATAACGGCATAATGAAGCCATTCTTTCGCTTCTCATAGGGTTTCTTTTATATGCCATAGCAGATGAACCAACCTGTTTTTCTTCAAATGGTTCTTCTATTTCTTTTAAATGTTGTAAAAGTCTTAAATCATTACTAAATTTATGTGCACTTTGTGCTATCCCGCTTAAAACTGATAAAAGCATAAAGTCATATTTTCTGGTATATGTTTGTCCAGTAATAACAAAAGATTTATTATAGCCCATTTTTTTAACTACCAAATTATCCAAATCCTTAACTTTTTCTTCATTACCATTAAATAATTCCATAAAACTTGCTTGTGTACCTGTTGTTCCCTTTATACCCCTTAAAGTAATATTATCAAGTCTATATCTTAAATCATAATAATCCAAAATTAAATCCTGAATCCATAAGGCTGCCCTTTTCCCTACTGTTGTTAACTGTGCTGGTTGAAAATGAGTAAAACCCAAAGTTGGCATATCCTTATATTTAATAGCAAACTTAGATAAAATCTCTATAAGCTTTATTAATTTTTTCTTGATTAATTTGAAGCCTTTATCCATTAATATTATATCTGTATTATCATCTACAAATGCTGATGTGGCTCCAAGATGAATTATGGGTTTTGCCTTTGGACATTGTAAACCATATGCACGTATATGTGCCATTACATCATGCCTTAACTCTTTTTCAAATCTTACCGCATCTTCATAATTTATATCATTTATATGCTCTTCCATTTCAGTTATTTGTTCATCTGAAATATTAAGTCCTAATTCCTTCTGGCTTTTAGCAAGTGCAATCCAGAGTTTTCTCCATGTTTTAAATTTCTCATCCTCAGAAAAAATATGCGCCATATCATAACTTGCGTACCTTGTTACTAATGGATTATTATATATATTCTTCATCGATTTACCTCCCATTCAATCTATACTTTTTAAGAAATTATTAATCCTATTTAGTCCCTTATCTATATTTTCTATTGACATAGCATATGACAATCTTATATAATCGTCAGCACCAAATGGTAAACCCGGAATAACTGCTACATTCGCATTTTCAATTAAAACATTTGCAAAGTCAATAGAATTTTTTATATTTTTGCCATTTATATTTTTGCCAATATATTCATTGATATTTACAAAAATATAAAAAGCTCCATCCGGCATTAGACATTTTAAACCTTTAATCTTATTAATTTTATCAACCATGAATACTCTTCTTTTATTAAATTCATCAATCATATGTTTTATTATTCCCTCACCGCCTTTTAATGCAGCTATACTTGCATATTGTGCTATAGAATTCGGATTTGAAGTTGTATGACTTTGGATATTTGACATTACAGCAGCAATTTGACTGTTTGATGCAGTATATCCAATTCTCCAGCCAGTCATTGCATATGCTTTTGACATACCATTTACAACGATCGTTAAATCTTTTATTTTATCATTAAATGATGCAATACTGACATGTTTACCTTCATATATAAGTTTTTCATAGATTTCATCAGATATAATTATTATATTATGTTTCTCTGCTATATCTGCAATTTTTCTTAGCTCATTTTTTTTATAAACAGCTCCTGTAGGATTATTAGGACTGTTTAAAATCAATGCCTTTGTTTTTTGTGTAATAGATTCTTCAAATTGTTTTGCTGTAATTTTAAAATTATTTTCCTCTTTACCTTCAATAAAAATTGCTTTTCCATCTGCAAGCCTTACCATTTCAGGATAACTGAGCCAATAAGGAGATGGTATAAGTACTTCGTCACCTGGATTTAAAATTGCAGTTAATGCATTATAAATTGAATGTTTTGCACCATTTGAAATAACAATTTGTGATACGTCATAAGTTAATCCATTATCCTTTTGTAATTTTTCACATATTGCTTCTTTTAATTCTATCATACCTGATGCAGCAGTATATTTTGTAAATCCTTTATTAATAGCCTCAATAGCAGCTTCTTTTATATAATCCGGTGTTTGGAAATCCGGTTCACCAGCTCCAAATCCAATAACATCAATCCCCTGCGATTTTAATTGATTTGCTTTAGCAGTTATTTCAAGTGTAAGGGATGGAGTAATATGTATGGCTTTTTCAGATAAATTCATTAATTGCACCTCCGAATATTTTTATAACTTATATTTTAACGTAAAATTTAAATTATTTCCATACTTTTTAAAAATTCTTTAAGAAGCTCTACATATTTATAATCTAATTTAATAGTTCCTAATAAATCTTTTCCATCTACTTCTATACCATGAAAATCAGAACCGCCAGTTATTACCAAGTTATTTTCTAATGCAAATTTATAATAATATTTACTTTCCTCAGAACTTTGTTTTGAATGATATACTTCAATACCTTTTAAACCGTTATTCATAAGATTACTTATTATGTTCTTGTCCTTGAGGAGTACTGGATGTGCAAGTACCGGTATCCCTCCTGCCTCAATTATATATTTAATTGAATCTTGAGGATATAAACGGTATGTTCTTGGAACATATGCCGGACCACCTTCGCCAATATATTTTTCAAATGCTTCTTTTACGGTTTTTACATAATTTTTTTTAATCATTGCTCTTGCAATGTGAGGACGTCCTATGAATTTTTCATTTGCAAATTCTAATACATCCTTCATAGTTATGCTAATATTTAAATTGTTTAACTTTTCTATTATTGTATTAGCCCTAACTATTCGGGAATCAATAATTTTTTTCAACCTACTTTTCAATTTATTATCCTTATAATTAATAAAATAACCCAACATATGGACCTCTTGCTCCCCATCATTAGAATTAAGTTCAATGCCAGGAATTATTTCTATATTTAATTCATTTGCTTTTTTTAATGCTTCCTCAATACCATCAACGGTATCATGATCTGTTAAAGATATTGTATTAAGTCCCTTTTCCTTAGCAAGTTTTACTATTTCTGATGGAGAATTTGTACCATCAGATGCTGTTGAATGTATATGTAAATCTGCAAACATTAGTTTCACCCCGCATAATATTATATAAAAACAACCTGCATTAACAGGTTGCTTATCTTGGCTCAACAATCAATTTAATAGCTGTTCTTTCCTCACCATCAATTTCAATGTCCGTAAATGCAGGTATACATATTAAATCTATGCCACTAGGTGCAACAAATCCTCTTGCTATTGCTACAGCTTTTATTGCTTGATTTAATGCACCTGCTCCTATAGCCTGTACTTCTGCTCCTCCGCGCTCACGTAAGACACCGGCAAGTGCACCTGCTACGGAATTTGGATTGGATTTTGCTGAAACTTTTAAAACTTCCATTATTTTTCCCCCTTTATTATATCAATTACTATAAGTGTATATTCTACATAAAAATTAAAAATCCTTCTTTATTTTTAACTTATATGTAAATATTATTTATTCTATAAATATGACTGCATTTTCCAGTTGTTTCGTCAATTTTTATTACTATAGCATTTATCTGTGAACCCCCCTTTGCAATATCAAATTTAACAGGCAAAGAGGTTGTAAACCTTTTTATTATAGATTCTTTATCCATCCCAAGGACTGAATCAGAAGGACCTGTCATTCCTATATCTGTTATATATGCTGTTCCTTCTGATAATATTTTTTCATCAGCGGTTTGCACATGTGTATGAGTTCCAAAAACACAAGAAACTTTGCCGTTTAAAAAATACCCTAAGGCAATTTTTTCTGATGTGGCTTCCGCATGAAAATCAACAATAATAATTTTTGTATGTTGTCTTAGAAACTCTACTTCTTTTTCGGCAACTAAAAATGGGTTCCTGTTACAAGGCATGAAGGTTATTCCTTGTAAATTTAATAATGCAATTTTTATATTCTTAATTGAAAGTAATGAAAAACCTCTACCGGGAGTTCCTTCAAGATAATTAGCCGGTCTTACTATCCTTTTTTCATCATCAATAAAATTAAATATTTCTTTCTGATCCCATACATGATTACCCATTGTTAAAGCAGATATACCAAGATCAAATAGTTCATCTGCAATCTTCCTGGTTAAACCATTACCGCCAGCAGCATTTTCCCCATTTGCTATGATAAAATCTATATTATTATCATGAATCAAGTCTGAAAGCCTTTCCTTTAATATATTTCTACCTGGTTTGCCTACTATATCGCCAATAATTAATACATTCATTATTTACCTCCGTAAAAATTAATATGTTGTAAAAGCGTGCATATGCACGCTTTTACAACTATTTTGCATAATCTACTGCAAATGTTTCTCTTATAACTGTAACTTTGATTTGACCAGGATATTCTAATTCATTTTCTATTTTCTTCGTTATATCACGAGCTAATAGTATAGCAGATTCATCATTGACTATTTCTGGTTTTACTATTATTCTTATCTCACGTCCAGCCTGTATTGCAAATGATTTCTCTACACCTTCAAACGAATTAGCTATCCCTTCTAATTTATCAAGGCGTTTTAAATATGATTCAAGAGTCTCTCGTCTTGCTCCCGGTCTTGCTGCTGATATTGCATCAGCAGATTGCACCAAAACTGCTTCAACTGTCTGCGGTTCAACATCATTGTGGTGTGCCATGATAGCATGTATAACCTGTTCTGATTCATGATATCTTTTAGCTAAATCAGCCCCTATTATAACATGGGGACCTTCAATTTCATGATCAACTGCTTTACCAAGGTCATGTAACAAACCTGCACGTTTAGCAATGTTCGCATCGGCACCTAATTCATATGCCATAAGTCCTGCCAAATGTGCAACTTCAATTGAATGTTTAAGAACATTCTGTCCATAACTCGTACGGAATTTTAGTCTTCCTAATAATTTAATTATCTCAGGATGTAGTCCATGAATACCTATTTCAAAGGTAGCCTCTTCCCCTGCCTTTATAATTACATTTTCTACTTCTCTTTTTGCCTTTTCAACCATTTCTTCAATTCTTGCAGGATGGATTCTTCCATCTTCAATAAGTTTTTCAAGTGCTATCCTTGCTATTTCCCTTCTGATCGGATCAAAACCAGATATAACTACAGCTTCAGGTGTATCATCAATAATCAAATCTATTCCTGTTAATGTTTCAAGTGTCCGGATATTTCTACCCTCTCTACCAATGATCCTTCCTTTCATTTCATCATTAGGAAGTGTGACAACCGATACTGTACTTTCTGCTGCATGATCAGCTGCACATCTTTGAATAGCTGTTGCAACTATTTCTCTTGCTTTTAACTCAGCTTCTTCTTTTGCTTTCAACTGCATTGTTTTAATCATAATTGCAATGTCATGTTGGATTTCATTTCTTACATCATCTAATAAAATATTTCTTGCTTCATCCCTTGTTAATTCTGAAATTTTTTCCAACTCTTCAACTTCTTTTTGATGCATTTCACTTATCTTTTTTTCCAAATCACTTATTTCTTTTTGCTTTTTTTCAAGCGAACTATCTTTTTGTTCAATTATCTCTGCTCTTCTGTCAAGGGATTCTTCCCTTTGCATTAAACGCCTTTCTAATCTTTGTAGTTCTCCTCTGCGGTCTCTTATTTCTTTTTCAAGATCAGACCTTTGTCTGTGAAGTTCCTCTTTAGCTTCAAGTAGCAATTCTCTTTTTTTGTTTTCACCATCTTTTTTAGCATTTTCTAAAATTGTGCGTGATAAATCTTCAGCACTTTTTATTTTAGATTCAGCAATGAATTTTCTTATAAAATACCCTATTGAAAGACCAATTGCTACGGCTATTAATGCAATAATTGCTATAATTAATGGACTAACGTTAATTTGCCTGCACCTCCTTTGTAGATACTTCTTATTTTATTTTAGACTTCTTTCAAAATTATGTCAAGTATACAAATGACTATAGTTTGCACTTCACAAGCAATTTATATGAGAGCCATTTTCATCTTTTGTAATATTAATTGTATATGGAAAATTATCTTTAAAATCTTCCAAATGTGAAATTACAACGATTAATTCAAATTCATCTTTAATAAGATTAAGTACATCAATAATGTTTTGCCTCCCAATTTTGTCCTGAGAGCCAAAGCCTTCATCAATAATTAACGTTTGCAATTTTACTCCTGCTCTTTTTGATAAAAATTTTGAAAGTGCTATACGAAGTGCAAAATTTATTCTAAATGCCTCACCCCCACTGAATAATTCATATTTTCTTGTACCAACATCATCTGATATTTCGATATTTAAAGTTTCCAATACAGAACCATTTTTATTTATCTTCTGTGTTATTAAATTTAAGTACATCTTGCCATCTGAAAGTTTTGATAAAATATTATTTGCTATATCTTCTAATTCTGGTATTGCATTTTCAATTATTAATGCCTGTATACCTTTTTTGCCAAATGAATATTCTAATATTTCATAATAATGTCTTTCCATAGCATTCTTCTCTCTGTCTTTTTTTAAAATATTTATTTTGCTTTCAATGGTGTTGATATTATTTATTTTTTCTGTTAAAGTAGATAGATTAATATTAATGTTAAGGAAATCTTTATTTTCATTTTCAATTTTAATTTTTAATTTGTTTATATCTTCTATTAACATATCATAATCCTTATTCTGTTTTTTTAAAAATTCCATAGTTTTTTTGTCTTTTTCTAAATTTTCTTCATAAATCTTAATGTTTTTTATATATGTTTCACATGTTTTATCATAGGTAACAATAGTCTGTTTTGAAATATTTAATTGTTCCATCAGTTTTTCATATTTTTTATATTTATCATATTTCAACTTGACTAATTTATAATTTTCAAAAGAAAAATTTAATTTGGTTATTTCTGTCTGGATTAATGAAAGCTCTTCTTTTTCATTAATTGCATAATTTTCAGTATTGATTATATCATTTAATTTTTCTATTCTTTCACGTAATTCCTTAATTTTATTAATTTTAAATTCTCTTTCAGATAATTTATTTTTTAATGTATTAATCCTAACAAGAAATTCATTTTTCTGTAAAAGCAAATTATTTATATTATCTTTATTATTTTTAAGCATATTTATTTCTCTAACCAATTTTTCGTTTTCTTTTTTCTTAGTAAATATTTGTATTTTATAATCTTTTTCTTCTTCTTTAAATCCATTTAAAAGTAATTCTTTTTTTTCAGCATTAAGTGCTGTATGACATGTAGGACATATCGCACCAGTATTTAGTATCTTATTATAGTTTTCATTCAATTCTTTAATTTTTTTATTGTAAGTTGAAATTATAGTTGTATTTTCAACCAATTTGGTATTTAAAACAATGATTTTTTCATCGATTTGTTTAAATTGATTTTCAAGATTGTCGAAATCAGGCATTTTCTTAATAAGTTCTTTTAATTCTATCTCATGATTATTTAATTTATCAAGTTCTTCTAAATATTCATTATAACGAGAGGTTAAATTTTTAAGTTCCATTTCCTTCTCTTTTTTTATAGAATTAATCTTATTTTGAATTTCCGTTTTTGATTTTTCCAATTCATTAAAATATATATATTTGCCATCAAGGTTTTTTAATTTATTTTGAATTTCCATAAAATTATTAAATCCCTTAATTATATTGTCTTCGTTATTTAATATGTCCTTCAATTCTTTTCTCTTATTCTCGATATCCAAAAGCATTTCTTTATATTCACTAATTATTTTTTTATCTCTTTCAATTCTATCATAAAACTCTTTTATCTTTAAAATGACTTCATCCATTTCTTTTTTCTTTTCAAGGAGTCCTTCTAAGCGTTTATTTAATTTATTTAAAATAAGTTGTTTTTTAAAGGATAATTCTTCATTTTCCTCTTTCTTTTTAATGATATCTTTTTTATCTTCTATATCCCTTGAATACATTTTTAATTGTTCATCTATTATAACAAGCTTTTGTTCATATTCAATTCTCTTTTCTTTCGCTTTTATTTGTAATTTATTATAGAAATCAAGACCAAGAATTTCTGAAAAAATTTCCTTCCTTTTTGTTGGTTCAACTTCTGAAAAAAAACCATCTTTATTTTGAGGCATAAATGACGATGCTATAAATGTATCATAATCTAGCATTATAGTATTTTTTATTTTTTTTTCAGTATCAATAATCTTTTCCTGTGTCAATGATTTAAATGTTTCATCATTAGTAATAATATTAAATTCAAGAATAGATGATGAATTTCTTTTTTTCTTGCGTAATATTCGATATTTTGTATTTTCTATTCTAAAAGTAAATTCTACTTCCATTGCATCAGCACCAATTCTTATGAGGTCATCAGCACCTCTTCCTGCCGCATCAAGTCCTCTGGCTCTTCCCCATATACACCATGTTATTGCATCCCATAAAGATGACTTTCCATTACCATTTTCTCCAACTATAGCCGCAATATGAAATTTAGTAAAATCAAGGCTTTCATTATCAGAATATGACATAAAATTTTTCAATTTTAAATTTAAAGGAATCAATTATTAATTCACCTCTTCTTTAAGTTCATCAAACAAAGTATTCGCCCTTTTAATTAATTCACTTTTATCTACATCAAGTTCAATTGATAAAAAGTATTTTTCAAGTGCATCTATGGGGTTAAGTTGTTCAGTAACTTCAGGATTTCTTAAAGCACTTTTATCAGAATCTATATCTTTATTTATACCTACAAAGTAATAGCACTTTTCTATCATTAATTTATTGATTTCCCTATATCGTATTTTTCCGTCAGTATCCTTTGTGATTTTCAAGATAAGCCTGACAATGCTGTCATCTAACTCCATATGTTTTATTCTATCTATTATTTTTTGGGTTGGATCTTCTCCTTCAACCTCTATCTTAATTGTTTTAAAAGGTCTTGCATGAAGATTAATGAATTTATGTGATACATTATCCCTATCAATTATTACATGGCAAAATCCCTTTTCATCTTTCTCTTCGCCAAAATCTATTCTTTCAATACTTCCACTATATACTGTTAATGGTTTATCCCATATAACTTGGTATTTATGAATATGCCCAAGGGCAATATATTTATATTGGGGTCTTGCAAGTATGCTTACTGGTATAATGACTTCATCCCCAATCATAATACTTTTTTCACTGCTTGTTATTGCACCTGTAACAGATAGGTGTGCTGACAATATGGCTGGAATTTCTGAGTCAAGTTGGTTCGTCAAAATACTTACAAGATTATTTATTTTTTCTACCATTTTCAAATTAATTTCATCTATTGATAAATTTCTATTTTCTTCAAATTTAAGCAATAAATTTTTAGGGAAATAGGGCAAGCATGCAATTTGTAGTGGCCCATTCTTTGTATTAATCAAAAATATATCTGGCTTATTTGCTATATAAACATTGGGAACTTTTAATATCTTATATAAATCAAATGCTCTTGCTTTAGTATCTGAATTAGGTTGATCATGGTTACCGTTATTAATAACGACAGGGATTTTTTCAGATAATTTTTTTATCCTTTTAGCAAGTTCCCTTTGATGTGTTGGATTAGGTTCCCTTGTTTTATACATATCTCCCGAAATAACAGCAATATCACAATTTTCTGAGGCATATTCTACAAATCTATCAAAAGATTTTAAAAAATCAATTAATCTTGTATTAAATCCGGTATCCTTGTCAATTATACCATAATTCTCAATGCCAATGTGTATATCCGCTGCATGTGCTATATTTATCATGGAATTTTACCACCTTTCTAATCTGGAAATAGTTCATCGACTTTTTCCTTTTCTAAAAGCTTTAAAAAAGGCTTATCAATAAAATCATCTTCTGAAAATGTTGATACATCGTTATAAAAATTTTGATCATAATTTCTTGTTTTTATAACAACAGGCATAGGAACCGCATGACCCAAAATCAAAGCCTGCTGTTTTTGATCGAGGCTTGCAAGTACATTTCTCAATTTTGTTGCATTATTTACACCTGATAAAAACGAATTTATATCATTATCATCTTCAAGCCTACAGGTAATCTTTGTGCCTATCTGTGACAATACTTCAGAATCTATTTGAGAGGTACGTTGATCTACAATTAATAATGTAACATTATATTTACGCATTTCTCTTGCTATTTCACCCATAGTTGTTTCTCTTGAAATTGATGGGTCAAGAAACCTATGGGCTTCTTCAATTGTTATTACAAGAGGTGTTGGTTCTTTACTGTCATTTGCTATGGATTCTTCAGATGCCTTTACATACATTTCATGAATATGCCTTGTAATTATGTTTGCAACAAGCATATAACCAAGCGTAGATACATTGCCGAATTCAATGACAACATTTATGCCTTTTTGTAAAAAGTCCATTATTTGTTTAACACAGTCAGATGGGACAATATGTTTTAAAAAAGGAAGTCTTGTTAATCGTTCCAGCTTTCTTTTTAACGCTTGAAGTGAATTTCCATTTGCACCTATTTTTTCAGCATATTCTTCAATTTCCGATGAATCCATTTTGATAAATTTATAAAGCCAGTCGTTTTTTTCTGCCTTAATCATTTGATAGATACTTTCAACTGCTGTATTATTCAAGTTCAGCATAGAATTTAACAGCATTATATCATCAGGTGTTATTTGATTATATGCAATATTTAGAACCCCATCTACAGGTACTTCCCTTCGAAGTGACGATTCTCTGTCAAGTGTAAATATCGCTACCTGACTCCCAAATAGTTGTTTTAAGCCTTTTACCTTTGAACCCCCTTCTCTTTTGGCTTCGTAACCATATTCATTATGTGCATCAAAAACTAAATTAACAGCACACTTAGATTTTACAAGACCAGCTAATAAAAGCCTTGTTAGATATGTTTTACCTGTACCGGCTCTTCCAAATACTCCTGTACTACGTTCCACCAATTTCTTTAAATTAATACAAATTGGTATGTCCATCTCCGGGGGTGTTCCAATGTATAAATTTTCTTCTGAAGGTATCCCAAATACATTATATATATCTTCAGCATTTGCATCCTGAGCTAATGAACCGTATGCAGGAATAGATTTTACTGAAATAGCATTTCCCTCTCCATCAACCTGTATCATTGGTGATAATGTTATAACACCATATACTCCTGTACCATCTATTATCTTTTCATCTATATCATCTTCAATATTTATGCCATTTATTAGCATCTGTGGATTTAAAGCCTCAAATTTAATATCTGTTACCATACATAAATATTTATTTTTTTTCCCTTGAATTACAACAAAATTTCCAACTTTCACATCTTCGATTATATTTCCATCTGATAATTTGATTTCCAATCCTGATGTTATAGAACCTCTAAACAGATTACCTTTCATATCTTACACATCCTTTTTATCGTTAGAAACCTATCAAAATCATTTTTTAAAAGCCTTATAAGTTCTTTACCCACTGTTATCATGTAACTATCCTTTTCAAGAACTACTTTTGATAAATTACGAATAACCGATGCCACTAATTCTTCTTCAATACCTGTTTGCCCATTTAAAATGTTCTTTAAAAAATTAAGGTCTTTAGATATATCTATTAAATCCTCCCTTTCACAATCATACACAAATGAATGTATCTTTGCTGGTCTTGGTGGCAAAATACCTCTGTAACCTTCTTTTTTATAACCGATTATCAATACTTTGAAATATGTATGCATCAATTCAAATATTTGAGGTTGTTGCCTACGTAATTCTTCCTCAGTTAATCCAAACGCAACTGGTTTTCGTGTAATATCTTCACTCATTGTACAAATATTAAAAACTATACCATAAATCGTCATATCATTTGAGATAACTTTTACAAATCCACCAAAATCCGGACTTTCATCAAGTTTTACAGACTGGCATTCGAACATTTTTGTATTTGTTTCAATAATTTCACCAATATGTTTCACAAAATACCACTCCTCTTCCTCTGGGATTTATAAGACCTCGACATCTTAATACCATTTTTTACGCATATATTTGAAAGCATATTATAAAACATTTCTCTATCACTTCCTGATACAACTGCCTGCTCATGAGCTTCCTGCAGCGATATGGGATATCCCTTCCCCTTTTTTGCCTGGTCGTAACATACGGCATGTATGAAATCTACAAGTTCACTTTTTTCTGTAACCCAAAAAGGTATTTCAATTCTTGATATTTCGCTTCCGGTATTCATGTAGAAAAATGCAATTTTATGCTCCCCATATCTTTCTAATATATGGGACGTGCTTAAAAACATTGGAGAGCGTTCTCCATCTTTCAATATTATGGAAAATAAATCCGAATCATTTATCTTGCTTATCTTGTTACATGGAAGATTATTTCCGGATTTAAGATACCTACATGTATTACAATTTACTACCTTTGAAGGGCATATACAAACCCTAAGCATATTTATAAAATCATTGCTTTTAGGAGAACTTAAATACCCCACTAATGGTATATTAAGTTCTTTTGCCTTATCGAAAGTTTTTAATATACTGCTGATAATAATAGATTCATTTTCATCTCCTTGTACCATCCATTCGATTAAAGTTCCATCAATAAATGCCATTGATATATCTTTATCAGGTTCAGAGATACATTCAAATACCTTATCATATTCCATTATAGTTCTTTTGAATGAAAGGTCTTTTTGAGTTATAAATGTTTTATAACCATTTATATCTTTATAAAGTTCTTCTTCTTTATAAAATAATGTTGGAATACTATTCATTATTGCATAAGAATTTTGACCATAACTTAATATAACATATCCTATATTGATTAAATAACATATTCTTATTTCATGATGATCCGGCATTATTTGTGAACCATCTACCGCAACAACAGAATAGTTTACAGGTATAGAAGGAAGCGGTTTTATGGAGCTAAAATTTTCTATCGGTATTGCAGTTAACCAGGATGTATTACTATCTTTGATCTTTTTTATTAGTTCTTCTTCGTTTCCCTGAATTTTCTTATATTCTTCAAAAGCATTATGGAGATACTTTTTAATATTATTTAAAAAATTTTTATCATTGTTGACAAGTTCATAAATCATTGGCATCAATTTACTTCTGTTAAGCAATTCAATTCCCCTCCTTTCACTTAAGTTCTTCCAATTTCAAGACTTTATTTATATCATCAATCTTAAAGCCATTTCTATATAAATAAGCTTTTATTTTAACAATGTCATTTGAAGTTTTAAGCTTTTTATACAAAATTCTCTTTATAATTTCTAATTCATCAGGATATTTATCTTCAAGTACATCAGAGATTATTATTGTATCTATCCCTTTCACCTTTAATTCGGAAAATATTCTGTACTTACTATGTAATTGTTCTTTTTTTTCTTCAATGTATAATTCTGCATAATATCTATCATCTATATATTTTAGTTCCTTAAATTTAAAAATAATATCATTTATAATGTCATCAGGAAAATCCTTAGATTTTAGTTTTTCTTGTAATTCCTTTTCTGTCCTCATCTTATACGAAAGAAATTTAACTGCTGTATTTTCAGCTTTTCTTTTAAGAAGATAGTTTAAATAATAATTATAGTGTTCATCATCTATTTCTTTACCTTCTTTTAAATCTAAAAAATTTAATTCCTCATATGATGCAGAAAACACATATTTATTATCGATATAAATATTAAACCTCTTATTATTTTTCTTTTGCTTTTCTATCATTGTTATATACATTTATTACACCACTTTTATCAAAGTTTATTTAGTCAATTAAGAAAAGAACCCCTTTTGTGGGGTTATTTTGTTGATACATCTGCATTTTCAATCTTAACATCATTGTGCACAAGGTTAAAATTTTCCCTTATTTTATTCTCCAATTCTGCTAAAAGTTCTTTGTTTTCTTTTAAATATTGTTTGGCATTTTCTCTTCCTTGCCCCAGTCTAACTTCGTTATATGAATACCATGCTCCACTTTTTTCTACTGCGTTTATACTGACCGCCAAATCCAAAATACTTCCTTCTTTTGAAATACCTTCACCATACATTATATCAAATTCTGCCTGTTTAAATGGTGGAGCTACTTTATTTTTTACTACCTTTACTCTCGTCCTATTCCCGACAACATCATTCCCTTGCTTTAATGATTCAATTTTCCTGACATCTAATCTAATTGTGGAATAAAATTTTAATGCTCTACCTCCAGGGGTTGTCTCAGGATTGCCAAACATAATTCCAACTTTTTCCCTTAATTGATTAATAAATACAACAATACATTTTGATTTGCTTATTACACCTGATAACTTCCTCAAGGCTTGAGACATAAGCCTCGCTTGCAAGCCAACATGTGCATCACCCATTTCTCCATCTATTTCAGCTTTTGGAACCAATGCGGCAACAGAATCAACTACTATAACATCGACAGCACCACTTCTTACAAGTGCTTCTGCAATCTCCAATGCCTGTTCACCAGTATCTGGCTGTGAAACCAATAAATTATCTATATTGACACCTAATTTTTTTGCATAAGTAGGGTCAAGTGCATGCTCAGCATCTATAAACGCACCTGTCCCACCAATCTTTTGTGCTTCTGCCAATATATGTAAAGCAATTGTTGTCTTACCTGAGGATTCCGGTCCAAATATTTCTATGATTCTTCCGCGGGGAATACCGCCAACCCCTAGTGCAATATCGAGGTCTATTGAACCGGAAGAAATCACCTCAACATTTAACCTGCTATTATCACCAAGTTTCATTATGGAACCTTTCCCGAATTGTCTTTCAATCTGGTTTATTGCCATATCAAGGGCCTTTTGTTTCTCTATCATTTTTTCTCCTCCCGACCTCAAAAACATATGTGCTTATAATTTATTATATATTATGATAATTTATAAGTCAATTTTTAATTTTAAAATATGTCTCCTAATCATATCCATAGCATTTAATGCGGAAATTAATCTTATCCTTTGTCTAACTCCCATTGTTAGGGTTTTTCTTACATAAAATTCATTGTTATATGATAGACCTATATATACAAGCCCTACGGGCTTTTTTTCCGTTCCACCATCAGGACCAGCAATTCCTGTTATTGAAACACCATAATCAGCATTGGCTATTTCTTTTGCATTAACAGCCATTTCTTTAGCTGTTTCGATGCTGACTGCACCATATTTTTCAAGTGTTTGTTTTGAAACGCCAAGCATTTTGTGCTTAGCTTCATTGCTATACGTAACAAAACCATATTTAAATATTTCCGATGAACCTGGTATATCTGTTATCATTTTTGATAATAATCCACCTGTACAGGATTCTGCTGTGGTTAAGGTCAAATTTCTTTCTCTTAATAAGTTAAAAATAACATATTCCATTGTTTCATCATCTGAACCAAAAATATAATCTCCTATTACGTCTTTTATCTTTTCTTCAATTTTTGCTATCATATTTTCTGCTTCTTCTTTATTATCAGATTTAGCTGTTATTCTTAATGTAACTATTCCATCGCCGATTAATGGAGCTACTGTAGGATTTGATGATATTAATAAATCATTTACCATATCTTCAACTTTAGATTCACCTATGCCAAATATTTTTATAACCTTAGATACGATTATTTTATCACTCATGTTTTTTAAATATGGGTAAACGTAATTATCAAACATCGGAATTAATTCAGAGGGGGGACCGGGAAGTATTATAATTATTTTACCATTTTTTTTTAAAATACAACCGGGCGCTGTTCCTATTTCATTTGGTAATATTTTTGAGCCCTCAGGGAAAAGTGCCTGTTTATAATTATTTGCTGTCATTTTTCTATTGGATTTATTAATATAATTTTCTATTGAAAGTTTAGAATCAGTATCTTCAATCAATGGCAAATCAAAAAATTCTGCAACAGTTTCTTTTGTCAGGTCATCCATTGTTGGTCCGAGTCCTCCAGTTAAAATAATAACATCGGAACGCTTTACAGCAATCTCTAAACATTCTTTCAGTCTTTTGGAATTATCCCCAACATTCGTTTGAAAAAAAACATCTATTCCAATTGTAGACAGTTTTAAAGAAATATATTTTGCATTAGTATTTACTATCTGTCCAAGAAGAAGTTCTGTTCCTACAGAAATTATTTCTGATTTCATTTTTCAACATCTCCTATTTTTCAAATATAAAATCCTTAGATTTTATTATATAATCAATACCAGAAAAAACTGTTGTAATTAAGGCTAAATAAACCACAATAGTAGATAAAGGAAAGTTTATAAGACTAAAAGGATAATTATTAAGCATTAATAATATTACAGCGATTATCTGAAAGGTAGTTTTATATTTGCCGTAAATATTTGCTGCAATAACAACCCCTTTATTTGCTGCCACTGTTCTTAAACCGGTGACAATGAATTCCCTTGCCAAAATTATAATAACAATCCAACTTTCAATTCTTCCAAGTTGTATCAGTGCAATAAGTGCTGAGGATACCATTACTTTGTCAACTAAAGGATCCATAAATTTGCCGAGGCTCGTTATCTGATTATATTTACGTGCAACATATCCGTCAAGTTTATCCGTTAATGATGCTAAAGCAAAAAAAACAGCTGAAAGTATA
Organism: Aceticella sp. 75b-Ac; assembly: GCF_056032965.2. Lineage (NCBI taxonomy): Bacteria > Bacillati > Bacillota > Clostridia > Thermoanaerobacterales > Thermoanaerobacteraceae > Aceticella > Aceticella sp. 75b-Ac. The sequence continues at coordinate 618,547 of NZ_CM190971.1, forward strand.
TTTTTACAATTTAAATCCGATAATAAAATAATTATAAAAATCGGAATCATTAGAAGCCTTGCAATAGTAATTTTATTTGCTAAATTCATTATAATTCCCCTAACAAATCATATTCAAATGCATTCTTTATCAGTACTGATACAAACTCTCCTATCTTTAATTTTTTATTTGTTCTAATAAGTACAGTATCATCAATTTCAGGCGCATCCATATAACTACGCCCATAATAAAAATCATTTTCATATCCTTCTATAATTACTTCAAGCTTTCTACCAATATTTTTTTGATTTTTATTAAAAGATATTTTCTTTTGAAGATTCATTATTTCCTTATATCTTTTAAGTTTTATACTTTCCTTAATCTGCGGCTGCATATCATATGCTTCTGTATCTTCTTCACGAGAATAAGTAAAAACACCTAATCGATCAAATTCTTTTTCTGCAATAAAGTTTTTCAAATCCTCATATTCTTCTTCGGTTTCACCAGGAAATCCAACTATAAACGTTGTTCTTATTATCATACCCGGAATATTTCTTAATTTAAAAATAATATCCTCAATATTTTTTCTTCTGGTATTTCTTTTCATCCTCTTTAAAACATTGTCATTTGAATGCTGTAATGGTATATCTAAATATTTAACTATCTTATCATTTGTTTTTATTTCCTCGATCAATTCATCTGTAATGCTATCAGGATATGCATAAAGTATTCTAATCCATTTTAAATTATCTATCTCTGATAATCTTTTTAAAAGTAATGGAAGCATTAATTTTCCGTATAAATCAATACCGTATTTAGTTGTATCTTGAGCTATTAAGATTAACTCTTTAACACCACTTGAAACCATTGATTCTGCTTCAGATACAATATTTTCAATTTTTGTACTCTTGTAATGACCTCTTAATTTAGGTATTATACAATAGGTACATTTATTATTACAGCCTTCAGCTATTTTCAAATATCCATAATATCCAGGTGTACTTAACACCCTTGGTAAATTAGAATCATCCAGCATATTAGCCTTTCCATATTCAAGAACCTTATTGCCCATTTTAATCTTCTCAATAACATTAATAATCTGCGGAAAATCTCCTGTGCCAATTACTGCATCAAGTTCAGGCAGTTCTTTTAATAATTCATCTTTGTATCTTTCAGATAGACAACCAGCTGCTATAAGTATTTTTAATCTTTTGGCTTTAAGTTTTCCTATTTCTATTATCGTTTCTATGGATTCTCTTTTCGCACTTTCTATAAATCCACAGGTATTTATTATAATTATATCTGCATCATTTTCATTATTAACAATTTTATATCCTTTTTTACTTAATAAACCGATCATTTTTTCTGAATCCACAGTATTTTTTGCACAACCAAGTGAAATAATACCAACATTATCCATATAAATCCCTTTCTCTCTATTTTTAAGTATATAACATGTAAAATATGTTGTAAATAAATTTAATCATTGATAATCTTTTTAATTTCATCTTCAGTTAGTAAAATCTGACGTGGCTTAGAACCATCATAGCCGCTTATTATTCCTTTTTCTTCCATTTGATCAATTATTCTTGCTGCTCTTGCATAACCTATTCTTAACCTTCTCTGCAGCATTGATATTGAAGCCTGCCCTGTATCAAGAATAACTGCAATTGCATCCTTAATTAATTCATCTTCTCCTATTGACTTAATTGTTTCAAATTTTGTTTCAACATTCATTTCGGTATATTCAGGTTGTGCTTGTAACTTAAGGAAATTCACCACATCTTCTACCTCTTTATCTGAAATAAAAGCTCCCTGCACTCTTAAGGGTTTTGCTTCGCCTATTGGATAAAACAGCATATCTCCTTTGCCAAGTAATTTCTCTGCCCCTGCCATATCTAAGATTGTTCTTGAATCAATTTGTGATGTTACAGCAAAGGATATTCGAGATGGTATATTTGCTTTAATTACACCCGTTATAACATCAACAGAAGGTCTCTGTGTTGCAATAACAAGGTAAATACCTGCTGCTCTTGCCATTTGTGCCAATCTGCATATATATTCTTCTACTTCGGAAGGGGATACCATCATTAGGTCAGATAATTCATCAATTATTATAACTATTTTAGACATGTGATTTTCTTTATTAATTCTGTTGTAACCTTCTATATCTCTTACATTTATATCTGCGAACATTTTATATCTATTTGTCATTTCTTGAACTGCCCAGTTAAGTACACCTGCAGCTTTTTTAGGATCTGTAACAACCGGTGTTAATAAATGTGGAATCCCATTATAAATATTAAGCTCAACTACCTTTGGATCAATTAATATCATTTTAACTTTATCTGGCAATGCTTTGTATAATAAACTTATAATCAAAGTATTTATACATACACTTTTTCCAGAACCTGTAGCTCCTGCAATTAATAAGTGAGGCATTTTTGCTAAATCTGTAACAATAACATTTCCTGAAATATCTTTTCCAAGTGCAATGGATAAGTCAGATTTATGATTTTTAAATTTATTTGTGTCAATAACTTCTTTTAATGTTACTATCGATATTTTGTCATTTGGGACTTCCAAACCAATAGCCGATTTTCCTGGTATTGGTGCTTCAATTCTTACAGACGGTGCAGCCAAACTCAAGGATATGTCATCGGTTAAACTTACTATTCTACTTACTTTAATACCTGGATTAGGCTGGAGTTCAAATCTTGTAATCGCTGGACCGCGAGTAACTTGAATAACTTTTGCCTCAATTCCAAAATTTAATAATGTCTGTTCAAGTTTTTTTACATTTTCAATAATAATGTTATTATTAATCTTCTGCCTTTGATTACCGTCTTTTAAAAGTGTTAGTGGCGGAAAACTATAATTCCCGTTATTTTTATTAACAGGAACCATATCCGGTTTTTGATTATTCGATTTGATTTTTTCTTCCAGTATCGGCTGTACGATTTCAATATTATTTTCTTCTAAATCATTGCAATCTTGATGTTCTTTTGTTAATGTTACCTCAGCAATTGTTTTTTCAAAATTATCGACTATTATTTTTTTGCTATTAATTTTATTTTTTATTAAAGCTAAAAGCATTTTTATTGAATTTACAAATGAAATATCTGTAATAATTATTGAACATATAATTAATGAAGCACTCAAAAATAATAAAGTACCTATAATTCCGATTAATTTTAAAAGAACGTAAAGTATAATGCTTGCAATCATACCTCCACCAATATTTTTAATCCCATTTTTATAAGCCTCTGCAATATAATCTCTAATTGATATTACATTATTAAAATAATATAAATGATCAATACTTATAAAACATAAAAATATTATTAAAAGCGAAATAACCTTTTTGGTTTTTAAAAAATCACTTTTCTTAAAAAGAAATAAAAAAGCAAAAACTAATATCAATAAAGAAACAACATATGCACCAATACCAAATAACCCTTTTAATAGTATGGAAATATTATACCCTAAAACACCTGTAGATTTTGTATAAAGACTTAATATAGATAAAATAGCAATAACGCAAAATATAATTCCCATAATTTCATTTTTGTATATATCTTCCTTCTTTGATTTCATAATTCATCACCTTATAATTTATTCTACATATTCATTAAAATTCCTCTATTCGTAAATAAAAATAGATGCGTTTTACACATCTATTATATCATAATTTATATAAACCGTGTATTTATAATAGTTCCAGGGCTATATTTAATATCTAAATAATCACATGGATTAGTCGAATATAGTCTTATAATTTTAAAACAGTTTTTGGAAATTTCCTCAAGCAGTAAATATTTATTTTCTATCACCGTTTCAAAATAATTATTATTTATATCATCCCTTTTTTCAAAAATTAATTCGTAGGGAATCACTGTATATAACATTATATACCACCTTCATTTTTTTTGATAAGTTCTTGTAATTTTTTTAGTGCCTCAGACACACCCCCAATTTCATCTATTAATCCATATTCTACTGCTTCTTTCCCAATAAGTATTGTACCAACATCATTAGCAAGTTCACCTATTTTCAGCATAAGGTCTAAAAATATTTCTCTTTTTATTTTTGAATTTCTAATTACAAATTCAACAATTCTATCCTGCATTTTATTAAAATATTCAAATGTTTGAGGAACTCCAATTACAAGACCGGTCATTCTGATTGGATGAACCGTCATTGTTGCACTTGGAACTATAAAAGAATAATTTGATGAAACTGCAAGCGGTACTCCAATGCTGTGTCCTCCTCCTAATACGATTGAAACGGTTGGCTTTGATAGACTTGCAATCATTTCAGATATGGCAAGTCCTGCTTCAACATCACCCCCAACTGTATTCAATAATATTAGCAACCCCTTTATTTGAGGATTTTCTTCTATTGCAACAAGCTGAGGAATTATATGTTCATATTTAGTAGTTTTATTTTGAGGTGGTAATATAAGATGCCCTTCAATCTGTCCTATTATTGTGAGGCAATGTATATTACTCTCAAAATTCGGTATATTTGTTTGCCCAAAATTTTGTAAATTCTGTTGTATTTGAGCAATCTCTTGCGGTGTAGTATCTGCACTTTTAATTGAACTCATTTTATCACGCTCCCGTATATTTATATTATTAAAAAAAAAACGCATAATATGCGTTAATTATAAATTTTAAAGCTTAAATTCATCATGTAAAGCCCTGATTGCTTTTTCAGTTTTGTCTTGACTTATAAGGCATGATATCGTATCATATGAGTCCGCTGTTTGATATATTTCAATGTCGTTATCTGATAATATTTTAATGATTTTTGACATAACCCCTGGAACACCACGTATTCTATTGCCTACTATTGATACCTTGCTGCAGTTTTCCTTTATAGTATAATCAATTTTATATTTTTCCAATAATTCCTCTAACTTTTGTAAGTCTTGCTCTGATATTGTAAAAACCTTTTTATTAGGAAATATGTTTATTAAATCAATACTAATTTTATTTTCGGCTATTTTTTCAAATATATTATTTTCATCATTTTCCATGTTTAATACTATTTGTACTCTATTATTCAAATTTGCTATTCCTGTGACAAGTTTATCAGCATTATATATATTGTTATATGCATCGTTGTATTGTGTTATTATTGTTCCTTGACTATCTGTCATGGTATTTTTGATTATTAAAGGGACATTTCCTCTCATGGCTATCTCCACTGCACGTGGATGTATTACATTAGCACCCTGCTCTGCAAGTTGAAATACTTCATTATAGCTTATTTTTTTCAGTATATTTGCATTAGACACAATACGAGGATCTGCAGTCATAATACCATCTACATCTGTATAAATTTCAACAGCATATGCTTTTAAAGCTTCGCCGAGCAGTACAGCAGATATATCGCTACCACCTCTTCCTAAGGTTGTTATTTCACCATCGACAGTTATTCCTTGAAATCCGGCTACTACGGGAATTATATTTTGATTTACAGCATCCATCAAATGATTAGATTCTACTCTAATAATATCAGCATTACCAAAATTATTATTTGTAATTATACCAGCTTGACCTCCAGTAAAGGCTTTGGCTTTATAACCCTTACTTATAAGCGTATTTGTAAAAATTACGCTGGAAATTATTTCGCAACAAGACATCAGGATATCCATTTCCCTTTTTGGAATATCATTGTTTATAGATTTAGCAAAATTAATCATAGTATCTGTCGCATACGGATCACCATTTCTTCCGATGGCTGATACTACAACAACAGGGGAATATCCCTGTTCTATTGCATTTATAACCTTTGATACAGCCATGTTCCTTCTTTCATTAGTTGCTACTGATGTACCACCAAACTTTTGTACTAAGATATTCACAATCTCACCCTTCCATTAATTATATATTAACTTTTATTATACTTTATTAAACTAATAAAAAAAAGATATTTTTGATTTTCTTTATATTTTGACTTCAACAATTATCATATCATTACCTATTTTTTTAATCGCATCCCAAGGAATTTCTATATTTTCCATCTTATTTCTAAAAATTGAACCTTTCATTTCATAGACAATAATAGATTTGATTTTCCCAGTATTTTCATCTATTATTAAATCTGAATCTTCCATAAGCCCCAATCTTCTTCCGTCATTTAAATTAACAATTTCTTTATTGCCAAATTCACTTAATCTCATATTATCACCCTTTATAATCCAGTATGGCCAAAACCAGATGGACCCCTGTCTGTTTCATTAAGTTCAATAACCTCGATAATTTGAGGCAATTCTATTTTATTTATAATCATCTGAGCAATTCTTTGTCCTCTTTTTACTGTAAAATCTTTACTGCCAAAATTTATAAGGATTAATTTAATTTCACCCCTATAATCTGAGTCAATCGTTCCGGGAGTATTAAGCAAGGTAATTCCATAATTAAGTGCAAGCCCACTTCTTGGACGTATTTGTGCTTCATATCCTGATGGCAATTGAATTTGAATACCCGTTGGAATTAATTTAATTTCAGAAGGTTTTATATTTATACTTTCATGCACATTTGCAAATAAATCCATACCAGCTGCACCAGTACTCATGTATTGTGGTAATGGCAAATCAATAGCATCTTTTGTTTTCTTTATTTTTAGCAGCAAGTTGTTTCCCATTTTTATCACCTTAATTCTATCATTATTAACTTAACTTTAAGAATATTTTATCTACTATTTTAAGACATTAGTTACATTTGTAATTGTATAACCTTTTGATTTGAGTTCTTTTATTATTATTGGCAATGCTTCAACAGTACCTTTTGTTGGATGCATTAAGACAATTGCACCATTATGGCTCTTATTTACAACTCTATTCACAATATTTTCAACACCGGGATTATTCCAATCAATTGTATCAATACTCCAAAGTATTACTTTATATCCCAAACTTTCTGCCGTTTTTATAACTTCATTATTGAAATCACCATATGGAGGTGCAAAAAGCGTCGGTTTTACCCCAGTTATTTTTCTTAGTAATTCACAAGATTTTTTTATATCCTCAGAATATTTCTCTTTATCCCACTGAGTATATTTTACATGTGTATATCCATGGCTTCCTATTTCATGACCAGCCTCAGCAATTTCCTTAACTATTTTAGGATTCTTTTCGGCCCATTGCCCCTCAAAAAAAAATGTTATATTAATATTATTTTCTTTAAATATTTTTAACATCTGTGGTATAAATTCATTTCCCCACGCCACATTGCATGCAAACGCAATCTTCTTTTCATCAGTATTTCCCTTATAAATAGGCTCATTAGTATTAAAAGTAGTAATTGATCTATTTATTAAAAAACACAAGAATAAGATTATTGCTATAATAATGATAATAAATATGAATGATTTTTTAGGATACTTTATATAATATATTTTCATATTAACACCACCAATCTTATATTTCATACTTAATTTTATTCATATGGTGTTTAAATATATTACACATATCCAATAAAAAATTTGTATGAAAAAAGATATAATGATTGTTAAATACAATTTTTAACATTATACCTCGATTATTCTTTCATATAAAATAACAATCTAATTATTCTTTTTCTTTTTTATCCTCTTCTGATAATATATCTTTTCTTGATAGATTTATACGACCTTGTTTATCTATCTCTGTTACTTCTACAAGGATTTCATCTCCTAAATTTACAACATCCTCAACTTTATTTACATGCTTTTTGGATAATTTAGATATATGAAGAAGCCCCTCTTTACCAGGTGCTAATTCGACAAACGCACCAAATGAAACTATTTTAACAACTTTGCCAAGATAAATAGTACCTACTTTTATTTCTTTTGTAATAGTTTCAATTATTCTTTTTGCTTTTTCACTGGCTTTTAAATCTGCCGAAGATATAAAAACTGTACCATCATCTTCTATATCTATTTTAACACCTGTATCAGCAATTATCTTATTTATAGTTTTTCCACCTGCACCTATTATGTCTCTAATTTTATCAGGATCAACATTCAATCTGATTATTCGTGGTGCATATGGTGATAATTCTTTTTTAGGTTCTTTAATAGTTGCTAATATTTTGTCTAATATAAACAATCTTCCTTTTCTCGCTTTTTGAAGTGCAGTTGAAAGAATTTCCCGATCAATTCCGGATATCTTAATATCCATCTGTATTGCCGTTATACCTTTTTCTGTTCCTGCAACCTTAAAGTCCATATCGCCTAAGAAATCCTCGATTCCTTGAATATCTGTCAATACAGAAACAGTATCGCCTTCTTTAATAAGACCCATTGCTATACCTGCTACGGGAGATTTTATTGGTACACCTGCATCCATCAAAGCCAAAGTACTTCCGCAAACACTGGCTTGTGACGTAGAGCCATTAGAACTTAATACTTCTGATACTAATCTGATTGTATAAGGAAATTCATCTTCAGATGGTATCATGGGTTCAAGTGCCCTTTCTGCTAATGCTCCGTGTCCAATTTCTCTTCTGCCAGGTCCTCTTAAAGGCCTTGTTTCACCTACACTAAAAGGCGGAAAATTATAATGGTGCATATATCTTTTTGATTCTTCATCACCAAGTCCATCAAGTATTTGGATATCACCCAGTGGTCCTAAAGTTGCTACAGTCATAACCTGTGTTTGTCCACGTGTAAAGATTGCAGAGCCATGGGTTCTTGGCAAAACATTTATCTCACATGTAATTGGACGTATATCATCAAGTCCTCTACCATCTACTCTTATTTTTTCTTCTGTTATCATTTTTCTCATTTGCTCTTTTGTAATAATGTATAATATTTCATCGATATCTGTTAAATTATTTGGATACTCTTCCTTGAAATGTTCCAATACTTCCTCTTCAACCTTGTCTATATTATCATTTCTTTCTTTTTTTTCTTCTGTTCTTAATGCATTATATATCTTTTTTGTCGCAAATTCTCTAACATTATTTTCAATATCAGCATCTATCTTATGCAATATTACTTCCCTCTTGGGAATTCCGACTTCTCTCACTATATCTTCTATAAAAGAAACAATCTTTTTTATATATTCATGTGCATACATGATTGCATCCAGCATTACATCTTCAGGTACTTCATCTGCACCTGCTTCAACCATCATTATGGCATCTTTTGTCCCTGAAACAGTCAGATGCAGAGTACTTTTTTCTCTTGTCTTTAGATCCGGATTTATAATAAATTTATTATCTACCATTGCAACAGATACCGAACCTGTAGGTCCATTAAATGGTATATCTGAAATTGATAATGCTGCAGATGAACCAATCATTGCAATTATTTCAGGTTGTACATCTGAGCTGACTGAAAGAACTGTTGCAATAACCTGAACATCATTTCTATATCCATGTGGAAATAAAGGTCTTAGAGGCCTATCAATAAGTCTCGAAGTCAAAATAGCCTTTTCAGTTGGTTTCCCTTCTCTTTTTATAAAACCCCCAGGTATTTTACCTACTGAATATAATCTTTCTTCATAATCAACACTAAGCGGGAAAAAATCAATACCCTCTCTTGGCTCTTTCGATGCACAAGCTGTTACTAATACTACTGTATCTTCGCATTTAACAAGAACACTCCCATTTGCAAGTTGTGCTAATTTGCCTGTTTGGATAATTAATTTTTTCCCTCCTAATTCCATTTCAAAATTTTTTTCCATAGTATCCTCCTTTCACTCTTTAGTATTTTTTCATATAATAAAGGCTTTAATACATTTAAAATAGAGCGAGGTAACCCGCTCTATTTTCTTAAATCCAATTTATCAATGATGGCACGGTACCTGTCAATATCTTTTTTCATGAGATAGTTCAATAATCCTCTTCTTTGACCAACCATCTTTAATAGTCCTCTTCTGGAATGATGATCCTTTTTATGGACTTTTAAATGTTCATTTAAAGTATTTATTCTTTCGGTAAGTAATGCAATCTGTACTTCAGGTGAGCCAGTATCTTTTTCATGAACTTTATTTTGATTAATTATTTCACTCTTTCTTTCTTTATTTAACATTTTTTCACCTCCATAATTTTTGTATACACCTATGAGCTTTGATACCGCCGGAGAACGAAAATCAAAGCAAAAGGTAACCATACGTTATATTTTATCATACAAAGTTATTCTTGTAAAATATTTTTATAATTTTGTGCATATATAACATCATTATTGATCTGTTGTATTAAACCCTCAATATTTTTAAATTTTATTTCATCCCTAATTTTTTTTATAAATTCGATTTCTATAAATTTTCCATAAATATTGTCATTAAAATCTAATATAAATGTTTCTATAGAAAAATCCCTATTTGTAAATGTTGGATTAAAACCGACATTTGTTACCCCGATGAAATAATTATCTGCTATTTTTATTCTCGTTAAATACACACCAAAGTTTGGTCTTATTAAATTTTCATCTATTTTGATATTTGCAGTTGGAAATCCAAGTTCTCTACCTATTTTTTCTCCTTCTGTTACATAACCTTCGAGACTGAAATAATGACCAAGACATTTATTTGCTTCTTCAATTTCCCCTAATTTTATTAAATCCCGTATATAACTGCTGCTAACTGTTTCATCATTAATTTTGATATGTTTAATTACGTTAACATCATAACCATATTTTATGGATGCTTCTTTTAAAAACTTTACATCTCCACTTGCATTATAACCAAATCTATAATTTTCACCTACTATTGCTATTTTCATTTTTAATTTATCAACCAGAACATTTTTGATAAAATCTTCTGGCTGCATTTTGGAATATTCTTTTGTGAAATTAAATAATATACAATAGTCAAGGTCAAATTGTGATAACATTTTTATTTTTTTCTTTGGCGTAATTAACAAAGATGGCATTTTTTCAGGATTAATGATTTCCATTGTATGCTGCCTAAATGTAAATACAGCACTTGCAATATGGTTATTTTTCGCCAATTTGACGGCATTATTAAGTAATGCTTGATGCCCTAAATGTATTCCATCAAAATTACCAAGTGCTACTGCTTTATATTTACTGTTAGTATAAATATTATTTTCATCTATTATCTCCAATTACTCCTCAACTCCAACCAATAATCTTTCAATAGATATTTTATTATCATTAACTCTACCAATGCCTATTAAATTTTTATTATTATCATACAATTTTATATTTGGTAAGTTGTTAATATTATATTTATTCATTATTATCTGTCCATGCTTAATTTTATAGGAATCAACATCATTGAGAAAAATTAATGGCATATCAAGTACACTATTAATATCTATCAGTTTAAAATTTTTATTTTTTATTTCTTCTATTGTTATAGAATCCTCAATTTTGAAAGGTCCTACAGCTGTTCTTATAAGCAAAGACATGTATCCTGCCATTGATAACTTCTTACAGATATCATAAACCAACGTTCTTATATATGTTCCTTTAGAGCATTCAATATCAAGCATTAATCTGTATAAATTTACATATGAAACAATTTTGATATCATAAATGGTTATATTAATTTTATTTCTTTCTATGATTTTGCCTTCTTTAGCATATTCATATAATTTCTTACCCTTTACTTTTTTGGCAGAATACATAGGTGGAATCTGCTTAGTATTACCTCTAAAACTATTAATTACGTTAATAAGCTCATTTTCATTTAAATTATGCACTTTAGTAACATGTAAAATATTCCCATATTTATCAAGGGTATCTGTTGAAAATCCAAATGTAATTTCTGCCCTATAACTTTTTTTATGTTCCATCATATAATTTGATAATTTCGTTGCTTTACCAATACATATTGGTAATACGCCTGCTGCACCAGGATCTAATGTTCCTAGATGACCAACTTTTTTTATATGAAGGTGTTTTCTTACAAAATTAACAACATCATGAGATGTCATACCAGGTGGTTTTAATATATTTAAAAATCCATTCAATTTTATCCCTCATTAATAATATCCTTTATTTTATTTAAAATTTGAATCTTTGCTTCTTTTATAGTATTTTTGAGAGAACAACCGGAAGCCCTTATATGTCCACCTCCACCAAATATTTGGGCAATTTTATTTACATCAACTTTTTCCTTTGACCTTAAGCTTACTTTTATTTCATCATCTTTTTCAACAAGTAGTATGGCAACTTCAACACCGTTAATATCTCTTCCATAATTTACTATATTCTCTATGTCGGAAATTTTAGAATTTGTCTCATCTAAATCCTTTTTTGTTATCTCAAGGCATGTAATTTTACCATTTTCATACAATTCCAAGCTATTTAAGGCTCTCCCGATTAGTTTTATTTTATTATATGTGATATTATGAAATATTTTATCCGAAATATCACTTACAGGAGCCCCATTGTTTATCAAATCTGCTGCTACTTCATGTGTAAAAGCCGTTGTTGAGTTGTACATAAATCCACCGGTATCTGTAACAATTGCAGTATAGAGACATGTTGATATATCCGAGTCAAAATTAATACCCAATAATTTAATAATCTGGTAAACTATTTCTGCGGATGAAGCAGCATTTGTGTCGACATAATTTATATCTGCGTAAAGTGTATTTGATATATGGTGATCTATATTTACCGAGATAATATCTTTCTTTAAAAACTCCTGTGCATTCCCTATTCTATCTTTATCTGCACAATCAATAACAATAATAATATCTGCATTTTTATCGTACGGTCTTTCTATTTTGTCGCTATTAGGCAAAAATTTATAAACATCTGGAATATCATCATCAATAAATATTTTTACATCTTTTTTTAATAATTTTAATGCTTTATACATTGCTGTGGTACAACCAATGGCATCACCATCAGGTGATATATGTGTAACTAATATGATATTACTTGAACTTAATATATTTTCGATTATCTCATTTAATATCACTCATTTCCACCCTCCTTATCATTTAAATCTTTTAATATCTCTGATATATGGGCACCGTATTCTATTGAATCATCTATCTCAAATATCAATTCCGGCGTATATCTCATTTTAATTTTTTTCCCTAATTCTCGCCTTATAAAACCTGCGGCACTTTTCAAACCATCTAAGGTGTTTTTTTTCTCTTCATTATTTCCATATATGCTTATAAATACTTTTGCATAACGAAGGTCTTTTGTTACATTTATGTCAGTAATGCTTATCATTGGGCTTATTCTCGGGTCTTTAATTTCTTCAAAAATCATTTTGCTTATCTCACGTTTTATTTCTTCAGATAACCTACCACTTCTGTATTGCACTTTGTTTCATCCTTTCATCGAGGTATTTCTTCCATTTGAAATGCCTCTAATACATCTCCTTCTTTTATATCGTTAAATCGCTCAATCCCAATTCCACATTCAAACCCCTGTAAAACTTCCTTCGTATCCTCTTTGAATCTTTTTAAAGAAGCAATTTTTCCTTCATATATTACTATTCCATTTCTGACTATTCTTATTTCTGCATTACGTAATATTTTACCTTCAAGTACATAACAACCAGCTATATTACCAACACCAGGCACTTTAAATACTGCCCTTACTTCGGCTTTACCAAGCTCAATCTCTTTAAATTCAGGTTCAAGCATTCCCTTCATAGCTGCTTTAATATCATCAATTGCATCATATATAATCCTATATAATCTTATATCAACTTTTTCTTTTTCGGCTAAAGATTTAGCTTTACTGTCAGGTCTTACATTAAAGCCTATTATTATGGCATTTGATGCTGCTGCAAACATTACATCTGTTTCTGTAATTGCACCTACAGCCCCATGTATTACTTTTATTCTAACTTCATCATTACTTAACTGTTCAATAGACTGTTGTATAGCTTCAACGGACCCTTGTAAATCAGCCTTTAATATTATATTTAATTCTTTAATATTTCCTTCTTTTATTTGATTAAATAATTCATCAAGAGAAACCTTTTGTTTTTGTTTTATCTTATCTTCTCTATGTTTCTCTTTTCTTTTTTCTACAATCATGCGAGCTTTTTTTTCATCTTGCAATGCCACAAGCACATCTCCTGCCTCTGGAACATCAGAAAGCCCCAATACTTCTACTGGTGTTGAAGGAGTTGCTTTTTTTATTTTCTTTCCTTTATCATCAAACATTGCCCTTACTTTTCCAAAGGCACTACCTGCAATTATAACATCGCCGGTTTTTAAAGTGCCCTTTTGGACAAGAACAGTTGCAACTGGTCCTTTGGTTTTATCAAGCTGTGCTTCTATAATAACTCCCTTTGCATTTCTATTGGGATTTGCTTTTAGTTCCTGCATTTCAGCAACAAGCAACACCATTTCAAGCAATGTATCAATACCGGTTTTTAAGTGTGCAGATACATTTACACATATGGTATCACCACCCCAGTCTTCTGGAACAAGTCCATGCTCTGTTAATTCCTGTTTTACCCTATCAGGATTAGCATTTGGTTTGTCTATTTTGTTTATTGCAACAATTATTGGTACATTGGCTGCTTTTGCATGATTAATGGCTTCAATAGTCTGAGGCATTACACCATCATCTGCTGCCACAACAAGAATAGCAATATCTGTAACACTGGCACCTCTTGCTCTCATGGCTGTAAATGCCTCATGTCCCGGTGTATCAAGAAAAATAATTTTTTTATTGTTAATTTCAACGACAGATGCACCAATATGTTGTGTTATCCCACCTGCTTCATGTTGGCTTACTTTTGTTTTTCTTATGGCATCAAGAAGTGATGTTTTGCCATGATCTACATGCCCCATTACGGTTACAACAGGAGGGCGTGGTAATAACTCCTCCTCATTATCCTTTTCATCATCTTCTTCATCCAATATATTTATATTTTCATCATCTTCTTCTTTTTTATCAACCAAAAAACCATATTCTTCTGCAATCTGAACAGCATTATCATAATCAATTTGTTGATTAATTGTAACCATGATTCCACGGGACATAAGTTTTTTAATTATATCAGATGGATTAATATTCATTTTTTCAGATAATTCTTTTACTGTAATAAAAGGTGGTACAGATATTATTTTAATATCTTCACTTTTAACCTGATTGTTTTCATCATTCCCATTCTCTATACATTCCATTTTATTTTCATCATCTTTGACTTCATGTTTATCTGTAAGAATTTCAACAATCAAGTTTACTTCTTCATCTTCCAATGTACTCATGTGATTTTTAACTTTGATACCAAGTTCATTAAGCTTTAAAATAAGGTCTTTACTTGATATATTTAATTCCCTTGCTAATTCATATACTCTTGTTTTGGACATATTATTCACCTCCATCATTTTGTAACTCCTTTATTATATTTAATATTTCATTTGATAGATTTAAGTCGTTAATACTAACAACTGAAGTATCATTTTTCCCAATACTTCTACCAATCAATTCTTTTTTACCTTGTATTAATAAAGGTATTTTTTTGATTTCGCAAAGATTTTTAAATTTCTCCGCTGTATTTGTAGCTGCATCATCTGCAATTATTACCAAATATGCAAAACCACTTTTTATACTTTTTTCTACAGCAAAACTTCCATTTGACATGTTTGCAGATTTTTTGCTGATTCCCAACAAAGAATAAAATTTGTTATTCATCAATAACCTCTTTTCTTAAAACCTCTATTAAATCATCAGGTACCTTACACTCCAAGGATTTCTCTATACGTTTAGTTTTTATTGCTTTTTCAAGACAATCGATGTTTTTACATATATAACAACCCCGGCCAGAAATTTTCCCTGTAAAATCAACCTGAACCCCATTGTCTTTAGCTCTTTTTACAATTCTTATAAGTTCTCTTTTAGGTTTCATTTCTTGACATCCAAGGCACATTCTTAAAGGTACTTTTTTTATTTTCATATAAACCACCTCTATTAACCTTCAACCATAGATTCACTTTTTATATCAATTTTCCATCCAGTTAATTTGGCTGCAAGCCTGACATTTTGCCCTTCTTTTCCTATTGCTAAAGAAAGCTGATAATCTGGAACAATAACTTTTGCAAGCTTTTCCTTTTCGTCAATTTCTATATTAATAACTTTTGCTGGGCTTAATGCATTTACAATAAATTCCTGAGGCTTTGAACTCCATTTTACTATATCTATTTTTTCACCTCTTAACTCATTTACAACAGCCTGAACTCTTGTCCCTTTGTATCCAACACATGAACCTACCGGATCGATATTTGGATCTTTTGTAAAAACAGCCATTTTTGTTCTTGAACCGGCTTCTCTGGATATACTCCTGATTTCAACTATACCTTGCTGTATCTCTGGCACCTCAATTTCAAACAATCTCTTTACAAGTCCAGGATGTGACCTTGATATTAAAATCTGAGGTCCCTTTGTTGTCTTTTTAACTTCAACTATATAGACCTTTATTCTATCGCCATGATTATAAGTTTCATTAGGAATCTGCTCATTGGGAATTAGAGTTGCCTCTGTTTTACCCATATCTATTAAAACATTTTTCTTTTCAATTCTTTCAACAATTCCTGTTACAACTTCTGATTCCTTACGAAGAAAATCTTCATATATGATATTGCGTTCTGCTTCCCTTATTCTCTGAATAACTACCTGTTTTGCATTTTGGGCAGCTATTCTCCCAAATATTTTAGGAGTTACTTCAATATCTATTATATCTCCTATTTGATATTTCTTATTGATTTTTAATGCATCCTCAAAGCTTATCTCTAACAAGTTATTATATACATTATCGACTACAACCTTTTGAGCAAAAACCCTGACATCACCTGTTTCGTGATCCATAGTAACTTTTACATTTTGTGATGTGCCATAATTTTTTTTATATGCAGAAACGAGGGCTGCCTCAATTGCTTCAAACATTATATCAGGAGCTATCCCTTTGTTTTTACATATTTGATTTAATGCTTCTATAAATTCGCTATTCAATTTAATCCCCTCCTTACTATTAAAATTTAATTACCGGTTTTATTAAACTAACATCTTTAATATTGAATTCTCGTTGAATTCCATTTTCTAATATTAAAATTTTATCATCAAACAATCCCATAAGTTCGCCTACAAATTTCTTTTTTTGGTCAATCGCAGTATATAATGATATTTCAACTAAATATCCTTTAAACTTTTCAAAGTCTCTTGCACTTCTTAGAGGACGATCTATACCAGGCGATGAAACTTCAAGTATATAACTGTTTTGTAATGGATCAATTTCGTCAAGTTTACTGCTTAAATATTCACTTACAAGCTGGCAATCATCAAGAGAAACTCCGCCATCCTTATCTATATAAACTCTTAAATACCAGTTACTACCTTCTTTTTTATATTCAACATCTACCAGCTCATATTTATTTTGGATTATTACTGGCATTACGATATCCCGGGTTATTTCTTCTATTTTTGACATAATAAATACCATCCTTTATATAAATATGAAAGAGTGGGATCGCCCACTCTAATCTCAGCATAAATTCTATTTTACCATACCCATTATAACATACATGTTTTTGCAATGCAAGATTAAAATAAACTTAACTGATTTGATTCAGGTATATTATTAAGACATCCATGATTTTTCAAAATCTCAATAACATTTTTACTTATCTTTGTTCTTGTTCTTAAATCTTCTACAGAAACAAAAATACCGTTATTTCTTTCTTCAGCTATAACTTTCGCTGCTTGCCTTCCTATACCTTCCAATGAAGTCAATGGTGGTAATATTCCATCTTTTGTAATTAAAAATTTTAAGGCATCTGATTTATAAAGGTTAACATCGGTAAACTTAATACCGCGTAAATACATTTCTAATGCAATTTCAAGTATTGTAAGCTGCCCTTTTTCTTTTGCAGTTGCATTATTACCTTTAGATTCTAAAATTTTAATATTATTTTTAATGTTTTCAAGAGAATTCATTAAATCAAAGTTAAATTCATCTGCTCTAACAGTAAAATATGTTGCATAAAAGGCTTCAGGGTAATGTACTTTAAAATATGCTATTCTAAAAGCCATAATAACATATGCTACAGCATGTGCTTTAGGAAACATATACTTTATTTTTTTACAGGATTCAATAAACCATTCCGGTACATTGTGTTTCTGCATTTCCTGTATTTCTTCATCTATTAAACCTTTGCCTTTACGAACGTTCTCCATTATTTTAAATGACAGTTTTTTTCCCATATTCTTGTTCAATAAATATAACATTATGTCATCTCTTGTTGAAATAACTTCTTTAAGTGTTGCAATCCCTTCTTTTATTAAATCCTGTGCATTGTTAAGCCATACATCAGTACCATGTGATAGGCCGCTTATTCTTACTAATTCTGCAAAAGTCGACGGTTTTGTTTCCAACAGCATTTGCCTTACAAACCTTGTACCAAATTCAGGTAATCCCAATGTTCCAACAGGACAATTTATATCTTCAGGCTTTATACGTAGAACATCAACACTTGTAAATAAACTCATGGTTTCTTTATCATCAAGTGGTATTTCCTGTGCATTTAATCCTGTAAGCTCTTCAAGCATTTTTATAACTGTAGGGTCATCATGCCCCAGTATATCAAGCTTTAACAATCTGCCGCTTATTGAATGATAATCAAAATGAGTTGTAATTATATCTGAGTCCTGGGAATCGGCAGGATGCTGTATAGGTGTGAATTCATATATACTTCTCTCTTTTGGCACAACCATAACACCACCTGGATGTTGTCCTGTTGTTCTTTTTACACCTGAGCAACCCATAATTAATCTCTTTATTTCGGCATTGTGTACAACAAGATTCCTTTCATCTAAATATTTTTTAACAAAGCCAAAAGCAGTTTTATCTGCTAATGTTCCTATAGTTCCTGCTCTGAATACATGCCCCTTGCCGAATAATTCTTCTGTATATTTATGTGCAATAGCTTGATAGTCTCCCGAAAAATTTAAGTCAATATCAGGTTCTTTATCACCTTCAAATCCAAGGAAAACTTCAAAAGGAATATCATGACCATCTTTTTTCATCTTTGTATTGCAATTAGGACAATTATTATCAGGTAAATCAATCCCAGAACCATACTTTTCATTTAGTATAAATTCTGAATGCTTGCAATTAGGGCATATATAGTGAGGAGGCAGTGGATTTACTTCTGTAATACCACTCATTGTAGCAACAAATGATGACCCAACAGATCCTCTTGAACCAACAAGATATCCGTCACTTAAGGATTTTGAAACGAGTTTTTGTGCGATTATATACATTACTGCATATCCATTTGAGATTATAGAATTTAATTCCCTATCAAGTCGTTCTTGAACTATTTCAGGCAAGGGATCACCATATATTTCATGTGCTCTTTTCATTGTCAATTTTTTAAGTTCATCTTCTGCCCCATCTATTGATGGTGGAAAAGTACCATCTGGAATTGGTTTTACCTCATCAATTAGTTCAGCTATCCTATTTGTATTATAAATAACAACCTCTTTTGCAGCATCATTTCCAAGATAATCAAATTCTTCAAGCATTTCTTCCGTGGTTCTGAAATATAATGGCGGCTGTCTGTCTACATCCTTAAACCCTTTCCCTGCCATTAATATTTTTCTGTTTACATCATCCCAAGGCTCTAAAAAATGTACATCACATGTTGCTGCAACAGGTTTATTATACTTTTTACCTATATCATATATTTTTTTATTAATTAATTTTAATTCATCAATATTTCTTACTTCACCTTTATCTATTAAAAATTCATTATTGCCGATTGGTTGTATTTCTAAATAATCATAGTAGTTAACAATATTTTCTAATTTATTATTATCATAATTTGCTATAATAGCCCTGTAAATTTCTCCTTGTTCACATGCTGAGCCAATTAATAGTCCTTCTCTCTTTTGTGTTAATAAGCTCTTAGGTATTCTGGGATTTCTATGAAAATATCTAAGATTTGACTCAGATACAATCTCATATAAATTACGAAGCCCTTTTTGATTTTTAACTAATATTATTACATGATACATAGGTAATTTTTTTATATCTATCGTATTTTTTAATGAATTATTTATATCTTTTACATATAAAATGCCCTTTTCTTTAATTCTTTTAATACTTTTCAAAAATATTTCAGCTGTAGCTTCAGCATCATCGATTGCTCTATGATGATTTTTTAGATTTACTTCAAGGTATTCCGCTACTGTATCCAATTTATAGTTTTTTAAATTGGTATACAAATGTCTGCTTAATTCCAATGTATCAAGTACTGGATTATTTAATTCTAAACATAGTTCTTCAGCTTTCGTTTTTACAAAAGTTACATCAAAATTGGCATTGTGTGCAACTAATATACTGCCAGATATAAATTTTAAAAATCCTGGCAATACCTTATCTAAAGTTGGATAATCCTTAACCATTGAGGTATTTATGCCTGTCAATCGTGTAATAAACGATGATATTGGTATTTCAGGATTAATAAATGTTTTAAATCTATCAACTATTTCATAATTTCTAATCTTTACAGCTCCAATTTCAATTATTTTATCATATTTACTTGAAAGACCGGTTGTTTCTATATCAAATACAACAAAATCATCATCTAATGATGCATCCGTATTACCTGTTACAATAGGTTCACCATCATTAACAAGATACCCCTCAACACCGTATAGTACTTTTACGCCATATCTTTTAGCAGCGGATTGAGCCTCTGGATATGCCTGTAATACCCCATGGTCAGTAATTGCAATTGCTTTATGCCCCCATTCAGATGCTCTTTTAATCAAAGCTTCAACAGAACTTACACCATCCATACTACTCATTTGAGTATGAACATGTAATTCGACTCTTTTTTCATCTGCTAAATCTATTCTAATTTTTTTATTGACTAATACAATATCCTTAGCATTTAAAACCATATCCCTTTCATATTTGTCATATAAAACCAAGCCTTTTACTTTGATACGTATATCTACTTTTAAAGTTTCTTGCATTACTTTATATGTATCTTCATTTATAAAAGCTTTAACAGATATTGAAGATGTATAATCCGTAATATCAAATACCATTAAATATTTAGACTTAATTTGTTTAAATTCAATAGAAAAAATATCACCTTCAATTGTTATTTCTTCACCTTCTTGATTTATATCAGAAATAGCTTTAGCATCTGTATTTATTTCTTTCCCCATTAAAACTTTTATATTTTTGTTAATTTCATGATTTTTCTTGTTTTTTTCATTTTCATTTGAATTTATAATTATATTTGCTAAATTATCTTCATTGGTTTTAATTTTTTCATTTATATTAATATTTAATGTAGAATCTAATAATAATTTTATTTTTATTTTAATATTATAGTTTTCATGAATAAATTTTTCTAAGAATAAATTTATCCTGTTTTTATTTAAAAAATTATATGCAATTTCATTCGATGCTTTGATTATTAATTCCCCATTTTCTTCATACACATTGCAAGATTTAAGAAAACTAAATAAGCCGTTATAAATTTCACTTGATTTAATAAGAATCTCATCCCAATGTTCTTTTATTAGCTCGTCAATGCTTTTAACATTAATTTCCTTAAAACAAAATTCTATATCATTTAGAAGCGGAATAACAGATTTAATTTTCGATTTAATTTTTTCCATAATTTTGTCATTCCGATATTTGTTTGGCAATTCTAAAAATAAAATTTTTTCCTTTATAGATAGGCTTATTTTTTTTATATCAATATTTTTTATCTCAGGGTCTTCTGTTAAAAAAGATGGCAACATCGATTATACTCCTTTACACCCAGATTTTTAAAATATCTAAGTACATCTTAAGTCTTGCATAAAACCCTTTTAAAATACCTAATTTTTCTTCTTTCATAATATGTGTCATATTTTTAAAAGGGATTTGCACTAATCTTAATTTTTTTACTTTAGCATATTTAGTTAATGCTATTTCAAGTCCATATTTGCAAGTATCTAAATCTTTTGAATTTAAAAAGTCTATAAAATACTTTTTGTTCATCGCCCTCTGCCCAGATAAAAATGGAGCAATTTTTTGAGCCAAATCGGTTGATTTTCTTCCCGAAGAAAATACCCCTATACTCATATCTGCTGAATCATTTAAAATAGGGTTGATAAGACTTAAAAAATGGGTTTCTGTTAATCCAACCAAATCCGCATCAAGCATTACTATAATATCACCCTTGGATTTTTCAATACCTGCTTTTACTGCTGCACCTTTCCCCATATTTTTTTTGAGATTTATTAAGATAATATTGTATTTTTCCGCTTCAGCAACTGTATTATCTTCTGAACCATCATTAACTACAATAATTTCATCAATAATATCAATTTTTGTTAAGACACTTAAAACATTACCTATCGTTTTTTCTTCATTATAGGCAGGTATTATAACTGAAATCATTTAGAGTCCTCCTCTAACAAACTTTGTATTTCTTTTATAAATTCGTCAAGAAGAAATTCCTCAGGAACTTTTTTATATATTTGCCCATGTTTAAAAATTAAACCTTCTCCTATTCCTCCGGCTATACCTATATCGGCTTCCTTAGCTTCTCCGGGACCATTAACGGCACATCCCATAACAGCAATTTTTATATGCTTTTTTATGCTTTTTGTTCTTTCTTCAACTTCTTTGACTAAATCTATAAGATTGATTTTTGTTCTGCCGCAGGTAGGACATGAAATTATTTCAACACCTTCATTAAGTAAGCCTAAGGACTTTAGTATTTGTCTGCCTACTTTCACCTCATCTTCTGGATCACCCGTTAAAGATACCCTAATGGTATCACCTATTCCCATATATAATAAAGTTCCTATCCCAATGGAGGATTTTATTGTACCTGAAAATAATGTACCTGCCTCAGTTATTCCAAGATGTAATGGATAATTGACTTTTTCTGATATAAAATTATAGGAATCTATCGTCAAAGGAACATTTGACGTTTTTATAGATATAACAATATCATAAAAACCAAACTTTTCCAAAAGTGATACATTTTTTAACGCGCTTTCAACAATTGCTTCTTT
Source organism: Aceticella sp. 75b-Ac (assembly GCF_056032965.2). Taxonomy (NCBI): domain Bacteria; kingdom Bacillati; phylum Bacillota; class Clostridia; order Thermoanaerobacterales; family Thermoanaerobacteraceae; genus Aceticella; species Aceticella sp. 75b-Ac. The sequence continues at coordinate 641,503 of NZ_CM190971.1, forward strand.
TGTTAAACCGCCATACTTGAAAAGCATATCCTTCTCTAATGAGCCTGAGTTAACGCCTACTCTTATTGGAATATTCCTGCCTTTAGCTGCATCAACTACAATTTTAATTTTATCTATTCCACCAATATTACCGGGATTTATCCTTATTTTATCAGCACCATTATTTATTGCCTCTATTGCTAATTTATAATTAAAATGAATATCAGCAACAATAGGTATATTTACCTTTTTTCTTATTTCCTTTAAGGCATTTGCAGCATCAATGTCCGGAATTGCAACTCTTATAATGTCACAACCAGCATTTTGAAGCTTAGCAATTTGTTCAATAGTTTTTTTTATATCTCTTGTATCTGTATTTGTCATAGATTGAACTGCAATAGGATTATTTCCCCCTATTTTTACTTTGCCTATATTAACAACTTTTGTTAATTTTCTCATATTTATCACCTAATTAAAAATATTCTGACTAAATCTCTATATGTTACAAAAATAAATAAAATTATTAATAATAAAAATCCTATATAATGCACAAATCCTTCTTTATTCGGATCAACAGGTTTTCCTCTTAATACCTCTATTAAAACAAATAATATTCTTCCGCCATCAAGGGCTGGAAATGGAAGCAAATTGAAAAGCCCAAGGTTGACGCTTATAAAAGCCGAAAATATTAATAAATCGACAAACCCTGTCTTTGCTACTGCTCCTATGGTCTGAACTATTCCAACAGGTCCCATTAAATCATTTGCAGGCACTTTGCCTGTTATAAGTAAAACAATGGATAATATAATTATTTTTGAAAAATATACTGTCTTGTCTACAGCTGTTTTTATAGCTAAAAAAATTGACCTCTGATACTCAGGCATTATTCCTATCATGGCTTTTGATGTTTTTTTATCAGTGATTGGCGTTATTTTTTTATCAATTATTGAATTATCTCTTTTTATCTTTAAATTTAATTCGGTTCCTTTATTAGAACTGATAATTCTCTCTAAATCATTCCAATCATTGATTTTTGTACCATTAATCATGACAATTTTATCATTGGGCAATATACCTGCTTTCTGTGCAGGATATCCGCTTAAAACTGATTTTACCTGTGGGACTGGCGAACCTGTTATATAAAATGCCATAAACAAAAACACCATTGCCAATAAAATATTCATAATTGGTCCCGCCGCCAAAATAGCAAGTCTAATATACCAAGGCTTATTTGCAAAGCCTTTTTTATCATCTGTTTTTTCATCTTCACCCGCTAATGCACAATAGCCACCAAGTAATAGTATCCTAAAAGAATACTCCGTTTCTCCATATTTCCATTTAAATAAACGTGGACCAAATCCTATTGAAAATTCATTAACCTTTGTACCAGACATTTTTGCTACTATAAAATGTCCAAATTCATGTACCATTACAAGAATACTTAATACTATCAAGCTTAAAACTATTATCAAATAAATCACCTCATATATTCATCTAAAATTGACTTTCTAATACTATGGTCTACCTCTATTATATCATTTATGTCAGGATTAATGATATTATCGTGTTTTTCCATGCTTTTTTCAATAATTTTTGGTATGTCTAAAAATTTTATTCTCTTTTCCAAGAATAATGATACCGCAACTTCATCAGCGGTATTCAATACTGTTGTCATTGTACCACCTTCTTCAATTGCCTGATAAGCCAATGATAAACATTTAAATGTTTCAAGGTCTGGTTTTTCAAACGTTAATGTGCTAAATACCTCAAAATCCAAAGATTTCACACCCTTTACAGCTTTTCTTTCCGGATAATTCAAAGCATATTGTATTGGGATCCTCATATCAGTTGTAGCCATTTCTGCAATTATACTTCCATCTATATATTCAACCATAGAATGTATAATACTTTGTGGATGTACTAAAACCTCTATTTTGTTTAAAGGTACATCAAATAACCATTTTGCCTCTATTACTTCAAAGCCTTTATTCATTAATGTTGCAGAATCTATGGTAATCTTTTTACCCATCTTCCAATTTGGATGTTTCAATGCCTGTTCCATTGTAACAAATTTTAATTCTTCTTTTGTTTTTCCCCTAAAAGGTCCTCCAGATGCTGTAATAATAAGTTTGGATATATACTTTTTTTCATTACCTTGTAGACATTGAAAAATTGCATTATGTTCACTATCAATAGGCAATATTTTAACCTTATTTTTCTTTGCAAGTTCAGTAATTATTTTGCCCCCTGTAACAAGACATTCCTTATTTGCAAGCATGATATTTTTTTTTGCTTTTATCGCCTTGTATGCAGGCATAAGACCAGCTATACCCTCTATTGCCACAACGACAAGTTCAGCATCATGGTATTCAGCAACATCGCAGATACCCTTTTCTCCAGATAATATTTCAACACCTGTATTATTTAATATATTTTTTAGTTCTTTAGCATTATTTTCATCTTTCACCGCAATTACCTTGGGTTTAAATTCATCGATTTGTTTTATAAGCAAATCTAAATTATTATTACAAGTTAATCCAAGAACATTAAAATCCTTTGAATTTCTGATAACATCAAGGGTCTGTGTTCCAATTGAGCCTGTTGAACCTAAAATTACAATATTTTTCATATTAACGCCTCATTTCATATGCAAATAGTTAAACATAAAATACACATATGGTGCTACATATAGTATACTATCAAACCTATCAATAATTCCACCATGTCCGGGTATTATATTGCCATAATCTTTTATATGACAATACCTTTTAACTGAAGATGCAAATAAATCACCCACTTGTGCAACAACGCTTCCAGATATACTTAAAACTAAAACAAATAATATACTTATTTTAAGTTTATCAAAAAAAAGATACGTAAAAATTATGCTTCCAAATATCGAACCAAATATCCCACCTATTGCACCTTCCAATGTTTTATTAGGGCTTAAAATAGAACATAATTTAGTTTTTCCAAAAAACCTACCTGTAAAATAAGCAAACGTATCTGTCAGCCATGATATAATAAAAACAAACCATACTATTAAATATCCTTCATTTAATTCTCTTAATTTTCCTATGTACGAAAAGAATAAAACATATATAATACCTATAATAGTTAGAGAAACATCCTTTATATTATATCTATTTATAAAAATAGGAACACTGAAAATTATCATAGTAATTAATATCAAGATATCTTTATTGTCCATTAAATTTTCAGTTAAATAAAAGAATAGAATTGACAAATACCCAAAAATTTTAATTGGAATGATATCAATATTTTTTAGAACATTATAAAATTCGTATAATCCAATCATGCTTAATAAAATTAAAAAAAATTGTAAATATACCCCGCCTTTTAATACAATAAAAAAAATCAGAGGTAATCCAACTGCAGCACTTATTATTCTTGTTTTAAGCATAAATTCAACTCCCTCGTTATAAACCGCCAAATCGTCTATTGCGTTTCTGATATTCAACAATTGCCTCTATTAAATCATCTTCATTAAAATCCGGCCATAATACATCTGAAAACCATAGTTCAGAATATGCAGACTGCCAAATCAAAAAGTTACTCAATCTCAATTCACCACCTGGTCTCAAGATTAAATCGGGATCAGGCTGTCCGTATGTATATAAATTTTCATTAATAATATCTTCATTTATGTCGGATGTTTTTAGTTGTCCTGATACTACTTTATCACAAATTTTCTTGACAGCTTTAATTATATCATTTCTTCCACTGTAATTAAACGCTATATTTAGAATAAGCCCTGTATTATTTCTTGTTTTTTCTTCAGCTTTAAATATCTCATAATTGCATTTATCAGGTATTTTGGAAAGGTCTCCAATAAAAATAATTTTTACATTTTTTTTATTAAGCTCATCAACCTCCTTTGATAGATATTCAATTAAAAGATTCATTAATCCATTGACCTCATCAGTCGGTCTTTTCCAGTTTTCTGTCGAAAATGCATATAAGGTTAAATATTTTACAGATAAATCTGAACAGACCTTAACTATTTTTTTTACTGTTTTTATTCCAGCCTTATGTCCAAAGATTCTTGGTAATCCTCTTTTTTTTGCCCATCTTCCATTGCCATCCATTATTATTGCAATATGTTTTGGTATATTATTCATATTTATTTTATTTTTAGCTTCAATTTTACGTTTGTTTAAAAAAAACATTAAATTTCCTCCTCATATTACATAGGCAAGACCCCTCAAAAATGAGGGGTTAAAATTTTGCTATTATTACGGTTATTTCATTGTTATTAATATTTTTCACATTAACAACCCTATATTGATAACCTGTATAATTATAAACCGATCTCGTTTCAATTATTTTATATTTTAAATTATTTTTTTCAAGAAGTTTTATTGCATCATATAGATCCATACCTATAATATCAATCAAATTTCCATTATCTCCTTCTCTTTTGCATCTATTATCCTGTCGATTTTTTTTATATATTTATCTGTAAGCTTTTGTACATTTTCTTCCTTTTTTGATTTTTCATCATCGGATATTTCGCCATTTTTATCCATTTTCTTAATTGCATCATTCGCATCTCTTCTTATTTGTCTAATCGCAACTTTAGCTTCTTCTCCCTTTTTGCGAACTAATTTTACCAGTTCTTTTCTTCTTTCTTCTGTCAAATCCGGTAATACCATCCTTATTACTTTCCCATCTGATGTCGGATTAATATTCAAATCAGATTTTTGAATAGCTTTTTCAATATCTGATAATTTTGATGTATCCCATGGCTGTATGACAATAACTTTTGCTTCAGGGGCCGTTATTGTTGCAAGCTTATTTATTGGCGTAATTGTACCGTAATAGTCGATGGATATTCTGTCAAGAATGGATGGATTTGCTCTGCCTGCTCTTATTGCCATTAACTCATTTTTAAGTATTAAGATAGATTTTTTCATTTTGTCTTCACTGGTTTTTAGTATATCACTCATTTTAATCCTCCTTAACAACAGTACCTATTTTTTGATTCATTAAAATATTTTTTATATTATCAGGAACAGTTAAATCAAAAACGATTATAGGAATTTTATTATCCATACATAGGGACGTCGCTGTAGAATCCATAACTTTAAGTCCTTTATTTAAAACATCTAAATATGACAATTCATCAAATTTAATTGCATCTTCATGTTTTAACGGATCTTTATCGTATACGCCATCTACCTTCTTTGCAAGCAAAATAACTTCCGCGTCAATTTCGGCAGCTCTTAACGAGGCTGTAGTATCAGTGGAAAAGAATGGATTACCAGTTCCTGCTGCAAAAATTACTACTCTTCCTTTCTCTAAATGTCTGATGGCCCTTCTTCGTATATATGGTTCTGCTATTTGCCTCATTTCAATTGCAGTCTGCACCCTTGTTTCAACACCCCTATGCTCAAGTGCATCTTGAAGAGCAAGGGAATTAATAACAGTTGCCAGCATTCCCATATGATCTGCAGTTGTTCTGTCCATACCTATTCCCTCTCTGCCTCTCCATATATTGCCGCCGCCAACTACCATTCCTATTTCAACGCCCATTTCTTTTACTTCCTTTATCTGATCGGCAATTAAACTTACTGTATCAAAATCAATACCATAACTATTCTTGCCAGATAAAGCTTCGCCAGAAATTTTTAAAATTATACGCTTATATTTTGTTAACAATAAAAACACCCCATTTATGAATTCTATAAAATTTTCTAATATCCTTCTTTAATATTTTAAAATAGGACACAACCGTGTCCTATTTTATTGGTTGCCTATTTAATTTTATTATTCTTCAGAAGAATTTTCAATACCTTCGCCTCTTTCATATCTAACAAATCTTCTGATTATTATGTTTTCACCAAGTTTGGCAATTTTTTCATTTAGGTAGTCTTTAACCGTCTTCTCATTATCTCTAATATAAATCTGTTCTAAAAGACAATTTTCCTTATAAAATTTTTCCAGACGACCTTCTATTATTTTTTCAAGGACTTTTTCTGGTTTGCCTTCATTTAATGATTGGGCCTTTATAATTTCTTTTTCCTTTTCAATAACACTTTGGGGTACGTCTTCTCTCGTTATGTATCGTGGATTTGCTGCAGCAATCTGCATACATATTTCTTTGACGAAGTTTTTAAAATCATCTGTATTTGCAACAAAATCTGTTTCACAATTTACTTCGGCTAGTACGCCTATTCTTCCTCCGCCATGGATATATGAATCAACAAGTCCCTCATTTGCAACTCTGCCTGCTTTTTTTGCTGCTGATGCTAATCCCTTTTCCCTCAGTATATCAATCGCTTTATCTATATCGCCATTTGAATCTACTAAGGCTTTTTTGCAATCCATCATGCCAGCACCTGTACGCTCCCTTAATTCTTTTACTTGCTCTGCCGTTATCACTGTTTTTCCTCCTATTCTTTAATATAATTTAGTGGTAAGGATATGATTATGCTCCTTACCACTTTTGTGTATATTATTCTTCTACAGAGGCAGCAAACTGTTCCCCCTGTTTTCCTTCTATAACAGCATCTGCCATTTTTGAAGCAATTAATTTAACTGCACGAATTGCATCATCATTGCCTGGAATTGCATAATCAACTTCTTCCGGATCACAATTTGTATCAACAATTGCCACTACCGGTATATCAAGGCTTTTTGCTTCTGCAATAGCTATAGCTTCCTTCTTAGGGTCAACTATGAATAGTGCAGATGGAAGTCTGTTCATATCCTTTATACCACCAAGATACTTTTCTAATTTTTCCTGTTCTTTCTTTAATTTTATTACCTCTTTCTTGGGTAATACATCAAATGTCCCGTCTTCTTCCATCTTCTCCAAAGCTTTTAGCCTTTCAATTCTGCCTCTAATGGTTTTAAAATTTGTCAGCATTCCACCAAGCCATCTTTGATTTACATAATACATGCCACATCTTTCAGCTTCTTCTTTAACAGAATCCTGTGCCTGTTTTTTTGTTCCAACAAAAAGAATTGTTCCATCATCCATTGAAAGTTGTTTTACAAAATCATAGGCTTCTTCTAATTTTTTAACTGTTTTTTGCAGGTCTATAATATATATACCATTTCTTTCAGTAAAAATATAAGGAGCCATCTTAGGATTCCATCTTCTCGTTTGATGACCAAAATGTACACCTGCTTCTAATAATTGTTTCATTGATATTATTGACATAATTTCACCTCCTGGTTATTCCTCCGTTCAAGTCATCTTATAAAAAAACCATTTTAGGCACCCTTTTTTATAATCATTGAACGTGTGTCTTTATCCACGAATAAATATATAATATAATAGCTAAAATGTCAATACATTTCTTATATTTTTCAAATACACAATGATTGGTTTATGATAATGTTTTGATATACCACTTTTGATTATGTCCTAAATCTAAAATAGCTAAAATATTTATTAATTTGATTAAACTTTAAACCTCTTAACTGATTCTAAAAGCGTATCTGCATATTTTTTTAGTTCATCGGCTGTCGAAGACATTTCTTCAACGATTGCGGTTTGTTCTTCAAATGTTGCAGATACTTCTTCTGATGATGCTGCTGTTTCTTCTGATACTGCTGCAATATCCTGAACAGAATTTACAATTTTATCTTTGTGTGATTCAATTTCTTTAAATGCCTGATTAAGATTTTCCACCTTTTCTGCTATAAGTTTGACAGTTCCTATTATGCCTTCAAACATCTGTTTTGTGCCAAAAATAGCATCTGTTTGCTGATTTGTAATCTTGCTTGATTCATCAACGGTTTTTGTAGTATCTTCAATATTCCTTTGAATTTCAGATATCAGATTTCCAATATTACCTGCAGCCTCTGAAGACTGTTCCGCTAAATTTTTAACTTCATTTGCCACTACTGCAAAACCTCGTCCTGCTTCTCCCGCTCTTGCAGCCTCAATTGCAGCATTCAATGAGAGGAGATTAGTCCTGTCAGCTATTTCTGTAATAGCCTCAACAATTTTACCTATTTCTCTTGATTTTTCATGAAGATAAACTGTTGATTGATTAACTTCTCTATTAGCCTCAATACTTTTATTAGTTTTTTCGATAAGGTCATTTATAGCCTTCAAACCATTATTTGAATTAATACTTATCTTATTCATTTCCTCATTTATATGTATTACATTATCAGCGGATGTATCTAAAAGTTCGCTAAGGTTTATAGCGGCATTCGCACTGTTTTCTGCATCTTTTGCCTGACTTGATGCGCCTTCTGCAATCTGTTCAATAGCAGCAGCAACATCCTGCATTGCTTGCGAAGCTTGTTCAGAACCTATAGCAAGATTTTCAGAGGTTTTATTGACAGAACCTGCTATCCCGTATATATTTTTTATTAATGTTTTTAGACTTTCCATCATATTGTTAAAACTTCTTGATAATACACCTGTTTCATCTTTTGCGCTTATATTTGTTCTGACCGTTATGTCACCTCTTGAAGCTGTTTCCATTGCGTACATAATCTTTTTTAAAGCAGATGTTATAGAATTCACATAAAAATATGAAATTGATAATCCTAATAATAAGAATATTATCATGATTATAATTACAGAATTCCTTATTTTATTTGTATCATTGGTAAGTTCAGTGGATTCATTTGCCACTACTCCCCTCCATCCAAAATTATCAAGTAGTTTTACACTTGCAAATTTTGGTTGATTATTGAATACATATTCGAACATGCCATTTTTCAAAGACATTAATTTGTTACCATAATCATATTTGTTAATGTTTATTCCTATCATTTTTTTATCAGGATGTGTTAAGAATATACCATCTTTTGAAAGCAAATATATATATCCTGTATTACCAACTTTAATATTTTGTAATTTTGATGCAATGTGTTCAAGGCTTATGTCCATACCACATACCCCGATTAATTTGCCATCGGCTCCTTTAACTGACATTGATAATGTGACTTCCTGATCTTTTGTTAAGGAATCAGTATAGGGTTCTGTCCATAATATCTTTCCATCAGAAGTTACTGCATCTATGTACCAAGGTCTCTGAGTCATATTAACATTTTTTAAATCCTGTTGAGGATATATGACTGTTTTATTATCTGTTGTAACGAAATACACATTCTTAATCTCTGGATTACTAATTTTTATATCCTGTATTTTTTTATAGACAGCTTGTAAACTTTCAGCACTTCCATCATAATTTGCTACAGCATCTGACTTTGATAGCTGCAATAAAAACATCTCAGTATTTTCTTTGAATAAATCCATATATTGATTAACAACGGATAATGCTGCTTGATTTGAATTGTTTATTTTCGATTTTAGTATGCTTTGGGATATATTTACAGCATAAAACCCTGTAATAGCAAGTGAAATACTCACTACAGCAGCTATAAGTAAAAGTTGTTTACTTTTGATACTTCTCACTATAAAACCTCCAATAATCATTATATTTTTATAATTCTGTTTTATATTATTTACTATCTTTCCAGTCAATCTCAATTTCATATTCTATTGGGTCTTTTATTCCAGCCTCTTTAAAACCTTTAATACGAAGTCTGCAACTATCACAAATACCACATGCTTTTTCTCCTCCTTTATAACAAGTAGTAGTAAGATGAAGAGGTGCTTGATTTTTTACTGCAAGTTTTACTGTTTCAGCCTTTGTCAAGTTTATAAGGGGTGTAATTATTTTTATAGGCCTACCTTCCACCACTCTTTTTGTCCCTATATTAATTACTTTTTGAAATGCTTCTATAAACTCAGGTCTACAATCCGGATATCCACTGTAATCCACAGAACTTACACCTATGAATATAGCTTCAGCATCTATTACTTCCCCATAGCCCACAGCATAACTTAAGAATAAAATATTCCTTGCAGGCACATAAGTCACAGGTATTTTTTCTGAATCACCTTTGTAATCAGGCACATCAATTGTAAAATCCGTAAGAGCACTACCACCAACATTATCAAGTTTTATAATCTTATGTTGCTTTACCTTGTAGAATTCTGCAACATTTTTTGCACATTCTAATTCTCTTTTATGCCTCTGGTTATAGTCAAATGAAATGGGATACATATCATATCCTTCTTTATATGCAACTGACATACAGGTAGTACTGTCCATTCCACCTGATAACAATATAACTGCCTTTTTCATCTAAACACCTCTTTCATTTTTCCCCCATATAAATTTCTGCAACTGTACTTGTACTCTTACATCAAGTCTGTCATCAAGCACCCATTTTACAATATCCTTTATATTTATTATATCGAATATTGGTGTAAAAATAATTAGTCCTTTTTTATAATATTTTTTTATTATTTCTTTTGACCAGTTATAATCATTTCTATCGCCTATAACAAATTTTATCTCATCTTCTTCTTTTAGATAATCAAAGTTTTTAAAATACATTTTATCACTGCAATTTGATGAAGGTACTTTCATGTCCATTACAAATCTATGATTTTTATGTAATTTGAATTGTGACAAATCAATTGAGCCGTTTGTTTCAATTGACATTTCATAACCTTTAAGCATATCAATAATATCCTGTATATTATGCTGGAGTAAGGGTTCGCCACCAGTAATGCAAACTCTTTTATAACTATACTTATTTATTTCCTTAATTATATCATCCTTATTATAGATAGTTCCATCATAATATGCATATTTTGTATCACAATAGGAGCATCTTAAATTACAACCTGTAAATCTAACAAAAACGGTTGGATAACCCTGTGATATACTTTCCCCCTGTATACTTAAAAATATTTCATTGATTTTATACATTAAACATCTCCCTCTGTATTATTTTTTATTTATCAAGAAAATATATTTTTTTATTATTATACCATTTATGCTTGGATTTTAACACTAATTAAGCAAGAAATCTCCATAAGGTAAATCCAGCATACACAACACAAAAAATGCAGAAGATGCGGAAATTTAGTAGAAAAAGACTTGTCTGTAAGATTACATAAATATGATGGATGCGGAGTGAAGATAGACAGGAATACAAATGCTGCGATAAACATACTGCATGAAGGATTAAAACAAATAGTATAGGCATATATCCACGTAGGGAAGGTTCCACCCGAATATACTCCTTTGGAAATCGTGTAAGACCTGTGAGTGACTTTTAGGATCCACCGGCGGGAATCCTCTCCAATTTATTGGAGAGATGAAAGCCGGTTTTATGATGATATAAATATCGAAAAATACTGCTTATAATTGACTTTATTAATACACTATTATATACTATGTGTATGAAGAAAAATAATCTTATTCATGCAAGAACTTGTGTATAAAACAGAAGTCAAAAATCGGATATGAGAGGTCAGAAATTTAAGCAGTCCTTATAAAAAACAAACCATAATCCTAAATTCCTTAACATATGCTTCATCAAAACTATGGAATGTAGCAAATTATGAAATAAAGAATTGGAATAAAGACAAAAAATACCCTGACTGGTATGACCAAAAATCAAGGTTAAAAAACAACTTCTGGTATAAAAACCTGCCATCACAATCAGCACAAGAAACATTAAAACAACTTCATGAAGCATGGCAGTCATATCATAAATTAAGAAAAACAGGTAAAATAGAAAATCCAAAACCACCAAGATACAAACATACAAATTTCAATGTAAGATGATTAAACAAAGGATTTAAAATCATTGACGGTAAAATAAGATTATCTTTGCCCAAACAGCAGAAAAAACACTTAAAAGAAAAATACGATATAAACGTTGATTATCTTTACATAACAATACCCAGTGAATATAAAAAGCTGAGCGGCAGTCCCAAAGTCATCGAAATAATGCCTTTATCCAAAACAAGGATATATAAGGTTCATATTATTACCGAGCTGCCGCTCATCACACAGAAAGAAGATAATGAAATATATATGAGTATAGATTTGGGTATAAATAACCTTATGACATGCTATATAACAACAGGCAAGACATTTATCATATCAGGCAGACAATTATTAAGCATAAACAGATATTTTGACAAAATGATAGCATACTATCAATCCATAGCATATGCTGGGCAATCAGCAAATAAAGACAAATACCACAAAGATACGAAGAGAATCGTGACGCTATATGCAAAAAGAAGGAAACAAATAAAACATCTGCTTCATACAGCTACAAAGCGTGTTGTAGAAATTGCAGAAAAAGAAGGAGCAGCAAAAATAATAATAGGAGATATAACTTATATACGAGAAAACAAAGATATAGGACACGTAAACAATCAAAAACTCCACAAATGGCCTTTTGAAAAAATAGAAAACCTGATAACGTACAAAGCAGAAGATAAAGGAATAATTGTAGAAAAACAAGAAGAAAGCTATACAAGTCAATGCAGCCCTTATGAAAAAGAAATAAGCAAAGAAACTGCAAATAAAGCAAATCGCAAACAAAGAGGGCTGTATATTGTAGAAAACAAACTGTTTAATGCTGATTGTGTGGGAGCATACAATATAATGAAAAAGTATCTGCAAAGGATGGGGAAACCTGTCACGGCAGTAGTGGGGTTGGACACTCCAGTTGCGTACCGGTGGAACTTTCATCAAGGTTTCATTGGGAGCACGAAGCTCGCCAATTTATTGGCGATGTAGTTCACATACTAATCAGAATTTGAGTTTTTGCTTTTAATTTCTTAAGATGTGCAGCATATAAAGGCACTTTTGCTTTAAAATTAATATAATTATTATCCCCCATCATTATATCTATAAAGTATGATAATGCATTTGGAAAAGATCTAATTGTTTTTTGCATCAATGACATATTGTTATAGACAGATAATGATAATCTGTATGCCCATTTGATATCAGGGATAACTTCCTTATTTATCTTATTTGTGTATTCATCAAGTTTGCATTTCTTAATTAAATATCTATCAATAACATTATATGCTATATTAGCTGTAAGTATTGCATTATATATACCTTCTCCCGTAAATGGATCTGCAAGTCCTGTGGCATCACCTACCAGTATTATTTTTTCACTATTGTAAATTCCTTCATTGCCATCCGGAAAAGGTAATTGATGTCCATATATTTTAATTTCAGTGCTATTGTCAATCATATTTTTGGCAAGTAGGTCATCAAGTCTTTCCTTTATATCAGATAATTTGTTTAAAAAAGTTCCCACACCAATAGATAGCCTATCATTTTTAGGAAATATCCAGCCGTATCCACCATTAATGATACTAAAATCTACTACCGCTTCTCCTTTTTTTTCTACAATATTTTGCTTATCTACATATACCTCAGCTTCAACCGCTATACCCTTATTCCTGTTTGTCAAATTTGCTTTATATGCAACATTACTATTAACCCCATCAGCACCTACCAAAACTTTTGCTTTATACTTATTTTTATCGGTTTTTACAATAATACCTTTATCAGTTTCATAAAAATCCAAAAATCGTTCATTATCATGTACTTTGCATCCATATTCAATAGCTTTATCAACAAGGTATTTGTCAAATTTAATTCTATCGACTTGATAAATAATGGGTTTATCCACCTTCAAACAAATAGATTCATTATTATCGAATACAAATAAAATCTTATAGGTAATATCTTCAATATAGTTGTCTATATCTAAATCTATTAATTTATAACATCTTGATGTTATGCCACCACCACAAGCCTTATACCTCGGCAAACTGTACTTTTCTATTAATAATACGTTATAGCCATCTTTTGATAATTTTCTAGCCAATGTTGAACCAGAAGGACCACTGCCAATTATAATCGTATCATACATTTAATCTGCCTCCATAATTATTATAATTATGCTTGTACATCTCGTGAAAACTTTGATTTAAGCTGATTACAAGTCAGTTGATCAATTTTTTAAGCAGTTTTAATTATCATTAATAAGCCTTAAAAATGCCTGAAAAAAGGCTTTTTTATTTTTATAACTGGAAAAAATTCAAGAAAATTATTTTCCGAAATTTATCGAAAAGTACTTGCCATTTACGCCCCCCTCTATGTAAAATATTTCAGCACATTTTTACCCTCTTTTTACACAATTTCTTCTTTTACCTTTTGCTTCATAAAGCATATTATCTACTCGTGAACAAACCGTGTCAATGGTATCAGTGTCCCTGTATTCAGTTACACCAAAGCTTGCTGTTACTCTGTCTATTCCTTCTAATTCCATCGTACTTACCTGTTTTCTAAGCTCTTCAGCTAGGAGTCCACTCGAAAATAACTTATCTGCCGGTTAAGAATTTTTATCATCGCATAAATTATCAGAATAATCTCTATTCAAAGAAATATATATGATTTTGTTATTGATTTTAATATGTATATTATGGCTTTATTGACCTGTTATTGCTATTTTTAATATCCTTAACCATTCTTTAAGCCGTTTTTGGGCAGACTTCCCCCTTCTTAATTTGTCTATTACAAATTTTAGAAATATGTTTCGTTATTATTTTGATATTATTGTTTATTGCTACCATTATCATTTGCCATCTTATTTTTAATTTTTCTCTATACCTTCCTTTACGTCCGCCATGCCTGGTAAGTTCTGATATGTTTCTTTCTACATTCGGTCTTTTTGCATAGTCTTCTTTAAATTCATCTGTTTTTTGATATTCCCTTTGTTCTTGTATTTCTTTTTCATACGGATGTATATTTATTGTTCTCCCTTTTTTTGATTTTGTACATTGGTCTTTTAGCGGACAATCATTACACTCTTCTGCTCTAAATTTCACTGTAACTTGCTCATGTTTTTGTGTTTTTTCAGTATCAAATTGTTTTATATGTCCATTGGGACATTCTACTGTTCCTTTTTCTAAATCAATTTTGAATTCTTCTTTTGAAAATCCTCCACTTGGATTTGTTGCTTCCGGCACTCTAATGCAAAAATCTGTTCCTTCTTCTTTCCTTTTTTCTATTTCTTCAAAGTCACTATATGCACAATCTCCATACAGTTTATCTATATCAACGCCGTTTCTTCGGCTTTGTTCTATAAGATCACTCATATGTTCTCCATCTGCTATATTTGCTCCATCAACTTCTATTCCTACTACTACTGAGCCTTTTTCTCCTCCTGTTATAATTTCAGCTTTGTATCCATCTGATAATTTCGATGAGGTCTTTCTTCCATGGCGCATTTCATCATCTACTACTGATATTATTCTGTCTTTTGCTGTTCCTTTTATCATTTTTACATGCCCGTCGTTTGTTATTTCAACATCTTGTAATGCTACTCTTTCTAATAATTCAATTGCTTTTTTTAAATCATCTTTTATATCTTTTTTTGTTTTTATATTTTCTACGAGTGATAGTGCATCTTTAACAAGTTCTTCGAGTAATTTTGCTTTTTCTTTTTCGTTTTCCCATGCTATTTTGGGTTTTTTGATATTTTCTTTATAATCTGTTCTTTTCAGTATTTTTTTCGATTCATCTTCCATTTCGTAAAACTTCATGAAACGGAGAACCATCTTTATCCCTTGGTATATCATAGTGTAAGTATCTTGTCTGGCACAGGAACCCCAAATCATGAATGAATCTATTATGTGTAAGTTGTCTTTATCAAACAGTCCTACTTCTTTTGCCTGACTAATTGTTTTAATGAATATTTCTTTTCCTATTTCGCTGTTAAACAGTCTTTTTCTATGATCACATAATGTTACTGCATCTATTCCATCAAAATCCCGTGGTGCGGTTAATGCATATTTAATTCTGTCATCGAATCGTGATTCTTCTTCCATTTCACGATCAGAATATCCTTTTTCAAATTGTATCAGCATCGCTGTAAATGTATATACCGGAGATATGGATTCTCTGCCATAGTATGAGAAAAGTGGCTGAAACATTTCTTCATTAAGATTATTAAATACCCATGTTCTTAATCTATGATAATAACTATCTTCAGAAATTTTTCCAAGTAACCAATAATCTGAAAATGACATTTGTCTGTCTGCTTTTCCTAACATTTTTATCACCACATTTTTCTTATTATATTATTTATATTATATCATAAAAATAGCTCTTAAGTGCTTATTTCATATGTGTTCAGGAGTATTTTTTATTGTAAATTATATGGTTTTCAATAACATATTTGTTAATTTGTGATTGATGATTTCGAGTGGACTCCTAGTATTTCATCTCTTGAATAACCAAGTATACGTTCCGCTGCAGGATTCCAGAAGGTCACTTTACCGTTATAATCAATCATAATAATAGCATCTCCAGCATATTCCATTATAGTACTTAAAATTTCGTTCTTTTCTTTTAAGTCTCTTTTTATCCTTTTGTGCTCTGTCAGGTCAACAGCAAGTGCAACATATACTTTTTCTTCTCCAAATTCTATATGTTCTAAGTGAATCTCTGCTGGATATAAAGAACCATCTTTCCTGCGGTGCATTGTATCAAATATGATTAATTTCTGTTCTCCATTAGAAATCGGCTGAAGAAGTTCTTTAAAACTTTTTAATGTAAACTCAGGTTCTAAGTCAAGAGGAGTCATTTCTTCGAACTCCTCTTCAGTATATCCCAAATTTTCCCTTGACCCACGGTTTACTTCAATGAATTTTAATGTCTTTGAATGAAATATGTAAATTTCATTGAGTGAATCTTCAAAAAGTTTTTTATAAAATTCAAGATTTTTTCTTGCTTTCAATTCTTCAGTAATGTCAAAGATAATCAGATACATCAATGTTTTTCCTTGATAATCTAAAAGAGATGAATATGTTTTTATTAATCTCTTTTTTCCGTCACCTAATTTTTGAAGACAAATACAGGGACTGTAGCCTTTCTTTAAAACTTCCGAACATTTTTGACAACCATCTATGGTAAAAATGCCAATAGCAGCTTCTATATCCATCTGCAGCATGGTTTCTTTGGAATAACCGTAGAAATGACAAGCAGCTTTGTTAGCATCAATAATGCGTCCTGATTCGGGTTCGATAAGTAGCATCATTACATCATGGCTTTCAAACATACTGTGAAACAATTCTTCTCTCTTTTTTATCTGTTTTTTTGCCTCATAGAGCTTAAAAGCCATTTCTATTTGAGATATGAGTACACATTCGTCCACACCTTTGAGGACATAACCGTAAGCTGTAACTGATCGGATTTTTTCCATTATTTCTTTATTGGCATTTGCAGTTAAAAATAAAACTGGAATATCTTTATGCTGCTGAGCTATTTGAGCTGCATCTATTCCGTCGATTGTTCCTCCAAGTTCTATATCCATAATGATTAAATCATAACTTTGGTTGTTGTTTATCTTTTCCACAATTTCTTCTCCCGTTGAGGCTATTTCTGTTTTGTATCTATATTTGCTTAAAATATCCGCCGTTATTTGAGCGTTAAATTTACTATCTTCTACAATCAGGACCTTTTTGGGGAAAGCACTGTCCATCAATTAATACCTCCAATTAACTCAATTTTAGCAGACTTAGTATAAAAATATTTTTGTATATTTTTTGCAAATTAGTTAACACTTTTATTCTCAGGATATAATTATACTCTTTTTATTTGAAGACACAATAAAAATTTTTCGCTCAAATGCAAATTAAGTGATTGATTTATGATAATGTCTTAGTATATCACATTTGATTATATCATATATATGTACTTACACTAAACAAATGTTTTTTGCAATAATTAAATGCAAAAAGTTGAAAAAAATAATTGCAACATCCTAAATACTTTAATGGTAAAAAATAACTTTGTTAGCTCTTGCTATAGCTGCTGTTAAAGCAGGTGATTTTGATAAAACAAGGTCACTTGATGGTTTAAAGCGTTTAGCTTAATTTTACAACTCAAATATTTATCAGTTTTTACCATTCATCTTTTACGGGATTTTTATGCCCTTTTTTAGCTTTTGTTTTCCTCTTATTAAATTTTAAATGTTCAAGTATATTTTTTAGCCTTTATCATTTACATATCGTACCTATTTTGGTTTTTGTTTTTGATTTATCTTTAATTATGCTCATATCTATTTTTATACCATACTCAATATTATTACATCACCACATCTATACTATCTCCAGCGAATATGACCCCACCTTTCAGCACCTTTGTAAATATACCCTCCCGAGGCATGATGCAGTCACCAGCCTGTTCATATATAGCGCATTTGGCGTGACATTTCTTGCCTATCTGGGTTACCTCCAGCAGTGTTTTTCCCGCCCTGAGCTTTGTGCCCACGGGTAGGCTCACCAGGTCTATGCCTTCGGTGGTGATGTTTTCGGCAAAATCCCCGGGACCAACTTTCAGGCCTTTTTCTATCATTTTAGCTATGCTTTCCATGGCCAGAAGGCTCACCTGGCGGTGCCAGTTACCTCCATGGGCGTCGCCCTTTACTCCAAAGTTTTCCACAAGGCGAACAGAACCTACATTTACCTTGCGCTCACCTTTATTTTCGCTCTTACAAACAGCTATTATCTTGCCCATAAGTTAACCTCCATTGTAACTGTATATTTTCACTTCACACATCGCACTTCTCATTTCTAAATGTCCCGCTATTTCCACTGTTCAAAAAGTTCTTCATATTGTTTCTTGTCTCCTGTTAATTTATTTAAAAGGTAGTGTTCTATCTTCTGAAGCATTTTTATTAAAAATCCCACCGAACCACAGCATAAATCACCTATACAGAGTGTAGGTATTCCTGTTTTAGGGTCTTTACCTATCAGTTTTGCTTCCCATCTTTTAAGGCTTCCCTTATCTCTTGAAATGAATCTTTTCAAGCTATCCCTTCTTATACTATAATATTGTTAATATTTAGTCAACAATATTTGACTGCTTTAAAAAATTAAGTCAATGGGAAAAATGTTAATATTTTATAAATTTCCCTTCAAGCCAATCTTATCCGCAACGTTACACATACCTTTTATTGTTTCATCAATAACTTGGTTTAGATCCATCCCCAACATTTCCGCACCTTCTTTAATGATATCTCTGTTTACACCTGCTGCAAAACCTTTTTGTTTCCATTTCTTTTTGACTGATTTTACTTCTAAGTCAAGCACGCTTTTACTTGGACGCATAAGTGCAGTAGCAGTTATCAAACCCGTTAGTTCATCAATCGAATATAAAACTTTTTCCATTTTTTCAGTTGGTTCTACAGAAGAGCATATTTTCCATCCATGACTTACTATCGCATTTATATAATCATCAGGATAATTATTCTCTTTAAGTATTTCTTTAACCTTCTTGCAGTGCTCGTGAGGGTATATTTCATAGTCAAGGTCATGAAGTAACCCTATGATGCCCCATTTTTCTTTGTCTTCATTAAATAATTCTGCAAAGTGCCTCATAACTGCTTCAACGGCTAAAGCGTGGTGTATCAAGCTTTCATTTTTGTTATATTTCCTTAAAAGATTATATGCATCTTCCCTATTTGGAACAAACTCATCCATTTTGTATACCCTCCTTGAAATTATTTCAAGTAGAATTATATCACAATAATATGTATTATTGAATTAATGTAGTAAAAGATTTTAAGAAAAAATCCGGAGATATTGTGATTAAGTACGTAAGAGGCGGTCAGAGACCTAATATGGTACCGGACTATTGTGAATGCGGTCTTGTTATTAATGATGAAAATAAAAAAATGTAATTGATGAGATTAAAAGATTTAAAGAAATGACGTGGTTTGAATCAGAAATAGATTTTAATTTTGTGTCACCTTTTTTAAAATACTGCTATTTATATAAATCGCGTAATATCTTGATTTCATCCGCATAACCAGATAAATCATTTGGCGTTTCTAATATAAATGGCAAATGTCTTAATTTTGGATGATTTATAACCTTAGCTAATGCTTTAATACCGATTGAACCCTTTCCAATTTTTTCATGCCTGTCCTTATGACTTCCGAATGGATTTTTACTGTCATTTAAATGTATCACATATAATTTATTAAGTCCTATTATTTTATCAAACTCTTCTAAAACACCATCTAAATCATTTACTATATCATAACCTGCAGCATATGCATGACACGTATCAAAGCAAACACCCATTTTTTCTATAAGATTAACACCTTCTAAGATCCTCCTTAATTCTTCAAATGTCCTTCCTATTTCTGTTCCTTTTCCTGCCATCGTTTCAAGCAATACGATTGTCGTTTGCTCTGGTTTAAGTATTTTATTAAGCAAACTTATTGTATAATCTATACCCACATTAACTCCTTGTTTTACATGACTGCCAGGGTGAAAATTATAAAGATTATGTGGTAGATATTCCATCCTATTAAGATCATCCGACATAACTTCCAATGCAAATACTCTTGTTCTTTCATCTGATGCACAGGGATTTAATGTATATGGTGCATGTGCTACAATTTTTGAAAAATTATTTTCCTTCATTAAATTTAATAAAGCTTCGCAATCCTTTGGATCGATGTCTTTTGCTTTACCACCTCTGGGATTGCGTGTAAAAAACTGCAATGTATTCGCATCTAATTTTAAAGCTTCCTTACCCATTGTTTCATATCCTTTTGACACCGACAAATGGCATCCTATAAACATAATTAACCTCCTTCAGACAGAGGGACAGACATTAGTATTCCTTATTTCTTTTACAAGTTCAGAGATATTATTTTCTGTATAGCCACATCTTTCTATCATTTGTTTAGTTCCCTTTGTTACTTTATAAACATCTTTAACAATTTTTAACCTTTTTTGTAGCTGATTTGTTTTAATCTTAATGTTTATTTTTATGTATGTATTTTTATTTATTATGTTAGCAAAATGTTAGCAAATCAAACTTTAACATATTATTCCAAGCCGAAAAGCCTTGATTCTAAGCATAAAAATGGCAGGGGAGACAGGAATTGAACCCGCAGCCTACGGTTTTGGAGACCGCCGCTCTACCAATTGAGCTACTCCCCTGCGTTTAATAATATTATATTATAATAGTTATATTTAGTCAATATCAATGTTAAAATTTTTTGTATAAAAATTCAACATTGATATTGTTCATTTATTACTCAATTGATTTTTTATAAGCTTCATTGCTTATTTTATCAGTTTCTTCTACATAACCAGAATTATAATCATCATAATCCTCATCATAATTGTCAAGACCAGCTTTAGTTTTATTATATCTTGCAACTGCTTGATTTGCATCTTCAGCATCAAATTGATTTTCATCTTTAAAATCCATATATCCCCATCCAAAAGGATATTTAATCGCTCTTTCTTCATTAGGTCTTGAAAATTTTAAATCTCTCAGCTTAATATCATTATTTTTAGCACATTCAGCACAGATGGGGGTATAAGGGATGGCTTCAAGCCGCTTATTTTCTATTTCTTTTCCACAGTGATTACAAATACCGTACTGGTCTGATCCTATTTTGCTAAGTGCATCTTCTATCTGTCTTAAAATATGTTTTGCATTATCTTTTAATGCTTGATTTTTTTCCTTTTCATATACTTCTGAACCTATATCTGCAGGATGATTATCTGCAAGGGATAATTCTTGAAAATATTCCCTTTCAGCTATTTTATCTATTCCATCATTATTCTTCATTTCATCTATAATATTAATTACATTATCTTTTTCTTCTAATAATCTTTGTAAAAAATATTTCCGCTTTTTATTATCCATACAAACTCCTCCATAAGTTTTTTAGTTTTTAAACCATTATAAATTTTGCTGAACTATTTTAATTATATGTGCTATTACGCTACCAATTACCGGTAAATTTAGTAGGACTGCTCTTTGAAGAATATAGATCACGATTGCTCCAAGTAAGGTAAAACCTATTGCCATGCCAAAACCGCGTGCAAGACCTCCAATAAAATTTAGCCACAAAAGTCTGAAGGGACTTTGCATAAGTTCTACATAGTCTGCAATCTTCATTCTTTCCATCATTTCCGACATGTTATCAATTTGCTTTTTTATTTTTATTAATATAATATTTTCGTCCTTAGTCAAATTCAATTCCTCCTTGTAATTATTTTTCCTTTTGTTATATAAATTTATGAATTTTTTATGTTTTATTTTTATAAAATATTAATATATGATAAAATATAAGGAGATTTTATATTTTACGGATTAACGAATAATATATTGAGGTGTTTGTATGAAAAAATATAATAATAAAAATAGCTGGCATAGGTATATAGCTTTAATTATTGTGATAATAATGGTTATAGCTTTAATTGCATCCTTTAGCATACCAATGATAAATTTATAGATTAAAAGTGCATAAACTTAGCACCTTTAATCTATAAAAACATAAGCATAAAAATTTATAACACATCTTTTATTTCTTTTACAAATTTTTTAACATTATCTATTATCTCTGTTTTATTTTTGCCTTCGGCAATTTTTTTTACAATAGCACTTCCAACAATAATTCCATCGCAATACGGCTTAAATTTTTTTGCCATTTCACTGCCTGATATTCCAAAGCCGAGTGCCTTAGGCATATCTGTATACTTCGATATTATATCCATATAATCTTTTATATTTGTTTCAATATCTTGTCTTACACCGGTTACACCTGTTGTTGAAACACAGTAGACAAACCCCTTCCCATTCTCGCATATCTTTTTAATACGTTCCTGTGATGTAGGTGCAACCAAGGGTATTAAATAAACTTCATAATTACCTGCAATTTTCATCAGTTCTTCCCTTTCTTCAAGGGGTAAATCAGGTATAATAAGTCCATCAATGCCGGCTTTTTTTGCTTCTTGCATAAATCTTTCAATCCCATATCTAAAAACAGAATTATAATAAACAAGATAGATTAATGGAACATCAGATTTTTCTCTTATTTTGTGTACTGCCTCCATAATATCTGGTATTTTGACACCATTTGACAATGCTTTTGTTGATGAAGCTTGTATAATAGGTCCATCTGCAAGAGGATCTGAATATGGTATACCCAGTTCTATTATATCAGCACCAGCTTCATCCATTGCTTCAACAAGTTCAACCGTTGTTTCTATCTCAGGGTCACCTGCAACAATAAATGGAATCATTGCTTTACGACCTTTTTCTCTTAATATTTTAAACCTTAAATCAATTCTGTTCATAGTTCCACCCCCATTATCTTAGCAACTGTATTTACATCTTTATCTCCTCTACCAGATAAATTAATAATAATGATTTTATCTTTACTTAATTTTGGTGCTAACTTCATAGCATATGCAACTGCATGAGCACTTTCAAGTGCTGGAATTATACCTTCTATATGAGATAAGTCCATAAATGCAGTTAAGGCTTCTTCATCTGTCGCTGATTGATATTCTGCCCTTCCTATATCTTTCAAATAAGAATGTTCAGGTCCTACACCCGGATAATCAAGTCCTGCTGAAATTGAATACACCGGCATAATCTGTCCTTCATCATTTTGCAAAAGATATGTCATCATGCCATGAAGTACACCAATAGAACCCTTTGCTATCGTAGCAGCGTGCATATCTGTATTGAGTCCTAAACCTGCGGCTTCAACCCCAATTAATTTTACTGATCTGTCATTAATAAAAGGATAAAATATTCCCATTGAATTACTGCCACCGCCAACACATGCAATAATATAATCCGGAACCCTGCCTTCTTTTAATAAGATTTGTTCCCTTGCTTCATCCCCTATTACTCTTTGAAAATCCCTTACCATAGTTGGATATGGATGTGGTCCTACTACAGAACCTATAACATAAAATGTATCCTCAATATGTGTAACCCAATGGCGTATTGCTTCATTAACGGCATCTTTAAGTGTAGCAGTACCTGATTTTACCGAATTAACCTTTGCACCGAGAAGTTTCATTCTAAATACATTTAATGACTGCCTTCTTATATCCTCTTCCCCCATAAATATCTCACAATCCATTCCAAACATAGCCGCACCTGTCGCTGTAGCAACACCATGCTGACCAGCACCTGTTTCTGCTATTATCTTCTTTTTACCCATTTTCTTTGCCAGTAATACCTGACCAAGTACATTGTTTATCTTGTGTGCCCCTGTATGATTTAAATCTTCCCTTTTTAAATAAATTTTTGCACCATTCAGCTTTTTAGTAAGATTTTCTGCAAAATAAAGTGGAGTAGGTCTTCCGGAATATTCCCTTAAATAATACCTGTATTCCTCCATAAACTTTTCATCATTTTTTGCCTTATTATATTCTTCTTCCAATTCAATCAAAGCATTCATAATCGTTTCTGGCACATATTGACCACCAAAATTCCCAAATCTTCCCTTCAAGATATTTTCCTCACTTTCTCAATAAATTCTTTCATTTTTTTATAATCTTTATATCCTTCTGTCTCAACACTGCTTGAAATATCAACAATATCCGGCTTAACTATTTCTATAGCCCTTAATATATTATCTGAATTTAATCCTCCTGCAAGTATCAATTGTTTATCCATTCTTAGATTATTTAAAATATTCCAATCGAATGGAATTCCTGTCCCTCCAAAGCTTCCTTCGATTTTACTGTCAAACAGTATTCCATCGACAGAATATTGCTTTATTAACTCTAAATCCCTGATATCTTTTACCCTTATAGACTTCCATACAATAAACCCTTTAAAATTATCGGTATATTCTGGGGTTTCATCTCCGTGAAATTGCAATACATCAAGGTTTAACCTATTAGCTTTATTAAGAACATCATTCTTATCGTCATTAACAAAAACACCTGCTGTTTTTATCTTTTTATCAAGTTTTTCTATAAGTGCCTTTGCTGTTTCAATTTTAACCTGTCTTTTACTTTTTGCAAATACAAATCCTGCATAATCCGGCTTTAATATATTTAAATACTCAATATCTTCTATTCTTCTTATACCACATATTTTAATCTTAACCATTAATATTCACCCTTAGATTTTATTATAAAATCATTTAATTTATTGTAATCATCAATAATTCTCATAAATGTTTCACCAATCAAAACCGCATTTACACCAAGAGACCTTAAATATTTTATATCCTCAGGTGTTTTGATTCCGCTTTCTGATACAACCAATCTATCACCATTTATTTTGCTTATTAATTTTTCTGTTGTCGTTATATCAACATTGAAATTATTTAAATCCCTGTTATTTATTCCGATTATTGCACAATCTGCCTCCAATGCAATATTTAATTCAGTTTCATTGTGTACTTCAACAATGCAATAAAGCTCAAGGGATTTAGCAAGGTCATAAAACTTTTTTATTTTGTTTCCCAGTATTGCCACAATAAAAAGTACAGCATCAGCCTTTAAAGCTTTTGACTCAAAAACTTGATATTCATCAATTATAAAATCTTTCCGCAATATAGGCTTTGTCGTTATGTTCTTTACATCATCTATATATTCATTTTCCCCTTGAAAAAAATACCTTTCAGTTAATACAGATACAGCATCAATTCCGATTTTTTCGTAGCTTTCCGCTATTTTTTTATGATTAAAATCCGCTGCTATTATCCCCTTAGATGGTGATGCTTTTTTTATTTCTGCAATAATAGAAATCTCATCTTTATTTATAGCAGCCGGAAAATCTCTTGATTCCTTATTGCATGTGCAAATAAGCTCTGAAATTGGTTTTAATTCTTTTTGAATTTTGATTTGTTCTTTCTTTTTTGCCACAATATCATCAAGAATCATTGCAGAATCCTCCTTTGATATTGAAGAACATCATTAAATTTATCAAATGCCAAACCTGTATCTATAAGATTATTTGCCATTTTAATACCCTCTTTTATATCTTCAACCATCTTGCCTACGTAAAGGGCTGCAGCGCTATTTAAAACTACAATATCTCTTTTTGCTCCTTTTTCCCCTTTTAAAATATTTATAATTGTATCTGCATTTTCTTTTGCATCACCTCCTCGCAAATCCTTTGTCTTTGCAAGTGGAATATCATAATCTTGCGGCTCAATATAATAATCAAATACTTTTCCATCTCTAACTTCACTTACCTTAGTAGGAGCTGCCGTTGATATTTCATCAAGCCCATCTTCCCCATATACAACCAAAGCCCTTTCCAAACCAAGTTTTAATAATACTTCTGCTATATGATGTGTTAATTTACCATCATATACACCAATTACCTGACCTTTCACAAATGCCGGGTTCGTCAAAGGACCCAACATATTAAATATTGTCCTTAATCCAAGTTCTTTTCTTATTGGAGCAACATTTTTCATTGCCACATGGTATATTGGTGCAAATAAAAAGCCGAAGCCAGTATCATCTATGCTTTTTTTTGTTAATTCCGGTTCTAAATCAATTTTAAATCCCAATTCTTTCAAAACATCAGCACTGCCACTTTTGCTTGATACTGCCCTATTACCATGCTTTGCCACTTTTACACCTGCTGCCGATGCTATTATTGCTACTGCTGTCGATATATTGAAGGTCTTTCCACCGTCACCACCGGTACCGCATGTATCTATAACATAATCCGATGTCAGTTTTAACCTTAATGCATTGTCCCTCATGGATTTGGCTGAACCTGATATTTCTTCAATTGATTCTCCCTTCATTCTGAGAGCTACAAGATATCCTCCGACAAGAGATGGATGAATTCCCCCTTTCATAATCATATTCATTGCTTTTTGAGCTTCTTCTTCTGTTAAATTATTACCCATAACTATTTTTTTAATTGCATCCTGCAACATTACATATCCCCTCCACAAAATTATAAATAATTTTTTTGCCATCCTCTGTCAAAATTGACTCTGGATGAAATTGTAATCCGTAAATAGGGTATTTTTTGTGTTTAAGACCCATTATTATCCCGTCTTTGGTTGTAGAAGTAATTGATAATTCACCGGGAAGCGTCTCTTTTTCTACGATTAAAGAATGATACCTCATTGCTTCTATCGGGTTTTTTATTCCTTCAAATATTCCTTTACCATTATGACTAACCAGTGATGTTTTTCCATGTTTAATGGAATCTGCTCTTATAATTTTTGCTCCAAATGCATAGCCTATTGCCTGATGCCCAAGGCATATACCAAAAATCGGTATTCTATTACCAAAGGTTTTTATAACATCTATACATATACCGGCATCTTCAGGACGGCCTGGTCCAGGCGAAATAATGATTCCCTCCGGCTTCATATTGGAAATATCTGATATATTTATTTTATCATTTCTCACTACTTCAATATTCTCATATACTTCTCCAATATATTGATAAAGGTTATAAGTAAAGGAATCATAATTATCAATTAAAAGCAGCATTTACAGCACCTCCTTTAATGCTTTAGCCTTATTTAACGATTCAATATATTCATTCTCAGGAACAGAATCATATACTATACCTCCTCCTGATTGTATATATGCTGTATTATCTTTTATAAGGGCAGTCCTAATAGCAATACACATATCCATATTTTTATTATATGAAAAATATCCTGTAGCACCTGCATAAAAGGACCTTCTTACATTCTCAAGTTCATCGATTATTTCCATTGCTCTAACCTTTGGTGCTCCTGATACTGTACCTGCTGGTAAGCATGATGCCAAAGCATCAAAATAGGTTAACCCCTTTTTAAGCTTTCCTGATACTTTTGAAACAATATGCATTACATGTGAATAAAAATCAACCTCCATAAACCTTTCTACCTTTACGCTTCCAAATTCACTGACCTTCCCAATATCATTCCTCCCTAAGTCAACTAACATTACATGTTCTGCCCTTTCTTTTTCATCTTTTAATAGCTCTTCTTTAAGTTTTAAATCCTCCTCCTGATTTTTCCCCCTGCGTCTTGTTCCTGCAATTGGATTTGTTATAACTTTATCGCTAAAAACACTTACAAGGCTCTCCGGTGAAGACCCCATCAGTTGAAATTCCTCAAAGTCAATATAAAACAGATATGGGGAAGGATTCTTCGACCTTAACCTTCTATAAATATCAAAGGGCTTAGAAGTAATTTTTGCTTTAAATCTCTGGGATAAAACTACTTGAAATATATCACCATTTTCAATATACCTTTTTGCTTTTTCGACAATAGAGCAAAATTCATCTTTTGATAAATTGGAGCTCAACTCTATATTATTTTTTGAATATGGCAAATCATGATATACATTCGTATTATTAATATCGTTTAGCATAGTATCAATTTCCTTATTTATTCCATCATAAGTAAGTGTTTCATTAGGAAAAACATTATATATAACAGATATTGTATGCTTAAAATGGTCATAGCAAATAAATTTTTTGTAAAACATGAAATATGCTTCCGGCACCTTTATTTCATCTTCATTTTTATCCGGAAGTTTTTCATACTGCCTTATTATATCATAACCGGCGTAACCTACTGCTCCACCTGTAAAAGGAAAGCTCATACCGATATTTTCATATGGAATATTTACAAACTTTTTAATATAATCAAGTACTTTCCCATTTGCTGTATCATTACAACCATCCTTGACTATTTCAATATTCTCACCGTAACTTTTAATCCTCATATATGGCTCTGAACCAATGAAGGAATATCTGCCCCATTCTTTTCCGCTTTCTGCACTTTCTAATAAAAATTTATTATTACCTTTTAAATTATAAAAAATGCTAATTGGTGTTAATTCATCACCGTTTATTTCATTATACACAGGAAATACAATTTTTTTCCTTTTCAAACTTTCAAAATCATTTTCAGAAATATTTAACATCTAAATCCCTCCACAAAAAAATAGAATCACTTCATCTTATGGGACGAAGTGACTCCGCGGTGCCACCCAATTTGGTCTTGTACACAAATGCAAAAAAGCACTCCTCCATACAGGACGAAATGCTATATTCCGTAATGCCACCTATGCGTACAAAACAACTTTATCAGGTACAGATTTCTCGATACCCTGTCTTTTTAACGGTAGACTCCCGGATACTGCTACTTCTTTATTATTTCACATCTCATCTCACAGGCCCATTCAATATCATCTATAGTACCCAGCTTACACCCTCCTGGACTCGCTAAAACTAATCAACAATATTTACTCTTCCTGCTCATCGAATTATCTATTTTAAACTACATTAATTTTATAACCTATTTAATTATTTGTCAATACCATTTATAAAATTTTTTATTATTCTGTGATATCGTCATATTAAAAGTATTCTGATAAAATGTCATGTATGAGAGAGGAGATATTCAATATGACTCAAAAAGAAATAACTCGTCTTAGAGTTATCAATCAGATTATTGATAAAGTTATAACCGTAAGAGAAGCTGCTGAGCTTCTTTCCCTCAGTGAACGCCAAGTAATAAGGTTAAAAGGAGGGGTTTTAAAAGATGGTCCTGCGTTCATAATTCATAAAAATAGAGGCAGGAAGCCTAAGCACGCTCTCTCGGATGAAATTGGACCAAAATTGTCGAGTTAAAACAAACAAAGTACCAAGAGGCTAATTTCATGCATTTTTCTGAGCTGCTTGAGGAAAATGAAAATATTAAACTGAGTTATTCAACAATATATAGGGTCCTGACTCAAGAGGGTATTAAAAGCCCTAAAAAACATCGTAAGCGTTAATCTCATCATCGAAGAAAAAGAAAACCACAAAAGGGAATGCTGGTTCAGATTGATACTTCTCCGCATGAGTGAATCATAGGAGGTAAATCATTTACTCTACACGGGGCGATAGATGATGCTACCGGTGAAATTCTTGCTCTTTTCTTTGCTCCTAACGAGTGTATGGAGGGATATTTTGAAGTTATAAGGCAAATAATTAGTAAATATGGCGTCCCTATGAGTATAAATTGTGACCGTCACTCTATTTTTACTTCTCCTAATAGTGGTAAACTATCTATAGAAGAACAATTAGAGGGAAAGACAGTTAATCTTACTCAGTTTGAAAGAGCTATGAGAGAGCTTGGAATCAATATTATTAAGGCTAATTCTCCACAAGCTAAAGGCCGCATTGAAAAGTTATGGGATACGCTTCAAAGCAGGCTTCCTGTTGAGTTTAAGATTCATGGGATTGATACTATGGAAGCTGCTAATACATTTTTATCGCAATTTATTGTCGCTTACAATGAAAAGTTTGGCGTCGAACCTGAAAATCCTGAACCTGCTTTTAGACAGCTTGATTCTAATATTAACCTTGATTATATCTTATGCGTAAAGAAGGAGCGTACTATCATTGAAGGGTCTGCTTTTTCTTACAAGACTAAGTATTATCAACTTATCAAGAATGGTAAAAGGCTCCAGCTATGCCCAAAGCCAAACTTACTGTCTTAAGCAGTTCTAATGCCTTTTTTAAGGCTTTTCTTTTAAAGAAATGTATAGAATAAATTGCATGCTTTTATGTCTTTAGATTACAAGACATAATATTCTATCCATAGTATGTCTAAAATTAACGCATGCTTTAAAAGGCTCTTCGACAATTTTATATTATTATCAATTCAAAAATTTTTTGCTGCAATTTTACTTCATTTTAAGAAAAAATTTGTAAACCATCACTGAAACATAAAAGCATATTTAAACATGACATTTTCACTGAATAAATTTGCTCTTTTTTAGGTGACATTTCCACAGACTATTTACACACTTTGTGAGGTTTTTTTGGTTTTTTCGCCATGCAATCACTCCTTTTGATGTATTATTTTCTATAATTGAAGAAATTATGACTATTATTGTGATAAACTAAAGAATGTAAATTTTTTTATTTCTTAGATTATAGTTCAAATTAACAGTATAATTATTGTTGTAATTATAGATTAAGGAGAGATTGAAGTGAAGATAAGAGGGCATCATTTTTTATGTATTTTAGGATTTAGAGGGCTTGGATATGATGAAAAATTTGTTGAAAATATGGATAAAATTATTATAAAATTGAATAATGAACAGGATATGTTGATAAAAGTTGTGGATAATGTGGATAATATCTGCAGCATGTGTCCCAATAATGTAAATGGTGGATGCAAGACAGAAAGTTTCCCTGGGAGTGTAAGGGAAAGGGATAGGGCTGTCTTAAAGATTTTGGGTATAGAAGTAAAAGAGGTAATAAGGTACATAGATATTCTAAATAAAATCAAAGAAAATATGACAGAAGAAAAGATGGTGAAAATATGTAAAGATTGCGAATGGTTTAGCCTTGGGTATTGTTTAGAAGGGCTTAAAAAATTAAAAGGCGGATAATACCGCCTTTTATAAGTCTCTTTGTGAAAAGCGTTTTGCACCGTAATAAAGAAGGAATACAACATAGAAAAAGATGTATATGAACATGTAAATACTGGGTTGGGACATGCCTCCAAAGAGTCCTTGTGTCATAAAGCTTATTCCGCTACTTTGTGTCAAAAGCTCTGCTGTCATTTTTCTATATATGACATCTGTAGGAAGGATAAGACTTGTCAAAATACCTGCATTAATTAAACCTTCTCCTTTTATTTGAGATTGTTGCATTGCTACACCTATTTGTTCAAGAACACCTCCAACAAGGGCAATTCCATAAGCCATAATAGCGATTATTCCTGTGTTTACAGTAGAAAAAATTGAGCTTGAGGCGATTATAAGAGCTAAAAATACAATAGGACCTAAATTAAAGAAAAAGAGACTTTTTAAAATATTATCCCACCCGAAGCTTATTTTAGAGCCCAAAAATATATTCAAACCTACAACAGATAAAAACAATATAGAGCTGTATATGACAATCATAATGCTAAGTCCTATAAATTTACCTAATGCAAATTTATATCTTTTAATAGGTTTATATAATATTGAGTATACTGTACCACTTTCAATTTCTCCAGATATTGCCCCTACGGAAGTTAAAACAACTAGAAATGCTATTATAAAATTCGCAAAAAAAAGTCCAGCAGATAAAATTTGAGATTGAAATATTATATCATATATAGAATCTACATGATGATTAAAAACCTGCTTTAATCCAAAAGCATATATAAAAAGGTAGAGGATAGTTAAAATTATTACTAAAATAAAAGCTTTTTTCTTTAACATTTCTTTAAATGTATATTTTATTATTGTTTTCACGATACCTCATCCTTTCCAATTAAATTTATAAACAAATCTTCTAGTGAAGATGTTTTTGAATTAAGTTCATATAGGTTTGCACCAGATTCTATTACCATTTTAGCGATCTGAGGTATTCTTTCTCTATTTTCTACTTTAAAGAAAAATCTATCATCTTTTATGTTAAATTCTTTTGAAATAGATTTAATATTTTTAATTAATTCATCATTAAAATTAGAAATTTTCATTTCTACATGGGTATACTCTTTTAAAAGGTCATTTAAATTTCCCTTTGCTATTACTTTGCCATGATTTATTATAGCTACTTCATCACATACCATTTCTACTTCACTTAAGAGATGGCTGTTTAAAAAAACAGTTTTGTCTTGCGATTTTAATTTTTTGATAATTTCCCTTACTTCAATTCTTCCAACAGGGTCTAGAGCAGAAGTTGGTTCATCTAAAAATACTATTTCGGGCTCGTTTAAAAGGGATATTGCAATGCCAATTCTTTGCTGCATTCCTTTGCTGTAATTTTTGATAAGCTTATTTTCATGACCTTTTAATTTTACCAATTCTAAAAGTTCATCAATCTTTTTTTCTGGATTTTCTATTTTATAAAGCTCAGCATGGAATCTTAATAATTCTTTTCCTGTCATCCAGTCATGATATTTAAAATTTTCAGGTAAAAACCCTACTTTTTCTCTAGACTCTACACTGCCTATAGGTTTTCCTAAAATCCAGGCAAAACCAGAAGTGGGGCGTAAAAGCCCCACCATGGTCTTTACAAAAGTACTTTTTCCTGCACCATTTGGACCCAAGCATCCAAAGACTTTACCTTTTTCTACAGAGAGAGAGACTTCTTTAAAACCGCCTTTTCCATTAAACTGCTTTGTGAGATTTTGTGTCTCTAGAACCATTTAATCACCTCATTGAATTTGCAATTTGCATCAGTGTATTTATTGCCTCTTCCTTTGTAAGGGAATTCTTATTGTCTCCTGTAGGATTTGGCCAGATTGTGAGGTTGTACATCACTCCATTTTCAGTCCATCCCAAAGTTACAAAATAAGGTCCGGATTTTTCAACAATTAGAATGCCTTTATTTCCTCGAATGGTTATTTCCTTAGTTTTAGTGTTGTTCTCCATATGCATCGGTACTGGCAATGTCTCTTTCCAGTCAGTTACACCGGAGATCTGCCTTTTTATATTTTCAGGTAAAAATGGAAGATTTGCCAGAGCATCAATTACTTTATCTACATTTACCCCTTCTGGTACCACTATTTCCGGGGTTTTTACTATGTCAAGGACAACTTGGACTTTTTCACTGCCTTTTCTCTGTAAATCCATACCAAGTGTTTTACCAAAATTTATAATAATGGGTTTTCTGTCAAGTTCTTTTGGGAAAAGGTGCGTTCCGCCAAATGTTTTAATGAGGTCATTTATTTTGTCGACTTTTAATATAAACTCTAAGCCTTCAATTTTTGAGGTGTACGCATGCTTTATTTCAAAATTTTCATCTGCTGGAAGTTTTATTTCATATCCGAGTTCAGATTTTACTTTGTTAGGTTCATCAGGAGAAATTTGACGCCCTTCTGAAGAACCGTCTTTTATGATCTCTCCGTAGTCTTTAAGGTTTATGTTTTTTATGCCTTTGTCATTGAACTGATTTTGGATTTGCGTAATATCCTCTGGTGTTATTGTTATAACCTGCATCTTGTTAAGCCTTAGAAGGTTTAGAAGTTTAGCTTCTGCATTTTTAAGTGGCGGGAAAAAGGCTGAGGCGCCTATAAATGCTACTATCAAAGCAGCGGCAATGGCCTTTTTGTGCTTTGTAAACATTGCAAACATTCCTCCTTTATTATTATTTTTGCTCAATTTTTCATTTAGAGTAGACCAAGCTTCATTTAAATCTATATTGCTTTTGTTTAAAGCTTTTGAGGTAAATTCATTTATAGATTTTAGCTGTTCTAATTTTTCCCTGCATGTACTGCAAGTTTTTAAATGTTCTTCTACATTTTTTGCAGTGATTTCATCCAGTTCATTGTCCAGATATGCTTGAAGAGTTCCTTCATCATAGCACATACCTACACCTCCTTTTCATACATTTCTTTAAACTTTTTTTGTGCTCTTGCAATAGTTGTTCCTACGGAGGACTTTTTTATTCCTAATGAATTTGCTATTTCTTCATAACTATATCCTGAATGTTTGAGTAAAAGACACATCATATCTCTTTTGCTCATTTTTAGAAGGATTTCTTTTACTTTGGTTCTCTCAAGATTTTCAATTGCCATCTCTTCAGGGTTAATAAAGGATTCCTCTTGTGTTATTTTAAAAACTTCCAGTTCTCTTGTTTTTGTGCTTTTTTCACTGCGGATATAATTTAAGGCATGATTTATTGCCACTTTGGATAACCAACCTCCTATATTTTCATTATGACGGGGAGGATTTTTAAAGTATTTTACAAAAACCTCCTGAACTATATCTTCTGCTTTAAATTCATCTTTTATCATCCAAGAAATTTGATTTAAAACTTTTGGATAATATTTTTCAAAGATATCTTTGAAACTCTCCTCTATTTTGAACACCTCCCCTGTGTCTTTTCAATAATAATAACACATGTAAATAAAATTTTATGACATTAAAAAATAAAATAAAGGAGTATTTAAATTTTAAAAACTAATATGTAAATTGCAATATTAAATGCAACACTTTTTAAATAATATAATTGATAAAACCATAATTTTCTAACCATGTATGATATATCTGTTTCCCCTATAGGGGAAACAGAGGTCTTAATTTTGCATTTTGCCATGCTTGAATTATTTCATCGTAATCATTGCGCATAATTGATAACTTTGTTAACCTCATCTAAAAAACATTCTTCAGGCGTCTTGTATCTTAAGATCCTCCTTGGAAGTTGATTGCACCAATTTTGCACTCGTCTTATAGCCCACTCTGATAAGTCAGCTATCGTTTTGCCTTTAGGTATAAACCTCCTTATTAACCCATTATGACGCTCGTTTGTCCCTCTCTCAAATGCAGAATATGGATGACTAAAATATGCCTTGCTTTCACATTTCTTTAATATCTCACTCAATTCGGCAAATTCCGCGCCATTGTCTGCCGTTATGCTCTTAAATATTTTTGAAAAATTCTCCTTATATTGTGCTTTGAGTTTATCAAATACCTTCTTGATTGATAAGCTGTCTTTTTCATCTATCA
This sequence comes from Aceticella sp. 75b-Ac, assembly GCF_056032965.2. Lineage (NCBI taxonomy): Bacteria > Bacillati > Bacillota > Clostridia > Thermoanaerobacterales > Thermoanaerobacteraceae > Aceticella > Aceticella sp. 75b-Ac. The sequence goes on from NZ_CM190971.1 coordinate 676,586, forward strand.
CAAAGATATATTCATACCTCGTTAAACGTTCTGTCAATGTTAATAATGCTTTATCATTTGATCTCTTGCCTATAACAGTATCTATTTCCCAATGCCCAAAACTCTCTCTTTTGTTTATCTCCTCAGGCCTTTGCGATATGCTCTCTCCCATAATCTTCTTGTTCTTTCTTATTATCTTCTTCTTTGGTTTTAAACGTACTTTTAAGCACAAATCAATATTGCGAACTTTTAACAGACCTTTATCTATGTAATTATAAAGGGTTTTGGTGCATACCATTTCTTCTTGCCAGTAAGCATTATTTCTGCAGTAACCCACAACTGCATCAGGTGACCATTTCTCTTTCAATATTTTTCCTTCCGCGAATCTCGAGAATTTCTCTGCTTTTACCACTTTTAGCTTTGCTGCGCAGTTTTTTCGATTCTTTTTATATACCTTGTATCCCACTTCAGGAAAATACTTCTCATATGTAGTTAAATCTGATCTCATTTGGGTTACAGTTCCTCTTCTTATCTCTCTTGAAATAGTACTTGGAACTCTTCTCAGTATCTTTGCTATTTGACGCATTGATTTACCTTGTTCTCTTAATGTATAAATCATTCCCCTTTCATATTGCGACAGGTGTTTAAAACTTCTTTTTTTTGTGGTATTATTATTCTTAGCCATAGTTTCAAGCCTCCTGTATGGTGATTTGATTTTCACTTAATATCATACATGCTTTGAAACTATGGTTTCAATTTTTCTCAATTAAATTTTTGCCTGTTGCATTTAATTATACAACTAGCCTTTAAAAACTAATAGAGAACAATTCCTTTTGTTTTATTGATTTATGTAAAGTATATGATATATAATTAAATATAATTGAGTTTTTAGGAGGTGTTATATTGAAAGATAAAAAATCATTTTATCCTTATTTGGCTGGTATTGGGATGGCTTCAATTTTTGGATTTTCGTTTTTGTTTACTTCTATGGGGCTTGATATTATTCCACCTATGGAAGTTATAGCTTATAGATTTTTGATTGCAGCAACTTTAATAACTTTATTATGGTTTTCTGGTTTAATTAAACTCAATTATAAAGGGAAAAATATGTGGCCTTTATTTTTTCTTTCTTTATCTGAACCTGTAATTTACTTTATATTTGAAACTTATGGTGTTAAATATACGTCTTCTTCTTTATCAGGATTAATGATTTCATTAATTCCAGTTGCTGTTACTATATTGGCGGTAATTTTTTTAAATGAAAGGCCATCTTTATATCAAGTTTTATTTATTATTTTATCTGTTATGGGAGTAGTTTTTATAATTTTAATGACAGGAATAGATAGTAAAAATATTTCTATTATAGGTTTTATATACCTTTTAGGGGCAGTTTTTTCTGCAGCTATTTATACAATATTAGCAAGAAGATATTCTCTTGATTTTTCTCCTATTGAGATAACTTTTGTGATGATGTGGTTTGCTGCAATAGTTTTTAATATATTAAACATATTAGAAAAAGTGGTAAAAAGTCAACCTATAAGTAGTTACTTTTATAAATTAACTGATTATAAAGTCCTTATTCCTGTTTTGTATTTAGGTATTTTGTCTTCTGTTGTTGCATATTTTTTGAATAATTTTGCTTTATCAAAATTGCCTGCTTCTCAAGCATCAGTTTTTGCAAACTTAACTACAGTAATATCAGTAATTGCTGGCGTAACAATAAGAGATGAAGCTTTTTATTGGTATCATATTTTAGGGGCAATTATGATATTAATAGGGGTATGGGGAACTAATTATTATGGGAAGATCTCGCAAGTTGTGATTTTAAATGAAGAGGTAGTATAAAATTAAAGATATTTTACCCTATACACCTGAAAGGATATATCTTAGCCGAAAAAGATGCGTTAGTTATACCGCAAAAAGGAGTGATTTTATTATCATATTTAGCATATCATTTTTTTTGGTGTATAGAAATAGGGAAAATAAAAATACTTTTGTGATATAATAAATTAAGAGGTGATATATTATGGAAAAAGATATAAAGGATGCCTTGGAGTTATTAGGTAAAGGTGAGGGTAAAGCTTTAGATATAGGTACTGGAAGTGGACGATTAGCTTCTAGTTTATGTGAATATGGGTATACGGTAATTTTTTTATCATCTTTTTAGAAAAAATCAACAAAAAACCAAAAAAATTTGTAGTTATTCTGTGATAATGTAATATTGAAACCCCACTTTTGCAGCATTAAGGGTGGGCTACTTATACTAATTCTTATGCTTATGCTAAGCATATATATCCTAATAATGAAAAATTAGTTTATTTTTATGCCAATTTTATTGTTCTATTGCACACTCCTGCTTTGGCAATCATAGAACCTATGATGATCTAACCTCTCAAGACTAAATATGTGGCAACGGGTATATTTTCAAAAAACATTGCAAATCCTATACAAGCTTAAATTACGCTTCTATAAATTCAATAAAGTAAATCCCAAAGTTAAAAATCTACCCTTTACCAAATTTAGCATGTAACATTCTACTTCTTTCATAGTACCTCTGGATTCAAAAATTGAGTCATTATCTTATACACAAGTCGGTTATCAGTAAATCCTGTAAAGAAACGCCAATTAATTAAAAGGTATAATCTTTTCTTCGTACCATTCTTGGTAAATTCAAGCACTAAGGGTTCTCCACGACATAAAAAGGCAAGACGTGGATACTGACCAACTATTCCACCAGCCCAAAAACGGTTATAAAGAGAATCATAATGGAGACTTATTTTCAAAAGCTCATTAAACTTTATCTCTCCTAAATTGGTCAATATTAGTCCTTCTTTACTTACTATTATTTCACCTTTATGAGGAAATCTAAAAGAAGGATGAACAAAACCTAAGAGAGGCTTTTTCTCTGCCAGTTCTTCAGCATAAGCTACAAAATATTTACCAGTAAAAAGCGGTTCAGACATTTTACACCCCCCTTTTTTTCTTACTATCCACCCAGCAAAAGAGCCAAGCAGAAGAAAAATCAGTAAAAAGTTACAAAATGGTAACAATTTAAAATATAAAAAACGGTTCACTTCATATGAAAAACAGATAAGTTAAACCCTTCTCAGCATTTGTTCTAGTGTGTTATTATTTTTCTTCTTTAATTAATATCACACCTATAGCTAAACTAACAAACACTAAAATTGCAGAGAAAATAAGTAGAAAATTATAGCCTTTTATATGGGCTATAAGACCTCCAGTAAAAGATCCAATGGATAAAGCTAAAGCATTATTTGCACTAAAAAGCCCCATTGCAGCCCCTTTAGGAAGATTAGATTCTGAAGCTATTGAAGTTCCAGTTACAGAAATTATTGGCCATGAAAATATTGTTAGGGCAAAAAATAATATTACAAAAATTTTTTTAAGTGCAATTGAGAAATATCCCAAAAGTGCCAGTCCTAATATAGACATTGCTCTTAGCAAAATCCCTAATAGCAATGTCTTTTTATTCCCTCTTTTTTCTGCTATATCACCAGCCCAAGAATATAATAATATACTTAACCCTACTGATATAGAAAAAATAATAGAAGAAAATGAAGGGTCTATTTTATAGACATTTCTCATTATAATAGGGTAAAAGGAAAAAAAGAAAGAGGAAGCAGCCACAACAACAAACCACAAAATATTAAATGTTAAAGTAGAAAGAGAAGCCTTTGATAAATGCGGCAATAAATTCTTTATATGCAACAAATGGTAAGACTGGGAAATTGAAGCCAAAAGTGGTTGTATTCTTGGATGTAATTTTTCTAACGCGGGACGAAATCTGATTCTTTCGCCCTCAGCAATTGTAGGCATAGTTTTATAAAACAAAAGAGGTATGAATGCCATCAATCCTGTAACAATAAAAGCTATTTTAATATGAGTGGCACTGAGCAAACTTGCAATCGCTAAACCCAAAACCTGTCCTATCCCATAAGTTCTCTGAAGAATTCCTACTCTTTCACTTATTTCAATATAAGGAAAGCGTTCAACAATCCAAAGATTAGCAAGGGTGTTTGTCAGAGAAAAGCCCAAACCCGCCATCAAACTTAAAATGCCTAAAATCATATGAATCGGGGAAAAAGTGATGCCTAAAATAGATAAACCAATTATAAACAATCCCATCAGAAAAAGAATTTTATTTAATTTTAACATATCTGCTATTTCTCCCCATAAAGGAGCACTTAGCTGTCCCAAGCCAAATAACGCCATAACAATTCCAACATTCGCCGCACTACTATGTTGCTGTGTCCAAAGGGGAAGCAAAATGGGTATTAGTCCAGAAGCTATGGCACCTAAAATTTCATAAGACCCATACCAGGTTTCAAAAAATCTACTTTTATGAAAGAAAGCCATTTATACATCACCTCTTTAATGTGTCTATCTTCTTTACTACATGTACGCTATACCTCTTTCACGGTTTTTTACTTATTTTTTATTATATAATACATTACATTCAGGTTAGTTGTATAATTAAATGCAACAGATAAAAAAATAGAAACCATAGTGAAAATCGTGTATGATATAGGTGTCAACTAAACATCATACAAGGAGGATTTCCACTATTGTTCATAATAATGATACCACAAAAAAGCGCTCTTTTAAACACTTAAGCAGCTATGAACAAGGAGAGATCTATGCATTACTCAAAGAAGGAAGAAGTATTCGGTATATTGCTAAAAAACTTAATCGATCTCCAAGCACTATAAGCCCTGAAATTAAACGTGGAACAACTACACAACTTAGAAGTGATTTATCTTCTCATACAAGCTATTTTCCTGAAACCGGTCAATCTATCTACGAAAAAAATCGCTCAAATTGTGGAGCTAAATCTAAAGCAGCTAAAGCAGAAGATTTCTTGAAATATGCTGAAAATAAAATATTAAATGAAAAATGGTCACTAGATGCAGTTGTAGGTTATTGTAAAAAAAGCCCTAATCTGGAATAATAAAACCATTGTTTGTACTAAAACACTGTACAACTATATAGATGGAGTATTATTAAAAGTTAAAAACATTGATTTACCTTTAAAACTACGTTTAAAACCAAGGAAAAAACAAAATCGTAAAAATAAACGTATTATGGGTAAAGTATTGATTTTAGGCCTAAAGAAGTTGAAAGCCGTGAAGTTTTTGGGCATTGAGAAATAGATACGTTAATTGGCAAGAAGTCTAAGGACAAAGCCCTTTTAACATTAATAGAGCGTAAGACTCTCCATGAATAATATTCTTATTAGATGCAAAAGACAATAAATCTGTTAAAGATGCATTATCAAAATTAAAAAGATATGTTTGGTAGCAATTTAAACAAAGTATTTAAAACAATAACATCTGATAATTTCAAAAAGCCTTCCACGTTCCTCCATAGTTTCAAACTTCCTTTATAAATTCTTCCAATTTTCTAAGAGCCCTTTTCTTCATTTTGCTTATACAAGACTGCATTTTGTGGAGCATTGATGCAATTTCTTTTTGAGATACACCTTCTACAACATTTAGCATTAATACCTCAAATTCTTCTGGTTCAAGTATTTCTTTATATTTTGAAAGCATACATTTATCTATTACCTCATCCTCAATGGAGATATAACTGTATGTTATGCTATCAATTGCCCCTTCTTCATTCTCGCTTTTTTCATTATTTCTTGGTGCATCTAATATTAAAAGTTCTCTATATTTTACTTCTCGGTATTTCTTTTTAAGCTTTATAGATTCAAACTTGATATATCTAGCTAAATACCCAATAAAAGCTAATTCCACCTCATTTTCTTTCATCTCTTTACCCTCCTTGCCTCTCCCTTTTCTTCCATTGTACCTCTTTAAATGTTAAAATTTATTAAGAAATCCTTAAATTTTGATTACAAATTGGTAATAAACAAAGGTAATAAACAAAGGGGACGGTTCCTTTTGCCTGAATTTGAATTGTTCAGATGATAGGAACCATCCCCGACGTCTCATCGGTATTTTGAGTTAATATAAACTAACATCAATACATTTATCTTTTTTCATATTTATAATATAGTTTAATAGAATATTTTAAAATTAAGAATATGAATAAAACAGAAAATAAAAATATATCAACTCTAAAGCTTATTTTTGTTATGTTATCCAAAGAAAATAATTCTAAACTATTTTTTGGCATGTTATAATCGTAGTATTCTAAAAATTTGAAGGGTAATCCTAATCCATGTTTAAAGTTCGAATAATCTTTAAATTTATCAAAAAATATTGTTGATAAAGTGATAACCATACTAATATTCAATAATTTAGAATTTTTCATTATACCCCACCTCTCGTTTACTTTACTCAAGTACAAATAAGCAGTATTTTTTAATTTATAGACACGCTAAAATAATGGAGAAGGAAGTAGAATCATTGTTAAAACTCCTTTTGTGTGCAAATTCAAAATTTCTCTTTTGCATTATTAAACTTTTTATATATTTATTATATTAAAAAAGCGGTAATAAAACCACTTTATATCTTTTGTAATAATTTTTAATCTAAATCAAGCGAGCAATTCCATGTGTCACTTACTACCATTCCAACTGGGTAATTACCAACCTGCTCTTACACCTTCTACAACATACAAGCACTGACCTTGTTCAACAGACTTTACTATCTATACCTCTCATGAGGTATTAACGATAGTTTAAGGCACGGAGTCTACGTCCCTTTTATTCTTCTTATATTCCCATACTGCTTATTAATGTTTGGTTTTCTTTTAATCTTTCTATTTCTTTATTATGAAGTTTTAAGAAATTGTCGAATTTAAAGATGCATTTATTCCTGTCTATTTTGTTATCTTCTGTGTTTTGTAGAAGAAAAGCCGAATATAAATCACGTTGTACTTTTATTTCTTTGGCATTATGCCTAAGATAATTCCATCTTTCTGAAAGTTCTTTTTTATTATAAGTGTCAGTTATATGATTATACTGGCTTGCTTTAACTTTTGTTTTATTTACTTTGATCAGTTTTTCACCAAAATAATGAAGTTTCCTGTCTATTATATTAAGATGCAATCCCGGAGATTTCGTTCCAATGGATTTTCCGAACCGTTTTTTTCTGTTAAATCTTTTTGTCTTTTTATTTTTAGTTGTTTCTTTTGCTTTTTGGGAAAGTGCAGCATAGTTCATATCTTCAACTTTGATTTTGTTTCCTAAGGATATAATATGGTTTGCTAATTTTTCAAGGCTTTGTTTTTTTATGGTTGCTCTTTTCCGATATCTTTCCTTGATTTCATTTTGTGTTTTAATGCAGTTCTTGCTTTTCTTCCACTTTCCTTTTGTATTCTTTTTTACTGTACCATTAGAATTATAATTTTCGGGATTATTGGAACGTCTTTGTCTGTCCAATTTTCTTTGCAGACGGATTATTCCTTTATCAACAGAATCTATTTCAGGCGCTAATTCGACAAGTTTAACCTCATTATCAGATACAACAGCTTCTATCTGTGTTCCTGCATCTAATCCTATATCGGCATTTCCTATTTTTCTCTCTTTAAGAGGAGGTATGCCTTCTAAAATTAGTTGTGCATAATATTTGTATCCGTTTTTAATGTATTGGCGAAATATCCTGCAATATTTGACTCTGCTTTGAATTGCCGATTGCGCGTACTCATCCTTTGGTTTTACAATTACAGGTATTTCTAAACCGTTCCATTCTATATATCCATCTTTATATCTTATTCCAGATGTGTTTGCCTTACTCTCCAATGAAATGTCTTCATCATATTTCTTAAAATGTACTTTTTTAGCTTTACCGAAAATTAATTTATTAACTGCATCTAATGCTCTTTCGGCTATCTTTTGCGCTGTCAGACTGTCAATATTCTTTTTGAATTTGTTTTGCATTGGTACAACATAGGAATCTATATATGATATTGTCAATTTATATTTTTTTCTTAATGCAGTGAATTTCTCATTTCGTTCTTTGCCTTTTGGCATTTTACATGTTTTTCTGTATTCTTTGCTTTCTTTCATAAGTTTGTAGTTTTTATATGCTTCAGCTAAACACGCATTATACATCAATCTGCTTAGTTTAAATCTCTTATTAAGAATATCTTCTTGATATTTTTGTGTATCTAATCTTAATGTCAAAATAAAAGATAGCGTCTTGCTTTTTTTCATACGATATCGCCTCACTCAATTTTTGACCAATGTATAAGCATTCATCCCCGCCACAAGCGACGAGGCTTTCTGCTAAGCTTCATGTAAAAAATGAATAGTTGATTTTTGATTGCCGAATGTATGGAAAGGAAAAGTTTCGATTATATTATAGCATGATTTTTAAAATTATCAAAAAACTTAAATAGGACAGGTATTATGCCTGTCCTGATACTACCTTTTTTAGTTTGGTTCATGCCTTAAACACAGGTGCCTTAGTTGCTGGTATTACTATTTCTTTTCCTGTTTGAGAATTTCTGCCTTTCCTCTCTGCCCTGCCATGTACCGCAAATGTACCAAAGCCTACTAACTGTACTTTATCGCCGTTTTGCAATGCTTCCATAACATTTTCTATAAAAGCATTTAATGCCTTTTCAGAATCTTTTTTGATTAAGCCTGATTTTTCGGCTATTTTACTGACTAATTCGCTTTTATTGACCTGTTCTTAATTTATTAACTTTTTATAAAGTTTTCTTTTCCAATTTGGCATAACTGAATCGTCATGTTTAATAAGACAAAGCACACTTCCAAACAACTCAAGACCAATGCCAATTCCACACCCCAATCCAAAAATAAAATCCGGTAAATTTATAAAATGATTTAATGAATATACTGTAGCAAGTTCAAATGAACCAATTGCAATGAACATCATTGATTTTTTCATAAAATCACAACCTTTCTTTTAAGATTTTATTATTTGCTCTATTATAGTTTTTGGTGAACCTATTCCCTCCTATAGAGGAAGGAGCTTCCTACTTCATAGACCGTTGCCTGCCTTTATAACAACAGGTCTTACACAATCTCCATAGGCATAAATTCGGGGGGAACCCTCCCTATAAAATATATTATAGCATATTTTCCCATGACAATCAATAGAAATTCATCTCCCACCTATAGAGGATGGGAGACTTCTTTCAAGCTTTGGTTAAAAACTGCCCGAATATCAAGTCTTCTTGTTCAGGATGTTTTATGAGATATCGGTATATCCTATACTACAGCAATAGGAAGTTTTATATCGGTATGGGAAGGAGTAAAACTAGGTTCAAAAGTTGCCAACATAAAGATTGGGTCTTTTACAATAGGACAATTTGGCACTGTAATAAGCGGAATAATTCTACTTGTCATAGCCTATAAAGCACTGTTTTAGCAGTAACATATCTTTTGATTTGCGAATATAATATAGTAGTCAAGTAAAAGCTAAGAGGTGATTATATGGAAACAGAAGCAATAGAAAATTTACCAAGAGTCTGTCTCCCTCAGATAGGAGCTCCGGCTCCCGACTTTAAAGCCAACAGCACGTTTGGCCCTATTAAACTTTCCGATTACCGCGGAAAATGGGTAGTGCTTTTTTCTCACCCAGGGGATTTTACACCTGTATGTACTACAGAATTCATAGCCTTCACACAGGTTTATACTAGTTTTGTAGAAAGAAACGTACAGTTAATAGGCTTAAGCGTGGACAGCAATCCTTCTCATCTTGCTTGGGTTGAAAATATATATAAAACCACAGGTGTAGAAATTCCCTTCCCTATAATTGAAGACAAAAAAATGAGAATTGCAAAACTATACGGAATGATATCTCCTGCAGAAACTTCTACAAGTGCTGTCAGGGCAGTATTTATAATAGATGATAAGCAAATACTCCGCCTCATCCTCTACTATCCGCTAGAAATAGGAAGAAATATACAGGAAATAATACGAATAATAGATGCTCTTCAAACAGTGGATAAATACAAAGTTTTGGCTCCTGCTAATTGGTATCCTGGAATGCCTGTAATTGTACCTCCTCCAAAAACTTATCCCGAACTTAAACAAAGGCTTAAAAATGTCGAAGGGTACACTTGTACTGAATGGTATTTGTGCTATAAAAAAGTTTAAGCCGGAAATCCAGCTTAAACTTCTTTACTTGTTCTGGAAGTCATACACCATAGTTCCTGTGTACAAAAGTCTTGACCCAAAAGAAAATAATGAATATATATTTCTATATGTACCAACATATATATGAAATTGCCATAAAATAAAAACCCCTACAAAGGGGTTAAGAGGGCATAATTTTAATATGCAATTTTCTTTTTCATGGCCATCAAACTCACAAAAATAAATTCCCTGCCAAGTTCCTATGACAAGCTCACCGTGAAGTATAAATACAAAATAGATTAAATAAATAAACATAGAAAAATTGCCTCATCAAAAATATTTCCAATGAAGTACTTAAATTGGGTACTATCACTACATTCTGTCAAAAAGTGTTGATTTTATCCTAAATATCTTGTATAATAAAAATAAGAATAATAAATTTTAACCTCTTCCAGAGGAGGGAGAAAAAATGTTTAAATTCAACATAAAAAATCTCATCTGGGCAATAGCAGGGCTTATACTTCTCGTAGCAACTATATTTTTTATAGTTAACTGGCTTGTAAAATCAAAAAATAATATCCCTAGTGAAAGTGCATAAGCCTATAAATAAAGGTTCTTTGCCAATGTTGGAGTGGGTATTTTTTCTGAATACCCACCTATAAATCTTATCACGTTATATGGTAATCTTTGTAATTATTAGTTGCAATAAGAGATATAGCTAGAAGTATAGGTAGGTAGGTATTTATCTATGCCTTTTTATCAAAGCTCTATAATATTTTTGAATATCTTTTTCCTGAATCGATAAAAATTTCTGTAGCCATATACAAGCCTTTTTAGTACTTTAATTTTATTGTTATAACCTTCTGTTACAGAATTAGTGTAAGGTATATCAAAGGCATTTCTTATTTCTTCAAACCAACGGTTAAATATCTGTCTATTTTAAAGCTCTAGATTTTGAAAAAGCTTATGTCAGAAATATTAATTCTGTCAGCAACCTTAATACTTTTGGCTATATTACTTTGCTTACTGTCGCTATTGTAGCTATTAAACTGGGTAAATTTGATGAGTTTAAGTTCCTTGTTGGTCTGATGCAATCGGCTTAACTTTTGTTTATGTTAATCTAAAAATAGACCACTATAATAATCGAAAACTGGACCAGTTGAAACAAAGAGCATGCCAAGTAGTGTAATACTACTTGGCATGCTCTAAACAACCAAATTATCTCTCTTTTCTCCCAATATAACCTTATGCGAACAGCCAAATATGACGCTAATCAAAAATCCAATAAAATTTACAGTATGTCTGTGACACTGCACAAATTCATTTAAACCTTTATAAATTCTCCCGGCATAAAGCAATTGGAATTATAACCCCCTTTTTTAAGAAGAGGCACGAGATTTTTACATATTTCAAATTCGCAATGCACTAAAAATGTATTATCGGGTTTTATTGAATCCAAGAGAATGAGTAAATCGTTGAACCCTGGATGTACTTTATACCTTATGTTCACAACTTCACATTTAACATTTAACTCTTTGCGTTCCTCATCACTTAATATCCTTTTACCAATAGTTCCTTCTGCTTGATATCCTGTAAGAATTATTGCATTTAGTTCATTTTTTCTGATACTTTCAAAGTAATAAAGAGAGGTTTCAGATGATATCATCCCATCTGTACAGAGTATAACAGCTGGACTTTCACTTCTTACTATCTTTTCTCTTTCACTTTTTGAGCTAATTACATTTATCAAAGCCGAATTAAATTTTTCAAAATATCCCCTTGCAGATGTTTTAAGCCAGTTCTGACTGCATTTGACTTCATTAACCGCATCTAATATATTTTTTTCTACATAAATTTCTACTCTGTTCTCTCCTATTAATAAAGGCCTTTGCATCAATAAAAGAAGTATCTCCGCGCCTCTACCACTGGCAGGCACTGGAAGTAATGCTTTACCCCCTCTTGTCACTGTTTCCTTAATTTTATTGTAAATTCTGTCCCAATATTCCTCCTGCATAGTATTATCATCCCCGTATGAAGCGTCTATAATAGCTATATCACACTTATCATAGGGCATTTCATAATTTAAAAGAATAGAATCAAAACAATAATCTCCTGAATAAAAGATTTTCTTGCTATCAAGCCTAAAATTGAACCATACTCCACCTACCATGTGACCACTCATTCCTGCCTCAACTTCAAAATTTTTCTCAATAATAGATTTACCCAATGTAATTGTATGATATTTTACCTTATCTACATCAGATAAATTAAAAGGAAGTGCTCCATTATTTTGGAGTACGGCATCTATCCATTTTTTTATGCAATCTCTTGATTGTATTGCTGTCTCTTTAGTACAAAAAATATATCCATCGTATCCCAACTTATAAAGAAGTGGAAGAGCAGCACAGTGGTCTTCATGAGCATGGGATAAAAATACATAATCTATATTTTTAATGAGATCCTCATCAATCAGAGGATATTCACCAACTTTGTTTTTAATCTGTATCCTTTTAACACCACAGTCTAGGAGTATGTTTTTATGCTCACTTAACACTGCAAAACATGCCCTTCCATACTCTTCAGAACCCCCGCAAAATTTTAGTTCCATTAAAAATCACCTCTATGCGCCGTATTTTTCAGTATATCCCATGAAATCCATGAGTGTATAAAATACATCTTTTGCAGTATATCCCGACAGAGAACCGCTCTTTATATATTCTTCTCCAAATTTCTGAATACCATCTTTTCTAACATCACTCCCCCATATAAATGCAGGAACTGGATCACAGGTATGGTCTCTTACAGAATACGGGGTTGTGTGGTCAGCAGTTAAACATAAATACGTATTTAATCTATCTATATTTGAATAAAGAAGAGAAAAAATAGTTTCTATATTCTCTATTACCTCTACTTTTTTGAAAGGTACGTTATCATGGCCAGCAAGGTCTGTAGCTTTTACATGAACTACCACAAAGTCATATCCTTCATTTATTTTTTGAAGCACCATCAATGCCTTGCTCTTGTAATCAGTATCAAAACTCCCTGTAAATTTGCTACTGGTAAATACATCAAAGCCGCACATTTTCCCTATTCCAAGTATTGTCTCATCTCCTGCAATACATGCTGCCTTGACTTTAAAAATATCTGTAATTTTTTCTATTTTCTTAAACTTACCTGCACCCCTAGTTATGATGAAATTAGCAGGAAAGAGACCATTTTTTTGCCTTTCTACGTTGACAGGGTGTACTTTTAATATCTCATGGGCTCGCATAAGAAATTTCCATAATACCCTTGTAGTTTTTTCTGCTTCTATCGTATTTTCTGTAGGAAGAGGTTTTTTAACTTTTTCTCCCTCATGTGTCGTTCCTGGATCTGTGTCTGTTACCATATCACTTAAACCTTCTCCCCTTATCACAACTGCTGCTCTATGTTCTGTCAACTCCTTAAGAAATATTTTGCAATCGTCTATTTCTATACCATTTAAACTCTCCGCCAACAATCTTGTACCTTTTCTTATACGACCTGCTCTTCTATCTATAACCGTCAAATCTTCACTCACAGTAGCAAAGTTAGCACGGAAAGCAACATCATCAGCTTTAAGTTCTATTCCCGCACTAAATGCTTCAATTGGACCTCTCCCACTATAAACTTTTTCTGGTTCATATCCGAATATACAAAGATGTCCAACATCTGTACCAACTCTTATACCGGGCTTGTACGGGTGTACAAGCCCGGTCATACCATTTGATGAAAGCATATTTATAACAGGTTTTTTCGCTGCTTCCAGAGGCGTCTTACCTTGCAACAATTCAATCGGTCTATCTCCAAGCCCATCTCCTATAACCATTATGCATTTCTTTTTCCTCATTTATGATACCTCTTTCCCCTATTTCCCTAATTGTTTTTTATTAAATACTAAAAATGTTGCGGCTATTCCCAATGATACAATCCAGAACAAAATATTTTTGGTTGTACTCTCCTTTTTTATAACAAAATCTATACTTATAGATTTTGCAAAACCAAGACCTTTCTTGCCTTCTTTTCCCTTCATATTCACAAGTATATATCTGTTTTTCCCTTCCATCCCAAGTTCGTAGGATTTAGGAGCAGTAACAGTCAATATTTCATAATTTTCCGGCAACAGGATTTTCAATGAATAAGTATCAATACCAGAAGCTACAGGACAGGTAAAAGAATAAGATACTCTGTAAGTCCCTCCTGGTCCTGTACTTTCCTCTGCTGCATCATTTTTAATTGAATAAAAATCTGGCACTAAAAAGGTGGCTTTAAGTTTTACAGGTTTTTCTTTATCCAGGACTTTAAACGCAAGGCAATCAACACTTCCTATTTTTTTCTTTTCAGGTGTATTATTTACAAGATTATTCTCCTCTGCTTGAACTTTCTCAAGCTTTGCTTCTTTTACTGTATTAAATAGATATACATAACCTGCTACATCGGGAGTCTCTTCTGCTGTAATGATAAGTTTCGCATCTTTTTCATTTATAGGTAAGAAAACTTCTTTGTAACTTTTAAAAACCGACTTCTGTGCAGCATATAAAACGGAAGTCGAAGCTATTGATAATATAAAGATAGCCATTAAAAATATCACTTTCATTTTTTTAAACATAGTACCCTTCCTCCTTTTCTAACATATCCCTATAATTTTGAACCAAGTCAATGAAGCTATACCCAGCAATAGCCACTTAGCTATACAGACTATTACTCCATAGATGAATTGGTCAAGTACACTAAAGTATCCTGTACTGTAAAATATCAAATTAGGCTTACAATTAGGAGGCAAGGTAATTGAATCGGCAATTGTAAACGATACTGGCAACGCCAAAGCTATTGGATTTATTCCCGCAGCATTTGCAATACCTATTACTGCAGGTATTAATATTGCCGTTCTTACTGTTTTACTGGTAAATACCATATGACTGAATACAGCAATAAACATGACTATCATGTATAATGGGAAAAATCCTATTTTACCAAGGTCCAAACTGCCAAATACAGCCTTTAATGCCCATGCCGCAGCACCAGATTTATCCAATGCCATACCTGCTGCATAAGCCCCGGCGCTGAATATCATAAGGTCCCATGGAATCTTTGTATCTTTCCAGCTAATAAGTCCTATAAAAGGGAGATAACACAATGTAGCAGATATAATAGCAACCATTACAAGGCTAATTTTAAAACCAAACATTTGAACATGCCATTTATCCGTTGCCCATAAAAATACTGTAATACAAAATATAAATAAAGCTTTTTTCTCTTCCGTTGTCATTTGTCCCATCTTATGAAGCTGCTCTCTTATCTTTCCTATGCCGTCACTACCCCCATCTTCTACTACTGGTACACTTACTTCCGGCTTGAATATCACAAGACCCACTAAATAGGATACTATCATTGTGCACAAAGCAACGGGAAATGAAGCGATAAACCATTCTGACCACGATACATTATATCTGGTGAGATCTCTTATAAGTCCAACTGCCATAATTTGAGGTGCGGTTGCAGTTAAAATAGCGGTTGTAGAAATGTTATTCGCTTGCAATTCCTGTATCATTACTAACCTTCCAAAATTGCTTTTGCCAGGTTGCGCACCATACGCCTGTGCAACAAGCAATGCTATGGGGAGCATCAGAGCAGCTCTTGCTGTCGTAGAGGGAACAATAAATGCAATTACAAAATTAACTATTATCAAGGAAATAAGCGCAAGACGTGCAGTCTTTCCAAAAGTAGAAACAAGCCAAAGAGCAACCCTGTTAGCAAGTCCTGTTTTTGTCATTCCAGAAGTGATTATAAATGCGGCTACCATCAACCATATTACATCATATCCAAATACTCCAAGTACTGATGTTTCATTCCAGGCGCTTGTAAGTGTTAACAATACTATTGCAATGAGAGAGGAAACAAAAGTTGGAACAGCCTGGGATACCCACAACACAAACACCGCCAGAAAAACAGCAATCGCCGATTTCCCTTGAAGCGTCAATCCAGGAGGTGTCTTCATTGTAAAGAGTAGCGCAAATACTATAGCTGCTACTGGCACTCCGAGATACGAAAACCATTTTTCAAAGCTTGTTTTTTCTCTTCCTTCCATTCCCGCAGTTGAGATATTCATACTTTTCCTCCTTTACAAAGTTTTATTTGATTTTACAGTCTCATTATATATCATGTTTATTTTATTATACAATTCAATAATATAGTAATAATTATAACGAAATGTTATAATTAAAATGCAGGTGATAAACTATGGATATTGAAAAACTAAAAACCTTTTGTGCAATGGCTAAGCATCAGAGTTTTACAAAGGCATCAGAAGAATTATTTTGCTCTCAACCTACAGTTACAAAGCATATACAAGAAATTGAAAACTATGTGGACTGCAAATTATTTGATAGGATAGGAAAAAAAGTATATTTAAATGAAAATGGTAAACTCTTTCTCGAATATGCTGAAACTGTACTTAATCTTACAAGAGATTATCTATCAAAAATATGCGAAATGGAATCGCTAAACCGGGGAATTCTTTCCTTCGGCGCAACAGGTTCGATAGGTGTATATCGTATACCGCAGTTATTAAAAAAATATCTTTCTAAATATCCAAACATTTACATAAATTTGTATGTTAATTTTTATCATAAAATACTGGAATATATACACACCAATGTGATTGACTTTGCTCTTATAGCGGATAATGGAGAAATTATTGAGAATAAGAGTCTTATATGTGTTCCTTTCTGCAGTGAGAAATTAGTTCTCATAGTTCCACCTTTTCATAGATGGAAGGGTAGAAATAATATAAATATAGAGGAACTTGAAGAAAAATGTTTTATATGTTCTAATAAAGAATCAGCAACTATGTCCTTTGTCAAAAAAATAATCACAGAAAAGGGGGTAAACATCAAAAAAACAATAGAACTTGGAAACATAGAGGCTATTAAACAGGCTGTCGAGGCAGGTCTTGGAGTGTCAATTGTTCCAGAAAATACTGTGGAAAAAGAAATAGCTTCTGGATGGCTTATAAGTTTGAAATTTAAAAATGCAAAATTTATAAGAAAGCTTTATTATGTACAAAAAAAAGACAAAATTTTGTCTGCACCTGCTAGAGCATTCATTGGAATATTAAAGAAGTCATATCCTAATTTCGAATTCTGACGTTCTCCCCGCCACAAGTAACGTGGATGAATGCTAAGCTTGAGGTAAATCTGTTAGATTAGGTCAAGTTAAATCAATTCCGCTGCCAGGTTCGGCAACTCAAAAAATTTTTTAATTACCCCCTTGACATTTTACCATTTATCTATTTAAAATAGAATCATTCTCTAAGCTAAAATAAACAAGGTGAATACAATACTCGTTACCCACCTGTCGAATATTTACAGCAGAAAAATAATTTTTTAAATTTTCAATTCATCATGCTGTTTGTGCCGCTTGTATTTGAAAAAATGATATCCCTCCCTCCACCAAAACCAGCGCTTGTAGGTATGTCATACGTTTCTACTACTTTATTTTTCTGGTCTATTAGCTCTATCCCTTTCGCTGTCCTGTGCAAAAGCCCTATCATTTCCCGGCCTTTTAAGGCAAAAACATAGAGTTCCGGAGGCTCAGTAGGCTTTAATATTTGAATACCTAAAAACAAAGTATTTTCATAACTTCCTAAAATTTCTATGTTAGCCGGCATGAACGATTTTATTGTTTCTGGAATATATTTTTTCTGATACTCTATCATTTCACTCACTTGTTTGAGCTGCATACTATCGATATTCACTTCAGCAGGTGCTGTAAGAGTAGGTATAAAGAATCTTCTTTCAATAGAAGTTGTATTATTCGGTAAAGGCGGTAATACCGGTGATAATTCTATACCTTCGGGAATTTTTACTTCCTTCCATTCCATCCCTTTTGTCTCAATGTCATACTTTAATATAAAAAGTTTTGAATGAATTTTTCCTTCGCCTGGTATAAAACAGGAATACAGAACAAACACTTCACTTCCATTTTTAATAATTCCTGCTATAGTACCTGTCTCTTCTGTACTGTACTCTTTTCCATCCTCTCCTTTAAAAAAGTATGGAGGAATAACTATTTCCATCTCCTTATTTTTGTTAGTCTCAGTAAGGACTAAAATATACCTGTCCTTTCCTTTACTGACTAGTTTTACACCTTTCCCCCAAATTGTTTTTTCTTGCGCAGGAATTTCTACCTTTTCGATATTTCCTTGATAGTTTTGAGATACTTGTACATACGATGGAACCACTAAATATTCTTTTCCATCCCATAAAACAGGAGATTTTTTGTAAATTTTACTTGGTATCTCTTTCTTCGAAATGCTGTACATGATTTTTGATTCGTCCTTAATCTTCTTATGTTTAAGGTCCCAGTAATAAAGCTTTGCTTTCACTCCCTCCTCGTTCCCCTCAAGAACTGCAAAGGGAATATCGTTCAATGTTGTTTTTTCTTTTCTCTCTTCAACGGTGCAGCCAGAAATTATTACAAGAGTTAATGTAAGGATTACAACTAAAATTTTAAATCTTTGCTTTTTTACTTTCATTCCTCTACCCCCTCGTCTTTTAAATATTATTTAAAGAAATTGCATATTTATTTTTTACTAATAAATGTGCAATTTCTTCATTTTTAAACATTTACCTACATCTCCCTCTATAATCTTTAATTTTACTGAATATTAAATGGAAATATTAAGCGGGGCGTGCCTCATCCGGATCTTTATTATATTTTCCATTGAAAGATCTTCCAAAAATAGAGTAACATTTATTTTTATTTTGCGCAAACCTTAAATAGTGCCATAATCGTTTTTTTTTTGAATTATTTCATTCTTCCTTTATTTTACTCTGTTTTTCTTTAATTTTCAAAATTTTTATGTATTTTTAAGCCTTTTTGTGATACTATATTTTTATTTTTAACATAAATTTTACATTTTTTCACTCATTGTTCTTTTCGCCTATAAATTTTGATAATTATAGTATAAATAGTTGTGACCAAAAAGCCTGCAATAAATGGCACGAAAAATTTTAATTAAAAATTATTAATAATAATGCATTTTATTATATTGTTTATACTATGAATAGATAAAACAATTTTAAATGTTGTCAAAGTTTTATTCCTATAGAGTACATATGAATAATTCAAAATCAATCCTGCCAAAAATGTTGAAAAAATATAAAAAAATTCAGGTGACATATATGACAATTCAGGTACGCCCCCAAATGTCATATATGTTACCTAAGTTTTTCCAACATCTCTTTTACTATATTACTGGAAGTTATAGAAGCTTTTTCAACAAAGGTCTTAAAATCAACAGTTGCATTATCATCTGCATTATCTGAAATACTTCTGATGATTACAAAAGGTATTTTATTTAAATATGCAACATGCGCAATTGCGGCGCCCTCCATCTCCACCGCATACGCATCAAATATTTCTCCAAGCCTTTTAACATCTGCCTTTGATGAAACAAACTTATCCCCTGAGATTATCCTGCCTGAAAATATTTTACCTTTAATATTATCTTTTGCCGCAATTAATGCAATATCAATAAGCTTTTTATCTGCTTTGAATATGCTTTCATCCATCCTTGGTATTTCACCAAGTTTACATCCAAAGGCAGTTGCGTCAAAATCATGTTCTAATGCATCTGTTGAAACAACTATATCCCCAACATTAACTTCTCTTTTTAGTCCTCCTGCAACACCGGTATTTATTATATAATCGATATTAAATTCAGATATTAAAATTTGCGCTGCAATAGCTGCATTTACTTTACCAATGCCAGACCTTACAATTACAACATTCGTATTCTGCAATAAACCGGTATAATAATCCATTCCAGCGCGTTTTAACACTTGTTTTAGATTCATTTCATGCTTTAATATGTCTACTTCCTCATCCATTGCCCCTATTAATCCGATTTTCATTAAAATTACCGCCTCCTTTCAATGTATCAAAGTTATCATAGGGGATAGTTCTTTGACACAAATTTTATTGTATATGTGAAGCACACCTTGAGCAAATTGTCGGATGTTCCTTGATTGTACCTACTGTTTCACTGTACATCCAGCATCTTTCGCATTTAGTACCGGGAGCATTGCTAACTTGAATACCCAATTCAAAATTTTCGCTTTTATATGCTCCTTGAGGTATCTTATCATCTAATAAATGCAATAAAACCTTAGATACAATAAATACTGTTTCAAATTCATTCTCAAATTGCTTTAAAAAATTATATATTTCTTCAGAAGCATAAATATCAATTTGGGCTTCAAGAGAATGCCCTATTTCTTTATTCCCTCTTGATATCTCTAATGCTTTTGAAATATCTTTCCTGATATCAAATAATCTGTTCCATCTATCAATTATATCCTTATTATCGTATATTTCCCTTGCCTTCGGCCATTCTGCAAGCTGTACACTTTCATAATTACTCTTAGTATCATGCGGCATATAACTCCATATCTCTTCAGAAGTATATGTCAATACCGGTGCTATCAATCTTGTTAAGCTGTCAAGAATTATATAAAGTACTGTCTGGGCTGCACGTCTTTCTTTTGATTCAGCAGGGAAGGTATACAACCTGTCCTTCAATATGTCAAGATATAAGTTGCTCATATCAACAACACAAAATGTGTGAACAATATGCAGAAAATCAAAATACCTGTACTTGTCAAATGACTCCGTAAGGTCCTTTATGAGCATGTTCAACTTGTATAATGCCCATTTATCTATTTCTAATAAATTCTCATATTGTACCATATCTTTATCAGGATCAAAGTCATATATGTTGCTTAAAAGAAATTTTGCAGTGTTTCTAACTTTTCTATATGCTTCTGTCATCTGCTTCAGTATATCTTTTGATATCCTCATATCTGAAGTAAAATCAGCTGATACAGTCCATAACCTCAATATATCAGCACCATATTCTTTTACAACGTCAGCTGGGTCTATGCCATTTCCAAGAGATTTGGACATTTTCCTTCCGTCGCCGTCAACTACGAAACCATGTGTTAATACATTTTTGTACGGGGCTTTTCCTTTCGTTGCAACAGATGTCAAAAGGGAAGACTGAAACCATCCTCTATGCTGGTCTGAGCCTTCAAGGTACAGGTCAGATGGCCACCTTAACTCCGGGCGTATTTCAAGGACCGCGGCATGGCTTGAACCCGAATCAAACCATACATCCATTATATCTGTTTCTTTTTTAAATTTATGTGAACCGCATTTTTCACATTTTATATCATTGGGTAATATTTCCTCGGCACTCTTTTTAAACCATGCATCAGAGCCCTCTTCCCTGAACAATTCTTTTACGGCGTTTATTGTATCATCATTAATTAGTTCCTTACCGCATTTTTCACAATAAAATATGGGAATAGGAACCCCCCATATCCTCTGCCTTGAGATGCACCAATCATGCCTATCTTTTACCATATTTGTTATTCTGTCTTCTCCCCATGCAGGTATCCAGTTTACTTCTTTTATAGCGTTAAGAGCCTCATTTCTGAATCCTTCTACAGATGCAAACCATTGCTCGGTTGCTCTAAATATTACAGGATGTTTACATCTCCAGCAGTGCGGGTATGAGTGTACTATTGTCTTAGATGCAAGAAGCCCATTGACTTTTTCAAGGTCTTCTTTTATAACCTTATTAGCTTTTTCATAAAACATTCCTTCATATTTTCCCGCTTTTTCTGTAAAATACCCCTTATCATCAACCGGATTTAAAACATCAAGCCCATATTTTTGCCCTACTATAAAATCTTCTTCGCCATGTCCAGGTGCTGTATGAACACAGCCTGTACCAGATTCCAATGTCACATGATCACCTAAAATTATTATTGATTCTCTATCAAACAACGGGTGTTTTGTTTTAATGCCTTCAAGTTCTTTGCCTTTAAATATTGCTAATATTTCAGGACTTAATAACCCTGTTTCTTTTTCAACATTATTCAACATATCCTTTGCCATTATATATACTTCACTGCCATATTTAGCAAGCGCATATTCAAAATCCGGATTTAAACATATAGCAAGATTTGCCGGTAATGTCCATGTGGTTGTGGTCCATATTACAAAGTACATATTTTTTAAATCGTCGACAACACCTTTGAATTTACCGTTGTCATCAACAACTCTGAACTTGACATATATTGAATCTGATTTTACATCGGAATACTCAATTTCCGCCTCAGCAAGAGCTGTTTCACAATCGGTACACCAGTATACAGGTTTTAAGCCTTTATATATATATCCCTTTTTAGCCATTTCACCAAACACTTCTATTTGTTTAGCCTCATATTCTGGTCTTAATGTAAGGTATGGATTTTTCCAGTCGCCCCTTACTCCCAATCTAATAAATTGTGCTTTTTGTTTTTCAATTTGTGAAAAGGCAAAATCACGACATACTTTTCTAAATTCGACAGGACTTACTTCATGTCTTTTTATACCAAGTGTCTTTATTGCCTGCTGTTCAATCGGTAGTCCATGAGTATCCCATCCCGGCACATATGGTGAATCAAAACCTGCCATGGTTTTATATTTTACAACAATATCCTTAATTACCTTATTCATTGCTGTACCAAGATGTATATTCCCATTTGCATACGGCGGTCCATCATGTAATATATATTTATTTTTTCCTTTATTTTTTTCTAAGGATTTATGATATATATCAATATCATCCCATTTTTTTAATATTTCCGGTTCTCTAATCGGAAGATTCGCCCTCATTGGAAAATCAGTTTTTGGTAAGTTTAGCGTCTTGTTATAATCCATCTTTTACCTCCTATTTTTTAAAAAAAATAAAACTTCCCGTAAGGGACGAGAAGTCTTTGTCCCTATCATGCAATTTATGATGTTTTTTATAATTATACAATAATTAACAAAATTCGTCAACAATTTATGTTGTTATTGCCGAACGTACTTTTACTCCATCTATATTACCCAATTTTCCTGTTAAAGCACCAATTTCATCAGTTGTTCCATTTATAATCAAGGCTATAACAGAAACGCCTTTTTCTCGATAAGGTATGCCCATCCTACCAACAATGATGTCTCCAAAATCACTTAGTATATGATTAACCATATCTGAGGATGTTTTTCTATTTTTTACAAGAATACCAACAACAGCAAGTCTATTCTCCTTCATGTGATTCCCCTTCTTCTTCAAAAAATTCATTTTCATCTATTGAAAGGACTGATTCTAATTGACCCTCCAGAAGTATTTTGAATTTTGCTTTGAAAATATTCAATTTCTTTTTTAAATTTTCTAATTCCGTTCTTATTTTTACAACCTCCTGATTAGCCTTTTGAAGTATAATTTCAGCATTTTGTTGGGCTTCCTGTATGATAAGTTCAGCCTCTTTTGCGGCATTTTGTTTCAATCCTTCGGCTGTATTTTGAGCAACAATCAGAGTATTGTTTAATGTCTTCTCCATATTATTGTAACTTTGCAATTTGTCATTAATTAAATTTATTCTGTCTTTTAAATCGGAATTTTCCTTATATAGTATTTCATAATCTTCTGAAACCTTATCTAAAAATTCATCTACCTCATTTTCATTATATCCCCTAAAGGAACGTTTAAATTCCTTATTATGTATATCCATAGGTGTTAACATTTTATCCACTCCCATCTTCATTTGTAAATTATTTTAATAAGTTTATCCCATAAACATTAATACAAGTTTTACAACAATTGGTCTTATCAGATACTGAATTACAATTATTGCTAAAATCGGTGAAAAATCCAGCATTAAATTTCTGGTGTATGATGACATATACTGAAGTTTCCTGAAAGGCTCAAGTATTGGCTCTGTCACTATTATAACAAATTTAGAAATTGGATTAGACATATTCTCCATTCTTAAGAGAGAGAGTATGACTCTTATCAATATAAGCCAATTAATTACTTCAAAAAAATAATTTAGTGTTGTTAATATTGCAAAATTTGTAGGCAAATTATTTCCTCCTTATTTAGACAAATTGTATATTGAATTGACCTGTTCTTGAATATCTCCAGATATATCAAAATTATCCGGTACTACTAAAAATATAAAATTCGAGATTTTTTTTATCTCACCATTAAGTGCAAAAATAGATCCGCTTATAAAATCTATCAACCGCTGAGCATCATCCTTATCCATTGACTGTACATCGATTATCACCGGTCTTTTGTTTTTTAATTCCAAACATATATTTTGTGCCTGTTGAAATTCTTCCGGTTTTGCAATGAGTACCTTCACCTGTGGTTGTGTATGTATATTCACTATTTTAGTTTTTTTATTAAAAGGAATGACTCTTTCAGTTTCGTCAATTTCTTCAGGCTCCTCCATGCCGAAAAAGCTTAACAATTTGTTAATTACATTACCTGACATTTAATTCCCCTCCATCTTATATAATCTTTTACCAAAAATACCTGTTCCTATACGTATAATATTTGCTCCTTCCTCAATAGCAACATTATAATCATTTGTCATACCCATCGATAGATATTTAGCATCTACATTAGACTGACATACATTTTTGAGGTTGTCAAATAATTCTTTCATTTTTTTAAAATAAGGTCTTACATCCTCTGCCGGAATATTTGGCGCAACTGTCATTAATCCTTTTATTCTTATATTTTTAAATCTTTCAAGCATTTTAATAAATTCAATCGTATCATCCGGTAATACCCCGTATTTACTCTTTTCTCCCGCCACATTTACTTCAACAAGACAATCCATAATAAGAGTCTTTTGTTTTGCTCTTTTATCAATTTCTTCTGCTAATCGTATACTATCTAAGGAATAAATCATTTTGACCTTATCAATGATATATTTAACCTTATTTGTCTGTAAATGTCCGATAAAATGAAAATTGGCCAAATCTTTCAAATATGGATATTTGTCGCAAAGTTCCTGAACCTTATTTTCACCTAAATCTTTTAATCCAATTGAAACTGCTTCTTTTATTCTATCAATATTTACTGTTTTTGTCACTGCCAAAAGCAATATTTCATCAGGATTTCTATTCACTTTTTCAGCACTTAACTTTATATTTTTTTTTATATCTTCTATGTTTTCTAATATGTCCATATCCTCACCCCTATTTTGAAACATAAGCCTTTCCATTCACAGCTACCTTGTCATACATTTTTATCCCTGAAACCATGTCTTTATTTTCAATTATTGTTATTTTATCATTTTCTGCTTTTACGATTACCTCCTTAAAAACAGGATATTTTATATTATTTAAAATGAATACCCCCGTCTTGCCTTTATTATTTATAACAGATGATTTTGGAACTTCATAACCTGTATAATCATTTAAAATCAAATTTACTTTTACCTTCCGTACCTTATAAAGATCCTTATACATATCTATCATATTAATAATAGCAATATATGCTTTGCCATCCGTTTTATAAACTTTTAAAACATCTCCTCTTAATTGATTATCATATCCATTTATGTTAACTTTTATTTTTTCTCCTTCTTTGATTAATTTATAATCATCATTATTTATCGGAATAGCTAAATACCATTTTGAATTATCTATTATTTTAACAAGCATGTCATTTTGCTTTATATTGCCATTTTTTTCAATTGATTCTTTACTGATTTTACTCAACATTTTAGAAGTCAAATTATACATTTTTTTTGTGTCTAATTGATTTTCATATTTGTCAAAGTAAAAACTTACCATTCCTGCTTCAGGAGCATTTATTAAAGCTAAATTTGGATTAATCACTTGCTCTAAAAGTGCTTTCTGATTTTTTAAATCTTCAAGGTCTTTTAATGATGAAGGTCCCTTATTTATAATCTGTTCTTTTTTATTCTTCAAATCTTCGATTTGCTTTTTAAGTTCATCTACAGAGTTACTGTTATTTTTAACAGCATCTTGATATTTTTCTTCTTCTTTTTTAATTAAATTTTCAAGATTCTCTATATCTGCTTCATATGGATTATTAGAAGGATTATTCTTGATTTCCTGTATTTTTTTATTTATATCATCTAATTCTTTTAATTTATTTTTATCCAAGTTTGAAGATATTACTTCTGCTATCTTTGTACCTTTTGGCACCCTTTCTCCGCTGTAAACCATTTTCTTTATTTCACCTGTAATAGGTGAATCTATAATCGTTTCATTTCTGATGATATATGCATCCGCACTAATTGCCTCTGTTAAATTACCGTAGTTAACCAAAGCCGTTTTATCTTTTCCTGTTATTGCATTAAATGATACTTTTCCTATATATAATATAACAGCTATTATAAATAAAATTTTAAATATTTTTTTTTTCATATAATTTAACCACCTATGTTTATATTCTATGTAAAAGATGATTTTCCTTCTAAGTTTTTAAGCACAAATTAATATTTTATATGCAAAACTCTACTATACTAATTTTACCACAATTTTTAAAAAAATAAAGGCTTTATGCCTGCTTTATATTGCAAAACACTTGCCTTTTATACCTATACGTTTATCTTTAATATTAATTTTTACAATGATTCTTTTACCGCATCTATTATGGTTTGCGCTTTTAGATTGTCAATCTTATAATATTTTGCATCCATAAGGTCCGCAATTTCCTTTGCAAGTCCAAAAGTTATGAAATTATCCTTTTCAACATCAATGACAATAGATTTTATCGCTTCCTTTTTTACTATTGATGCAATTTCATGAACCTCTTCTATCGGTTTTTTTGAGCCCATGCTTACATTTGCTCTTCCGTCTGAAATCAACACAACTACAGGATATATATCAGGATTTTTGTACCTTGCATTTTTAATAACCTCTAATCCTTTATTCAAGCCGTCTGCCAAAGGGGTTTTCCCTCCTGTAGGCAGTTCTTCCGTTAATTTATATGCCAGTTCCACACTGGAGGTTGGCGGTAAAACCACCTCCGCAGCCTCGCCTTTAAATACAACCATTGCAACCTCGTCTCTTTTTTGATACGCATCTAATAAAAGAGATACAATAGCACCTTTTGTTTCTTTTATACGCTGATTGGCATTCATTGAACCGCTTGCATCAAGAATAAATACTATAAAATTCCCAATCTTTTTTTCCCTGACTTTTTCTCTTATATCTTTATCTTTAATTGATACTGCAAGTCCTTCTTTGTCACGATTCAATTGATAAGGAGCTGCCGCTCTTAATGTGGCATCAAAAGCTATATCATTGGTTTCTCTTCGTATTCTGCTTCTGACATACCTTCCTGACCTATTATTAATTCTTGTTAGGCTCCTTCTGCCCGAACCTTTTCTTCTTAAAGTCTTATCTTTGGAAAGAACAATTCTTCTTACAGAAAATTCCTCTCCTATTTCAGATACCTGCTCCTGTGAACCGTTGTTTTCTCTTTCTTGTTCTTCTAAAGATTCATCAGTTTTTTTTTATCATCACCATCGGGTTCTTGTTGCTGTTCTCGCTGTTGTTTTTCCTGCTGTTTTTGCTGTTGTTGTTTTTCCTGCTGTTGTTTTTGTTGCTGCTTTTGCTGTTGCTGTTCTTTTAATGTCTGTTCCAATTTTTCTTGGTCCATCTGAGATTGCTGGAAGGGTTTCTTCCTCATTCTATGCGGTAATACAAGTTCTGCCGCTTCTTTTACATCTTCTTCTGTTACATTGTCTTTGCCTTTGTATGCTGCAATGGTTGATGCTGTCTTCATCATTATTATATCTGCCCTGTGACCGTCTACCCCCATATCAAGGGAAATATGCGCTATCAGTTCAAGCATCTCATCATCAACCTTTACCTTTGGCAGAAGTTTTTTGGCATTTATAATCTTTTGCCTTAATTCTTCCTGCTTCTTTTCCCATTTCTCAGAAAATTTCGCTGGGTCTTCCTCAAAGGCAAGGGTATTTTTTATTATCTCCACACGATCTTTTGGGTCTTCTATTCCTTCTACGGTCACACACAGCCCAAATCTGTCTAAAAGCTGCGGTCTTAAATCTCCTTCTTCCGGATTCATCGTCCCTACAAGTATGAAATTGGCAGGATGTGAATAGGATACTCCTTCCCTCTCTACAATATTTACACCCATCGCTGCCGAGTCTAATAATATGTCTACCACATGGTCATCTAAGAGATTTACCTCATCGACATAGAGAATACCTCTGTTGGCTTCTGCAAGTACACCCGGTTCAAAGGATTTTTCTCCTTTTTTTATTGCCTTTTCTATGTCTATGGTACCTACGACTCTGTCTTCCGTAGCGCTTATGGGAAGGTCTATTACACGCATTTTTCTTGTTATTGCAGGCAGTTCTTCTCCTTTTTCACACTTTTCCCTGCAATCTTTGCACATAAGAGCGGGATTATCCGGGTCACATCCAAAGGGACATCCTTCTACCACCTTTATTTCGGGTAAAAGCTCCGCAAGTGCGCGTACTGCTGTTGACTTGGCTGTTCCCTTTTCACCCCTTATTAAAACACCACATAATCTTGTATTAACAACGTTTAATATTAAGGCTTTTTTCATCTTCTCCTGTCCTACTATTGCGCAAAATGGATAATACATAATTATATAAATTCCTCCTCATTTTTCTATTATAAATATTTTTCCTGTGTTTGGGTCCTTGTAGGCTTCCCCTACTTTTTGTAATTCGCCTTTCCCCTGTACAGCTTGCCCTTTTATTTTTTCACTTTGATTTGTTACCTCTTTCATTTGTATAACCTTTTTTAATTCACTTGGCAAAATCTTACCACCACTCCAGCTAAGCATTAGAGAAACCATCAAACCACATGCAAACACCAGCATCAAATCAGCAAGATTCACCACATATGCCAGTGGGTTAAATTCCTCATCATCATCTTCAAACCTTGATATTGTATTGTTTCTCTTTTTCATTTATCATTACCTCCGTAAACAAGTTAGCTATTTCATCAATGGTACTTAGATATTCTTCATACCATCTCCTTCTAACCTTTGATATGACACTTGATATTCCTGCCGCACCCATACCAACTACCGTATTGTCAAAGGCAACACTAACTGATTCAGCTAATAATTTCATGTCACCATTTGCCATAGCCATAAGCCCCGGTCCCAATGGTATCAATGTCCCCATCAAGCCAACGAGGGGACCAAGCTTTGCAATTATATCAGTTTTTTCTAATACCCTCGTTGCCCTTATTTCCTCAGCTTCAATTAATTTTTTCCTTAAAGCAATAAGTGAGGTTTCAGGAAGGTCCTTGTTCTGATAAAGTTTTATCAGTATTTGTTTGCCATTCCTTGGAAGTTTGCTTTCTTCAATAAATTTTTCAAGTGCGTCAAAATCAGACATATCCTTGAAATAGGTTATAAACCTGTCAGCAGGAATTTTCTTTCTGCGTATGCTTTCTACTATAAAACTTCCAAGTTCTACAAGACTCCATAAGAGAAAAATCCACAAGGATACAATAACCGGTATAAGCAGACTTTGTGATATCCAATGTAATGTTTTACTTAAAATCATTCATTTCACCTCAAATAACCTTTTTTATTCTGATAAAACATACCAATCATAATCATTGATAGGGCAAATAAATATATATAATTGACATTTTGTATATCTTCCTTGGGAACTTGCTGATTTTCCACGCTAACTTCATAAACATGACCTGTACCGGAACCTCCGCCGCTTTTACCGGAACTTCCTCCATCACTTGGTTTTACCGCTACCTCATTCTGAGGGGTTGTTGCTATTCCATACCCTTCTTTGCTTTTTTCTTCTTTTGAAGAATCGACAATTGCTTTTTCAGGGTCCGCTGCTTTGGTACTTTCAGGAATTGCATTATTCCCACTGCTGTTAACAATCCCTGTGGCATTGGAATTGCTTACTGAACCTGCACCACTGCCTGTACCATTTCCTGTACCTGCTGAACCTGTACCGCTTCCTGTATCTCCTGAGCCTGCGCCACTGCCCGTACCATTACCAGAGCCTGTTCCGCTTCCATTGCCATTTCCAAATATTATTTCCATAGTATTTGTACTATTAACAGAAGTATTTATGACCTCTGCATCTTTTGGCAGTTCTTTTTTACTGGAATCAATCATCCTTAAGCTTAGCGACATCTCCCCTGCGGAAACCGGGTCAGTCCCTTTTGCCAAAAATGATTTGGCCCCTTCTGCCCAATGTGCTGCAAGAGGATTCTCATTTAATGTTTCATTTCCCTTATTATAATTACCAATAGGTTTTAGGGTGCTGTCTAAGGAATCTTTAAGCTCCGGATATTTATTTATAAGCGTATTGTACGAACAGGCAAGGACCTTTCGATATGCACTATCCATATAAATTATAGCAGGTTTGAAATTGTCCGAAATATCACCGTCAATTATAATAAAAGCATCTATCCGCTGTCTTCCCAAATCACTTGCATTGATTATATCTACTCCGGTTATATTACCGGCAGCATCCCACTGCGGTTTTACACCTAAGGCATACATCGCAACAGAAATGCTAACGCCTTCCGCACCTGCTACATCTTTTCCCCACACCTTTACCGCAATAGAAGAAGGATAGCATCCATTATGGCGTAGAATCTCTGCGATCTTTGTCTGTGCCATATGCATACCGGATGTATATTCATTAAGGGAGGGGGAATTTCCCCCCGCACTTAATGATACTAATGGTTTAGCACAAATTATACTTGCAAGAAGAAAAACAAATATTAATTTTATACTGATTTTTTGATATTTTAACACAAAAACACCTTCGCCTCTTTTGGTATACCTTTATGGAGCAGGGTAAGCCCATACGCCTTTCATAGGTATTCCAAGCCATTTTTCAAAATACTCTTTTAATACCTGATCGGGATTGACATCCTTAAAGCGTTCAGGATACATCCATTTAGCAAAATATAACGTCCCCAGATATGTTTTGCAACCACCAAATAGCTTTGTATTAATAATATAAACTTTCTTATTTTTACCTGCATTGGTTTTGCTTATAACTACATTAGTTATAGCACTGTCTCTTAATTTTGCAGCATTCGTATTATCTTTAACCGTGTATCCAAGAACATCTTTATCATATGTGCCTACAACTATTATATCAGGTTTCTTATCTAAAATCCATTCCGGGCTTATTTGTGGGTAATCCTTCATATCACGGGCAACATTGATTCCACCGGCTGATTCCAACCCTTGATGAACAGAAGTGTTTTGGGCAAAGGTTTTCCATGTTGTTCCTGTTAAAGAGCTATTCCAAATTCCAAACACCTTTACCTTGTTTTCCGGTTTTAAATCCTTTACCCTATCAGCTACAAGTGCTGTTTTTTCTGCTTTCCACTGTATAAACTCATCGGCTGTCTTTACCCTTCCGAATATTTTAGCCAATGTTTTAAGGTCATTGTCATATGTCTCGGGTTTATAAAGGTCAAGCCTTATAACCTTGATACCGGCAGGTTTTAAATTATCTTCCAATGTTTTGTCAGGCCACCTTCCATAGGTAATAACTGCCTGAGGCTTTACTGACATGATTTTTTCAATAGTGGGTTTTTGCCAGCTTCCGATACTTTGTTTATTATTCAAACCAATATAGGGGTCTGTTTGGACGGTATCACTTACACCTACTATGAAATCGTCTGGAATCTGTAATATGCGAAGTGACTCTGCTGCATCCGTATTTAAAACCACTATTCTGTTTAAACCTGCGGGTACTGTTATATCATTCCCTGTAGAATCCTTTATCTTAACATTCCAAGTTACTACTGCCTTAAATGCCGCATCATCCCAGTTTACATCAGCACCAAAGGCTTCTGCTATAAATCTCAATGGAACGATTGTCCTGCCTGATAAAACAACAGGCACTACATCAATGGTTTTATTTTTGCCATTTACAACAGCTTCATTTTTGCCAATGGTTAATTTTACACTGACATCTTGACCTTGTATTGTCACAGTTTGTGCAGCATCATCCCAATTTACAACTGCACCGAGATTCTCGGAAAAGAGTCTTACTGGCACCATTGTCCTGCCATTTTCTATAAATGGTGAAACATCCCCTGTATTTATCTTTATACCGTTTAGATAAACCTGTGTCTCCTGAGTTTTTGCCGTATCTGCAAGACCAAAAGCAGGAAACAATGACATCAGAAGAACAAAAATCATTAAAAAGCAAATCTTCTTTTTCACTACTAATTCCTCCCTTAAATTATGGTTTTATTCCCCAAGCTTTGCTTTAACCTCTTTCATCTTAGCCCCCCAGTCGGCTACCTCTTCCGCCGTGAGAATATCAATGGCACCGCCCTGAAACTCGCCCTTTACATCGCCCATGTTTTCTTCCAGCCAGCCTTCTACTTCAAGATAGGTTTGCTTTAGACCTTCGAGCACTTCTGGATCAGCCTTCCATAGATCCCTCTGATGAGCTTCCAAAAGACGCCGGGTTATTTCTTCCATTGCCCATGGGTTGTTTTCTTTGAAAAACTGTCGGTTTTCTTCATTGAGAATAAAAGTTCTTGTAATATCGTCAAAAATCCAGTCATCTACCTCCTGTGTCGTTGCTTCCCAGCCATAAACCCTGCCAACTCTCTTGGAAATGTCACCTGCCCCCTTATAGCCATGCCGTTTCTGCCCTTCTATCCATTTAGGATTTAAAAGCTTAGTCCTCACAACCCTTCGCACTTCATCTGCTAAGGTTCTCACTTCAACATGTTCGGGCTCCCTGGTATCACCGTAGTAGGTTTTCACCTCCTTTCCAGAAGCCACCCTTGCTGCTGCGGTCATTCCGCCATGAGTACCAAAATAGCAGCAACAACCAAAAAGGTCATATTCATCGCTTACTACTTTGTTGTAGGTTACATCAACGGTTTTAAGGCTTGACTGAAGTTCTTTGAAAGCCTCTTTACCAAATGTACCCTTGCCATACGCATATCCATTCCAGTAAACAAAGATATCGGCGAGGTCCTTTTCTTCTTTCCATGCCGAGGCATAAACTGCAAGATTCACACCGGGTGAATAGGTGCCGGGTTTAGATGCAAATATCCTTAATGTGGCGTTTCTCCAAGCTTCTTCCCCTTTATCCACCTCCAATTGTGAAAGAGTATGTTTTCGAACAAAGTTCTTGTCTTCAGGCTCATTTAAAGCGGCTACAGTCTGAACAGCCTCATCCAGCAGCTCCATGCAGTTGGGGAAATTGTCACGGGTGATACCTGAAACCCTGATTGTTAAGTCAATTCTGGGACGCCCAAGCTCTTCCAGTGGAATAACCTCAATACCTCCAACACGACCGTTAGATAGCCATTTTGGACGTACTCCTAATAAGTAAAGCATTTGCCCCATCCCTTCTCCATCTGCCCACATAATATCATTGCACATCCAATATATGGCTATGTTTTCAGGATATCGACCTTCTTCATTGAGGTGCTTTTCTATAACTTTATCCGCAAGACGTTTCCCTACCTCATATGCCGCTTTAGTAGGAACCCTATGAGGATCTAATGAATAAAAGTTCCTGCCTGTCGGCAAAATATCGTCTCTGCCTCTTGTAATCAAGCCCGATGGTCCGGCTGGAATGTATTTTCCATCAAAGCCGAATAAGAGAGCATCTATCTCTTTTGATGCTTCAATCCTTTCGCTTAAATCTGTTACACGGGGCAAAAGAGCATTTAAATCTTTTAAGGGTTCTTCACAAATAAATTTTTCTTTCAATATGTCTCCTGCGAGATTTGCATTTATCTCCACACCCTCAATAAGATGAGTTAAAAAGGCTTTGGAAGCTATATCAATATCTTCTAAAAGAGCCCCGTAGGATTTTCCGTATTGCGAGCAAATCTTTCCTTGGTCACTTAAAAGTTCGGAAAGCTCCAAATTCATAAGCCTTGCCACAACTTTTCTTAATGATATTTCATTTCCGCTGTCAAAACGCATGATAGAATTTATAAATTCTACGCGGCGCTCCCCTTCAGGAATATTTCCAAAGATATGCTGTCCGTCCTGAATTTGGGTATTTCTTATTTCTGAAAGCAGTCCATGAACCTTTTCCGCTATTTCTTTAAAGGAATTATGAGAACCTTCTATCGGTATCTGCTTGTCAAGATTTGTACGTTTTATTTCATCTACTATCATATGCTGCAATGTGTGAGCTCTTGTAGGATCTGCGACCTTAGCCTTTTCATATTCCTCCATATATCTATCAAGCTCTGCAAGGTCATCATAAAGCCCTCCTTGTGTCATTACGGTTTGCATATGATCAACAAGTGTGGCATAACTCCTCCTTTTGGCTATGGTTCCTTCAGGTGGGTTATCAGCATTATAGATATATAGATGTGGAATAGTTCCAATGGCAATATCAGGATAACAATTTTGAGATAATGCAACCCCTTTACCGGGTAACCATTCAAGATTGCCATGAGTTCCTACATGTACAATAACATCAACCTGTTCCTCAAGATATTTATAAGTAGCTATATATTGATGAGGAGGTGGGATATCAGGATCATGCAGTATTTTGCAAACCCGACCGTCACATCTGGAACCTGCGCATCCTCTTTTTGGCTGCACACAAACATAGGTATTTCCATATTTTACACCTGTTATGGCAATCTTGCCCTCATATACCATAGCTGCCGGTACGCCATTCATTTCTTCTCCCGGCGGATTGCCCCATGCCTCCGTTATACGCTTTTTAACCCCTGGTTCAAATGTATCAAACCAGCGGCAATATTCACCCACATCCATGAATTTTATAACGCCGCCTTTGCTAACAATCTCGTCAATGGTTGTCCATCTGAATTCGGATATGGCTTTTCTATCCATAATTGTTTCAATTAATTCTTTACCGTCAGCAGGAGCTTCTACATTATAACCTATCTTTTTCATTTGATTTAATATTCGGGCAACACTTTCCAAAGTGTCTAAGTTTGCTCCTCCTCCGACTGTTGCTTCTACTGAAGCACAAGGATTGTTATTAAGTATAAAAGCCACTTTTCTTTCCTCGACGGGTTTAAGCTGAAGCTTTATCCATTTTGCCACACGCTCAGACAGCTTCTCTACCCTCTCTTTCACCGGTTCTCTCGATTCCACGCCGCCTTCCCTTTTTATGCCTCCAATGAATATAGGTTCTATGACACCTTCAAATTCAGGCATGGCTATTGTCCAAGAGATATCTGTATTCAAACCTTGAGGATCATTAGTCCATTCCTCAACGGTCTTGTAATAAGATACCACCGGTTCAAAGACAGGTACTCCCAATTCCTTCAACAAAGATACGCCTTTACAAGCCGTTTCTTTTTTATCAAATTCATTTTTTCCGCTTTCCAAAAAGAAGGACATTAGCTTTATCATGGCATTTATTTTAGGTCTGCCATTTTTCATAAAATATTCCCGTACAATTTCTCCGGAACTTCTTGTACCAAGTCCTTCATCCTTAACAGAATAGCAGAAAACAGGTATAACATTCAGCCCCTTTTCTTCCAATGTATGAATTAACATATCTTCCACAGCCGTATTATTATTTACCCAATAACTGCGGGCAAATAACAGCCCTACTGCTGGTAATTCGCTAAATGCTTTATCTTTTACGGCATTTTCTCTATAATTTTTATACCATGAAAAGTATTCCTCAGTAGAAGAAAAGCTTTTCTTGGCATCTGGGTGATAGATTCCTTCCCACGGATATATTTTAGGGTCCGCATAATCAACATTCTCATGTAATATTTCTGATGCCAGCATAAAAAGCATCTGAACAAAATTTTCGTTTCCTCCCTGTGTTATATAGCTATAACATTTGGCAGGTATGCTAAAATCTACATTGGACATAGACCAAAAGGTAGGATCAAAAGAACTACACACAATAGGTTTATTTAAATCTTTTGCCTTTGTTTCCAACTCCGACCATATGCTTTCTTCAGAGGATCGGTAAAAGAATATGAGATCAGACCCTTCCATTTCTTTATATACTTCTTCAATGTCTTCCTTGCCTTCCTCAAGAAACCGTGCTGAATAAACCTTCACATCCAAAGCTTCTTTTACCTTCTCGCCGGCCTTTCTTATTGGTGTAGCATGACTATGCCATACTATAGCAGTGACTTTTTTCATAATATTCCCCCCTATTTTAAGATAATGACAAAACAATACCGGCTTGTGCTATATCATTGATAATAATAACACAAGTCGATATTAATGTCAAGTAGATTGAATTTCGTTTTATTTTATTATTAAATCTTTTCTTCTTCGTCGACACGCCATGTCATAATACCCATCCGAACTTTTGTTTCTTGGCGAAATAACCCGCCTTCTGCCTTTTCCTTTACATAATTATAGATAATATCTTTAATCTCCGGAGTGATTTCAGTAAATCTCCAAAATGTACGGGACAAACTTTCAACAGCCTCATCTATGGTTTCTTCTTGCATCCATCCTGTATTAAGGTACTGCATTGTAGGATAATATCCTAAACTATAAAGAAGGTTAAATGGGTAAATAATCATATTAGCCATACCTTTGTCTTCCTCGTGAAATATAATTTTCCATAAATCATTTCTTGCTGGATTAAATCTTGCCCCAGCCCATGATATTAAGCAGCAATATCTCCTTGAAGCTTCATTCATTTTCATTAAGGCTTTATAATCACTTACAGCAGGTGTCATAGAGGCAAATACAAGGTCAAACCCATTTTCAAACCCTTCTTTTTTAATATCCACATCCTCCCATAACCTATTCAATATATTTATATTTTTTAGTCCTGACTCTTCAACATTTTCCTTGAGAATTCTGCACATTTCTTTGGCACCATCAACCGCCGTAACTGATTTTACTCTTTTTGCAAACGGTATTGCATATGTTCCTGGACCACAACCGATATCCAGAATCTCTGTTTCCGGAGAAAGTATCCCTTCAGTTTCGAGAAGTCTAATAACCTTCTCTAAACGTTCCTTACCTCTACCGGAAGTATTTTTCCCATATGATGGTGCAAACTTATTCCAAAACTCAATATCTTCTTTGTCACTGCGAATTTTTTTTCTCATATTAAATGAAGAATTCTTGGCATCTTCCCAAACATTCTGCCAGAAATTCACCTCACAAAGTCTTTTATTAAGCGATTCCATTTATTATATACCACCTTTCATGATATTAATTCATTTATTATCTTATCAAGCTCTTGCTTTACCGCATCTATGTCTAAAGCTCCTCCAAGCAGATTTGAACGTGCTATTTGTTCAGAAAATGGCATAATACCCTTGATCTCGATACCTTTTCCTGCCAGCATTTCTTTCAAGTCCGATTCCGTTTTCTCATTTACCTTATTTAATACCACACCAAATTTCTTCTTTGCTTCATGCGTCAGTTTTGCTGCCTTTTCTGCCAACAGTACTGCTTCATATGATGGATCTACAACCATAATAACAGAATCCACACCTTCAATGACACCTCTTCCAAAATGCTCAACACCCGCTTCTGTATCTACTAATACCCATTCTCCTTCTTTAAGTACTAAATGGTTCAAAAAATCACGGGCTACCGCACCCATAGGGCAGGCGCATCCTTCCATACTATGTTCTATTTTCCCAATTCTCAATAATGACACAGACCCTTTTTCTTTACCAACTATTCGACCAACTCTTTTAATCTTCTCAAGATTATTCTCAACTGTCTTTGGTGTATCAAAAACAATTACTTTAAGATTTAAATTTTCAAGTTTGTCAACTAAATCCTTACTTGGTCCGCTCCATTGCCCACCTTGTAGTGTTATTGACGTTGTCATAAGAATCAAATCGGGTTTCAAAGATAAAACTTTTTCCATATTCGGTTGCGGAACGGGTCCTCCAGGTACACCAACATCAGGAATTTTTTCAGCTTCTTTCGGAAATGTTTCATAAGCTGGTCTCCCAACAACCTTATCTCCAGCACCTATTGCAAATAATGTGCCAACGTCATCTGAGCTAAAACAAATAATCCGTTGGGGATTTTTGGGTATTTCTATTTTTCTTCCCAAATCATCAGTAACAATTTGCATAGACTGTTTTTCATTAGGTGTATTTGTTGAACTCGCTGATTTTTTTGTTTGATCTGGATTAGTATGACTGCAAGCAGATAACAAAGACATCATAAGAACAAAAATCATTAAAAAGCAAATCTTCCTTTTCATTCAAAATCCTCCTTAAAGTTTTAAATACCCTCTCAAGCTCTTTACAAATAAAGCCTTGATTTTTCAATAATAATCATCTCTGGTCTGTTTAACAATTTAAATTATGTTCACTAAGTGTAAGAGAATTACACTCCTTCACTCAGTGAACTTTTAAGTATTAACATCAAAAACTTATTGTACTGGATAAACCCATATCCCTTTATATTCCTGTCCATAAAACTTTTTGAGCATCTCTTTGTGAATCGATTGTGGATTTACATCCTTAAATAGCTCTGGATGAAGCCACTTAGCAATATACCATTCTCCCGCTGCACCTTGAGGTGCGCATGTAATTTTTGAACTTACTAAATAAACTCGTACATTTTTTACGGCATTAGTATTTTTAAGAGCAGGACGATTCAAAATTTG
Source organism: Aceticella sp. 75b-Ac (assembly GCF_056032965.2). Lineage (NCBI taxonomy): Bacteria > Bacillati > Bacillota > Clostridia > Thermoanaerobacterales > Thermoanaerobacteraceae > Aceticella > Aceticella sp. 75b-Ac. Next base: position 715,076 of record NZ_CM190971.1, read on the forward strand.
CTGGCGTATTTCTTCAAGTTTTTTAATATCACCATTCCATCCAGTTATTGGTGCATCCACGTATTTAATAATTACATCTGGATTTTTTGATGCAACCCACTCTGGAGTTACTTTGGGATAAGATGATTTCTGGTCAGCAGCAATATTAATTCCTCCAGCCCATTCAATAAGAGGTTGTGCACCAGAACCATAACTTTGGGTTTTCCAATCTCCCAAGCCAGATTCCCAATAAACCTTAGTTTTATCTTTTTCAGCCAAGCCTTTTGTGCGATCTTTTATTGTCTGCCATTCTTTTTTAATATAATTAGCATATTCATCTGCTCGTGTTTGGCATTTAAAAACCTTGCCCAAGGTTTCAATTTCTGATGGAATCAATTCTGTTCTATAGCCGTAAATTTTAAGAACTGGAATTCCGCAATTTAAAAGTTGTGTTTTTAGCTTCGGATCCAAAAAACCCTCAATAACTAAATCAGGTTTTAACTCTATGATCTTCTCTATACTCGGCGTATTTGAAGCTCCTACAGAAGGTATATTTTTCACAAAGTCCGGCCATCCATCCTTTTCTTTAGTAGAATCGTCAACCGCAATTACTGCATTCTCAACCCCGATCGCTTTTACCATCTCAGCACCATAAGGCCCTAAAACTACCACCTTTTTAGGAGGGGCAAGAATCGAAACTTCATCTTCTATAATCTGTCCTTTTTCGTCAAGTAATTGCTCTTTTACAGTAATTTTCTCTTGTTTATTTTCAGTTGATTGCTTTTGTTTGGAATCACTAATTTTAGTATTCCCGGTTTTAGAAACCGTAGATTTTACCTGAGAACAGCCTGAAATTAATGATAAAATCAGCATGATGAGCAGTGCTGTAATTAACTTTTTTTTCATATGCATAACCTCCTTTCAATAATGGTTTATTTTTTGCTATATCTTTTTTAATCTAAACAAAATAAACAAAACGCAAGAAACAAATATATTTTTTGCTTAAGAAACAGGATAAGCCCATACACCTTTCATAGGTATCCCAAGCCATTTTTCAAAATACTCCTTTAATACCTGATCGGGGTTGACATCCTTAAAGCGGTCAGGATACATCCATTTGGCAAAATAAACTGCTTCACTAAAACTGAATAAATTTGATATATTTGTGAAATATATCTGATTATTCTTAATCGCATCTGTTTTGCTTAGAACAGGGTCTTTTTTAATATCATTTGCTAATTTCATAACCGCTGAATTATCGTTTATTGTATAACCTAATATATCGCTGCTGTACACAAATATAATAACCTCCGGATTTTTCGCTATTAACCATTCTGCGCTTACATCCTGTGTACTCGTTGAGGGTTTTAAATCAGCCGCTATATTATTTCCACCTGCAAATTTTATTACCTGGTCATAAGAAGAATTCGGTGGAAAGGTTTTATATGTTCCTTTTTGAAAATAATATGTCCAAAGACATGCTATTCTTGGTTTTTTATTCGCATCGATATCAGTTAATCTTTTTACTATATTTGACAATATCCCATCTTTATAATTTAAAAACTCCACAGCTTTTTTCCCTTGATTAAAAAGCAAAGCAGTTCTTTTTAAATCCTGGTTATACGTATTTAGATAATAAAAATCAATGCCAATTACCTTAATTCCTAAGGATTCAATCTTTTTCCTTATATCTTCTGCAGGGTATTGACCATATGTGAGGACTGCCTGAGGCTTCAGCTCGGCTATTTTTTCTATATCCGGGTTTGTCCAAGCTCCAACACAGGGTTTATTGTTAAGACCTAAATATGGATTTTTTTGAACTGTATTACTTACACCAACTATAAAATTATCTGGTATTTGTAATATCTTCATTGCTTCAGCTATATTGCCATTTAGCACAACTACTCTATTCAAACCGGATGCAGGAATAGTTACATCTTTTCCTGCAGAATCCTTGATTTTAACATTCCAAGTTACTACTGCCTTAAATGCCGCATCATCCCACTTTACATCAGCACCAAAGGCTTCTACTATAAATCTCAATGGAACGATTGTCCTGCCCGATAAAACCACAGGTGCAACATCAAGGGTTTTATTTTTGCCATTTACAACAGCTTCATTTTTGCCAATGGTTAATTTCACACTGACATCTTGACCTTGTATTGTCACAGTTTGTGCAGCATCATCCCATTTTACATCTGCACCGAGATTCTCGGAAAAAAGCCTTACAGGTACCATTGTTCGCCCATTTTCTATAAATGGTGAAACATCTCCTGTATTTATCTTTATCCCGTTTAGATAAACCTGTGTTTCCTGTGACTTGGCTGTATCTGCAAGTCCAAAAGCAGGAAACAATGTCATTAACAGAACAAAAATCATTAAAAAGCAAATCTTCCTTTTCATTCAAAATCCTCCTTAAAGTTTTAATTTTGTATTTTTTTGTGTTAAAAATTATATTGCCTTATTTACGTTATACACCCCATTTCATAGATAAGTTGAATTTGCAAATAATCTTTTTTATTTAAGACAATCTACAGTATCTTTAAGAGGTTTTAGTGGCAATACATAAGGTCCAAATTCTGTTTCTATGATTGAAGCTGAAACACCATAAACCTCTTTTATATTATCCCTTGTAATTATTTCTTCGGGTTTGCCCACCGCATAGATATATCCATCTTTAAGCATAACTAATTTTTCTGAAAATCTTGATGCAAGATTTAAGTCATGTACAACCACAATAACTATACGTCCTTCTGTCTGTGCAAGTTTTCTTATGGTTTCAAAAACCTCCAGCTGATGTCTTATATCAAGGTTGCTTGTAGGCTCATCAAAAAGAAATATCTCAGGCTGTTGTGCAAGCGCACGGGCTACAAAAACCTTCTGCTTCTGTCCCCCGCTTAATTGGTCAAGAGACCTCTCTGCCAATTCTTCTATATCCATGAATTTCATTACTTTTGAGACAATATTTAGGTCTTCTTCTGTTACACCCCATTTTAAATGAGGCTTTCTACCCATTAAAACTGTTTCCATCACGGTAAAGGAAAAAACCTCTCTGCTATCCTGAGGTATATACCCCATTGCTTTAGCAAGCTCTTTTGAATCTTTTGATGCAATGTCAACCCCATTTAAATAAATAATACCTTGTTGAGGCTTTAACAATCGAACCATGCATTTTAAAAGTGTTGATTTGCCTGCACCATTGGGACCAACAATGCTTAAAACATGCCCTTCGCTTACTTCAAGAGCAACATTTTTTAGTATTTGACGGCTGTTATAGGAAAAACATACATCTTGAACTGATATTTTCATTCTTCTCACCTTTTATCTTATATTTTTAATAAAATTTCTTTTTTCTTAAAAGCATATAAAGGAAATAAGGACCTCCTACCAAACCTGTTATTATGCCGACAGGTAATTCTACCGGAGCTATGATTATTCTTCCAACCGTGTCCGCAAAAAGAAGAATTAGAGCTCCCATTAGACATGAACATGGAATTAAAAATCTGTTATCACTTCCAACAAATAGACGGGATATATGAGGTGCTACCAGACCGATAAACCCAATAACCCCCGTAAATGCTACCGTGGCCGAAGCAGCTAAAGTAGCTATGGTAAGGCATACAAACTGGAGTTTTTTAACATTTACACCAAGGTTTGTTGCTACATCCTCTCCGGCAGAGAGGGCATTCATGTCCCATGCATAACCTAATAAAATAACCATACATATCAACACAACAGGTGTAAGTAAACCCACGGCCTGCCATGACGCACCCCACATGCCACCCATCAACCATACAACAAGGTCTTTCAATGCATCATTGTTTGAAAAATACTTTAACGCTGATACACCAGCCGAAAAGATATAACCTAAAGCTACACCCGCCAGTACAAGAGTTTCCGGAGAGCTGCCTTTCATACGAGCAAGCCCAATTATTATAAATATTGTCAGAAAGCCAAAAACAAAAGCATTAAAGGCAATTAAATAGGTTCCGGCAACTCCAAAATAGTTTCCTAAGATGCTCTTTCCCAGTACAATGCCGATTGCTGCTCCCAGAGAAGCCGCTCCTGACATTCCCAATGTATAGGGGCTCACAAGGGGATTATGAAGTATACCCTGCATAACTGCACCGGCTCCCGCAAGCCCTATTCCTGTGAGAACAGCTAATAATATGCGTGGTAGCCTTAGCTGCATAACTATTGTTTCGGCTAAGCTATTACTGTAAGTGTATTTTAAATGAAATATTTTGTTTGTGAGAACCTTTATTACATCACTTATGCTTATTGAAGCTGCTCCAACAGCAACAGAATACAATACTGCCACTGCCAATAAGAGCAGTATTATAAATACAATAGAAATCTTTTTTCCTGTATGCTTTGCATATATTTCTTTAAGCTTTTCTGCATCTGTAAATCGTTGAACAAAATCGCTTTTCTTAGTCAAATTCATCCACCTTCCTATATAAAAATATAATATTTTGCTGTAAATTTTATTGCTTTATAAATACTATCGATTTGCTTTCCTCTAATAACGTTCCCATATTTTCCCTTTATTTCTTGTCCCAAGGTCGAAACGGGTTGACTTTACGCTGAAAAGCGCAACCTACAGGAGCATGCAGCAGAGGTATGCATCTTTTGACTATCATTTTACACCCACATCTTAAAGATAGATTGAGCCAATAAAAAATTAATGCTGATTTGGATAAACCCATGCTCCTTTTGCATCAAGCCCGTAAAAGCGGTGTAAAAATTCTTTATTTATATTTTCAGGATTTATATCTTTAAAAAGGTCTGGATACATCCACTTTGCAAAATAGAAAATACCTACCGGAGCCCGTGGACCAGTATAAATTTCACTTGAGATAATATAAACACGTCCATCTTTAACCGCTTGAATCTGTTGCCAACCGGTTCGAGATACAATCTTCTCCCATAATTTTTTCATTCCCTCATCTGAAGCGCCATATCCTGAAACAGTTGAACCACTGGCTGCTTTGATTATTACCTGTGGATTTTGCGCTATCACCCATTCTGAACTTACCGTTGGATATGGCTTATTTTCTGATGCAGCAATATTTTTCCCTCCAGCATATTCTAACATTTCTGCGGCAGCAGAACCTGATGCATTTGTACTATAGTTAGTATATCCTTCAATATAAACCTTTACCTTTTTATCCTCCGGTATATTCTTTACTTTATCAGATACCTCTTTTAAATATTTATCAAAAAAATCTACATATTCTTTTGCTTGCTTTTCTTTATTCAAAATGGAGCCAAGGGTTTTTATATCTTTACCCATCGTTTTAATCTTATAACAATCAAGATAAACCACAGGAATCCATGCAGATTCGATTTGCTGAGCTATCTCTTGTTTTAAAAATTTCCCATAGCCGAAAACAATATCAGGTTTAAGTTCTAATATTTTTTCCACATTTGGTGTAAATGCAGCTCCAACCTTAGTTTTCTCTTTAAGAAGAGGAGGAAATTTACTCGTATCTGCCACACCTACTATTTTATCTTGAGAACCTAAAGCACATATAACCTCTGAAACATCACTATTTACAGATACAATACGCTGAGGATTGAATGGCACAGTCAAATTCCGTCCCATTGAATCAGTAATTTCAATTGTTTTCTTCTCTGGCTGAGAAATTTTTGTTTTCTCTTTTCCGCAACCAGCGGTTGATAATAAAATTAATATACAAATCAATAAGATTGTTAAGTGTTTTTTTATACAATAAATATTTTTCATAAAAATGCTCCTTTCTAAAAGTTTAATCATTTAATTTGGTTAATTTAAACCACCCTAAGAAGAAAAATAATAAAGTCCATCCCAAGACAATTGATGCCATTTCTAATGAAAAACCCTTATCGGCAAAACTGAAACGCAATAGCTGTGTTGCCGGAGTAAGTGGAAAAAGCCAGACTATCGGCTGAAGTACGAATGGCAAACGCTCAACAGGTATTAATGTCCCACTAAGAAATGTCATCGGTACTATAATAAATTCACTAACTAACGCATGGTCATCAAAAGAACGAAGATACAATCCAATAAGAACACCCATAGCGCCAAAACAAAATGAAACTAAGAACATGCTTAGAATAAATCCCCAATTAAAAGACAAAACCGGAATAAAAATGAATATCATTCCCAGCACTATTAATCCTGAGATCAAGCCCCTAAGCATCCCTACTAAAACATATCCAAACCAAATTGAAAATGTGCTTAACGGTGCCAATTGATAAGCCTCAAAGCTATAATAAAAAAGCCTGCAATAAAACATCCTGATAATTACAGATGTTACACCATTATTAAAAAGTGCAAGTGCAACTACGCCCGGTATAAGAAATTCAAGATAACTCACCCCTCCCGGCATCATCATTTTTAATCGCTGTCCCACTCCAAATCCAAATGATAAAAGAAATATCATAGGGGACAACATATAGGTTGTAAGATAAAGCCAAAATTTGCTTTTCCAGTAGACAAGTTCCTCCCATATTATCGGATACCATGATGGCAGTACTAATTCTTTTGAAACATGCTGATTCTTACTAAGAGACAATTGTTAATCCTCCCTCCTTAATCTCAATAAAATAAAAGCTGATAAATACAGAATAAATAACCATGCTAAACTTTGTATAAACCAACTAAAATTATTTAATCCGTTTAAAGCAAGCGAACGCAGGTTATATGTGGCGGCAGTGAGAGGCAAAAACCAACTGCCTATCTTTAAAAACCCAGGTAATCTGTCAACAGGAAAAAAGGTGCCACAGAAAAAGGTCATCGGAAAAACAATCAAATTTGTAAACATCAACACATCCTTATCCCCACCTGCAACCATTGCCACCGCAACTGCAAGAGAAGCAAAAGTTAAACATATTATAAATAATTGGAGGAAAATCAAAGGATTTAAATGTAAGCCATTCATAAATAAATTAGACGATAAGTAGACAATCAATGCTATTAAAAACCCTTTAACCGCCCCTCCTAACACATGTCCTAAAAGCAATGAAGAATTTGATATCGGTGATAGAAGATACTCATCTAATACCCTATAGTAGGTTCTTCTTAAAGTAAACCAATTCACTAAATCCGAATAGCTGGCTGAAACAGCCGCCATAACCACAAGGCCTGGAATGAGATAACCTAAATAACCTTTTATAGCTGTGTTTCCTCCTTTAAGGTTCCATGCAAAAATCGCTAAAAAAATTACAGGTCTATTAATGCCACCGACAAGAAAACGCCACCACCTCCTTCTCCAAACAATTCCCATAGCCAAGAAAATTGGTATCCAGTCTAAGCACCGTAATATTCTTCGTGTGGAAATCTCTCGGGAATTAGAAGGAATTGTATAATCATATGTTTTAAGTTTTTCATTTTGAAGGAATAACTTATCCTTCTTCACGTCCGGTCACCTCCACAAAAACATCTTCCAAATTTGTACGGCGTATTGCCGTATCACAATTATATCCCTCAGAATATGAATAGGCTTCCTGCCTTGTAGGAAAGAAATGCCGTTCTGTACCTTCTTCATTCAAAAATTCCACACAATAATTGCCCAATGATGTTTTAAGTTCTTCCGGAGACCCGAGAGCAACCAGTTCTCCATGATCTACAATACCTACACGATGGCATAACCGTTCTGCTTCCTCAATATAATGTGTAGTCAACATAACAGTTACCCCAGCACGATTCATTAACTGAATCAAATCCCAGATTTTCCTGCGAGTTTGAGGATCAAGACCAATAGTCGGCTCGTCCAAAAACAAGATTGGCGGATTATGTACTAATGCACGTGCGATTAGTAGGCGGCGCGCCATTCCTCCTGAGTAATTTTGCACCCTTTTATCAGCCCAGTCATCTAAACCCACATAAGACAAGAGCTCTTCAATCCGCTGTTCCCGTACATTTTTTGGCATTTTATGCAAAAGTGCATGTAAAACTAAATTTTCTTTCCCTGTAAGTTCTCTCTCTAAATTATTCTGCTGTGGCACAACTCCAATATGCCTTTTTACATCCACGGGATTTTTATCTACTGAGTAACCTGCTACATATAACTTACCTTCAGTAGGTTTGGTTAATGTTGTAAGCATACGAATGGTAGTTGTTTTACCTGCTCCATTTGTACCCAATAATCCGAAAATTTCTCCATATTCAACATTAAAAGTAAGTCCATTTACAGCTTTAACATTACCAAAACACTTAAAAACACTGCGTATTTTAATAGCATATTGAGAATTATCACGGATAATCTTCTCTTTTTCAAAAGTTCCCCCTTTGATTTTCATAAAATTAAACATCACAACCCTTCTCTTGTTTTATCTTTAAATGCCTTTATAAAATAAAACTTATCTTGAAAACTGGATTTAACATGATTGATTTAAAATAAACCTTTACATAAAGATAATAAACATCTCTTAAAATAATCAATAATAATGTCATCTTTTTGATAATTATAACACAATGTATAAATAAAAGCAAGATAAAAATTAAAAAACTTGATACCATATAGTACCAAGTTTTTTCTTAATGTAAGTGCTGTAAAATAATTTTTTTAACGGTATTGCCATCAGCTCTGCCTTTTACAAGAGGCATTATTTTCGACATTACACGTCCAAATTCATTTTTGTTAGAAACACCAATTTCATTGATAACACTTTTAACTATTTTGTCAATCTCCTCTTCTGTCAATTGTTGTGGCATATAATCAAGCATTATCTCGATTTCTCGTTTTGTTTTATCAATTAAATCCTGCCTTTTACCCTTCTCATAATCATGCAAAACTTCTTTTCGCTGTTTTATTTCTTTTGAAATTACATTAATGACCCCTTCATCATCTAAAATACTGCCTTTATCTTTTTCTACCTGTAAAATAGAAGCTCTTACCATACTTAATATATTCTTTTTAAAAGCATCCTTCGACTTCATTGCACTAATCATATCTTTATATATACGGTCTTTTAGGGTCATAAATTACACTTCCTTACTTGCCAAATTTATACTTTCTCTTTCTGGCGGCTTCTGATTTCTTTTTGCGTTTTACGCTGGGACTCTCATAATGTTCTCTTTTCCTTACTTCTGAAAGAACACCAGACCTTGAGCACTGACGTTTAAACCTTCTTAAGGCATTATCAAGGGACTCATTTTCTCCAACCTTTATTTCTGACACAAATCTCCCTCCCTCCGGATAAACTGCAAAATAAAAACTGCATATATTGCTGCAATGTTTATTGGGATGTTTTATTATATTATAATCCTTAAACCATAATGTGTCAATGTTTAACCCGGCGGCCACGTCATAAATCTTCCTCCAAGAAGATGAAAATGCAAATGCATAACTGTCTGTCCGCCGTCATCGCCGCAATTTGATACAATTCTGTAGCCTTTCTTGTCAATACCATATCTTTGAGCAAGTTTTTTTATTATAATATATACATGTCCTACTATATCTTTATTTCTTTCATTTATATCATAAGGCGATTCAATATGCTCTTTGGGAACAATCAAAAGATGTACCGGAGCTTGCGGATTTATATCAGGAAATGCAACAACATATTCATCTTCATAAACAATATCTGACTTGATTTCTTTATTTGCAATCTTACAAAATATACAGTCTTTCACTATCTTCACCTCCTTACCTTTCTTATATCTATATTCTACAAATCAAACCTGTTTTCCTTCAACAATTTCACCTATTACCATATCTTTTTTTATTTCTTTTAAGGTAGTAGGGATTATGCAATTCTTAAACCTTATATCTCCTGGAACTGCAACCCTTATATAATTATCCGTATACCCCTCAATAAATCCATCCATACCTTTAACATTTTGCTCAAAAAGAACATCCATTTTTCTTCCGATAAATCTTTTATAAAAATCTATTTCACATTGTTCAGATAGCTCTATAACCCTTCTGCTCCTTGAAGTTTTTACGGCATTGCTTATTTGATTCGGATAGTTATAAGCTTTTGTACCTCTTCTTTTTGAAAACTTAAAAACGTGAATCTTACTGAAAGCTATATCTTTTAAAAATGTATATGTTTCTTCAAATTCTTGATTTGTTTCACCGGGAAAACCTACTATCACATCTGTCGTTATTGCAACATCAACAATGTTTTTTCTAATCCTTTCTATTATTTCCCTATAATTTTCTGTAGTATACCTTCTTCCCATCCTTTTTAAAGTCTGATCACATCCACTCTGCAGTGATACATGATAATGTCTGCAGAATTTTCTAAGTTGTGAAACTTCTTTAATAAAATCCTCAGTTAAAAATGTTGGCTCTATAGAACTCATTCTTATTCTTTCTATACCTTTTACTTCATGAACCCTTTTTATTACATCCAGTAGTCCTACATCCCCCAAATCTTGCCCATAGGATGCCACATGAATACCAGTAAGCACTACTTCTTTATAACCCATATGTGAAAGTCTTTTCACTTCATCAATGATATTATTCAATTTTCTGCTTCTTACCGGACCTCTTGCGTATGGTATTATGCAATAGGTACAGAATTGATTGCAGCCATCCTGAATTTTTAGATAGGCTCTTGTATGTTCAATCTGTGTCGATATTTCCAGCTCTTCATAATTTTTATCTTTTAATATATCATGGACTGCATTTAATTTATTTATCTTTAATTTCTTTAATCTGTCAATTAATTCAACAATCTGTCCCTTACTCTTTGAACCGATAACAAGATTAACCTCAGGTATCTCAAGGACTTCCTCAGGAGCAATCTGGGCATAACATCCGACAACTGCTATAATTGAATCGGTATTTAATTTTCGTGCCTTCCTTATTGCCTGTCTTGTCTTCATATCACTTCTGCCTGTAACTGTACATGAATTTATGACATATACATCTGAATAATCATCAAAATCAACTATTTCATATCCCGACTTGCGGAAAAGTTCCATCATCGCTTCTGTTTCATACTGGTTTACTTTGCACCCGAGGGTATAAAATGCGGCTTTCATTACAAACCTCCTAAATCTGTACTTTCAGTTTGAAAAAGTATAAAACATCGGGCACTTTAATTCTGCCCGATTGTTTTATATGAATATCCTTATTTTTTTCTCGATAAAATTGCAACCCATTCCCCATTTTCTTTTATGTCTAAAATATCAAAATATTTACTTAATACCAATAAAACATCGTCTTTCCTATCCTTAATAATCCCACTGGAAATATATATTCCATTATTAATAAGGTGTTTTGACACATCTTCTGCTATTTTTATTATGACATCTGCAATAATATTAGATACAATAATATCAGCATTACCTATAAAATTTGAAAGCAAATCACTCTTAAATATTTTCACATTATCAGCTTTATTTAGCATGACATTTTCATAAGCAACTTTTATTGCAACTTCATCTATGTCAGCAGCTAAAACTTTACCGGCATTCAGCTTTGAACTTACAATAGAAAGAATCCCCGAGCCACAACCAACATCAAATACTGTATCGCCTTTTTTTACACATTTTTCAAGATATTCAATACACATTTTTGTTGTTTCATGTGTTCCAGTCCCAAAAGCCATACCTGGATCAAGCTCAACTATTATTTCATTTGCATCGGGATTATACTTTTCCCAAGAAGGCTTGATTACGATTTTTTCCCCTATTTTTATAGGTTTATAATATTTCTTCCAGTTGTTTTCCCAATCCTTTTCGTCAACTTCAGACACTTCTAAGTCAAAATCTCCTATATCAAGATTAAATTCCCTAAGACCTAAAACTTTTTCCTCTATAATTCTTACTTTATTAATAATATCAGGTAAAACCGGAAAATATGCTGATATTTTAACACTGTTACCATCCTCTAATAATTTTGGATCGATATAATCCCACTTGCTTTCATCTGCTAACAGCCTTATATCATTAGGATCTTTAATAACAACACCGCTTGCTCCAAATTCATGCATAATATTTGTAACAGCTTCTTCTGCTTCTACTGTAGTAGTAACCTGAACTTCAAGCCACTTCATCTTTCCACACCCTTTTTAAATTTATCCACCAAATGCATCTTTCATCCTTTGAAAAAAAGATTTATTATTACCTTCGCTTTTACTAACTTTATCAAACTCTCTCAATAGTTCTTTCTGCTTCTCAGATAATCTCTTAGGCACTTCAATATATACTTCTACATATTGATCGCCACGACCACGTCCATTTATATGAGGAATACCTTTATTCCTCAATCTAAATATCGTACCTGTCTGTGTGCCGGGAGGTATTGTATATACTGCTCTTCCGTCCAGAGTAGGTACTTCGAGCTCTGCTCCTAAAGCCGCTTCTGTAAAACTTATTGGCATTTTTAGTTTTACATCAAATCCTTCACGCTTAAATATCTTATGTGGTTTGATTCTTACAACAACATAAAGGTCTCCTTTAGGGCCACCTCTAACACCAGGCTCACCTTCACCTCTCAATGATACCATCTGTCCGTCATCAATTCCGGCAGGTATATGGACTTTGATTTTCCTCACCCTTCTTACTTTTCCAGTTCCATGACATTCAGGACACGGAGTTGAAATTATTTTCCCTTTTCCATGACACCTTGGACATGTTCTTATATTTACAATCCTGCCAAATGGGGTGTTTTGGGTAATTTTCACTTCACCGGTACCATGGCATTCAGGGCATATTTCAGGCTTTGTGCCAGATTTTGCTCCTGTACCATTACATTTATCACAATCCTCATACCTTACAACTTCGATTTCTTTTTCTGTACCAAATGCTGCTTCTTCAAATGTTAGTGTTACTTCAACCCTGATATCCTCTCCTCTTTCAGGACCCATGTTTCTTCTTGTACCACCGCCAAATACGTCGCCAAATATATCACCAAATATATCGCTGAATCCGCCAAAGTCAAAACCGCCTTGTCCAAAACCGCCAAAACCACCTTGATCAAAGCCGCCAAAACCGCCTTGATCAAAGCCGCCTTGATTAAATGCTGCATCACCAAACTGATCATATTGTGCTCTCTTTTTAGGATCTGATAAGATCTGATATGCTTCGTTTATTTCCTTAAATTTTTTCTCTGATTCTTTATCTCCAGGATTTACATCCGGATGGTATTTTTTTGCCAACTTCCTATATGCTTTTTTTATTTCATCATCTGTTGCACTTTTATCAATCCCGAGAATTTTATAATAATCTTTTGCCAATCGACTCACCTGCCTTTATTTATACAAATGAGAACCAGGATTTATCCTGGTCCCTATTTATCATCGTCTTTCATTTTATAGTCTGCATCATGAACATTACCTGTGTTATTAGCATCGCCTTCACCATTATCCGGATTTGTCCCCGTTTGTCCAGCTCTGCCGGTCTCCTGATAAATTCTTGATGAGACACCATAAAATGCCTGTGATAATTTTTCTGATGCATTTTTGATAGCATCAATATCGCTGCCTTCCAATGCTTTTTTAACATTTTCTATTTCTTTATTTATGTCATCTTTTTCAGTCTGTGTCATCTTATCTCCAAGGTCCTTCAAGGTTTTTTCAGCCTGATAAAGCAATGAATCTGCATTATTTCTTACTTCTATTTCTTCTTTCCTCTTCTTATCTTCAGCCTCATGCTGTTGTGCTTCTTTAACCATTTTTTCAATTTCGTCCTCTGAAAGATTTGTAGAGGATGTTATTGTAATATCCTGTGATTTACCAGTGCCAAGGTCTTTTGCCGATACATGCACAATTCCATTTGCGTCAATATCAAATGTAACTTCAATTTGAGGAACACCTCTTGGTGCAGGCGGAATCCCTGACAATGTAAATCTACCCAAAGTCTTATTGTCACGTGCCATAGGTCTTTCACCCTGCAAAACATGTATCTCAACAGAAGTCTGTCCATCTGCAGCAGTTGAGAATATTTGACTCTTTTTAGTTGGTATTGTAGTATTCCTTTCTATTAACTTTGTAAACACACCACCAAGTGTTTCAATACCAAGCGATAATGGTGTAACATCCAGCAGTAATACATCTTTTACTTCACCGCCAAGTACTCCCGCTTGTATTGCCGCTCCTATTGCAACACATTCGTCAGGATTAACACTCTTATTTGGTTCTTTGCCCGTTATCCTCTTAACCGTTTCTTGCACAAGGGGTACTCTTGTAGAACCACCTACAAGTATTACTTGTGCTAAATCACTTGGCTTTATACCTGCATCACTTAATGCCTGGTTAACCGGTCCAACCGTAGATTGTACAAGATCTGATATCAATTCTTCAAACTTTGCTCTTGTTAAATCAACATTAATATGCTTTGGTCCTGTTGCATCTGCCGTAATAAATGGCAAATTAATATTAGATGTTGTTGCTGCCGATAATTCAATCTTTGCTTTTTCAGCAGCATCCTTTAACCTCTGCAAAGCCATTTTATCATTCTTCAAGTCTATGCCATATTCTTTCTTAAAGTTATCTATGAGCCAATCCATTATGCGCTGATCAAAATCATCACCACCTAAATGGTTATTGCCGCTTGTTGCAAGAACTTCAAATACCCCATCACCTATTTCAAGTATTGATACATCAAAGGTACCACCACCAAGGTCATATACCATAATCTTTTGGCTTTTTCCCTTGTCAATACCATATGCCAATGCTGCGGCAGTAGGCTCATTTATAATTCTTAATACCTCAAGTCCGGCTATTTTACCTGCATCTTTGGTAGCCTGTCTTTGACTGTCGTTGAAATAAGCCGGTACCGTAATAACTGCTTGTGTTACTTTCTCGCCAAGATATGCTTCAGCATCTGCTTTTAATTTTTGTAATATCATTGCAGAAATTTCCTGTGGTGTATATTCCTTATTATCTATTTTTACTTTATAATCTGAACCCATATGCCTTTTTATAGACATTATTGTTCTCTCAGGATTAGTGATAGCCTGTCTTTTTGCTACCTGTCCAACTAACCTCTCACCTTCTTTTGTAAATGCTACAACAGATGGAGTAGTACGTGCACCTTCTGCATTAGGTATTACTGTCGGTTGTCCACCCTCCATAACTGCAACACAAGAAAATGTTGTTCCAAGGTCAATACCAATTATTTTTCCCATATTTTTCATCCTCCTTTTTATTTTGCTACTTTGACCATACTTGGTCTTATTACTTTATTATTTAAAATATAACCTTTTTGCAATACTTCTATAATTTCATTTTCTTTTTTATCTTCCACTTCTTCTTGCATAACTGCATGATGCTTATGTGGATCAAAAATTTCTCCTTCTGCGTGAATTTCCTTAACTCCTGATTTTTCCAATATGCCTTTAAATTGTTTGTATATGAGTTCTATTCCCTCTCTAAAAGTTTTATCATCTCCTTCACTGCAAAGAGCCCTCTCAAAGTTATCAATTACAGGAAGTATGTCCAATATTATTTTTTCCTGTCCAAACTCTATTAGCTCACATTTTTCCTTCTGGGTCCTCTTTCTATAATTTTCAAATTCAGCTTTTAATCTCTGCACTAGCTCTAAATATTCATTTGCTTCATTTTCTTTTTGTTTAAACTTTTCTCTTAGTTCTTCTAATTCTTTTTCAATATTACTTTCTTCCAATGAAGCATCCTGTTTGGTTTCTGTCACATCTTTGTCCCCCTGTTCACACTTAAATTCTTTATCTTGAATACCTTCTTCATTTTTAATTGTTTTATCATCTTTTTGCATACCTATCACCTCTCAGTGTCTCTATAAATATTTGATAAAACATAGGAAAGCTCTTTTGCTATTACATTTATTTCATTTAAAAGCTTAAAATAATTCATCCTTGTTGGACCAATTATACCCAATGAACCAGCTATCTCTTCATTTATCAGATATGTTGCTTTTATTATACTTAAATCCTTCATATTATCGAATTTATTTTCGCTACCTATTGTTACATCAAGAATATCCTGTTCAGGTTCTAATACAGTATTCATTATATCTCTATTGTCAAGAAGTTCAAAAAAATTCTTTGCTTTAATCATATCTCTATACTCAGGAAAATTCAATATGTTTGATGAACCTTCTATATATAACTCAATATCTTCAATTTGTCCCAGACTTTTTATAATTCCATTCGTTATCTCATCAATTAAAAATTCAGCATTTCTTGACCATGATTTTATTTCATTTTTTAAATTATTATCCATATCCCTTTCATTTTTACCGGCTATTTTATCATTTAAAAGATTATTTAAAAATTCCATATTATTACAATCTATCTCCATGCTTAAATTTATAAGATAGTTCTTTATAATGCCAGATTCCGTAATAATAAGAAGTACAATCTTCTTTGAATCAACAGGTATTATCTGAACCCGTTTAATTTTATTTTCATCTATCTTTGGCATTTTTACAACAATTGTATGTTTTGTTCTGTCAGATAAAAATTTCGCAAATTTTTTTACTATATCATCAATTTCCACAAGCATTTGATCGAATAATTCAATATCCTTCAAATATGTTTCACTTAAATAATTTTCTATAATATTATTTACATAATACCTGTACCCTTTATCTGAAGGTATCCTTCCTGCTGATGTATATGGTTGCTCAATATAACCCATCTCCTCAAGGTCTGCCATTTCATTTCTTATTGTAGCGGGACTTATACCAAGGTCATATCTTTTAGCTATAGTCCTAGAACCGATTGGTTCAACCGTTAAAATATATTCATTAATAATTGCTTCTAATATTTTCTTTTTTCTTTCATCTAATGGCATTTTCACCACCCCGAATTATTTTGTTAGCACTCGGCATTGGAGAGTGCTAATTACGATTTTAAAATACCACTTTTATTAATATTTGTCAATACTCAAATTAAAAAATCTTCAAAAACATTATTTGATACATCCATTCCCTTTAAAGTAAGATATACTCTGTCCCCTTCTCTCATCAATAGGTTTAAATCTATATTTTTATTTATTGCATCTTTATATACTAAAAACATGCTTTTTGAAAATCTATGCTTAAATTCCCTATCATTTACTCCTTCCATCATTCTTAAGCCTAAAAACATAAATTCAGACATTTTATCTTCCTTTTTTAATTGTTCTTCTTCTATAATTGCAATACGTTTATTATTAATCATCTCAATGTATTCTTTTATACCCTTAATATTACCCGTTCGCTTATCTCCATCAAATGAATATGCACCAGCTCCAAAGCCGATATATTGCATATCTTTCCAGTACAATATATTATGCCTGCATTCATAGGAATTAATAGCATAATTTGAAATCTCATAATGGTTATAGCCACATTTTTGCAAAAAATCTATGGTATAGTGAAAAAGGTCTATTTCAAAATCATCACTCGGCATCTTAAGCTTACCTTTTATGTATAAATTATAAAACACAGTATCTTTTTCAAGTATAAAACCATAACATGATATATGTTTGGGCTTTAACTCAACAACTTTACTCAATGTTTCCTTCCAATCCTCAAAAGTTTGTCCGGGAAGTGCATATATTAAATCAATATTTATATTGCTGAAATACTTACGAGAAATTCTATAATTCTCTATAAACTCTTCAATTGTATGCAATCTTCCTATCCTTTTTAAAAGCCTGTTTTGCCATGCCTGCAACCCTATACTTATCCTGTTTATACCAATCTCTTGGTAAATTCTCAATCTTTCTTCTGTGATAAGACCAGGATTTAATTCTATAGTAATTTCCGCATCACTCATTACATTAAAATATCTATAAATCATGTACAATATTTCTTTAATACATTCAGCTGACAAAACATTTGGTGTACCGCCTCCTATAAAAATCGATGATACAGTATCAAATAATGTATCTTTCCTTAATGCTATTTCTTTTTTAAGTGCATCTGTATAAACGTAATACAGAGACTCATAGCCTGTATAGGAGTTAAAATCACAGTAAAAACATTTTTTCTTACAAAAGGGAATATGAATATATATTCCAGCTTCTATCATTGTTCATCATCAAGCTTTAAAATTGACATAAATGCCTCCTGTGGAATTTCCACTTTCCCTATCTGTCTCATCCGTTTCTTTCCCTCTTTTTGCTTTTCCAACAATTTTTTCTTCCTTGTTATATCGCCTCCGTAACATTTTGCAAGAACATTTTTTCTCAAGGCTTTAACGGTTTCTCTTGCTATTATCTTAGAACCAATTGCGGCTTGTACAGGAATCTCAAATAAATGCCTTGGGATACTGTCTTTAAGCCTTTCCGTCATTTTCCTTGCTCTTTCATTTACTTTATCCTTGTGTACAATCATCGAAAGTGCATCAACTTTCTCTCCATTTATAAGTATATCAAGCTTAACGAGATTTGATTCCTTATAACCTTTAAGTTCATAATCAAAAGATGCATATCCTTTTGTCCTTGATTTAAGTGCATCAAAAAAATCGTATATTATCTCATTTAATGGTATATCATACCTCATTAATACCCTTGTTTGCTCAATATACTCCATACCGAGAAATACACCTCTCCTATCCTGAGACAATTCCATAATTGCTCCTACATATTCTGTTGGAGTCATTATAGAAGCAGAAACAATAGGTTCTTCTACATGGTCTATTTCCGTCAATTCTGGTAAATTTGACGGATTATTAAGCTCAAGAACCTCCCCATTTGTCTTATAAACCTTATAAATTACTCCGGGTGCTGTTGTAACAAGGTCCAGATTATATTCCCTTTCGAGCCTTTCTTGAACAATTTCCATATGTAAAAGTCCTAAAAAACCACACCTAAATCCAAATCCTAAAGCAGCAGAAGTATCAGGTTCAAAAACCAATGATGCATCATTTAATTGTAATTTTTCAAGAGCATCTCTTAAGTTTTCATAATCCTGTCCATCTGCAGGGTATATTCCGCAAAAAACCATTGGTGTAACCTTTTTATAACCAGGTAAGGGAGTTTCTGCGGGATTCTCGGCGCTTGTAATCGTATCACCAACCCTTGTGTCCTTTACATTCTTTATGCTGGCAGCAATATAGCCAACATCACCGGCTTTCAATTCTTTTACAGGAATTAAATTTGGTATAAATTTTCCCACCTCGGTAACTTCAAATTCTTTTCCGGATGACATCATCTTAATCCTATCACCTTGTCTGCAATTTCCATCAACAACCCTTACGAAACTTATTGCACCTTTATAATTATCATAGTATGAATCAAATATAAGTGCTTTAAGCGGTAAATTCTCATCACCGCTCGGCGGAGCAATTCTCTCTACAATAGCCTCTAAAACTTCTTCAATACCAATCCCCATTTTTGCAGATATCAGTAAAGCATCATCTGCAGGTATACCTATAATATCTTCAATTTCTTTTTTGACAAAATCAGGATCTGCTGAAGGTAAGTCAATTTTGTTTATTATAGGTATAATGTCAAGGTCATGCTCTAATGCAAGATATACATTCGCAAGGGTCTGGGCTTCTATTCCCTGTGTTGCATCAACAACAAGCAATGCACCTTCACAAGCAGCAATGCTTCTTGATACCTCATAAGTAAAATCAACATGTCCAGGGGTATCAATTAAATTAAGCTCATATTCTTCACCGTTTTTTGAATTATATATTAATCGTACAGGTGTAAGCTTAATAGTGATTCCACGCTCTTTTTCAAGGTCCATACTATCTAAAACCTGTTTTTCCATCTCTCTCTGTGATAACAGGTTAGTCTTTTCAATCAACCTATCCGCAAGAGTTGATTTACCATGGTCAATATGTGCAACTATACAAAAATTTCTTATGTGTTTTATTCTCTCATCAGACATAATGAACCCCCTTTTGATACTATTATTATATCATATGATTAAGTTATATTGATAGATCTAAGTTTTTCTGTCAACCCTGTTATATTAATAGTTATTTTATCACCAAAAACTATAATATCTAAATACCCATTTATAACAGAGAAACTTAAAAGGTCCTGCCTGCATTCCCCTGTTGCAATCTCATTGTAGGAATAGTCAACTGTATAAAGGCAGGATATTATAAAAAACAAATATAACAATACACATAGTATAACCATTCTTCTTTTTAAACGCTTTTTCTTTTTTTCTAATACTCTGCTCACTAACTTTACCTACCTTTCGCACCTCTTTACAAATTAAGACAGGTCAAATTTTCATAAATTGAATCAATCTCTCTATACATTTTCTCACATGAAAACTTATTTATAACATATTCTTTACCGAATTGCGATAATTTTTTTCTTAATTCACTATCATTCACTAATTTTTTAATATATTTTGATAATGCATTTACGTCCCCTGAATTTATGATTATACCATATGAGGAATTCTTTAAAATCTCCGGGATTCCACCTACATTTGTAGCTATTACAGGTTTGCCTTGAAACATTGCTTCGATAATCGAAAGCCCAAATCCTTCCTGATGGGATGGTAATACAAAAATATCTAAATTCCTGAGAAAATCAGGTATATCATCTCTAAAACCTGTAAAAATAAAATTTTCAAGCTTGTGATAATTTACCATCTTTTTTAATTCAGTCATCATAGGACCGTCTCCTGCAACAATAAAATATAAATTGTTTATATCCCTCAGGAGATTAGCTGCATTGACCAAATCCTGTATTCCTTTTGAAGGAATAAGCCTTGCAACAGATCCAACAATCAAGGATTCAGCAGGTAAATTATATTCTTTTCTAAGATTTAAAGTACTGTTAATTTTATATGTACTATTATCAATACAATTATAAATTGTTTTTATCTGGTTTTCCTCTATCCCTTCATATTTTATAATTTCATTCTTTAGTGCATCAGATACAGCAATAAACTGTGATGTCCTTTTGTTTAGATATTTATTTATAAAAAGATAAACATCTCTTTTTAGAGGATGCATTTTATCATATCCAGGAAAATTATGAACTGTGACAACAATTTTGCATTTTTTACCCATGCATGCAATTCTTCCAACGAGGGAAGCCTTTGCTCCATGTATATGAACAATATCAGGTGCAAAAACTTTTATTGCATGTTTAAGCTCCATAATAGAATAAATATCAGCCTTAAGATTAATATTATCTGATATGTCAACATCATAAACGTTGATATCCTTACATCTTAAATCTTCTTTTGTTTTTTTATCAAAATGACAAGCTACAGCCACCATGTATTTATTCATATCCATCATATTTAAAATAGATAAAAGGTGTTTTTTCATACCGCCTTCTGCACGTCTGATTATATGTAATACTTTTATTTTACTCATATTTTTCTCCTTAATACAATTTATTTTAAAGATATTATAAACTTCTCATTGTATATTATTATACAATAAAAAATGCATCTGCTTTTACAAGTAAATGCATATCGATGAATAATCAATTCTAAGTATCTTTTTTGGATTTTTCTTCATATTTAAAGGAATTAGTACTGCCTTTTAAATCATTGCTTAATCCCTTTATTTTTTTACTGCGGCGGTGTATCATTGGAAAAGAAAATAAAAATCCTAATAGCAAACCTAAAAGTATAGAAACGACTATAACCATCGCCTCAGAACATTTAAAACTCCAAAACATAAAATTCACTGTTATTGGCAAATTGTTTTGTATGCCAAAAATAACAGCAACAACAGCTACTACAATAATAAGAAAAAGAGTTCCATACAATATACCTTACCTCCCCTTCAGCAAGCTATTTTAAAAACCCTTCCAATATTTTTTCTTCAGCTTCCTTTTCAGATAAACCTAAAGACATAAGCTTGATTAACTGTTCTGATGAAATCTTACCTATCGCTGCCTCATGTATAAGCTGTGCATCTTGATGAAAAGCCGAAATCGCCGGAATTGATGTAACTTTTGCTTCATCCATAATTATAGCATCACACTGTATATGACCTGCACATTTGTTTTTACCTATCATATTAAAATAATATATCTGCTCAGATTTCCCTTTTGCAACAGACCTTGAGATAATTTGAGCTGAAGAATTCGCCCCCATTAGTTGAATAGTTATATGGGATTCCGCTTTCTGGCTGTAATCAGTAAATAATCTTTCAGTTACTATTAATCGTGCGCCCTCATGAAGTCTAACTTCAGTTTCACGATTTGTAAAATCTACCCCCTTAATCTGTATTAATTCCATTTCAACGAACCCACCTTCGTATACTTCAAGAATAGTTTTAGGATTAAGAATTTTTTTACCTTTACCTTCCCCTTGTGCATAATGCTTTTCAGTATACTTCAAATGAGCATTTTTATGAACCTTAAAATCATGAATACCATCGTGCTGTGAACCTTCATTCCCCGGATTATGGATACCACAACCAGCAACAATAAGCACGTCGCTATCCTCTCCAATGTCAAAACTGTTATAAACCACATCATTTATACCTGCTTTAGAAATAATAACAGGTATATGAACACTTTTATTTTTAGTACCCGGCTTAATAAAAACGTCAATTCCCGGCTTATCATTCTTAGTAACTATAGTAATATCTTCATCAACTTTTCTGTCGACACTTTCTCCATTTTTTCTAAGATTATAGGCAACTTGTGGTATATTATGAGTATCTGATATCGCTTCTAAAACTTGTTTTTCTATTTCACTTAACATATCCTTTCACTTCCTATTTTACATATTTTTCTACAGTCCCCATCTTCACTGTTTCTTATTTCCATCAATATCTCATCTTTATCGGCAACCTCTTTTATTTCTCCATTTGCAATAAGGATAACCTCATCAGCTAAATTTAATATCCTTTCCTGATGTGAAATGATAACTAAGGTTGAATCAGTATCTTCATGCAATTTTTTGAAAGTATCTGCTAATTTTTGAAAACTCCATAAATCTATCCCTGCCTCAGGTTCATCAAATATGGCAAAATTAGGTCTTCTGGCTAAAATTGTTGCAATTTCTATTCGTTTTAGTTCACCTCCAGAGAGACTCCCATCTATTTCTCTATCTATATAATCCTTAGGGCAAAGCCCAACATCCAACAGTAAATTACGCATATCTATCGTTGACTTATCATTTGAAGCCGAAATCTTAAGCAGTTCACTTACCTTCATACCCTTAAATTTAGGCGGATGCTGAAATGCATATCCGATTCCAAGTTTTGCCCTTTCTGTTATTCCAAGATCTGTTATATCTTTTTCATTATAAAAAATTTTACCTGAAGATACCTTATATATTCCCATAAGCAACTTAGCAAGTGAGGATTTCCCTCCGCCATTAGGTCCGGTAATTACATATATTTTATTTTTATCAAATTCAAAGCTTATGTTTTTTATGATTTCTACAGTTTTATCCTCAACCATATAACTGACATTAAGAAGTTTAAGCATTTAAATCACCTTTCTCTGCTTGATTTAATCAATAAACGTTTTCTTTTAACATTATAATTTAATTATATTTTATTGTCAATATAAGTTTTACACTTTACAAAAAAGTTTAAAAAGATCATAAATTATATTGACATAATAAGATAAGGAATCTATAATATAAGGCAAGATACCTATATAGGGTATCACGAACATATAAAGGAGTGAGCAGAATGACGGAAAAAGCCAGTTTAAAGATATTAGGAATGTCTTGTGCAGCATGTGCAGCAAAAATCGAAAAAGAACTTAAAAATATGAAGGGCATTAGTGATGCAAATGTAAATCTGGCATTAGAAAAGGCGACGGTAACATACGACCCTGAAAGAATCAATACAAAAGATATGGAAAATAGTATAAAAGATTTAGGATATGATATTATTAAGGATAAAGTAGAATTAATACTTATAGGCATGTCCTGTGCAGCATGTGCAGCTAAAATTGAAAGGACACTAAATAAATTACCCGGTGTAAGTCATGCTTCAGTAAATTTTGCAACAGAAAATGCAACAGTTGAATACAATTCTGATGAAATAAATGTTGATACAATAATAAAAGCTGTAAGAAATATTGGGTATGATGCAAAAGAAAAAAAAGAAACAGCCATAGAAACAGGAAAAAAAGAAGCAGAAATAAAAAATACGAGAAATCTTGTCATTATATCGTCAATTTTGACAGTTCCATTGTTATTATCCATGATTTTAAGAATATTTAAATTGCCAGGAGGGATTCTTGATAATCCATGGTTTCAAATTACCCTTTCAACACCTGTTCAATTTATAATAGGTTTTAGATATTATAGAGGTGCTTGGCATAACTTAAAAAATAGGTCTGCCAATATGGACACATTAGTGGCACTTGGAACTTCCGCAGCATACTTTTATAGTTTATTTAATGTTCTTACAAAACCAATGTCTCAGATTCATAATTATATGTATTTTGAAGCATCTGCAGTTGTAATTACACTTGTAACATTTGGAAAAATGCTTGAAGCAATAGCAAAGGGTAAGACCTCTGAAGCAATTAGAAAACTTATGGGGCTTCAAGC
The DNA here is from genome assembly GCF_056032965.2 of Aceticella sp. 75b-Ac. Lineage (NCBI taxonomy): Bacteria > Bacillati > Bacillota > Clostridia > Thermoanaerobacterales > Thermoanaerobacteraceae > Aceticella > Aceticella sp. 75b-Ac. The sequence continues at coordinate 739,422 of NZ_CM190971.1, forward strand.
AAAAACAGCAAGGGTAATAAGAAATGATCAGGAACTGGATATACCAATTGAAGAGGTTAAAGTAAATGATATTATAATCGTCAGACCAGGTGAAAAAATACCTGTTGACGGAAAAATAATCGAGGGATATTCTGCGATTGACGAATCCATGATAACAGGGGAATCAATACCAGTAGAAAAAAATACCGGTGATGAAGTTATAGGTGCAACCATAAACAAAACAGGAACATTTAAATTTAAAGCAACAAAAGTTGGTAAAGATACGGTACTTTCACAAATCGTCAAAATGGTAGAAGATGCACAAGGCTCAAAAGCGCCAATACAGGCATTGGCAGACAAGGTTTCCGGGGTTTTTGTCCCTGTTGTTTTGGTCATAGCAGTTTTAACATTTCTAATATGGTATTTAGTATTAGGCAATATAAATGCAGGTATAATAAATGCGGTCTGTGTCCTTGTTGTTGCATGCCCTTGTTCTCTTGGACTTGCAACACCTACGTCAGTTATGGTAGGAACTGGCAAAGGGGCAGAAAACGGTATTCTCATAAAAGGTGGAGAATATCTGCAAAAAGCTAAAGAGATAAATGCTATAGTACTGGATAAAACCGGTACCATAACTAAAGGAGAACCAGAAGTAACAGATGTTATATCAACAGGCGAGATGAAAGAAGATAAAATAATAGAAATATCAGGAATCGCAGAAAAAAATTCTGAGCATCCCCTTGGTGAAGCAATTGTAAATAAAGCAAGGGAAACATCAAAAAAATTAATAGACCCGGATAAATTTGAAGCTGTACCAGGTCACGGTATTTGTATTACAGTCTATAAAAAAGAGTTTTATATTGGCAACAGAAGACTTATGAAGAAACTAAATATTGATATTTCCGATATAGAACCACAACTAAAAAAATTAGAGTCTGAAGGGAAAACAGCAATGGTCTTAGCTTCTACAAAAAAAGCAGAAGGAATTATCGCAGTGGCTGATACCGTAAAAGATGATTCTAAAAAAGCAATAAAAGAACTGCAAGATATGAATATTGATATATATATGATCACAGGTGATAATAAAAGAACCGCAGTAGCAATAGCAAAACAGGTAGGTATAAAAAATATACTTGCCGAAGTTTTACCTGAACATAAGGCAGAAGAGGTTATGAAACTTCAAAAACAAGGTAAAATAGTTGCAATGGTTGGGGATGGCATAAATGACGCACCAGCGTTGGCACAAGCCGATGTAGGCATTGCCATAGGAACGGGTACTGATGTGGCAATAGAAACATCTGATATAACATTAATAAGCGGAAATTTAATGGGATTGGTAACTGCAATAAAATTAAGCAGAGCTACAATGAGAAATATTCATCAAAATTTATTCTGGGCTTTTATTTACAATTCAATAGGCATCCCAATTGCTGCTATCGGTCTTTTAAATCCGGCTATAGCAGGTGGAGCAATGGCATTCAGCTCTGTATCTGTAGTATCTAACGCCTTGAGGCTTAAAAGATTCAAAGCAGGCAGATAAAAAATATGGGGATGGTAATCTTTCACCATCCCTTTTAACACTAAATCTTTTCAAATGCATCTTTACCTGCTCCACATATGGGACATACCCAATCATCAGGCAGTTGGTCAAAAAGTGTTCCTGGTTTAATATTGTTTTCCATATCTCCTTCTGCAGGATTATAAATGTAATTACAAATAGTACAACGATAACGATCTGTTGCAGCTTTCTTTTCCTCTATTTCTTTTACAAAAGTAGGTGCCGTTTTAGGTGTAGTACCATTTTTAAGCTCTTGGTAATATGCATATGTCATAGGTTCTCCTTTTTCTAAGACAACCGCATCTGTTAAACGTCCTACAAATATGTTATGTGTACTAACTTCAATCTCTTTCAAGACCTCAAGTTCAAAATAAGCCAAAGAATTTTCAATTAAATAAGGAACGCCCTTTGAGGTCACTTGATATTTAACCTGTCCTAATTTATCAACATCTCGTCCTGACTTAAAACCAAAAAGACCGACTAACGACAATGGAGCCTCCTTGGAAAGTACAGAAATGACAAAGTTCTTACTTTCCCGAATCAATCCATAACTGTAATTCTGACGATTAATGCCTACTGCTATAATAGGAGGTTCAGAAGAAACTTGAAATACAGTGTTGGCAATTTGCCCATTTTGATGACTGCCTGCTTTAGCAGTTATTACATATAATCCATACGTTATACTCCTGAGGGCATTTCTATCCAATTGTATCATCTCCCTCTATATTATTTAAATTTTCTAAGATATATTTACTTTATATAAACAAAAAATGAAATTGCAAGATTTAAAATCAGAAAAAATAATTAAAGCAGAATGATTCCCCTTAAAGATTGGAACTAAAGTATTTATTCTTTAGCTTCTATAGTAACTATATCAGCAGTAACTCCTTTGATTGAATTTAGTTCACCACAAAGATTGGATATTTCATCCTTAGACCCGCAAAGCTGTAAAACAATAAAGCCATCTTGTGAGCACACATTATCGTTAGATTCATGCAATCCGAGACGTACTTTAATTATGCAACCGTATTTTGTCAGTATCTCCTGGACTTTTACTGCATTTTCACATCTTTTCCCAATAACAATTCCCATCAAGTTGTAACAATTCATGTGATATTCCTCCTTTGATTTATAAATTTATTTTGAAAGCTTTAATCTTTATTTAAAGAAAAGCTTTCTAATTTAATAGTAACATTTATAAAAGTATTAGTCAACAAGTTGACATATGTATCTGAAAATATTGTATTTAAACATGTAAGATTATATAATACATATAGTTTAACTGTATTTAAGGAAGTGAAATCTATGAAAAATACTTTATTAGATATATATAACAAATTGTTTTCTTTTTTCGGTCCTCAGAATTGGTGGCCGGCTGAGTCTGCCTTTGAAGTAATTATCGGTGCAATTCTCACTCAAAGTGTTTCTTGGAAAAATGTAGAAAAAGCAATAATAAACCTTAAGTATGAAGGTATCCTTTCAATAGAAGGTATTATAAATGTTCAAAATCAAAAACTTGCGAATCTTATACGGTCTACTTTGTACCATAACCAAAAAGCCGATAAACTTAAAAGGTTTTGCCATTATGTAAAAGAAAAATACGATAGCAACATCTTTAAAATATTTGATAAAAACATGTATGAATTAAGAAAAGAACTTTTGCTTATTAAAGGAATAGGAAAAGAAACAGCAGATTCTATAATCTTGTATGCTGCAAATAAACCTATTTTTGTTGTAGATGCTTATACTAAAAGGATTTTTACAAGACTCGGATACTTAAAAGGAAATGAAGATTACCAAATTATTCAAGATTTTTTTATGAATAACCTGCCTTGCAATACTTACTTATTTAATGAATATCACGCTCTTATCGTTGCTCTGGGAAAAAATTACTGTCAAGGTAAAAACCCTTGCTGTGATGTTTGCCCATTAAAAACCTTATGTTCTTACAACAATACATCAATGTGATTTATTCTATAATAAAAATGATTATATATACAGTAAAAGTTTATTTGTTATATCAGATATATCAAAAACTATTTCGTTTATTTTCTTTATCGGCAAAATTTTGAATATGCTATTTGAAACAAATGCACCCTGAAATTTATAAATCTCTTCCTTTTTTATCTGGGTTTCCACGATTTTTATACCCAAATCTATAGCTTTTTTAATTATTTTCTGACGCATTACACCATCAAGGAGTCCACATTCAACCTTTGGTGTTATTATGTTGCATTTATCTATGAAGAAAATATTTGCACAATTTGTTTCGCATATTTCACCATGTTGATTTAAAAATAATGCTTGTGCAAATCCTTTTTCTTTGGCAATACCGGCTTCTATGATATTTACTGCATAATTTGATGATTTTATATATGTTAATGGGTTATTTTTATCTCTTATGCTCTTAGCAAAACAAAGGTCAATACCTTCTTTAAAATTTTCCTTTTTATAATTATATTCTCTATGTGTTATCAAATAACCTTGCTCAAAAGCCGTCAAGCGTAGTATGCTTTTAGTCAACCTATTTTCCTTTATGTATTCATAAACCTTTTCTTTTATCTCCTCATATTTTACATTAAACTCGATATTAAGCTTCTTTAGACCATCGATCATACGTAAATAATGGTCTTTTAAATATTCTGCATTGCCATTTTCGATCAGTATAGTTTCAAAAACAGACATACCATAAAGAAAAGCATTTGAAACAATAATATCCTTTTTTAAGCAGCAATAATATCCCATGTGCTTTCATTCTCCTCCCAAGGTTTTATAAAGAGCTTGTCCTTTATAAAGGGTTTCATAATATTCATCTTCGGGTACGGAATCCCAGATTATTCCTCCCCCCACGTTATAAAATGCCATATTTTTATTAATAACTATCGTCCTAATGGCAATATTCATATCCATATCACCGCAGTATGATATATAACCAATTGAACCTGTATATACATTCCTTTTATACATTTCAAGTTCCTCTATTATCTCCATAGCCCTTATCTTTGGAGCCCCCGTAATAGAACCACCCGGAAATACCGCCTTTATTATTTCATTTATCCCTATATCATCACATAAATTTCCTGTTACCGTTGACACCAAATGGTTTACCGTCGCATATTCTTCTACAGTATAAAGCTGCGGCACTTTTACACTCCCTGCTTTGCATATTTTCCCCAAGTCATTTCTTTCAAGGTCAATAATCATAAGCAGTTCTGCTCTGTCTTTTACGCTATTTAAAAGTTCGGTTTTGAGACACTCATTTTCTGTTATATTGCTCCCTTTTTTCCTCGTACCTTTAATAGGTCTTGTTTCAATATATTTATCTTTAGTAAGAATAAATCTTTCAGGTGATGAGCTTAATACATGAAAGTCTCCAAAATCCAAAAAAGCAGAAAAAGGTGCCGGATTTAATTCCCTTAACCTGTAGTACACCTCTATAGGGCTGCTGAATATTTTACAAAAATACCTGTTAGAAAGGTTGGCTTGATATATATCTCCTTCTTTAATATAATCTTTTATCCTTTTTACTAATTTAATATATTCTTCTTTATTAAAACACGAATCAAGCTTTGATGAATATACCTTAGCAGGAGTAAATTCTTTTTTATCCGGCAGCTTTGAAAATATATAATCCACATCAACTTTTCCATCAATGTAGGTTAGAAATAATCTATTCTCTAAATGGTCATAGATAAAAGCCCAACTGTAAAAACAAAAATATATATCTGGAATATCAATCTGTTTCTTTGCCAAGTCGGGAAGTTTCTCAATCTGCCAAGCTAAATCATATGACAAATATCCAAGTGCCCCTGCCCCAAAAGGAAGCTGCGTAGCATTCTCAGCCTTGTTTTCCTCAAATAATTTATAGAACTCTAAAATAGGATTACCTTTTTTATTTGTTTTAACATCCTTATATTCTATTTCAATATTTTCTCCTGTACTTTTAAATATTGTATCTGCATCAAAAGCCATGATAGAGTATCTTCCGAATTTGTTATGAAGGGAACTGTCAAGCCATATTGAATTTTCCCCCTTATAAAAAGTATTGAACAAAACACTTGGTTCAATATAATTAAGTTCTTTTTTAAATATTTTTAATTTTGCCAAAATGTCTTCCTCCTCATCAATACGTCAAAAAAGTATTCAGCATATAAAGTCCATATTCAGTTAACACAGCTTCAGGATGAAACTGAATGCCTTCAAGTGGATATGATTTATGCTTTATTCCCATTATTTCTCCTTCGTCTGTCCATGCGGTAACAACAAATTCATTAGGTATTGTATCAGGATTAATGACTAAAGAATGATATCTTGTTACATTTAACGGATTTTTTATTCCCATGAAAACACCGGTATTGTTATGATGAATCTTCCATACTTTTCCATGTACCGGTTCTTTTGCTTTTATAATTTCAGATCCAAATGTATAAGCAATTGATTGATGTCCCAAACACACTCCCAAAATAGGAAGCTTGTTATAATACATTTTTATAACCTTTAAAGAAACCCCTGATTCACGTGGCGTACATGGTCCTGGGGAAATCACAATATGGGATGGCTTTATCTCATCTATATCATCTAAATTTATTTCATCATTTCTATAAACCTGAACAGTACCTTTTAACATTTTAAAATACTGAACAAGGTTGTATGTAAAGGAATCATAATTATCGATAATCAACACCTTGCTTATTTGACTCACCCTCTTAAATGTAGAAAATCTTTTATTTTTACATTATAGCAGGAATGATACATAAAAACAACCGGAGGAGAAAATTTATCTATGAAATTAATATCAATTACATATAAAAATATGGAGGACTAATCCTCCTATAAAATCGGTTACCTATTTTATTATAATACTAAATTTATAAATTTATACCTCAAATGGAAAATTTATAATTATACTTTAGAATTTTCTGTATAGCATTTTAATAACATATTATACACCTCTGGTAAAACTTTATAAAGACTTACCGGTTTTTTATTCAGCGTTGTAAAGGGATGTTCTGTCCTGCCTACTGCAAGAAGTTTTTTATCATTCTCACGTATTATATCATATGCAAAACAAATTCTTGTATATTTTAATAATTCTATTTTTGTACGAATTATTATAAGGTCATCATATAGTGCCGAAATTAAATATTTGCAATAGGCTTCTATTACTGGCAGCATTATATTGTTGTCTTCAAGTTCTCTGTATGTCATCCCGAGAGAGCGAAAAAATTCTGTTCTGCCTATCTCAAACCAATTTAAATAATTGGCATAGTATACTACTTCCATCTTATCTGTTTCGCCATAATGTACCCTGATTTCTGTATCATAATACAAAATATTACCCCCTATTAAAAAGCACTGCTATTTAATATTCATAACCCCTTTATAGACCAATCCTCTTGCCGTATCAAGTGTTATTGTCAACCCCTCTGTCAATTTTGATGTTGCACCCTCACATCCAACAATGACAGGAATGCCATAATTCAAGCCAACAATTGCAGCATGTGAAGTAAACCCGCCTTCTTCAGTAATTATACCAGACGCCTTTTCTATTAAAGGCATGTAATCTCTTTCTGTTTTAAGTGCAACGATAATATCACCCTCTTTAAATTTATATCCGTCCTTTTCAACATCATTTACAATACATGCAACACCTGTAATTGATTTTACGCCTATACCAGTCCCTTTAGCTATGACATCACCAACTATATGTACTTTTAACATATTGGTTGTTCCAGTCATATCAACCGGTATACCGGCAGTTATTACTACAATATCCCCATTCCTTACAAGACCTGCCTTTAAAGCCGTTTCAATAGACACTTCTATCATCTCATCTGTTGAATTAACCTTTGGTGAATAAAGTGGATATACTCCCCATACAATGCTTAATCTTCTTGCTACACCTTCATCATGTGTTATTGCAATTATTGGTGCAAAAGGTCTGTATCTTGATACCATTCTTGCAGTATATCCGGATTTAGTAGGGGTAATTATTGCAGATGCACCAATATCCTTTGCAGTTTCACAGGTAGCGTGACTTATTGCATTTGTTACAGATATATTATAATCGATAGTTTTATCACCATTCTTCTTATAGCTGACATATGATTCTATTTTTTCAGCTATACTTGCCATTGTCTTTAATGCTGCAACAGGATATTTCCCTTGAGCAGTTTCCCCTGAAAGCATTATGGCATCTGTTCCGTCAAGTATTGCATTTGCCACATCAGTAACTTCTGCCCTTGTTGGTCTTGGATTCCTTATCATTGAATCCAACATCTGTGTTGCAGTAACAACCGGTTTCCCAACCTTATTGCATTTTTCTATAATCTTTTTCTGAACTATCGGAATGTCTTCAATTGGAATTTCAACACCGAGGTCTCCACGTGCAACCATTATTCCATCAGAAACCTTTATGATTTCATCAATATTTTCAACACCTTCACGGCTTTCAATTTTAGAGATTATGATAACATGACCTGCATTGTTTTTCTCTAAAAGCTTTCTTATTGCCAGCACATCAGCAGCCTTCCTTACAAATGATACAGCAATCATATCTATCCCTTTTTTAATGCCAAATTCAATATCATCCTTGTCTTTTTGTGTTAAAGCTGGTAAATTTAATTTTGCACCAGGTACATTCACACCTTTTTGATCTTTTAATATACCAGAATTTTCAACAATACATTTTATATCCTCTCCGCTGACATCTACCACCTTCATTGAGATAAGCCCATCATCTATCAATATATGAAATCCTTTTTCCACATCCTTAGGAAGGTCTTTATATGTAACAGAACAAATAGTTTCGTCACCCTCGATTTCTCGTGTAGTAATAGTATAAGTTTGACCTTCTTTTAATTCAACTCCACCGTTTTTAAATTTACCCGTTCTTATCTCAGGTCCTTTTGTATCAAGCATTATTGCTATAGGTAAATTCAATTCTTCTCTTATTTTTTTGATATTATCGATTCGTAAACCATGCTCGTTGAAATCCCCATGCGAAAAATTAAGCCTTGCTATATTCAAACCATTTTGAATAAGCTCTTTTAAAATGTTAAAATCATCACTTGCGGGTCCAATAGTAGATACTATCTTAGTTTTGCGCATATCCTCACTCCTTATATTGATAATATTTTACTAAGTTCATATAAGTTATAGTTAAATTCTTTTTTCATAGATAATGCACTATTAATATCATCATCTACTATTTTATTGTTTCTTATACTTACAACCCTTTGAGATTTATTTTCCAGAATCAATTCAACTGCTCTTGCTCCCATCTGGCTTGCAAGAATCCTATCCATCACAGATGGTGCACCACCTCTCTGAATATAACCAAGTGTAGTATGTCTTAAATCAAGTTTCGGAAGTCTTTCCCTTATCATTTTATCTAATTCAGCTGCACTTATAACACCTTCAGCAAGTACGATAATATGGTGGAGTTTTTTTCTTTTAATCCCATATGTGATTTTTTCACAGATTTCATTTATATTCCATTGAACCTCTGGAAGAATTATAATTTCTGCACCACCTGCAACTCCTGCATATAATGCTATATAACCAGCATTTCTCCCCATAACTTCTATTATATTTGCCCTTTCATGGGATGTTGCCGTATCTCTTATTTTATTGATAGCATCAATAGCTGTATTACATGCCGTATCAAACCCTATTGTATAATCTGAACAGGAAATGTCATTATCAATTGTACCAGGAATCCCTATGGTATTTACTCCTGTCTCACTGCTTAAAAGCTGTGCACCTCTAAAAGAACCATCACCGCCAATTACTATAAGTCCCTCAATCCCATGAGTTTTCAAAATTTCTGCTGCTTTTTTCCTTACTTCTTTTTGCTTGAATTCATCACACCTGGCAGTTCTTAGGATGGTTCCGCCTTTTTGAAGAATATCAGCCACAGAGGATAAATTCATATCAATAAATTCACCCTGAAGTATACCTGCATATCCTCGCATAATTCCTTTAACTTTTAAACCATTATAAATAGCAGTTCTTACAACGGCTCTTATGGCAGCATTCATCCCCGGTGCATCGCCACCACTGGTTAATATTCCTATTGTTTTCATTTGCTTTCCTCCTTATCCTTATGCGCTATATCCTGAATTATATGTATTATTACATCATAAACCGTTTCGTATAAGAATATTTTGCGCATCAATTGCTTCTGAATATGGAACCATCACCTCATAACATCCATTCTTATCTACATACTTATCTATGATTCTCAATCTGACTAAGAATCCCTCTTTTATCATAATTTTTTTGACCTTTTCAGCAGTTTCCAAACTATTTGCCATATAAATTACTGTCCACATAAAAAGGCCCCCTTGATTTTATATTATTATTTTAGTTTATTTTTAATATAGTATCAACAAACATCTTAAAAATTACATGATTTTAACATTATCTTTCCCAAGGATATTATTTAATTCTTCAATCATATGTTCATTCCCATTGACCCATAAATCCTTATTTGCTACAAAGTTTTTATTGCTTAATCTTATAAAAACGGGTATATTCCCTTTGTGTTTGCTTAATATCATTTTAATTTTCTCTATATTTACAGATTTTTTAATATTAAGCCAAAGCTTTTTATTTATAATATGTGTTAGCGGTTTTATTTCGTCACACAGTATTTTTGGTTCTTCATCTTCTTTTATGCTAACTTTCCCCCTAATTATAACAGGAAAATCTTCTTTAATATAATTTAAGTATTTTTCATATACTGAAGGAAAAACAATTACCTCAATCGTACCATATAAATCTTCAATACTTATAAATGCCATCATATTATTATTTTTTGTAAATTTGACTTTTTTTCTCTCTATTATTCCTGCCAGTATTACTTCCTGATTATCGAATATTTGACTTTTTGTCAATTCTTCATCATTTGATTTAATATCCCTCGTGGTATATTTAGTTATCTTTTGAATATCTTCAATAAACTCATCAAGGGGATGTCCGCTTATGTACAATCCCATCACTTCTTTTTCCATGGATAAAATTATATTCTTAGGAAATTCTTCTAAATCAGGAAAAATAAAATCCATTAAATTTTCTGTATCTTTATGTTTAAAAAAGGATATCTGCCCATCCAAATTTCTTCCTTTATTTTTATAAACATCCTCCATCATTTTTTCATATACTGCAAGAAGTTGTGACCTGTAAATGCCGAATGAGCTAAAAGCACCTGCCTTTATCAAACTTTCAACAGCCTTCTTATTTAACTGACTTCCCTCTAACCTTTCAAAAAAATCTACTATCGACTTATATTTGCCATTTGCTTCCCTTTCATTAACTATTTCATATGTCACATTTAAACCGACATTTTTAACAGCTGCAAGTCCAAAACGTATATTAGCATCTATGACACTGAAATGTGAGAAACTCTCATTAATATCAGGTGGCAATATCTTTATTCCCATTTTTCTGCATACCTGAACATAAAATGCAACCTTGTCCATGTTATCAACAAAATTATTCAAAAGTGCCGCCATAAATTCCACGGGATAATATTTTTTTAAATAAGCCGTTTGATATGCTATAACAGCATATGCCGCCGCATGGGATTTATTAAAAGCATATTTAGCAAAATCCATCATTTCATCAAATAATTTATTTGCGGTTTTCTCATCAACTCCATTTTGTACCGCACCAGGCACAACATAGGCACCATTTTCATCTTTTATACCAAAAATAAAATTCTTTCGTTCTTCTTCCATAACCTTCATTTTTTTCTTTGACATGGCACGTCTTACAAGGTCAGACCTTCCAAGAGAATATCCTGCCAAATCTCGTACTATCTGCATTACCTGTTCCTGATAAACCATACAGCCATATGTGACTTCAAGTATAGGTTTTAAAAGCGGATGTTCATATTTTATTTTGTCTGGATTATTTTTATTTTCTATGTACCTTGGTATCTGGTCCATAGGACCTGGTCTATAAAGGGAAATCCCTGCTATAATATCTTCAAGCTTTTGAGGCTTTAATTCCGTCATAAATTGTTTCATGCCTGATGACTCAAGCTGAAAAACCCCTTCCGTATCACCATGGCTTATAAGGTCATATACATGACTGTCCTCGAAATTAATATTATTAATATCTACTTCAATACCGGTATTTTCTTTTATCATGTTAACCGTGTCTCGTATAACCGTAATTGTTCTTAAACCCAAAAAATCCATTTTAAGCAGTCCAAGTTCTTCAAGGGTTGTCATCGTAAATTGTGTTACAATTGTGCCTTCATTCTTCTGAAGCGGAACATATTTAACAAGAGGTTCTCTCGATATGACAACACCTGCTGCATGTGTTGATGCATGTCTCGGAAGCCCTTCAAGGGATTTTGATATATCTATAAGTAATTTAATCCTTTCATCTTCCTCATATCTTTTCTTTAATTCCAAATTGCATAGAAGCGCCTTATCAATAGTCATGCTTAGTTCAAAAGGTATCATCTTAGCTATTGAATCAACTTCGGCATAGGGATAATTTAAAGCTCTGCCCACATCCCTTATGACTGCCCTTGCTGCCATAGTTCCAAATGTAATTATCTGTGCAACCTTATCTTCTCCATATTTTTTCACAACATAATCAATTACTTCCTGTCTTCTTTCATAGCAAAAATCCGAATCAATATCAGGCATGCTGACTCTTTCAGGATTTAAAAACCTTTCAAAAAGAAGATTATACCTTATCGGATCTATTTTTGTTATGCCAAGGCAGTATGCCACTAAACTGCCGGCTGCAGAACCCCTTCCCGGACCTGTCATAATATTATTGTCATTTGCAAATTTAATAAAATCCCATACAATTAAGAAATAATCTACAAATCCCATCTGTTCAATAACAGATATCTCATAATTTAGCCTGTCTATTATCTCATCAGTTATTTCACTATATCTTTTCTTTAAACCATCAAAACATAGTTGCCTTAAATATTCTGCTGATGTTATTCCATCAGGCAGCTCATATTTAGGAAGCTTAGTTTTATTAAACTCAAATTCAATATCACACATATCTGCAATTTTTTCAGTATTTTGAATAGCTTCTTTACAAAAAGAGAATAGCTTTTCCATCTCTTCAGGTGATTTAAGATAAAATTCATCAGTAGGAAATGACATCCTGTCTTTGTCCTCTAAATTTTTCCCAGTCTGGATACATAAAAGGACTTCGTGTGCTTTATGATCCGATTTTTCAAGATAATGTACATCATTTGTTGCAACTAATGGTATACCTGTTTCCTTAGACAATTCAATAAGCTGTAAATTAATCTTTTCCTGCTCTTCAATACCATGGTCCTGAAGTTCTAAATAAAAGTTATCCTTTCCAAATATTGACTGATATAAAATGGCGGTATCATGTGCTTTTTCATAATCACCCATTGACAGATATGAAGGTATTTCACCACCAAGACAGGCACTTAATGCTATTAATCCTTCACTATGACTCCTTAAAAAATCATGGTCAATCCTCGGTTTGTAATAAAATCCATCAATTGATGCTTTTGAAACAATTTCCATTAGATTTCGATAACCTGTTAGATTTTTGCACAAAAGCACCAGATGGTAATTCTGATTATCAATACCATAATCCTTGTCATATAAGGAACGTGGTGCAATATATATTTCACATCCTATGATTGGTTTTATACCTTGAGCTTTTGCTTCTTTATAAAAATCTATTACACCATACATTACCCCATGATCGGTTATGGCAACTGATGACATATTTAGTTCTTTAACCTTCCTTATTAGCTCTTTTATCCTGCATGAGCCATCTAATAAGCTATATTCCGAATGAACATGCAGATGTACAAACATAATCATCACCTTCGCGGAGAAATTCAATTTGAAATTAAAAATTAATGCTTATAAATAGCATTAATTTTTAATTTCATGTAAATCTTCAAAAACCTTTTATCTATTCTTCACCAAATTTTGAATCAATTAAATTTATTAGTGATTTTATTGCCTCTTGCTCATCACTTCCATCTGCTATTATTTTAATAGTATCACTCTCTCCAACTCCAAGGGACATAATCCCCATAATGCTTTTAGCATTTACCTTTTTATTGTCTTTTTCCACCCAGATTTGGGAAGAAAATTTACTTGCGGTTTGTACAAATAAAGCTGCCGGTCTTGCATCAAGACCTGTTTTATTCTTAATTTCGACCGTTTTTTCAATCATAATTTTAGTCTCCTTTCCTTTATTTCTAATGCTATTTCTTCGATTTTTCTTAATCTATGATTTACTCCTGATTTTCCAACAGGAGGAACCAACATTTGACCTAATTCTTTTAAACTTATATCAGGGTATTTTAAACGTATTTCGGCAATTTCTTTTAAGCTATCAGGTAGATTGTTTAAACCCACTGTTTGTTTTATATAATCTATGTTTTCAATCTGCCTTATTGAAGCATTTATTGTTTTTGTTAAATTTGCAGTTTCACAATTTACAAGCCTGTTAACCTTATTTCTCATATCCTTGTAAACCCTTATATTCTCAAAATTTAACAGGGATTTATGTGCACCTATTATATTCAAAATATCGACAATATTTTCTCCTTCTTTTAAGTATACTACATAATTATTTTTTCTTGCAATGATTTTTGAATGTAAATGATAAGAATTTATTAATCCCTTTAAATCTTTTGCATGATCTATATTTTGTGTAATGAATTCAAGATGATATCCTTTTTCGGGATCGCTTACCGAACCGCCCCCTAAGAAGACTCCTCTTAAATATGCTCTTTTACAACATTTATACTTTATAATGTCTTTATCAATGCCATAATTTAATTTTATCCCATCTTCGCCATTATTAAATATCTTAACAACTTTAAGTATAGTCTCCGCAGATGATTTTTCCGGAATCAATATTAAGTAGCTAAGAGATTTTTTAAAATGGCTATTCCTTTTTACCATGACTTCTGACGTTATACCGAATATATCTTTGATTAATTTAAAGATGAGCCTTGCAACAGAAGCATTTTCTGTTATAAAGCTTAAACTCATTCTCTGATGCCCGTAAATTGATATTGTACCTATAGACCTTGTAAGAGCAGCAAGTTCTGCAATTTTGCAACATATATCAGAAGGATAAATTTTTGAAAGCTCATTTTTTGTTACAGATGAAAAAGACATTTTATTCCACCTCATGTCTTACTACATTTTTATTATACTACATAATTATACAAACTCCTATTGATTTAAATCAATAGGAGTTTGTATAATTATGAATTTATCTTGCTGATTTCCCATTCGATGTAATTTTTCGAGTTCTTCCAGTCGCCTTTTTCTTTGAAATCACACCATTCTTTAAATTCTTTATAGTCTTTCCATTCTTCGTATTCTCCCGTTTCAACAAGTTTTTTTACTGTTACAAACTTTAATATATCAAGATTTCCATAAAGTCTTTCATAATCTTTGTAAATATGATAGTCTCTTCCATACCGTAGCTTTGCTTCCATACTCTCACCCCAAATTTTTTAAACATACAGAAAATAATTTGTTTATTACTTAAAACAATATCTATGATATATTATTCTATACGTTTTTAATTAGTTACTATAATTAAGGCGAGGTATGATATTGCTTTTAATTCTATCTGTGTATTTTTAATGTAACAGGTGCAGGTATACTGATTTTCTGTATATCTTGTCCATCTACTGTAATTTTAACATCCGGGGGATTTCCCATCAAAATTTCAATATTGTCTTTTATATTAAAGCTTTTTGACATGCCGTTATACAGAGTACCTTCATATACATTAGCACCATCAGCTTTAATACTGAACCAGCATTGCTGCCCCGGAATAAAAATATCTACCTTGTTTGTTTTTTTTGCAGTTATAATCTTATATTCAACGTCCTTTTTTGTACTGCTTACAAGTTGCAAAGCAGTTGTAAAATCATTTTGATTATACACTGAATTTGCAGTTGTTTTATTAGAATTGTTTTTGTTGCTTTTATTTGTCTGTGTTGTGTTTGGAACAGGGGTAACCACTTTATTTATCTGGGCAACAATATAGTATATTCCATAACATAAAATACCCACTATAATTATCCCTATAATTGGTTTAATTAATTTTCTCAAAAACACAGCAGTATCGAAATTTTTTTCCGCCTTTTGATATGTCGAAACATCTTCAATTTTATTTGCTTCTTCTTTTTCCTCAAATAAATAATTATATTTGCTTAAAAGTTCATTAGCATCAACCCCGACAGCCTCTGCATAACTCTTTATAAATCCCTTTGCATAAACCAGTGCAGGTATATCATCCAAGTTTCCATCCTCTATAGCTTTTAAATATTTTATCCTGACTTTTGTTATCTCTTGCAGTTCATCAAGTGTAATACCTTTTTTTAATCTTTCATTTTTTAAAAATTCACCTAACTCCTTCACGAAAATCACCCCATAAAAATACTAAACACAGATTTGCTTCATGCTATTATAAGTATACCAATAAATCATATTTTTTTCATCTTTTTTCTTGCAAGTAAATCTACAAATGCCTCGAGTCTTGTCTGATATCCAGCCTGTCCCGTATTTTCATCATAGCTTAAGGACATTACCGGTATGTTCATATCACGACCTATTTTTGCAATAATTCCCTGTGCAACAATCTCTGGCGTGCATGTAAATGGAAATACCTGAATAATTCCATCATAACCTTTTTTCGCATACTTTACCGTGTTTGCAACAGTATTTAATCCATGTCCCCCTATATCCCTTTCAAGATATCCTTTAGCATTTTTTTTAAATTCTAATTTCTGTGGTAATTTAAAAGCACTGTTTTTTAAATAATCTGATAAATATTCTGTTTTTGTAACTTCAACCCCTAATTCATTGAGGGCTTTACAAATGTTCATATTTGAAAAAGCCTCTAACAGTAAATATATTTCTCCAACAACCGCTACTTTAATTTGAATATCATTGATCCGATTTGCATTACGTTTCATTTTAAGTATTCCTTCATGTAATACCTCATCAAGTTCTTTTTTGTTTTGAGATTCATCCAATAATTTTGTATATTCATCATAAATCTTTGTAACAAGCCCTGTTTCATTTTCATGAGCTCTATAATTAAGAAGCTGTTTTTCAAGCTTATCTGCCGCAAAAATTTTTTGTATCGCAAATATTAATGATTTCAAAGCTGGTTGCCATCCAATACCAGGAAATTCCTCTGAAAGCTCTTTTAAAAAATCAGCCAATCTTCCATGGGGTGGCTCTACAATTATCATTTTAAAATCAAAACCAAGGTCCTTAAGTATTTCTCTTTGAACCTCACCATAATATCCAAAGCGGCATGGGCCGACACCACCAAGCATTATAATAGTATCAGCACCTTTTTCTAAGGTTTCAATGAAATTGCCAAGATTAATTTTAAGGGGAAGACATGCAAATTCGGGAGAATATTTTACGCCAAGGGATAAGGTTCGATTTGTAATTGGAGGAGGCTCAATAATATCTACTCCTATACCTGAAAACATAGTTTTCAAAGCTATATTAAGTGGACCCATATGTGGATATGTTATCTTCATACAACAATCTCTCCTTTTTTCCACCTTAATAAATCCATAAATGCTTCAAGCCTTGTAAGTATACCTGCTTCACCCGTATGCTCATCAATTGTTAATGACATAAAAGGAATTTTGCCATCTCTTTTATAATATCTTTCTAAAATTTCCTCTATCAACGAATCAGGTCCACAGCCAAAAGCTGAAACAGTTATTACTCCATCTACATTTTTATTGTCAAGAAAATATTGACCTGCACCCAAAATATCATGTCCATATGTCCAAAAAGAATCTTTGGGTAATTTTCTAACTCCCATTTCAATTTTATTTTTTTCAACCATTTCTATGGTATAAACAAATGCTCCCATTTCTCGCAATCTATCTACAATTCCCATACAAATATAGTCATCCATAATGTCATAAGAATGTGCCAACAATGCAATCTTTAAATTTCCATTATTTGTTACTTTTACATCCTCACCTTCAAGGCTTTTTATGGCTTCATTTGGAGAAAAGCCCATTTTCATTATTCCCTCGAAATTATTTTGCATTTCAAGTGCTTTATAATACCCCGTATATATTTTTGCCTTATCACTTACAAATTTCTCCCCTGTACGTACTATTTCCCTCATCAGTGATTTATCATTTTTATATAAATCAATCTTAGTATCGATTATTTCAGGTAAATCCGGTACAAGACATTTAACCATATCAGGCAGTCCGAGAAATTTAGCACACAAATATTTTTTCGGTTCTATACTTACAATCCTAGGAATAAAGATGTAGTCAACACCCTTTTCTTTTAAATCGATGACATGTCCAACAAATACTTTGACAGGTAAACATGCTTCATCTACACAGCTTTTTACCCCGTCGTCAATTATTTTTTTACATGTATTCCCTGATGTGATTACCTCCGCCCCTAATTCGTTAAAAAATACCTTCCAAGCAGGATAAAAATTATAATACAAAAGTGCTTTAGGTATTCCTACTTTTTTATTCATATAATTCCTCCATCACTTTAAAACAATATTAAAATTTTTAAGCAAGTATAAATACTGAAAAATATATGCCTATTTTTACCTATGAAGTAACAATATATACAAAAATATCTAATAAATCCCTACGGGAGGTCAAATCATTTTTATCCTGCATTTTTTTGATTGCTCATTCCGATTTTCAAGTCAAGTCCGACGAAAAAAACGATTATTCCTCTAATAAATCCTTATAAATATCAATCCCGTTTAATTTCATATGATATAAAAACATTGTATGTATAAGGTCACCGTCATGAGGCATTATTTTTAGAGATTTTGCTGCTTTAACAGATAAATCATATGTTTCAACACAGTTTTCCGATATAATAATATTTGATTTGAGATTATTTGCATTTGCAAGCATTTTTATCGATATAGCTGTCTGATACACACATAAGTCTGTACAATTGCCAACAATTATAAAGGTGGATTTGCCTATTTTTAGCATTTCCGTTATTTTCTTTGTAAATATATTATTTACCTCTTCTAATTCATTGCCAAAAAAGATATTAAGAGAATTTTTTTCATAGATAACAGGCTCTCCTTTTATCGTTTCACTTATTTCATCAACAATATCAGTTTCTTCGCTTCCTTTAAGGCAATGTTCCGGATAATCCAAAAATTCCATGGCATGTGATGTATGTGAATCATTTATGAAAAATACATTATTTATTCCCATTCTATATGATGCATTTAAAAGCCTTCTGATGGGATCAATAATTCCACCTACCCTTGGGCTTGATAAAGGTCCGATTTTACAAAATCCATTTATCATATCAATAACCAATATCGAAACATTTTCTACGCCACCTGCTTCATTAATAATATCGCTAAGTTTCCTATTGTCAAGATTACTGTAAAAGTCAAAGAGATAATTCAAAAACGGTCTTGTATTATATAAAAAACTATCAAAGTTCATTTTTTTACCTCCTCACAAATGAAAACTTCATCATTTAATTCATATTATAGAATGTTTGCCTTGCTGATGCAACAAGAACATTCTGCTGATTATAAGCATCACATATTGTAATAGTCGTTTTTTTACCTGGATGTATCACCTTTCCTACCACTCTTATTTTATCATTTAGTTTTCCCGGGGAAATAAAATTTATATTCATTTCTAAAGATATTATATCCTTTCCTATGGTTTTTGCCGCCATAGCCATAGTAGTATCCATGATGGAAAATAATACTCCCCCATGAGCAATACCTAAAATATTAAGATGTTTATTCTTAATCTCTACTTCCATAATAGCATAGCCCTGTCCTAATTCGATTATATCCATCCCTATTAACTTATGATAATCGGTTTCAGAATTTATTTTTACCAATTGATTGAAAAGTTCTTTATCTATTCCATTATTTACAGCTTCCATATTTCTACCCCTTTTTCTATATATTAATATATATTATACCACAAATAATACAAAAAAATATTGATAATCTTACCTTTAAATACAAGCCGATTAGCCATACAAATAAATTTAATTTGAAAAGACCTTATGCCACATGTTTAATACAAATGTTTCAATAGGATTAAATATAAAACTTCCATACTTTACAATTTTGCTGCTTATATAACCTACAAGAAATCCTCCTATCATATCAATCGGATAATGTACCCCAACATACACCCTTGCAAAAAGAAGTATAATTGTCAAAATCATCATAATACTTCCTATTACTTTATCATACATTATCTCAGTAAATGCTAAGGCTGAACCAAAAGCAGCATGATCACTGGGAAATGACGCATCAGCAGGATGTTTTACCAGCAAATTTACTTTATGATGTACAAACGGTCTTGGCTCAAAATAAATTTTAGATATAGTTAAATTCAAAGCCATTGCAATAACCGCTGCAAAGAATGCTTTTACAGAAGCTTTTTTCCCCTTATCACCACATAGAAACCACTGCACAATCATAAGAAGCACATATACAGCCGGAGAATAGACAGCTAAAAAAATTATAATTTTGTCTATAATTATAGTATGTCCGGCTAAACCATTTAAAAAATGAAACAATATTAAATTCATATCCATTCACCTCTGCCAAGTATTTTATGCCCTTATTATTAAATTTAAATTAGATACTCATTAGAATTTGATTAGATAAATCTATAAAAATATTATTCACATTTAAGCATCTAACATCATTGAAAAAAAATATATAATGATATAGAATTATAATATATATTAAAAAATATTTAACATTTGCTAAGGGGAATACATATATGACAGCCTTAAAAAAAAATCGAATTTTATTTATTTTATTGTTTTTTATAACTATAATTATTCTACTAATATTAAGACTAACGTGGATACAAATATTTATGTCGGGTAAACTTGCAATGGCAGTTGAAAGACAAACAACTTCCTATATAGTATTAAAACCGGAAAGGGGAACTATATATGATATTAATGGAAGTATATTAGCCACAAATATACCTGCTGGAGATGTCTTCGCATCTCCTAAATACATAAAATATCCCGGAAAGGTATCTGATGAAATATATAAATATCTGAATATTGACAGGAATAAATTATATAAAATCCTATCAAACAAAGGTTCAGAATGGTCAGTTTTATCAAGAGGAATTTCTTTTGATAATGCAAATAAAATAAAAAAACTTAATATCCCCGGAATATATGTTGAAGACACTAATATACGCAGTTATCCCGATAATAATTTGCTTTCTCAAACCCTTGGATATACAGGTATTGATGGGGATGGTCTTTTTGGGCTGGAATATTCTTGTAATAATTATTTAAAAGGAATCCCCGGTCTTGAAATAACAAATACAGATGCAGAAGGAACAGCTACAGGTCTGCCAAATAAATTATACAAACCGCAAAAAGGAAAAGATATTGTTTTAACGATTGACTCAGTTATTCAAGGTTATGTAGATAAGGCTGTAGAAAAAGCATATGAAAAATATAGTCCTACAGGCGGGATATCTGCAATAGTTATGAATCCAAAAACTGGTGATATTTTGGCGATATCAAATAAACCTGATTTTAATCCTAATTCACCTAACAAAAACGATGGAAATAAATACTGGGGAAATCCAGCAATATCCGAAATATATGAACCAGGTTCTGTTTTTAAAGTTGTTACTGCTTCAGCTGCACTTGAAGAAGGAGTAACAACACCTGATGAACAATTTTATGACCCGGGATATTATATGGTATCTGGTCGCAAAATAAACAGCTGGACAAAACTCGGTTCTATTAATTTTGCTCAGGCGGTTGAAAAATCAAGTGATACTGTTTTTATGGAAATAGGAGAAAGACTCGGATTGCAAAAATTATATGATTATATACATGCCTTTGGTTTTGGTACTCCAACTGGTATAGACCTTCCAGGTGAAGGAAAAGGCATGATAATTCCTCCTGAAAAGGTAAATTCTATCGACCTTGCTTCTATTTCCTTTGGTCAAGGAATAGCTGTTACTCCTTTACAAATGTTAACGGCATTTTCAGCTACAATAAACGGTGGATATTTAGTAAAACCAAATATTGTGAAAATAATAAAAGATAATAATAAAATTATTAAGGAATGTAAACCACAAATTGTTAGACAAGTTATATCATCAAAAACATCAAAAACCTTAAAATACATGCTTCAAAAGGTTGTCGATGAAGGTACAGGAAAAGCAGCACAGGTACCGGGATATACAGTAGGCGGTAAAACAGGAACAACGGAAAATTATTCACCAGGCAAATATACGGCATCCTTTGCAGGTTTTGCACCTGTTGATAATCCTAAACTTGCAGTAATAATCGTCATTAAAAACCCTACAAAAAACGGACATATGGGTGGTGAAATAGCAGCACCTGTAGCACAAGAAATACTGGCAAATTCGCTGAGATACTTAAATGTCGAAAAATAACCTTGTAAATTTTCGCAATAATACATATAATGAATATTAAGGGGGAAGTATAAGATATGTTTAAATTCATGTTAAAGATTTATATAATATACCTTATATTAATTGCATTCCTTCCCACTTTACTTGGACGAATATTCCATTATAATGTTATATATAAAAGTAAAAGAAACTTTCCATGTGTATCAATAACCTTTGATGATGGTCCTGACCCTTTATATACACCCATACTTCTTTCATTACTTGATAAATATAAAATTAAGGCATGTTTTTTTCTGCTTGCTGATAAGGTTGAAAAATACCCTGATCTATCAAAAAAAATTGTTGAATCAGGTCACGAAATAGGTGTCCATGGATACAAACATCATATTAACTGGTTCTTAGGTCCAAAAGCCACTTATAATGAGTTTATTAAATCTATAGAAGTTATAAAAAATATCACTGGCAAATATCCTTCTTATTATAGACCACCTTGGGGATTGTTTACATTATTTGTATACAGATCTGCAAAGAAACTCAATATGAAAATTGTTTTATGGAGTTATATGAGTTGGGATTGGAAGGTAAAAAATCCTGATATTATTGTAAAAAATATATTAAAAAAAATTAAATCGGGGCAAATCCTCATCTTTCATGACAGCAGCACAAATATCGCATCAGATAAAAAAGCTCCCGGTGTCATGATTAAAGCACTTGAAGATATAATAAAAGGCATACAAGAAAAAAATCTAAAAATAGTTGATATAAATAAACTTATTTTTACAGAGGGTGATTTTAATGAAAAATATATTTAAATATTTATGGTCTCTTTGGGAAGACCTCTTTGCAAAAATTAACGGTATACAAGATATTAACGGTGGAAATTTTGCCCTTCGTATTGCTGTAAAAAAATACCGTGGAAAAGACATGACCTTAAATGATGGCACTCTTCTTAAACATGGTGAAAGGTATATTGAATTGCATTTAAATAATAAATTTTTCTCAAAAATTTCATCTCATAACAGCTCTTCTGTTTACTTAGGAATAACAGCCGTTAAAGAATTGAAAAAATCCTTACATTTGTTAAAAAGAATCATCAATGAAAATCCCGAATTTCATGATATAAACGTATTTATGGCTTATTCTTTATTTTATCGCGGCATTGATAAATTGGGCTTTGAGATTAGAGAAATTAGATCACCGCTAGTACGTTATATATTTTCTATTTATGAAAAACTTCTTCTTTTAATTTTTCATCCGGATGGTATTAAAAGATTAAAATCAAAAAATTTTACCTCAAAAAATGTCATTATAACAAGAAATACTATTAATAATCTTTACTAATAGTATTTTTGTTATAATATATATTAATTTAGTGCGAAAAACCGTTTGGATGGTTTTTATGCCAATTCCATGCTGTTTCAATTATTTCCTCCAGCGTATTATGTTTTGGAATCCATTTTAGCTCTCGAATTATTTTTTCAGAAGATGCCACTAATTTAGCAGGATCACCTTCCCGTCTTTCTGCAACAACTGATGGTATCGGATGCCCCGTCACCTTCCTTGCTACATCTATTACCTCTTTTACTGTAAAGCCCTCCCCATTTCCAAGATTATATATTGTACTTGTATTGTCTTTTCTCAATTTATTAAGAGCACGTATATGAGCATCAGCAAGGTCTAAAACATGTATATAATCACGAATACATGTGCCATCTTTCGTAGGATAATCATCGCCAAATATTGTAATTTTATCTCTTTTTCCCAATGGAACTTGTAATATTAAGGGAATTAAATGGGTTTCGGGTCTATGGTCTTCACCAATTCTACCGTTCAAATCCGCTCCTGCTACATTAAAATACCTCAAAGCAACATATTTTATGCCATATGCTTTATCACACCATTTTAACATCTTTTCAACAGCCAGCTTAGTTTCTCCATAGGGGTTTGTCGGCAGTGTCCTATCATCTTCTTTAATAGGAATTGACTCAGGCTCACCATATGTTGCTGCAGTTGATGAGAATACTATTTTATTTATACCATATTCTTTCATTTTTTTTAAAAGACAAAGTGTTCCATAAACATTGTTTTCGTAATAATCAAGTGGTTGTTTTACACTTGCTGAAACTAAGGAAAATGCTGCAAAATCAATAACAGCTTCAATCTTATTTTCTTTAAATACCTTATCCATAAATTCACTGTCACATAAATTGCCTATATAAAGTTTTCCACTTAGAACAGCCTCTTTGTGACCTGTTACAAGATTATCTACTATAACTACTTCTTCGCCTCTATTAATAAGTTCTAAAACGGTATGGCTGCCGATAAAACCTGCTCCACCACAAACAAGAATAGACATGTTTTTTGCTCCTTTGCTTTTTAGATTTAATAATACAATATTATTATAATTCTATATTAAACAAAAAAATCCTTCTTTATAAAAAACAAAAAAGCCCAACTTGATTTGTTGAGCATTTAAAACTTATTTACCAAAAATCAAGGCTCTTGCTATTGACCTGTATAAATCCCTTGACTGATGTTTCTCACTGGTTTTTACAGCATATTGCAGAAAATTGCTGATCGTATCCTGCCACATTTTAACCATTTCATTTTTTACTGTTTTATCTTTTTCATACTTTTTAAAAGATACATCAACGGTTTCTTTCAATGTTCGTAATGCTTCTTCAAACTTTTCCTTTACTTCATCCATAGAATATTTCACTCCCTATATGGTACATTATGAGATTTCTACAATTTCACATATATACTGAGGAAATTATTAAACCTCTTATACCATATGAATTAATTCTATTTAATGTTCCATAAAAACTTATTCATCTTCAATTTTATTAAGCTTATACTCAATAGAATCAATAAGAGCATCCCAGCTTGCCTGTATGATATTTGTAGATACACCCATCGTACTCCAATTCATATTTTTGTCTGTACTTTCAATGATAACCCTAACACTTGCTCCTGTTGCACCATTACTATTTAACACCCTAACCTTATAATCCGTCAATGAAACAGATTTTAAAACCGGATAAAACAATTCCAATGCTTTTCTCAATGCCTTGTCCAAAGCATTTACAGGTCCATTTCCTTCTGACGATGTAAGTTCTTCTATACCATCGACCGAAATCTTTACCATTGCTGTTGCACTTGTCTCGTTCTCCCATGGAATTTGATCAATAACCTTAAAATATTTAATATCAAAATGTTTTTTAAATTTTCCAAGAAACTTTTTAACTAATAAATAAAATGATGCTTCGGCACCTTCAAATTTATATCCATTATATTCCAGTTTCTTTATTTCTTCAATAATCATCGCTGTCTCCGGTGAATCCTTTGTGAGAGTCGGCTCTATCTCCATTATCTTTGAAAGAATAGTGCTCTTACCAGAAACTTCTGACATTAATATCTTCCTGTCATTACCAACAAGCTCCGGATCAATATGTTCATATGTCTTACTATTTTTTAAAACTGCATCAATATGCATTCCACCTTTATGGGCAAAAGCACTTTCACCTACATAAGGTAATCTTGAATCATGCTGTTCATTGATTACTTCACTAATAAATTTTGAAACCTCTGTTAATAATTTTAGATTTTCTTCAGGAATACACTTATAATGTAGCTTTATCTGTAATGCTGGAATTATTGAACATAAATTAGCATTGCCTATTCTTTCACCTATTCCATTCATACAACCTTGTACCATAGACGCCCCTGCTTTAACAGCAGCAATTGAATTTGCTACCGCCAACTCAGAATCATTGTGAGCATGTATACCTAAGGGAATATCTATAAATTTTTTTGCACTTTTAACAATTTCATAGACCTCATCCGGAAAACTGCCCCCATTTGTATCACATAAAACAGCAAAATCTGCTCCCGCATCATATGCAGTTTTCAGCGTTTTAAGAGCATAATCTGAATTTGCCTTATATCCATCAAAAAAATGCTCCGCATCAAAAAATACCTGAAAGCCCTTTGCTGTAAGAAATTTAACAGTATCATAAATCATATTTAAATTTTCTTCCCGAGATGTCCTTAAGACATCAGAAACATGCAAGTCCCATGATTTTCCAAATATGCATATAGTTGATACACCTGAATTTAATAATGCCTGAATATTATTATCGTCTTCAACATTAATCTTAGGTCTTCTTGTGCTGCCAAATGCTACAATTTTTGAATTTTTAAATTTTACATTTTTTATTCTCTTAAAAAATTCTGCGTCCTTTGGATTTGAACCGGGATTTCCTGCCTCAATATAACTTATTCCAAATTCATCAAGCTTCATCGCTATTTTCAATTTATCATCAACAGTATATGAAATTCCTTCAGACTGAGCTCCATCCCTAAGAACCGAATCATATATATAAACCATCAATTTTTACCCCCTAACAGAAAATATTGTGATTTATTTTATTATTAAAATAACCGTTTGTCAATACATTTTTTAACCCTTCAATTTCCCTTTTCCCTTCAAGTATTTCTTAAATTTATCAACACTCGTATTCAGCACCATATCTTCGTTTATTCCTACTTTTTCTATTATTTCTAATGCTTTATCAAATCTGCCTATATCAAATGCAATATGTGCATCACTTCCAACTGAGATTCTTACCCCTATTTTTGCAGCCTTTTGAGCAATTTTTAAGCAGTTATCGCAACTTCCAACCCTTGAAACAATGAAAGAGCTGTTATTTATTTCAATATGCGTATCATATTCTTTTGCCGCTAATAATACCTCATCAATGTTTATCGGAAACAAAGGATTTCCAGAATGCCCAATTATATCAACATAAGGATTTTTTATTGCATTAATTAACGCTTTTGTATTACTTCCTACATCTCTATATTCAAAACATGCCTCGTGCAGACTTGCAATTACAATATCAAGGTCATCTAAAATTTTATCAGGAATATCCAACTTTCCATTTGTATCAATAATATTTGCCTCTACACCCTTAATTATTTCTACACCTTCAATAATAGATGGTACTACCTTTAGATTGCCAAAATAATATAAGTGTGGAGCACCGAACATGCATGGACCATGATCTGTCATACATATCAACTTTAGCCCCTTTTTTGAAGCCTCCCTCGCATTTTCTATAATTGTGCTATATGCATGACCGCTTGCAATGGTATGTGTATGTGTATCAAGAACGAGCTTCATTTAAATCTCCCCTTATGTAGAAATTTGTTTCAATAATTTTTTATTTAACTCATGTGCAGCATTATAACCCATTTTTTTCTGCCTGTGATTCATTGCCGCAACCTCAAGTAAAATTGCAAGGTTTCTTCCGGGTCTAACAGGTATTGTCAATTTTGGAAGACGAACATCGAGAAATTTGGTATATTCCTCTTCAAGACCTAATCTATCGTAATATTTATCTTCATTCCACTCTTCTAATTGTACAACAAAATCAATACTCATGCTATTTTTAACAGAACCTACACCATAAAGTGTCTTAATATCTAATATTCCTATACCTCTGATTTCAATATAATGTCTTATTATTTCAGGTGAACTTCCCTGAAGCTTATAATCGCTTATTTTTTTTATCTCCACCGCATCGTCTGCTACAAGCCTATGACCCCTTTTAATAAGTTCTAAAGCTGTTTCACTCTTCCCTATCCCACTCTCTCCTAAAATAAGCACCCCAATACCGTATACATCTACAAGGTCTCCATGTATTGTTATTTGTGGAGCAAGTTTTTCTTCAAGATAATTAATCAATTTACTTATAAATTTTGTCGTAGGTTCCTTTGTTCTTAATAAATACCTATTATATTTCTCGGCTGCTTTTATGAGATTATTTCTTATATCTAAACTTCTTGTTACGATTAAACATGGTATTGGATAATCAAAAAATTTATCAGCTCTTTCAGTAAGCAAATCATCTTCCATCTGATCGATAAAAGCTGTTTCTACCCTTCCTATGATTTGCACACGTTCATATGCAAAATGCTGATAAAAGCCTGAAAATTGCAAGCCTGGTCTATTAACATCACTTGTAGATATATCTATTTTATTATCTTTAGGTGATACGACTATTTCCAGTTGAAAATCTTTAATTAACTCTTCTACAGAAATACTGTTCAAATAAAAAAACCTCCTGTTATTTTATAAAATATGCTTATCAGTAAAATAGTATTATGCTTTATTATATATTATATATTATATTATTAGTTGAAAAATAAGTAAATAAGACAGGGTCATAAATTATTAGTTAAAGCATAGTGTAAAATTATCGTAGGATTTTTAGATGATAAAAGACAAGAGACAACCCCTGTGATAAAATAGAATTTTGGAAAAACAAAAAACATGAAAGGGGTGTCTCTTGTGAAAAAAATTAAGTTTGAAGATATTATACTACAAAATGCAACTAATTACATCAATAATGTAAGGGAAATTTTTAAAAAATTATTAGAAGAAGGGATGGATATAACAGAACTTTCATTAAAAGTTAGAGAAATGGTAGACAAATTAGGTATAGAAACAATAGTAGCAATTATAGAAGAATTAGATAAGATAATAAAAGAAGACAAGAGAAGGAAAGAGAAATGGGTAGTAGAAAGAGAAGATGAAAAGACTTTAATAACAACAGTAGGAGAAATAAAATATAAAAGGACATATTACAAATCAAAAGAAGATGGTAGATATACATACTTGACAGATGACGCATTAGGGATAGAGAGACATGAGAGAGTAGAAGAAGGAGTAAAAGTAAAGATAGTAGAAAAGGCGACAGAAGAATCCTATGAAAAAAGCAGTAAAGAAGCAAGTCCAGTAGAATTAAGCAGGCAGACAGTATTAAATACAATAAGAGAGATAGGAGAAGTAGAAGTAAAAAAAGAAATAGAAGAAAAGAAAGAAGTAAAAGTATTATACATAGAAGCAGATGAAGACCACGTATCCTTACAAGACGGGAGAAAAGAAATGCCACGACTTGTATACATACATGAAGGCAAAGAAAAAAAGAACGGTAGGTCTGAACTAAAGAATATCTATTACAAAGCATATGTAGATCAAAAGCCAGAAGACATATGGATAGATGTAGCAAATTACATAAATGACAATTACAAAGAAGAGAAAATAGAGAAGATATACATAGCAGGAGACGGAGCAAGATGGATAAAAGAAGGGATAGAATGGATACCAAAATCAAGATTTGTACTAGGAGTCCACTCGAAAATAACTTATCTGCCGGTTAAGAATTTTTATCATCGCATAAATTATCAGAATAATCTCTATTCAAAGAAATATATATGATTTTGTTATTGATTTTAATATGTATATTATGGCTTTATTGACCTGTTATTGCTATTTTTAATATCCTTAACCATTCTTTAAGCCGTTTTTGGGCAGACTTCCCCCTTCTTAATTTGTCTATTACAAATTTTAGAAATATGTTTCGTTATTATTTTGATATTATTGTTTATTGCTACCATTATCATTTGCCATCTTATTTTTAATTTTCCTCTATACCTTCCTTTACGTCCGCCATGCCTGGTAAGTTCTGATATGTTTCTTTCTACATTCGGTCTTTTTGCATAGTCTTCTTTAAATTCATCTGTTTTTTGATATTCCCTTTGTTCTTGTATTTCTTTTTCATACGGATGTATATTTATTGTTCTCCCTTTTTTTGATTTTGTACATTGGTCTTTTAGCGGACAATCATTACACTCTTCTGCTCTAAATTTCACTGTAACTTGCTCATGTTTTTGTGTTTTTTCAGTATCAAATTGTTTTATATGTCCATTGGGACATTCTACTGTTCCTTTTTCTAAATCAATTTTGAATTCTTCTTTTGAAAATCCTCCACTTGGATTTGTTGCTTCCGGCACTCTAATGCAAAAATCTGTTCCTTCTTCTTTCCTTTTTTCTATTTCTTCAAAGTCACTATATGCACAATCTCCATACAGTTTATCTATATCAACGCCGTTTCTTCGGCTTTGTTCTATAAGATCACTCATATGTTCTCCATCTGCTATATTTGCTCCATCAACTTCTATTCCTACTACTACTGAGCCTTTTTCTCCTCCTGTTATAATTTCAGCTTTGTATCCATCTGATAATTTCGATGAGGTCTTTCTTCCATGGCGCATTTCATCATCTACTACTGATATTATTCTGTCTTTTGCTGTTCCTTTTATCATTTTTACATGCCCGTCGTTTGTTATTTCAACATCTTGTAATGCTACTCTTTCTAATAATTCAATTGCTTTTTTTAAATCATCTTTTATATCTTTTTTTGTTTTTATATTTTCTACGAGTGATAGTGCATCTTTAACAAGTTCTTCGAGTAATTTTGCTTTTTCTTTTTCGTTTTCCCATGCTATTTTGGGTTTTTTGATATTTTCTTTATAATCTGTTCTTTTCAGTATTTTTTTCGATTCATCTTCCATTTCGTAAAACTTCATGAAACGGAGAACCATCTTTATCCCTTGGTATATCATAGTGTAAGTATCTTGTCTGGCACAGGAACCCCAAATCATGAATGAATCTATTATGTGTAAGTTGTCTTTATCAAACAGTCCTACTTCTTTTGCCTGACTAATTGTTTTAATGAATATTTCTTTTCCTATTTCGCTGTTAAACAGTCTTTTTCTATGATCACATAATGTTACTGCATCTATTCCATCAAAATCCCGTGGTGCGGTTAATGCATATTTAATTCTGTCATCGAATCGTGATTCTTCTTCCATTTCACGATCAGAATATCCTTTTTCAAATTGTATCAGCATCGCTGTAAATGTATATACCGGAGATATGGATTCTCTGCCATAGTATGAGAAAAGTGGCTGAAACATTTCTTCATTAAGATTATTAAATACCCATGTTCTTAATCTATGATAATAACTATCTTCAGAAATTTTTCCAAGTAACCAATAATCTGAAAATGACATTTGTCTGTCTGCTTTTCCTAACATTTTTATCACCACATTTTTCTTATTATATTATTTATATTATATCATAAAAATAGCTCTTAAGTGCTTATTTCATATGTGTTCAGGAGTATTTTTTATTGTAAATTATATGGTTTTCAATAACATATTTGTTAATTTGTGATTGATGATTTCGAGTGGACTCCTAGACAGGTATCATTTAAACAAATACATACTCACAGCAACATCAAGAGAAGCAAGATATAGAGATAGGATATGGAGAGCAATAAATGAAGGGAATGAAAAAGAATTAAAAGAGGCATTTAATGAACTATCAAAAATAGCACAAACAGAGCAAGAGAAGAAGAAAATAAGAGAAGTAAAGAAGTACATATTAAACAACTGGGAAGGGATAAAAATATACAAAGAAGATGAGGATGTAATAGGGTGCAGTGCAGAAGGGCATATAAGTCATGTATTTTCAGACAGGTTAAGCAGGAATCCATTAGGATGGAGTAGAGAAGGATTAAAGCTAATGGCAAAATTAAGAGTATTTAAGAAAAATGGAGGCAATTTAAGAGAAGTAGAATGGCGTAAAAAGCGCAAAAACAACAATGAAGGTTATAAATTAACAAAGAAGCAAATAAAAGAGGCAGTAAAGAGAGCTAAAACGTATACAAAAGAACAAATAAACAATATTACAGTGTTGGATATGGGCAAAGTAACACCAATATATAGAATTTTAAAAGCAATAAAATATGAAAAAGTGATATAAAAAACACATAATGCATGGAAACCTTGATTTAAGCAATTTCAGGGGTTGTCTTTAAAAAAAATATCCTACAGTATCTTGACACTATCTAGTTAAAGTAATTGGTTGATATTTATATATAAATACAGGTATAATAGTTTATATATAAATAATGGAGTGATTTAATTGATAAAAGAGAATATAATTAAAATACTAAAGGAAAACAAAAATAAATTTGTCTCCGGGCAACAGCTTTGTAATAAACTAAATATCTCACGTACTGCTGTCTGGAAATATATAAATGAATTAAAAAACAATGGTTATATGATTGAATCTCAACATAAATCAGGCTACATGCTAATAAATGAGCCTGATATTATAGATTACATAGAAATATCGCCCTTCTTAAAAACAGATTTTATAGGGAAAAACTATATTCATCTTGAAAGTATATCTTCTACTAATGACTATGCAAAAGAAATAGCTTCTAAAGCTGAAAATGGTACTATCTTAGTTTCTGAAGAACAGACCTCCGGCAGAGGCAGACTTGGAAGGAAATGGGTTTCCGAGAAGGGTCAGGGTTTATGGATGTCTATTATTCTAAAACCTGAATTAACTCCACAGTCTTCTGTTAAATTAACCCAAGTAGCAGCTGTTTCAGTAGTCAATGCAATTATAGAAACCATAGAACTAAATGCAAGTATAAAATGGCCAAATGATATAATAATAAATGGTAAGAAAATATGTGGTATATTAACAGAAATGAATGCAGAACTTGATAGGGTAAATTATGTTATTGTAGGTATTGGTTTAAATGTAAATATGAATAAATTTCCCGATGATTTAAAAAACAAGGCAACTTCTTTGTTTATAGAAACAGGTAAAAAGATTGACCGTAAAAAGTTAACCGCTTCAATTATTAATAATTTCGAAAAATATTACAATATATTTTTAAAAGAAGGATTTGAACCTATAAGAACCTTGTGTTTAAAACACTCTGTCACAATAGGCAGTGAAGTTAGAGTAATATCAGGAAAAAATGAATTTAATGGCAAGGCGATAGACATAGATAATGATGGTAATCTCATTATTGAAATTGGTGATGGCAGCCGAAAGGCAGTAATATCCGGCGATGTTTCTGTGCGTGGGATACTGGGTTATGTTTAAATCTATCTGAAATAATCGTATACTGCCTGTGCGGCTTTTTTATTCATTCCTTTAACCTTCATTAACTGCTCTATATCCGCCTTTTTTATGTCTTCTATCATTTTAAAGGCATCTAATAAGGCCTTTGCTCTTTTATGACCTATTCCCGGTATATCAATAAGCTGGCTTTTAATATGTGAACTCTGCTTTATATTATGGAACATTATTGCAAACCTATGAACTTCTTCCTGCATATTTGCAACAAGATGAAAAGCCTTTCCTGTCATAGGGATATTAACCTCACCATCTGATGAAATTAACCCTCTGGTTCTATGTTTTGAATCTTTAACCATTCCAAAAACAGGTATTGATAAGTCAAAATTTCTTAGAACTGCTTTGACTACGTTAACATGACCAATTCCACCATCAACAAGTATTAAATCAGGCATAATATTAAATTTCGCTTTCCCTTTATCAAGAAGCCCATCATCTATAAGCCTTTGCTCTTCAAGACCGTGAGCAATCCTTCTGTTTAAAACTTCTCTTATGCTGCCATAATCATCCTGACCTTTTATACTTTTTATGTTAAATTTACGATAAGAAGATTTATGTGGTTTTCCATCAATAAAAACCACCATAGATGCAACATTATCCACCCCTCTTATATTAGATATATCATATGCCTCAATTCTTTTTAAATAATCCATGCCAAGAAGTTCTGCAAGTTCTAAAACTGCCTCATTTCCACCTTTGCCTGTTCTGTAATTTAAGTTATTTTTCAGCTCCTCTAATGCGTTTTGATAAACCATATTTACAAGCTCTTTCTTTTTTCCTCTTTGAGGAACTGTTATATTAACTTTATTACCTGCCTTTTGTGATAGCCATTCAGATAATATATTACTTTCTTCTATATTGACATCTGTGATAATTTCTTTTGGCACATAGGGATTACCTTCATAAAATTGTTTTATAAATGATGTAATAATATCTTCGCATCTCATTTCATTGGTGTTTTTCATGTAATAATGCTCTCTTCCGCTCAATTTGCCATTTCTTACAAAAAATACCTGAATACATGCGTTATCAGTATCTTTTGCCATAGAAATCACATCCTGATCTTCACTTGATGATGAAACAATCTTTTGTTTTTCAGAAATCTTGTCTATAGCAAATATTTGATTGCGTAACTTTGCAGCTTTTTCAAATTCTAAATTTTCTGATGCTTTCAACATCTCTTCTTTTAATTTTTTTAAAAGCCAGTCATGTTTTCCTTCCAAGAACATTATAACCTCATCCGCAAGTACCTTGTAATTCTCCTTTGAAATTTTTCCTGTACACGGAGCAGAACACAAACCTATATGATAATATAAACATTCCCTGCATTTACCAATATCCTTTTCAATATTCCGATTACAAGACCTTAAAGGAAATATCTGCCTTAACAGTTTAATTGTTTCTCTGACAGCAAATGCACTGCTATATGGTCCGAAATATCTGTTACCATCAAGTTCTACCCTTCTCGTAAATAATATTCGAGGATATTGTTCTTTAATCGTTATTTTAATATAGGGATAATTTTTATCATCCTTTAAGAGTATATTATATTTAGGTCTATATTTTTTTATAAGATTACATTCTAATATCAAAGCTTCAAGTTCAGTATCTGTTACTATATATTCAAAGTCCGCTACACGATTAACCATTATTCTTACTTTTATAGGATGATTTAATTGATTCTGGAAATATTGTCTAACCCTGTTTCTTAATAATATTGCCTTACCTACATAAATTACTTTGCCGCATTCGTCCTTCATTATATAAACACCGGGTTTTTCCGGTAATAATTTTAGTTTCTCCTCTAACACAATAACTTTCTTCCTTTCGTGATTTTTCGCCAGAGGTATTGTAACCAGCAAATTAATATAAAATTATCGTAAAATATCTTACTTACCATTGTTTGAGAAATATGCCTTCATAACTTCAGATGCAATAGGTGCAGCAACATCCCCACCAGTACCTCCATTTTCGACTATCACACTTACTGCAATTTTAGGATTTTCTGCAGGTGCAAAACAAACAAACCATGCGTGGGATTTTCCATGAGGATTCTCTGCTGTACCGGTTTTGCCTGCAACCGTAATTCCGGGAATCTGTGCAGCTGTCCCAGTACCTTCCTGTACAACACCTACCATAAGCTGTTTGATTTTATTAGCTACATCTGGCGAAATTGGATTCAAATATTTAGTAGGTGTTGTTTTTTCAAGTATATCTCCAGACAATGGATCTTGTACATATTTCATTAAATAGGGTTTCATTATAACACCATCATTTGCAACAGCAGATGCCATTAATGCCATTGTAAGAGGGGTTACCAAGATTTTCCCTTGTCCAATAGAACTTTCAGCAAGTTGCACTTTCCCTCCAAATACAGGTATTGATGGGAATTGATTCGCTGCTGTCGGTATATCAAAAGGTATTGCCCCATTTAGCCCATATTTGCCTGCCATATTTTCAAGATTACTTCTGCCAACTTCAAGTCCGACCTGTATAAAAACAGAATTGCAGGATACATAAAATGCCTTTTTAAAATCAATTGTTCCATATGCAATATTACCATAATCATTTATTTTATTTCCATCTACTACAATATAGCCTTTAGAATCAAAAATCTGGTTCAAAATCTCGGGTTTGTATGTTAAGGCAGCAGATGTTGTAATTATTTTAAATACAGAACCCGGTGGAAATAAACCCTGTGTCGCCCTATTTAACATGACGGCATCAGGACTGTTCATCAATGTATTCCAATTCTGTCCAAGCGTATTTGGATCATATGACGGAGATGAAACCATTGCCAATACTTCTCCTGTTTTAGGATCAAGAGCTACAACAGCTCCTTTCCTACCTCCCAAAGCATTATATGCTACATTTTGCAAATTTTTATCAAGAGTAAGTATAACATTGTCGCCTCTTTGTCCCTTACCCAATATTGTTTCTCTTAAAAATGTCATAGGGTCTTTATTTATCATACCAAGCAGTTCTTTATCATATGCATTTTCAATGCCAGCACTCCCTTGTTGGTATATTCTTCGGCTATATCCAATAACATTTGCAAATGCCGGACCATCTATATACTGTCTTACCTGTTCATTATTTACAATTTCGCTTTTCGCGAGTATATTGCCATTCCTATCCAATATACTTCCCCTCAATATTTTCTTTTCCTGCTCTATAAGCCTTTTATTATAAACACTGTATGAACTTGTTATAAGTTTATTCCTTTCATAAAGCTGAAAATATGATAAATAACCGATTAAACTAAAAAATAAAACAGAAAACACTACAAATAGTATTTTAATATTGCGTTTTAAATTGTTCAATATTCTCCTCCTCTCTCAAAGCAATCCCATTGAGCATGCCTATTGTTATAAAGCTCATTATCATGGAACTGCCTCCATAACTTACAAAAGGAAGTGTAACACCTGTTAACGGTATAAACTTAATAACGCCTCCTATTATTGTAAATACCTGTAGGCTGAACATGGATGTTAAACCTACCGCAATTAAAGCACCGAATTCATCTTTTGCATTTAATGCGACCCTTAAACCTCTATACATTATTACAAGGTATACCAAGATAATCGCAACAGAACCCAGCATTCCAAACTCTTCACTGATTGCGGAAAATATAAAGTCACTGGCAACAACCGGTATATATTCAGGATGTCCCATTCCAAGCCCCGTTCCAAAAAAACCTCCTGCACCAATCGCAAATAAGGATTGAACAATCTGGTATGTCTTACCGGGTACGTCCATCCATGGATTAAGCCATGCTTCAATTCTAACCCTTACATGATTAAAAAGAAAATATGATATTACACCACCAAAACTCAAAAATACCATTCCCAAGGATGTATACAATAAATTTGATGTTGCAACAAATATCATGCATAAAGTAGTAAGATAGAATAAAAGTGCCATTCCTAAATCTTTTTCAATAACAAATATAATTACGATTACAAGTGTTAATATAGCAATTGTAATTATATCTTTTTTCTCTTTATGTTCTTTTAAATACCTCGCAAGAAATATTATATATATTATTTTTACAATTTCAGCAGGCTGAATTGATACTCCACCAAATGTAAGCCAATTTTTTGCCCCACCTATCTCTTTCCCAAATATAAACGTAGATAAAAGTAATATAAAAGAAATAGCTAAATAAATATAATCACCATATTTTAGATTGTAAAAAAAATCGTAGTATTTTGATATATATGAAAACATAAAATATAAAATAAAACCAATAAATATCCAAATCATCTGTTTTATTATCAAATCCGGTGCAACCCTATAAATCATTATCATTCCCATCTCTGTCAAAAAAAAGCTTAAAATCAAAAGCTGTATTTCTCCCATTGGAAATAACCTAACGTGTAGATAATATGCAAAATAAATAAGCGGCAAAAATGCCAATGTATAATATATTGTATTTATACCCTGCGGTTTATGATAGATAAATAAGAGCATAAATGCAATAATAAATATCCAAAATATATTTCTTAAAGCTTTTGCACCAGTTTTTACATATTCCTCCATAAATTAATCTCCTTAAACTATAAATCTAAATTCTTCATTTCCTAACGTTATAATATCATTATTTCTTATATTAGCTATATTCTTAATACGCTTTCCATTTATAAAAGTTCCGTTTGTACTGTTTAAATCCTGAATTACATATTTATTACCTTTTTTTCTTATTATTACATGTTTGCTTGATACATAAGGATTTTCAATGATAATATCACAGTCGTTTGCTCTGCCTATCGTTGTTACTTCAAAAAGATTATAATTACTGCCGCCTGAAAGAGAAATAAGCCTTGCTTTTGTAATTTCTCTTTCTTTTCTAACTCCCTTTATATCCATATATATGATTTTAAAAACCTTATAAATGAATAGATATATTAGTATAATAAGAACATACCTTAACACTGTTGATGCCAGTGTATACATATAAACACCTCATTATCTGGCAAGTATTTTTTTCAAAAACTGCCCTGTATATGAAATTTCTTTTTGTGCAATTTCCTCAGGTGTACCTGTGGCAACAATATTTCCACCTCTGTCTCCGCCTTCCGGTCCCATATCAATAATATAATCCGCACATTTTACAACGTCAAGATTATGCTCGATAACAACAACTGTATTGCCTGCTTCAACAAGTCTATTTAAAACATCTAAAAGCCTTTTAACATCTGCAAAGTGAAGACCCGTAGTCGGCTCATCAAGTATATATACAGTTTTTCCTGTTGAACGTTTGGAAAGTTCGGTTGATAATTTTACCCTTTGTGCTTCACCCCCTGACAATTGAGTAGAAGGCTGCCCAAGCTTTAGATATCCAAGCCCCACATCTTTTAATGTTTCAAGCTTTTTATTTATTTTCGGTATATTTTTAAAAAATTCTAATCCCTCTTCAACCGTCATATCAAGTACATCTGAAATATTTTTCCCTTTATATTTTATCTCAAGCGTTTCCCTATTATATCTAAGCCCTTTACAGACCTCACATGGTACATAAACATCAGGTAAAAAATTCATTTCTATTTTTATTATACCATCACCATTACAAGCCTCGCATCTTCCACCCTTCACATTAAAACTAAATCTTCCTGGTTTATATCCCCTCATCTTTGATTCTAATGTATTCGAAAACAGTTCCCGTATATAATCAAAAACCCCTGTATATGTTGCCGGATTAGACCTTGGTGTTCTTCCTATCGGCGATTGATCTATATTGATTATTTTATCAATATAATCGACACCTTCAATATTTTTATATTTACCCGGTCTATCCTTTGCCTTATATAATTTCTGTGCAAGTGCTTTATAAAGTATTTCATTGATTAAGGTGCTCTTACCCGAACCAGACACACCGGTTACACAGATAAATATACCGAGAGGAAAAATAACATCAATATTCTTAAGATTATTTTCGCTTGCACCCTTTACAATAATATTATGACCATTATATTTTCTTCTAATCTTTGGTACTTCTATCTTCATTTTCCCAGATAAATATTGACCTGTCAAAGACTTTTCACAAGCCATTATATCCTCAATTGTACCTGATACAACAATTTCGCCCCCATGGTCACCGGCTCCCGGTCCCATATCAACAATATAGTCGGCTGCGTACATTGTATCCTCGTCATGTTCAACAATTATCAAGGTATTTCCCTGCTCTTTCAGTTTTTTTAAGGAATTTAAAAGCCTGTCATTATCTCTCTGATGAAGCCCTATACTTGGTTCATCAAGTACATAAGTTACGCCTACAAGTCCTGAGCCAATCTGGCTGGCAAGCCTGATTCTCTGGGATTCACCGCCAGATAAAGTTCCTGCACTCCTTGATAACGTCAGATAATCAAGACCAACATCTACGAGAAAGTTTAGCCTTGCCTTTATTTCTTTAAGTATCTGATGTGCAATAATCTCATGTTTTTTTGAAAGTTTAAGACCGTCAATAAATTTCAGAAGCTCAAGGACCGATAAATCAGTTGCCTTATTTATCGGCATATCTCCAACCGTCACAGCAAGAACTTCCGGTTTTAACCTCGCTCCTTTACAGTCAGGGCATAGAACCGGTCTCATGTATTTTTCTATTTCTTCTTTTATAAAACTTGAATTAGTTGAATTATATCTCCTTTCAAGATTATTTACAATCCCTTCAAAGCCACGTGTTTTACCATATAATAATATATTAATCAAATCATCGCTGAATTTCTCAAAAGGAGTATTTTCTTTATAATCATAATATTCTATTAACCTCAATATGTTATGATAAGTAAAACTATTTTCTGATGCAACAAATCCTGGCAATGCACCATTCGCTAAGGATTTGCTTTTATCAGGTATTAAAAGCTCCGGGTCCACCCTCATAAATGCACCGAGTCCACTGCATGTAGGACATGCGCCATATGGACTGTTAAAAGAAAACATCCTTGGTGATAATTCCTCAATACTTATATTACAATCCGGACATGAATATTTTTCAGACAATATAAACTCTTCACCGTCAATAATATCTATTATAACAATCCCATCTGCAAGTTTTAATGCTGTTTCTAAGGAATCTGTAAGCCTTGAGGCAATATTGGGTTTTATTATTAAACGGTCAATTACAACTTCTATCGAATGTTTCTTGTTTTTCTCCAGTATAATTTCCTCATTTATATCATATACAACTCCATCTGCTCTTATCCTTACATACCCACTCTTTTTAACATCTTCAAGCAGTTTTGAATATTCTCCTTTTCTTCCTCTGATTATAGGCGCTAAAATTTGTATTTTAGTTCCCTCTTTAAACCCCATTATTCTATCAACCATTTGGTCAACAGTCTGCATTGATATTTCCTTTCCGCATCTATGGCAATGTGGTATCCCTATCCTTGCATATAATAATCTTAAATAATCATAAATTTCTGTGATTGTTCCTACTGTTGAACGCGGGTTTCTATTTGTAGATTTCTGATCTATTGATATTGCAGGTGATAGACCAGCAATATATTCAACCTCCGGCTTGTTCATCTGACCTAAAAACTGCCTTGCATATGCCGACAATGACTCTACATATCTTCTCTGCCCTTCTGCATAAATCGTATCAAAAGCTAAGGAAGACTTTCCTGAACCGGATAAGCCCGTAATCACAACAAGTTTATCTCTCGGTATCTCAATATCTATATTCTTTAAATTGTGTACCTTAGCACCCTTTATTATAATTTTATCTATTGACATTTATACTCCTCCACAGCCTTTGTCATACCACATCTTCCAGCATTTTTTTTAGTTCATATATCCTATCCCTTAAATCTGCAGCCTTTTCAAATTGAAGTTCCTGTGCAGCTTTTTTCATTTCAATTTTAAGTTTTTTAATTGTATTTTCTATGGTTTCTTTATCTTGTAAATCAGGTTTTCTTGTTCTGTATTCTTTAACATCCTCAGCTATTTTGGTAGCCTCAATCACATCCCTGATACCTTTAATAATAGTTTTAGGTTTTATTCCATGTTTTTTATTGTAATCCATTTGGATTACTCTTCTTCTGTTGGTTTCATTAATAGCATTTTTCATTGATTCTGTCATTTCCTCCGCATACATTATAACACGTCCCTCGGCATTACGAGCAGCACGTCCGATTGTTTGCACCAAGGATGTTTCTGAACGTAAAAATCCTTCCTTATCAGCATCAAGGATTGCTACAAGAGCAACCTCCGGTATATCAAGACCTTCTCTTAGAAGATTAATTCCTATAAGAACATCAAATTTTCCAAGTCTCAAATCTCTTATTATTTCCATTCTTTCTATTGTTTCAATATCTGAATGAAGATATTGAACTTTTATACCGAGATCCTTTAAATAATCCGTAAGGTCTTCTGCCATTTTTTTTGTAAGTGTTGTTATAAGTACGCGGCAGCCTTTATCAACAGTCATTCTTATTTCCCCTATAAGGTCATCAACCTGTCCTTTGACAGGTTTAACTATTATCTCGGGATCAAGCAGTCCTGTTGGTCTTATTATCTGTTCAACAAACCTTTCGGAATGTTCTTTTTCATATACACTGGGTGTTGCAGAAACACATATAAGTTGATTTATTCTTTTTTCAAATTCATGAAATTTTAATGGTCTATTATCAAATGCAGAAGGCAGCCTGAAACCAAATTCCACAAGCGTTTCCTTTCTTGCCCTATCACCATTGTACATACCCCTTATCTGTGGTATTGTAACATGTGATTCATCAATAAACATAAGAAAATCATCTGGAAAATAATCTATAAGTGTATAAGGGGGGCTTCCTGGAGGCCTTCCTGATATATGCCTTGAATAATTTTCGATTCCAGAACAATATCCCACCTCATTTAACATCTCAATATCATAATTCGTTCGCTGCTTAAGCCTCTCTGCCTCAAGGAGTTTTCCTGCCTCTTTAAGCTCTTTATATCTTTCCCTCAGCTCCTCCTGTATACTTACAATAGCCTTCTGGATTTTTTCCTTCGATGTAGCATAGTGTGAAGCAGGAAATATTGCCACATGATTCCTTATTCCAAGTACCTCTCCTGTCAATACATCTATCTCAGTTATCCTATCTATCTCATCGCCAAAAAGTTCGATCCTGATTGCCCTTTCAGATGATGAAGCAGGAAATACCTCTATAGTATCTCCTCTAACTCTGAATTTTCCCCTTACAAAATTAATATCATTTCTTTCATAATGTATAGCAACTAATTTTTTAAGTATTTCATCTCTATCCCTTATCATTCCGGGTCTCAATGATAGCATAAGATTCTCATAGTCAATTGGATCACCAAGACCATATATACATGATACACTGGCAACTATTATAACATCTTTTCTCTCAAAAAGAGCCGCAGTTGCAGAATGCCTCAACTTATCTATTTCCTCATTTATTGAAGCATCCTTCTCAATATAAGTATCCGTTTGAGGTACATATGCTTCAGGCTGATAGTAATCATAGTAGCTTACAAAGTATTCAACTGCATTGTCAGGAAAGAACTCCCTAAATTCACTGCATAATTGTGCCGCCAATGTTTTATTATGTGCTATTACCAAAGTTGGTTTTTTTACATTTTTAATAACATTTGCCATTGTATAAGTTTTTCCGGAACCCGTAACCCCAAGCAGTGTCTGACATTTAAGCCCCATTTTGATTCCTTCTGTCAATTTTTCTATTGCCTCCGGCTGATCACCAGTCGGTTTAAAATCTGAAAATAATTTAAACTCGCCCATTTCAAACCTCCATAACTCAAAGGTCATAACAATATAGATACATTATCTTTTAATATTATTATAACTTATAAAAAAACAATATGGAAACATATTTTAAGCCAGCATAAACCGGCTTAT
This sequence comes from Aceticella sp. 75b-Ac, assembly GCF_056032965.2. NCBI lineage: Bacteria > Bacillati > Bacillota > Clostridia > Thermoanaerobacterales > Thermoanaerobacteraceae > Aceticella > Aceticella sp. 75b-Ac. The sequence continues at coordinate 782,119 of NZ_CM190971.1, forward strand.
ACTTCTGCTATTTCTTTTTGCTGGTTTTATCAAAAAATCTTTTTATTAAGCCCCCATTTTCCATATCATTCAATCTGTATACTTTATCTGAATACATAGGTACGATAACTATTCCAATTCCTTTGACACCTTTATAATTGCGATACTCATAATTAATATAGCTGCCATCCGATTCTTTCACTACTATCCAGACAATAGTAGGTTCCGTTGATAAAACCCTTGCAATGTCTTCTTCACTATTAACAAACATATCATTTATTTTTACAATAATATCACCGGGTTTTATACCCATTTGTTCTGCAGGAGAATTCTTTAGAACTGACAGCACCATTATACCATTATCAGGAACCTCAAACATAGGTCTTTTCTCTTTTTCATCCCTCTGCCCTTTTATTATAAGGAATTCATGAGCCAACGGACCAAATATGGCGGCAGCCCACCTAAATAATATGTATTTTATTCCTCCTACCGACAGCAAAATAAGTAAAATACTAAAAACAAATAATCTTCTTGAAGAAACCTTTGCCCTTTTTTCAGGCACTTCGGTTAATGCTATATCACCATATCCTAATACCGCAATAATTGAATAAAGAGAATAAATGATGCTGTTTAACCCTGCATCAGTTTTAAATAGCGGCCACCATTCAGGCATATGAAATAAATCAATACCCGATGCTGCGGCAGAAACTGTGACAAGTGCCACAAACGGAATAGGCCAAAATTTTTTCATTATATATGCTCCAGCAATTTTGCCGTTATCGGTTTGGACAAACACCGGTATGCTGTTTACTGCACCATCAATATAAATCAGCATACTTTCCATCAAATGAAGTATTCCTACAACCGCCATAAGTCCTGCAACATTTATACTGGGAAAACCCGTTAAAAGACTTATAATTGATACAATTCCGCCTGCATATGAAAAACATATATACCGCGGATTTATAAACATCAGAAAAATTGCAAGAGGAAATACATATTCGATACCGATATTATCTATTGTAATCCCTAAGAATACCATAACTATGCTTCCAAGTATACCGGCTGCAAAACCATAAAAAACAGAATCCAATATTTGTTCTTTAAGGGAATTCCTTTCTTTGCCGAGCATCTCCCTTTCAAGTTCAATGTTTTTTCTGTACTGTATCAATATAAATATTATAACTATCCATAATAATGGAGAGAATATTGATACAGAAACAGCTTTTATAATCATCCATATTAATTGTATTAATATCATATATGCACCCTACTTAATCTGAGAATTAATTATATCATATGCTTTAATCAATTGAGTATCTTCTTTCAAATCAGGTTTATCTGTTAAAACATAATTTTGGGGAAGCTCAACGATATAATTGGGTTCGATTCCTTTTCCCTGAATATTGACGCCATTCGGTGTATAATACCGTGCTATTGTATATTTTAAGGCAGTACCATCATTGAAATCATATATTGATTGAACAAGTCCTTTACCAAAGGTTTTTGTACCGACAAGGACACCGGCTTTTCTATCCTTTACAGCCCCTGATAATATTTCAGATGCGCTGGCGCTTCCTCCATTTACAAGTAATACAAGAGGTTTGCCAAGCCCAGGACCTTTTGAAGAATATTGCTTACTTTCTATTCTACCTTTTGTACTAACTATTATACCTTTTGGTAGAAGTTCATTTGCTATATTAACACATTCATCCAAGAGTCCTCCGGGATTATCTCTTAAATCTATAATAAGTCCCTTCATTCCTTCTGATTTTAACTTATTTAAAGCAACCTTAAAATCAGCCGAAGTATGTTCATCAAACATTGTAATCTTAATGTATCCTATATTATTGGCAAGCATCTGACTATCAACGGTTTGAAGCACTATGGTTTCTCTTGTCAATGTCTTATTCATCGTCTTATCATCTCTGAGGATTGTTAATGTTACATTGGTTCCCTCCGGTCCTTTCATCAGTGCAACAGCCTCATCTAAATTGTTCCCGCTAACTTTTTTATCATCAACAGATATAATAATATCACCCGTCTTTATTCCCGCTTTTTCACCCGGGGTATTTTTAATCGGTGAGACAACAACAATATGCCCCTTTTTATCAGCAGAAACAATGATACCCACACCGGCATAAGAACCTCTCGTTTGTGTCATAAAATCAGAATAATCCTTCTTATCAAAATATACCGTATAAGGATCATTTAAGGAACCGGCCATACCTTTTATTGAACCATCAACAAGCTTTGATGTATCTATTTTATCAACATATGCATTTTTTAATATCCCTCTTACCTCAAAAAGTTTTTGATATTGCTTCATAAGAGAATATTCATTTCTGGAAACTATAACCCTGCCTCCTGGCAATATCAATGATAAAGAATTTGTTAATATAAATGTTATTAAACTTGTTATAATCACTAATATAACTGCACCCGTGTAAATCTTACGTCTTGTCATATATTCCCCACCTTTTAATAGTTTGATTAATTATATGCTATTTCTTTTTATTATACAATAAATAAAGGAAATAAAAAAATTGACCGGTTATCTTAACCAGTCAACAGGGTTAGTAGGTACACCATTTTTTCGTACTTCAAAGTGTAAATGAGGACCGGTTGCCCATCCGGTACTCCCGGCTTTTGATATCTGTTGGCCTCTTTTTACAAAATCGCCCTCTTTAACAAGAATCTGAGAATTATGTGCATATAATGTAGATATCCCATCACCATGGTCTATAATAACAGTATAACCATAACCACCATAATATCCTGTAAATATTACTCTTCCATCAGCAGCGGCAACAATAGCAGCACCCTCTGATGCAGATATATCTATCCCTGTGTGCATTTTATATTCGTTAAATATCGGATGATAACGCATACCAAATGGTGATGTAATAGTTGAACTGCTTGGTACCGGCCATCCTAATTTACCTCCGGAATACTTTAAATTAGATTTTGATTGAAAACTGGCTATCACGCCCTCCAACTGACTTGACTGCTGCAGCAGTTCATTTTCCTGCTGTTCATACACTCTTTGTTGGCTTTCAAGGTCTCTCATTATGCCCTGTCTTGAAACAAGTGCTACTTGTAGGTCTTTCTGCCTTAAAGCAATTTGATTTTTATAATTTTCAGCATCCTGTTTCATTAATGATAGTTCCTCTTCCTTGCTTTGAACAATCTGCCGTTGCTTTTGATATGAGTTAAGAAGGTTTATATCAAACCCTATAATTCTTTTAACCAAGTCAATCCTGCTGATAAAATCTGCAAAATTCTGTGAACTTAATATTACGTCAAGATATCCCGTTTCACCTCCACTTATGTACATAGCCCTTATGCGGTCTTTTAAGGAATTTTGCTGTTTTTGCTCAGTTTTTTTTGCCTCATCCAGTTCCTGCTGTGTTTTCTTTAGCTTTGTTACTATGTCATTTAATTTGTTTTGTGCATTATTTAACTCCTGGGTTGTTGTATTTAATTTCGAATCAAGGTCCTGAAGCTGTGCAGTTATATCTTTTTTTTGATTAGAAATTTCCGCTTGTTTTTTTCTAAGTTCTTCTATTGATTGTTGTACACTGTTTAACTTGTTCTGTGCATCTTGAAGCTGATCAGCTTTTGGACATGAAGCAATCAAAATAGAAACTGAAAACAGAATCAAAAATATAAGTTTTTTACACCTTCCTCTTATCAAGAATATACCCCCTTATATTTTTATTATACATTTAAAAATTTTTTAATGGATATACCACTGCCAACAGCACCGATGACTGCTCCCATTACAGCGAAATATACAGCAGTCTGTTTTATAATATCCTTTAATGGAAGCAATTCGAATATAATAAGTTTACTTCTAGTAATATCTATAGCATATCCATATAATAAACTAAGCAACAAAACTGAAAGCAAAGCACCTATAAGCCCTAAAATAATTCCCTCTATCAGGAAGGGCCATCTGATAAACCAGTCGGTAGCCCCTATATATTTCATTATGTTTATTTCTTTCCTTCTTGAAAAAACTCCAAGCTTTATTGTGTTGGAAATAATTACAATTGAAATTATGAAAAGAATTAATATTACAGCAATACCGACTATTCTTATTATATTTATGAAACTGATAAGCTTATCGACAACATCTTGTCCATAATTTACTTTATATACACCGTTAATTTTACTAATTTCTTCAGAGACCTGTTTCATCATCTTAGCATCCTTAACGCTTACAATATAGGACTGTGGCATAGGATTATCCTTTTGAAGCCCGTCTATTAAATAGCTTTTGTCCCCCAGTTGTTTTTTAAAATTTTCAAATGCCTGTTGTTTGGATTCAAACACTACTGATTGAACACCATCTATACCTTTTATCTTTTCACCAAGTTTATTTAATTTATCTCCATTCAAATTATCATTAACATACGCCTTTAATTGCAACTGTGACTCAACCTTGTTTACCATCGCATTTATATTAAAAATCATTATAAGAAACATCCCAAGAATTAAAAGAGCAGCCGCTACAGATGTAATTGAAGCTAATGTCATGGCTTTATTTCTTTTTACATTTGTAAAACCCTCCTTTAAAAAATAAACTGCGGATTTATACCTCATAGCAATAAACACCCCTTGCTTCATCTCTAACTATGTTGCCTTTATCTATTTCAATAACCCTTTTTTTCATAATATCAACAATATCCTTAGCATGTGTCGCCATTACAACCGTCGTTCCTCTTTTATTTATTTCTGAAATCAATTTTACTATATCCCATGTGGTATCTGGGTCAAGATTACCTGTTGGTTCATCAGCAACAAGAATCGAAGGCTCATTTACTATTGCTCTTGCAAGTGAAGCCCTTTGTTGCTCTCCCCCTGACAACTGCTGTGGATATGAATTGGCTCTATCGCTTAAGCCAACCAAAGATAATACCATTGGAACCCTTTTTCTGATTTCTCTCGGTTCTGCTTCTACTATTTTCATAGCGAAGGCTATATTTTCATAAACAGTTTTATTTGGAAGCAACCTAAAATCTTGAAATACAACCCCAATAGTCCTTCTTAAATACGGTACTTCTTTCCTTTTTAATAATGTTATATCCTTTTTATCTATGTAAATATTCCCTGTTGTTGGTATCTCTTCTCTTAACAAAAGCTTTAAAATAGTGGACTTGCCGGCACCACTGGAGCCAACCAAAAATACAAATTCTCCGTTATCAATAGTAAAACTAATATTAGATACTGCAATAATGTTATTTTTATATTTTTTAGATACCCCTGAAAATTTAATCAATATTCATCACCTTCAATATAGTTTATCAAGAATAATCATCTCTTTCGCAATAAAAACTTTATTATCAGTAAATTTAAAATAAAATATCATACTTTAGCATTAATTATACCTTTCCGCATTTATAATATTCTATATTTATATCAAAAATCCTTCTTTTTTATATATTTTTCATCAAAAAAATTTCTTGAAATTAATTATACACTAATTATACTATATTTTATAGAAGAAAAAAAATCCATTTTCTTCATTGAATACTTTAGCATAATACGTCAATCTGTAAAATTGTTCAAGAACCCGCATTTAGAATAATTGTTTGAATTATGATATTTGATTATTGCAAATTTTATAAAATGTAATATAATATTAATAATACTATAATGATTGTAAATCCTGTATGATATGTAATTTGTGATAAAATAATGGTAATGAACATTTTCGTACAATGCAATTTACAAAATAATATTTTGCATATTGGATTTTTTAAGGGGGTTACAAAATGTTAAAAGAAGGACAAGTAAGAATTCCCTCAGGCTGTGCTATAAGCGGCATGATGGATCAAACCGGAGCAGTTTTTACCGGTCAAAAAATTGCGGATTCCATTGCAACGATGCATGATAGATCGAATGGTCTAGGAGGCGGTTTTGCCTCATATGGTATATATCCAGAATTTAAGGATCACTATGCCTTTCACATATTTTATAATGATTTACAATCAAGACAAGAAACAGAAGAGTATTTAAAAGCTAATTTTGTTGTGGCTTTTGAAGAAAAAATACCAACAAGAAAGATACCTCAAATAACAAATGCACCACTTATATACAGATATTTTGCAATACCAAAGCTCGAAAAATTAAATGATACAGAGCTTACCGATGATGATTTTATCGTAAAATTTGTTTTTGACGTTAACATCAAGATAAAAGGTGCATATATTTTCTCAAGTGGAAAAAATATGGGGGTATTTAAAGCTGTTGGTTATCCTGAAGATGTAGCAGAGTTCTTTAAATTAGAGTCCTATAGTGGATATATGTGGACAGCCCATGGAAGATTCCCTACAAACACACCGGGTTGGTGGGGCGGTGCTCATCCGTTTAACCTGCTGAATATCTCAGTTGTCCACAATGGTGAACTTTCATCATATGATACAAATCGTAAATATCTTGAGGAATTCGGTTATGTATGCACACTGCAAACAGACACAGAAGTTGTCGCATATATTTTTGATCTCCTGCTAAGAAAACAAAAACTGCCTATTAACTTAGTATGTAAGGTGATTGCTTCACCTTTATGGGATCAAATTGACAGGATGTCCCCAAAAGAAAAGGCTCTTTACAGCAGCCTCAAAATAATTTACAGCAAGGCATTATTAAATGGTCCATTTTCTATTATAGTAACATTTGAAGACGGATTTGTGGCAATAAATGACAGGATAAAATTAAGATCTCTGACAGCAGCTCAAAATGGTGATATGATATATGTAGCAAGTGAGGAATCAGCCATTAGAGAGGTTTGCAAAAATCCTGAAAAGGTCTGGATACCTCGTGGTGGCGAACCTGTAATTGCAAAACTTAAACAAACAAATACAAATGAAATTTATGAATCAAAGGAGGTTACTGCATGAGCTTAAACTACCTCACACCGGAATTTAAGGTTATACGAGATTATGATTTATGTATAAATTGCAAAGTTTGCATGCGACAATGTGCAAATCAAGTCCATAGCTATGATGAACAACTTAATAAAATGGTTGCAGATGATTTTAAGTGTGTTAACTGCCAAAGATGTGTTGTTATGTGTCCAACCCATGCTCTGACAATTATTAAACATCCGCAGGATTTCCGCCAACATGCAAACTGGACATATGATACAATACGTGATATTTACAGACAAGCAGAAACAGGAGCAGTTCTCTTAACTGCAATGGGTAATGACAGACCATATCCAATTTATTGGGATAAAATGGTTGTTAATGCAAGTCAAGTTACCAATCCTTCCATTGACCCTTTAAGAGAGCCAATGGAATTAAGAGTTCACATAGGAAGAAAACCGGACAAAATTGAACTTGACGAAAATCTAAATGTAAAAACGCAAATGCCTCCACAATTAAAATTAGAAGTACCAATATTATTTTCTGCTATGTCCTATGGTTCCATCAGCTATAATGCACATGCCTCCCTTTCAAGGGCTGCTGAAAAATTGGGCATATGCTATAATACGGGTGAAGGCGGACTCCACAAAGATTTCCGTAAATACGGAAAAAATACTATTGTTCAAGTGGCTTCAGGAAGGTTTGGCGTCAATAGAGAATATTTAAATACAGCCGCTGCTGTTGAAATAAAAATAGGTCAGGGAGCAAAACCCGGTATAGGTGGGCACCTTCCAGGAGAAAAAGTCAGTGAAGATGTTTCCGAGACAAGAATGATACCTGTTGGAAGTGATGCTATATCACCTGCTCCACATCATGATATATACTCAATCGAAGACCTGTCACAGCTTATATACTCCTTAAAAGAAGCAACAGATTACAAAAAACCTGTTGGTGTAAAAATCGCTGCTGTTAATAATGTAGCAGCAATAGCCTCAGGAATTGCAAGAGCTGGTGCAGATTATATAGCTATTGACGGTTTCAGGGGTGGTACAGGTGCAGCACCAAAAAGAATCAGAGATAATGTCGGTATCCCTATAGAATTTGCAATTGCATCTGTTGATTCAAGACTTCGTTCTGAAGGAATACGCCATACTGTTTCTCTTATAGCTTCAGGCAGTATTAGAAATAGTGCAGATATAATAAAAGCTATTGCACTTGGGGCAGATGCTGTTTATATTGGTTCTGCCGCATTGATTGCATTAGGTTGTCATATGTGTCAAAAATGCAACACCGGAAAATGCAACTGGGGTATTGCAACACAAGACCCCTACCTTGTAAAAAGACTTAATCCTGAAATAGGTTATAAAAGACTTGTAAATCTTGTAACTGCATGGGGACATGAAATTAAAGAAATGCTCGGTGGAATGGGTATAAATGATATTGAAAGTTTAAAAGGTAATAGATTGATGCTGAGAGGTATTGGAATGACACAAAAAGAACTTGATATACTCGGCATACTTGCAGCTGGAGAATAGAGGAGGTATATTTGTGAAAAAAATCTATGTCAAAGAAGAAGTATGTATTGGTTGTAAACTCTGTGAAGTATATTGCGTAACTTCACATTCTAAATACAAGGATGTGTTAAAAGCCTTCAAATTTGAAAGCATTATACCAACACCAAAAATTGTTGTTGAGGAAAATGGACCTTTGTCCTTTTCCTTACAATGCAGACATTGTGACGATGCTCCTTGTGTTAAAGCCTGTATCACAGGTGCAATGCAAAAAGACCCATTAACAGGCATAGTAACATGTAATACCGATAAATGTGTAGGCTGTTGGACATGTATATTAGCATGCAGCTTTGGTGCCATCTTACGGGATGAAAAAAATAAAGTGGCTTCTAAGTGCGATTTATGTGCAGATACAGGTGAACCGGCATGTGTTAAAAATTGTCCAAATGACGCACTTGTATACAGTGAAGGAGGCATAAAAGCATGAAAATCGTCATTATAGGAAATTCAGTTGCAATGGTAGGAGCTGTTGAAGCCATAAGGAAAAATGACAAAAATACTGAGATTATCGTTATCTCAGATGAAAAATACCATGTATATTCAAGACCACTAATATCATATTACCTGGGAAATACTGTATCTGAAGAAAAGATGTCTTATAGGGATATGGACTTTTACACCAAAAACAATATTAAAACATATTTATCTACAAAGGTTGTTTCGATAGATGAAAATAAAAATACTGTATGCTTTGAAAACGGGGACAGTATTGAATACGATAAACTACTAATTGCCACAGGTGGAAAACCTTTTGTTCCTCCAATGGAAGGTTTAAATAAAAAAAATATTCATACATTTACTAAGCTTGATGATGCAAAGGAATTAAAAAAATCGGCAAAAACCGGTTCAAAGGCAGTTATTATAGGCGGCGGATTAATCGGATTTAAGGCTGCTGAAGGTCTTCATGATTTAGGTGTAGATGTTACAATAGTAGAACTTTCCGATAGAATACTAAGTACCATCTTGGATAAGGAGTCTGCAGCAATCATTTCCGAAAGGCTTATTAAAGATGGCATAAAAATAATAACAAATACAACGGCAGATAAAATTCTTGGAAATGAATATGTAACAGGTGTACAACTTAAGAACGGAGAAGAATTACAGGCAGATAACCTTATTTTTGCGATTGGTGTTGTTCCAAATACTGAAATTGTTAAAAATACCTCCATTAAATTAAACCGTGGTATTATTGTTGACAACAAAATGAAAACAAATATTGACAATATATATGCAGCAGGTGACGTAGCAGAAGGTTATGATATGTTGATTGGTGGAAATCGTGTTGTACCTATCTGGCCAAATGCCTATCTTCAAGGTGAAATAGCAGGTTTAAATATGATTGGAATAGAAAGCGTAAATAAAGGTACTTTCCCTATGAATTCAATCGGATATAAAGATACCTATATTATTACCGGAGGAATAATAAATCCGCAGGAAGAAGGATATGAAATACTGTTAAAATCTGATGATACCAAAAAAATATATAAGAAGATTATTATAAAAGATAACAGACTTAAAGGCTTTATCTTAATTAATGATATAGACAGAGCGGGAATATTTACTGGTTTAATAAGGGATAGTATTGATATTACACCTTTTAAAGATTGTTTGCTAAAAGATGATTTTGGTTATTCATATTTCCCAAAGAGCTTAAGAAAATCAAAGATGCTTGGACAGGAGGCGGCGATTTAATGAAAACAATAAATGCTGAAGGTATGCACTTTAAAGACCTTAATGACTTAATTAAAGAATTTGTATGTTCTGGCGAAGATATAATAAATATAAAAAATGTAAATGGTCAAAGGTACATTGCCGATAATTTATCTGGTAAAACCAAAATAAATATAGAAGGAACCCCAGGCAACGATATGGCTGCATTTATGGACGGTCTTTCCATTGAGGTCTTTGGAAATGGTCAGGATGCAATAGGTAACACCATGAATGACGGAAACATAATAATACATGGTCATGCCGGCGATGTCATCGGATACGGCATGAGAGGCGGTTCTATGTATATTAAAGATAATGTAGGCTATAGGGTAGGCATTCACATGAAAGAATTCAAAGACAAGATTCCTGTACTTGTCATTGGTGGGAATACCGGTGACTTCTTTGGAGAATATATGGCAGGTGGATGTATGATTGTACTTAATCTCAATAATGAAAAAGATATTGTGGGAGATTATTGTGGAACCGGAATGCATGGCGGTGTTATTTATCTGAGAGGCGATATAGAAAATTATAAACTTGGGAAAGAAGTAATTAAAGAAAAAATAAATGACAATGATTATGCAATGATACAAAAGTACACTGAAAATTTTGCAAAATATTTTAACTTTGATATTAATGAAATCCTATCACATGATTTCATTAAATTACATCCTGCAGGCAAAAGACCATATGGAAAAATGTACACATAAAGGCGAGTATTCTCGCCTTTATTCTATATGAAGTATGAAATGTCTTGTTAATATTATACTAACACAAAAGCCCAGTCGTATTGACATTCAAAAATATTAATGATATTATATAAAAAATAAATATTGTACCTCATCTTTTTTAGATGAGGTAGAGGTGCGGAGCATCAAGAGTAATATATTTGAGGTATTCAAGGTACCTGTGAGAATATATGAAAGGGATATATCCGCCGAAGCCCAAAAATGCCTTGATGTTTTTGGAGCTGGGTCTATGCTTAAGAGGCATAGGACTGTCACTGATAATTTCCCTAAGGTCATCAGTGATGAGCTATCTCATTTTTGGGAATGATGTAGGACATTGCCTTTTGGCTTTGCAGCAGGGAAACCTTAGCTGCTTTTATTTATATTTCAATTATTTATATAATAGAACTGAATGGAGATGATTTTATGCTGCAAGGTAGCATGCATATAAATTCAAAAGGGCATCTTGAAATAGGTGGATGTGATACAGTTAAACTATCAAAACAATATGGAACACCACTTTATGTTATTGACGAAGAACAACTGCGAAAAAATTGCAGGTCTTTTTATAACTGTTTTAAAGCAGACTATCCAGAAAATAATGTAATATATGCCAGCAAAGCATTTATGACAACAGCAATATGTAAAATCATAGAAGAAGAAGGACTCGGTCTCGATGTTGTTTCCGGTGGTGAACTTTATACAGCTTTAAAGGCAGATTTTCCTGTTAAAAATATTTTTTTCCATGGAAACAATAAATCAGCCGAAGAGCTGACAATGGCATTGGAATATGGGATTGGACGAATTATTGTCGACAACTGGTTTGAACTCAATATATTAAATGAACTATCCGGAAAAATGAAGAAAAAGCCAAATATATATTTAAGAATTTCCCCCGGTGTAGAAGCCCATACACATGAGTATATTAAAACGGGTCAAATAGATTCGAAATTTGGTTTTCCATTGTTTAATGGAGATGCTCTTGATGCAATAAAATATGCACTTAACCTTGAAAATATCAATTTAATTGGTCTTCACTGCCACATTGGTTCACAGATATTCAGCTATAAATCTTATAATGCTGAAATAGAAATTATGATGAATTTTTTAAAAACCGTAAAAAATGTTACCTCATGGGAAGTTGAAGAATTAGACCTCGGTGGTGGGTTTGGAATAGCTTATGTTGATGAAGATGACCCTCAACCTATAGAAACAATTGCAAAAGAGATTATAAAATCGGTTAAAGAATTTTCTAATGCATTAAATCTTAGATTGCCTGGAATCATCGTTGAACCGGGGCGTTCCATAATAGGAAATGCAGGAACTACACTTTATAAGGTTGGTGCTATTAAAAACATACCAAATATACGAAAATATGTTTCAGTTGATGGAGGCATGACAGACAATATAAGAACTGCCTTATATGGAGCAAAATACAGTGCAATTGTTGCCAATAAGGCTAAAAAAATAAACTTTGAAAAAGTTTCTATTGCCGGAAAATGCTGTGAATCAGGTGATATGCTTATCTGGGATATAGAACTTCCCCAACTTGAGAGCGGAGATATTATTGCTATAACTTGTACGGGTGCTTATAATTACTCAATGGCAAGTAATTATAATAGGATTACACGTCCTGCTGTGGTTCTTGTACAAAATGGAAATGCCGATATGATTGTTGCAAGAGAAACATATGATGACCTTATTAAAAATGATATTATACCTGATAGATTAATTAATAAAAATAAAAAACACATTATAGCTTAAAAAAGGAGCAATAAATTGCTCCTTTTTACTCTGTGGCTTCTTCTTCAGGCTCCGTCTTTTTTACATCTTCCGCCTTTGGAACGACAACTGTAAGAACGACTTCATCAGGGTCATCAACGACTTCTACTCCTTCAGGAATAATTAAATCCCTAATATATAACGTATCACCAACATTAAGATTTGATATGTCTACATCCAATTCCTCTGGAATCTTACCTGGCAAACATTTTATATTTAGTTCCCATATCTGGTGCTGTACAATTGCACCCTTGCTTTCAAGAATGCCAACACCCTTTAATTTTAACGGTACAGTTGATTCAATCTTTTCGTACATAGATACTATTTGGAAATCCACATGAAGTAATTTTCCCTTTAATGTATCATTCTGAATTTCTTTTATTATTGCATTATGTGTTGACCCATTCACAATTACATCGAGGAGGACATTCCTTCCATTTGTTTGCAATATTTTGCAAAACTTTTTATCTGCAACAGCTATAGGAATGCTCTCCATACCATTACCATATAAAACAGCAGGAATATAACCTTCTTTTCTTAATTTATAAGCTATATTCTTACCCGGCTTTCTTGTTACAGCTTCAACATTAACACTTTCCATTTAGTCTCTCCTCCTTCGATATTTTGTTGTTATTTTCCATTTATTATAGCACTAAAATTAACAAATAGCAAATTTATTATCAAAATATAAAATCTGTTGAAAGAAAATTTGACTTTCTTTCTCTAAGGATTTTTGTTATGATTTCTTTATTAAGGTCATTTTCTTTAGCCGCTACAAGGGTTCTGATTGAAAAAGCACGCAAGGCGTCTGACACTGATAATGTCCCTTCTGCCGAATCCTTCCTTCCCGTAAACGGAAACACATCAGGTCCCCTCTGGCACTGACTGTTTATATTAACCCTACATACTTGATTTACAAGGGAATCAATTAATTTACTTATAATATCAGGGTCCTTAGCAAAAAGGCTTACCTGCTGACCATAATTTGATTCAATTATATAACGAGTAGGTATTTCTATATCATCATATGGAACAACCGGTATTACCGGACCAAACTGTTCTTCATGATATATCTTCATCTTATCATTTACAGGATATAAAACAGCGGGATAAAACAAACTTTCTTTTATTATGCCACCCTTATTATTTATTATATTTGCTCCAAGGTCCCTTGCATCTTGAATCAGTTTTTCAAGATACTTAATTCTATCATTACTGGGAATCGGTGTTATATTTACATTAGCTTCCCATGGCATTCCAACTTTAAGCCTGTCTATTTCATTCGCAAATTTATCGAGAAAAGCATCTACGATATCAGAATGTACAAATAATATCTTTAAAGCCGTACATCTCTGCCCATTAAATGAAAGGCTTCCTAAAACGCATTCTTTTACGGTCATATCAAGGTCAACATCAGGTAAAATTATTGCTGCATTTTTTGATTCCAAGCCCAAAACACAACGAAGCCTATGAGGTTTTGGATGCTGTTTTCTTAATGTATCAGCAACTTCACTGGAGCCAATAAATGCAAGAACATTAACTTTACCTGAAGCTACTATAGGAGCTACCACCTGTTGACCTCGTCCATAAATTGTATTAACAACACCTTTAGGAAAACAATCTTTAAAAATGCTTAAAATTGGTCTGTGTAAAAGAACTCCCATCTTAGGTGGTTTTAAAATTACCGTATTTCCCATTATCAATGCAGGTATCAGGATTGTAAAAGTTTCATTAAGAGGATAATTATATGGTCCCATACACATAACAACGCCTAAAGGAGAACGTCTTATTTGGGCTATTACTCCATCTTCAATTACAAATCGGGAAGATATTCTGTCAAGGTCCTTCATTGCATCAATTGTATCCATTATATATTCTACAGTCCTATCAAATTCCTTAAGAGAATCTTCGTAAGATTTGCATATCTCCCACATTAACAGATTTACAACCTCTTTTTTCTTTTCCTTAAATCTAAAGGCAAACTCTTCTACATGTTTTATTCGATCTGCTACTGCCATTGTAGGCCATTGCCCTCTTCCCTCATCGTAAGCATTCAATGCTGATTTCAATGCTTCCATAGCTTCTTTTTCTGTTAAAAGAGGATATTTGCCAATAAACTTCTTTGATAAACCTTGAGAAGTCTTTGTGTATATAGGAGAATATACCTCCTGCATATCTCCTTCCCACTGACAAAGCTTACCGTCTAAAAGATATTCCTTTTGTATGATTGGAGAACTGATTGTAAATTCTGCCGGAATTGCTTTTTCATCGGGAAATATATCCTTGAAATTTTCTTCCACATTCATTTTATAGCACCCCTTTCAATTATTTTAAAAACCATTAGTTAAAATATACCATGAAAAATAAATATTATCAAGCTGTTTTCTATTATTATTTATTTAGTATTACTTCTTGTTCAATTCATCAATCAATACTATAATATAATCAAAGAAAATTTTAGGAGGTTTATATGAAAAAAATAGCATTGCCAAAGGTCGCTTATTTCTGCATGGAATATGGTCTTCATACGGATTTTAAATTATATGCAGGAGGCTTAGGAATACTTGCAGGTGATTACTTAAAAATCTCCAAAGAGCTTAACCTGCCACTTATTGGTATAGGTATCCTGTGGAAACAAGGTTATGTAGAACAATTTATTGAAAATAACGGATTTCTATATGATGCATATCACAATTATAAATATGATTTTCTTAAAGATACAGGCATTAAGGTCAAAGTAAGGATTAGAAACCATGACGTATACTGCAAGGTATGGATGGTAGACTGTTTTAACAATGCTCCACTTTATCTGCTTGATACAGATATTCCTGAAAATGAGGATAGATGGATTACAGGGCAGCTTTACGGCTGGTTTAATGAAGAAAGAGTAGCACAGGAAATGGTTCTTGGCATTGGTGGTATAAAAGCATTGCGCTCTCTTGGATTAAAGGTTGACGTATACCATTTTAATGAAGGTCATGCTGTATTTGCCGCACTTGAATTGATACGTGAAAAAATGCAATATAAAAACATGGATTTTAAAAAAGCATGGAAGGAAACCAGTAAAGAGATAGTCTTTACTACACATACACCTGTTATTGAAGGAAATGAATCTCATAGCTTGGAACTTTTGATGTATATGGGAGCAAATAATGGTCTGACAATTGAACAAATGTCTGAAATAGGAGGAGTGCCTTTCAATATGACAATTGCCGGTTTAAGACTCTCCAGAGCGGCAAATGCGGTTTCTAAACTCCATGGAAAAACAGCAAATAAAATGTGGAAACACATTAAAAAAAGAGCCCCTATAATTTCCATAACAAATGGCATTGACAGAAAAACTTGGGTTGATAAAAGAATTGAAACTGCATATTTAAAGGGTGAAAAACTTCTTCAAACGCACAACATATTAAAAAAAGAATTAATCGAGTTTATCTATAAACGTACAGGAATAATATTAAGTGAAGAAAAACTTCTTATTGGTTCTTCAAGAAGAATTGTGCCATATAAAAGAAATGACCTTATTTTTACAGATGAAAAAATTATAGGTGGTTATCTTAATTCAGGCAAAATCCAAATAGTCCTGTCCGGTAAGGGACATCCTCTTGATGATACCAGTAAAAAAATTCTTGAAAATATAATTATCCTTACAAAGAAATACCCGAATAGCATTGTTTTCCTCGAAAATTACGACATGACAATAGGAAAATTTTTAACGCGGGGCTCTGATGTATGGCTGAATACTCCCAGAAGACCAAAAGAAGCATGTGGCACCTCAGGCATGAAAGCAGCTATGAACGGTGTGTTAAATTTGAGTATACTTGATGGATGGTGGGCTGAAGCCTGCATTGACGGTATTAACGGCTGGCAATTTGGAAATGGATTTGAATCAAACAAGATAGAAAAACTTGATAAAAATGATGTTGACTCATTGTATGATGTTCTTACAAAAAAGGTCTTGCCTTTATATTATACCGACAAATCAAAATGGGAAGCTATGATGAAAGAAAGCATCAAAACAACCTATGACAAATTCTCAGCAGATAGAATGATTAGGGAGTACTATGATTTAATGTATTAAAAGCGTAGGGATATTCCATAAAAGAATATCCCTACCTACACCTTTTATTTCTGCAACCTTTTCTCAAGTATTTGCTTTTCTTCTTCATATCCTGCCTTCCCAAGAAGTGCAAACATGTTTTTCTTATATGCTTCAACACCCGGCTGATCGAATGGATTGACACCATTTAAATATCCGCTTATACCACATGCCATCTCAAAGAAGTAAACAAGATATCCAAAATAATAAGCGGATATTTCCGGTATGCTTATTATTAGATTCGGAACGCCCCCATCATTGTGTGCAAGTATTGTACCCTGTAAAGCTCTTTTATTTATAAAATCCATTGTCTTTCCTTCAAGAAAATTAAGGCCGTCAAGGTTAGTTTTGTCTTCATAAATAGTTATATCTTCTATGGATTTTTCAATTTTAATAACAGTTTCAAATATATTTCTACTCCCATCCTGTATAAATTGTCCCATTGAATGTAGGTCTGTAGTAAAATCCACAGAGGCGGGAAATATCCCCTTATGGTCTTTGCCCTCACTTTCACCATACAATTGCTTCCACCATTCCGACAAATAATGCAGTCTTGGTTCATAATTAACTAAAATTTCTATTGCCTTGCCCTTTCTATAAAGAATATTTCTTATTACAGCATATTGCATGCTTATGTTTTCATCCATTCTATTCTTTTTATACAATAAAGATGCGTCATATGAACCCTTCATTATTTCATCAATATTTATTCCTGCAACTGCAATTGGTAAAAGTCCAACAGGTGTTAAAACAGAATACCTTCCGCCAACATCATCCGGAATTATAAATGACTCATATCCTTCTTCATCCGCAAGTTTTTTTAATGCACCTTTCCTCTTATCTGTCGTTACATATATCCTTGAACTTGCACCATCTTTACCGTATTTTTTTTCGAGAAATTCTCTGAATACACGAAATGCTATTGCAGGTTCTGTTGTAGTTCCAGATTTTGATACCACATTTATGGATACATCTTTCCCTTCAAGTAATTCAAGTAATTCTTTAAGATATGTAGAACTAATGCTGTTTCCTGCAAAATATATCTCTGGTGTAGTTCTTTTGTTTTTGGGAAGTATGTTGTAAAAAGAATGCGACAGCATTTCAATAGCTGCTCTCGCACCTAAATATGAACCGCCAATTCCTATTACAACAAAAGCATCTGAATCTGAATTAATCTTATCAGCAGCCTTTTTAATATGCGTAAGCTCATTTTTATCATAATTACGAGGCAGATCAACCCAACCAAGAAAATCTTTCCCCTGACCTGTTTTATTTAGTAGACAATCAAGTGACATTTGTGCATATTTTTCAAGATATGATATTTCATGCAGATTTATAAAATTTAGTGTATTTGAATAATCAAATCCAAGGTTTGACATATATACTTCCCCCATCCTTTGCTTTAAATTTATTTGACTTTTATAAAATATATGTGTTAATAGCGATTTCTTTCCCCTTCTTTGTCTTGAAATTTTTCTCTATTATATACTTTACATTTTCTGTGTTTTTATATAATCCCTCTTCTTCTATATTCACAAGCATATCTGCTTCCCAGATTATCTCAAAATCAAGACCATCATTTTTTGATGCAGTATGATGCCAGCCTATTATATAACACACTCTTTCGATAATATCTTTATCTTCATCATTATTTTCCATTATTTCCTTAGCAACTGGAGGACCCTCTATTTCCTGGTATTTCCCACTTGAGGAATTATATTTTTCTTCGGCATTTTTAATGCCTATATCATGGAGAATCGCTGTTATTGTTATTATTTTTCTCATTTGGTCATTTACATCTTCCTGTTCCATAATCTGTTCAGCAAAATTTAATACCTTCAACGCATGATTTATACGCCTTGTATCACTGCCAAAATATTTTTTCATATCCTCAATATATTTTTCTCTAAACATTTTAATTATACTCCTCTCTATTTCTCCCCATCAACAATAATTCTTCATATAATTTATCGAGGTCTTTTATTTCTATATGATCCGGAAAATCATTGATAGCCGCACATACTGCCATTTTATAATTTTTATCAAGATTATATAATTTAAAACAGTGTTTTTTAACTTCGTTTTTTGTCTTAAATATTATTTTATTTTCTTGTATTTGGAAGCAAAACGAATTAAGCGGAATATTCATGCCCTTCCCCACTGCTTTTATATAACTTTCTTTTAAAACCCATAATTCATAAAAATATGATAATCTTTCCTCGTTATCTTTTCTCATAATTTCTTTATATTCATCAAGTGTGAAAAATCGTTTTGCAATATCTATATTAACAGGCTGTATCTTTTGTATATCAACACCTATAGGTAAATCATGTATCGCTGCAATAATCCAATCTCCTGAATGTGAAATATTGAACTGAACATTGCAATTATTTTTTAGACACGGTTTCCCATATTTATTCTTATAAAAAATTAAGTCCTCGTTTTTTAATCCTGTTTCTTGACAAATGGCTATTCTTACAATAATATCACCCATCAAAGACCTTACGGCATCATCTAATCTTCTGAACCTTCTTATTCTTTCTCGTTTTTCTTTTGAAACATAAATTATGTAATTATCAAAAAATTCTTTTTTGATTTTATCCCGCAGCTTTATCCCATAAATTTTTATCATCCTGAACCTGCTTCCACTAAATGCTTTTGCATAATATAATATGTTAATAAAATTATATCATATTATTAAAAATATTTTAATACAATAAATCAGTTGTGTTTTTATTTATTGTATCACCTCTTTATATAAATGAATATTATGTAAATGAAATATTATTTATATGGAGGTTTTGTATATGAATGAATATTACAATCAGTATATGAAGTCATGCAACACAAGCCAAAAAGGTCTTGCTGAGGCATATGTACCTTTTCAAAAATATATATCTGTATACTCGCCTGAACAAGGACTTGTAAGAGGAACTATTTTCCCTGAACTGGATAAACCATATATGGGGAAAAAGTCTGGAGGTATTAATTATGGATGCTAAAGCAAAAATGCTCCGTAAGCTAATGGAAATAGAATTTGCCTGTGTAGATTTAAACCTGTACCTTGATACACATCCATCTGAAGAAAAAGCACTTCAAAGTTATAATTATTACAGTGAGCAATTGAAAACCCTAAAGACTCAGTATGAACAACTATATGGCCCTTTAATGGCTTTTGGTCAATCTGCCGGCCAGTATCCCTGGAAATGGATAGATGAACCATGGCCATGGGAAATACAATATTAAGGAGGCTTGCTTAATTATGTGGGTATATGAAAAAAAATTACAGTATCCAGCAAATGTCTGTAAACCGGATGTAAAAATGGCAAAATTTTTAATTGCACAATATGGCGGACCTGATGGAGAACTTGCTGCAGCATTACGGTATCAAACACAAAGATATACAATGCCTACGGGACAATCAAAAGCCACATTGACTGATATTGGAACTGAAGAATTGGCTCATCTTGAAATAATTGCAACGATGGTTTTTAAACTTTTAAAAGGTGTCCCTGTGGAACAGTTAAAGAAAGAGGGACTTGGAGAAAACTATGTTGAACATGATAGAGGAATCTTCTATAATGACACGACAGGAACACTTTGGACCGCAGCATATATACAAGCAAAAGGCGACGTTATTGCCGACCTTCATGAAGATATGGCAGCAGAAGAAAAAGCAAGAGCAACCTATGAACATCTTATCAATTTAACTGATGACCCATGTGTCAAAGATACCTTAAAATTTCTAAGGGAACGTGAAATCGTGCATTTCCAAAGATTCGGCGAAACCCTTGGAAGGGTTAGAGAACATTTAGAAGGAAAGAAGTATTTTTAGTTTTACACCGGATATAAAAATCCGGTTTATTTTTCACATATCCATCTCTTTCTCAAAGATATTTTTTAAAAACTTTATACTATTTAACATCTCCTTGTAATGGTTATAATTAAATCTATATACCTCCATTATAACCGGACCTTTGTAACCTATAATATCTAAATCATAATTCAATACCTTAAAGTCAAAAGAACCTTCTCCCGGTAGATATAATTTGCCCCTATCATCAAAATCACAGAGATGTACATTTGTGATTTTATTACCCATCGCCTTTAAAAAATCCATTGGATCTTTTCGGCTTTTCATCGCTTGTTTGATATCAAATGTAAAATAAAGATTCTTACTATTAGAAGCCTGAACTAAATTTTTTGCAAATTCAGGAAAAGAAAACCAACACCAAAACACATTCTCCCAAGAAAATCTTATATCATATTGCCCCGCCATATCTGAAAGCTCACTGGTGATTTTGCCAATTTTCTCAAAGTCAAGTACCGGAAGTTTATTTTTATTAATTGGTGGTCCATGAAAAACATATACCTTTGCACCTAAAATGTTTGCAGCTTTTAAAACTTTTTCATATAGCTTCTTAGCATCATTCCTTTGTCTTTCTGTTGCTGCAAAAAGCTGCGGTTCAAACTGTGAGCCAAGGGCATGAACAGAATATGGAATAATATTATATTTATCAAGGGTATCTTTCATTCTTTTGCAATAATCTAAATCATATTCACTGTAAGATTCTAAAAAAACCTCGATTGTATTTATTCCCATTTCACCTATGAATGGAATTGTTTCCTCTGTCAAATATTCAGGATAAAAACTTGCAGTTGATATACCTACATTCAAAATTGCTACACCTCCTATGTCTATTTTATCATATATTTATTATTAATTGCATTTATTCTTGCGATTCTAATTGAATTTATTATATTATTCTATCATTATATCCCTTTTGCTCCATCATTTTTTAAAAATATAAAAGCTGTAGTTTAACCACAGCTTTTTTATTTTTGTGATTTAATTATTTTCTTTATATATTTCTACCTTGTTTAAAATCTGATAAGATACTTCTTCAAAGCCAATTCTATCAATCATGTCCCCAAATCTTTCTTTGGTGTTTCCATTTTCCTTATAATATAAAATAGCTTTTTCTATTATATCCATCGCTTCCTCAATAGAATATATTCCCGGAAGAACATTTCCTCGTCTTACAGCCTTACCCCATTTTCCTCCTATAAATATTTTCACTCCTTCTTTTTCGCATTTCATTGCTTCAAAATGACATTTATCAATGCAAAAACCACAGTTATTACATTTTTCTCTGTCAATTTTAAGTTTACCATCTATAACCTTTGCTGCGTTTACCCTGCAAGCTGCTTCTACTCCGCATTTTTTACATCCAAGGCATAAACTTTCATCTAATAAAGGTACCTTTTGTCCCATAATACCAATGTCATTCAGGTCCGGTTTTATACAATTGTTTGGGCATCCCCCTACGGCAATTTTAAATTTATGAGGTAATTTCACATCATAGTATTTTTTATAAAATCTTTCATGTATTTCTTTTGCTATTAACTGAGTATCAAGAAAACCAAAACCACAATAGGTTCCTTTGCAGGCTACAACAGGTCTTACCCTTGCACCGGTTCCGCCAGTATAAAGTCCAACTTCTTTAAGCTCTGCCTTTACTTTTTCAATATCCTCATATTTTATCCATGGTATTTCTATGGTAAGTCTAACTGTATAACACATATATCCTCTACCATATTTCTCCGCTATATCTGATAATTTTTGGTTTTTTTCTGAATTTAAGCAGCCATTCTCAGTGATTACTCTGCAAGAATAGTGTTTTCCATCTCTTTGTGGAATAAATCCTTGGTCTTTTAATTTAGCCTTTTCTTCCGCTGAAATTTTTTCATCCATAATTATTTCATCCTTTCTTTTCTTTCAATAGTTTATTATAATTACTTACAGCAATTTAAATTTTGAATAATAAATCATTACAGAATACTCTCAATAAGCTTATTCATTGTATATTCCTGTGGCATTATACTCACTTTAAATCCTTTATCTTCTATTGCTCTTTTTGTAACAGGTCCAATTGCCGCTATTGTGAAATTTTTAAGAATACCTATCTTATCCTCAATTATTTTGTGCATATAATTAAAGGTTGAAGGGCTTGTAAATAGTGCTATATCTATACCTTTATCAAGTTCTTTTATTAGTTTGTCCTTTATTTCAAAATTAGGCTCATTTTTATATGCAACAACTTTTTCAATATGAGCAAAATCTTTAAGGGCTCCTATCAATACTTCTCCACCAATATCTGATGTTAAAAGTGCAATTTTCCGGTCCTTGACCGAATCCTTCATTTTTTCCGCCAGTGCCTTTGAAGTATATTCTTCAGGTATTATATCGGGATATAAAAAATTTTTGTTCAGTGCCTCAGCTGTTTTACTTCCGATTGCAGCAATTTTTATTTTATTCAATTTTCTCAAATCAAACTTCTTTTCATAAACTGCTTTTGTAAAAGCTAAAACTCCATTTACACTTGTAAAGACTATATAATCATATTCGCCAATATGATCCAGCAGTTTTTTTATGTTGTCTGAAAGCAGTGTTATCTTAATTGAGGGACATAATACCACTTCAGCACCATAGTTTCTTAATAATTTAGACATTTCTGCCGACATTTCTACACCCCTTGTCAAAAGAATTCTTTTGCTGAAAAGCCTTTTTTCTTCAAACCACATCAATTTATTTCTTAATTTCACCACATCACCTACAACAATAATTGCAGGGTTTTTTATCCCCTCATTGCAGACTTTATCTGCAATATCCAACAGCTTTCCCGTTACAACCTTCTGATTTGGTGTTGTCCCGTTCATTATTACTGCAACAGGGGTATCTGAAGATTTGCCATCTTTCATAAGATTATTCACAATTGTTTCAAGATTTTTTATTCCCATTAAAAATATAAGTGTACCATTTAATTTAGCCAGTACATTCCAATCTAAACAGTGGTTTTTCTCCTCACATTCATGCCCCGTAATAACGTGAAATGAGGAACTTAAAGCCCTATGTGTTACAGGAATTCCCGCATATGATAAGACAGATATAGCAGATGTTACCCCAGGTACAATCTCGTAAGTTATACCCCTTTCCACAAGATATTCTGCTTCCTCTCCTCCTCTTCCAAATACAAAAGGGTCTCCTCCTTTTATTCTTGCAACTGATTTACCCTCTAAGGCTTTTTCTGCAATTATCTCATTTATTTTCCACTGCGGTACCTTATGCATATCAGGAAGTTTCCCGACATCAATAAGTTCCACATCATCTTTGCTTAGATTGAGAATTTCTTCATTTATTAATCTGTCATATACTAATACATCAACCTCTTTTATCAGGTCAACTGCCCTTAAAGTCAAAAGCTCTATATTTCCCGGTCCTGCGCCTATCAGATATACCTTTCCTGTCATTATTTCACCTCCACAACCATGTGTTTTTAATTATCTTTTTCTCCAAGTTTTTCCATTATTGTATCTGCCATTTTATCTATATCGTCTACAATGCCTTTTTCTTCTACTTTCATAAGCTCAGTATTTTTCTGAAATGCAACCTTAATTTTTATTTTGTCTATATTATCTTCTTTTATATATTGTGCATATATCCCAATAGGTATCTTACAATTTCCACCGAGCCTTTTCAAAATTTTTCTTTCTGCAATTGTTTCAAAAAGGGTTTTTACATCCAAAAGCATTGGATACATGCTCATAAATTCCTCTTCAAAACCTTCTCTTATTTCTACAGCAAGTGTTCCCTGACATGCTGCAGGTACAATCAAATCAACAGGAAAATACTGTGTGATTTTTTCTTCAAGACCCAGCCTTTTAAGTCCTGCCGCAGCGAGAACGATACCATCAAGATTTTCATCACTTATCTTCCTTATTCTTGTCTGAATATTCCCTCGAAGTTGAACAATCTCAATGTCCGGTCTTAAAGCTTTTAATTGGGAGATACGCCTTAAACTGCTTGTACCAATTTTTGCTCCCGCTTTAAGGTCCATAAATTTATTACCTTCACGTGATATCAAAACATCCCTTGCTTCTTCTCTTTTTAACACCGGCATTACACAGAGCTTTTCAGGTATTTCATATGGCATATCCTTCATACTATGTACAGCCATATCAATGCTGCCTTCAAGCAGTGCTTCTTCCAATTCCTTGACAAAAAGTCCCTTGCCTCCAATTTGGCTTAACGGTGCTTGTAGAAGTTTGTCCCCTTGTGTTGTTATTTTTTTAACTTCAAATTCCATATCAGGTCTATGCTTTTTCATTTCATTTATTACAATTGCTGTCTGTGTAAGCGCTAATTCGCTTCTTCTTGTACCCACTCTAAGCTTTTTTATGACCGTCGCCCTCCTTCATAATATCAAAAACAATTTCCCCATTGCAATCATTTAAAACATCGCTTTTTAAATGTCTTATCATTACATTGCACATCTTATCTGCAACCCTTTTGAGGGAAATTTGAATGTTTTTTCTATCATTTTCAGAAGCATTCTTTAATTTGTTAGCAACCCTTTCAAATTCTGTTTTGCAAACATTTTGGGCAAAAGTATTTATTTCTTTAATATATGGTTCAATTAAAAGAGTTCTAAACCAATCATTGAATTCCTTTATTGAATCGTCAATCATTCTTTCAATAATCGATATTAAACCGATACGCTTATTTTTGTTGATTTCAGCTGTTTTTTTTAGGTCATCAAGTGTATAAAGGCTTACCCCTTTGATACTGCTTATCTCAGGGTCAATATCCCTTGGAAGTGCAATATCAACCATACAAATCTTTTTATTACAATACACCTCTTTAAACCGATGATACTCAATAGTGTAATGTGGGGCATCTGTTGCACTTATGACAATATCACTTATTGCAATTCTTTTGTATTTTTCCTCATATGGTACAACTTCTATTTCTGGTATTTCATTTTTCAAATCTACTGCTCTGTAATGTGTCCTATTTGTTACATACACATTTACATCCTTTGCAATGAGATTTTTTATTGCAAGCTGTCCCATCTCACCTGTTCCTATTACAAAGGCATCCTTCCCCTTTATGTCCTCAAATACTTCCTGTATGAATTTAACTGCTATATAACTTATAGATAATGCGAGGTCATTTATTCCTGTTTCCGATCTTGCTTTCTTGGCAAGTGTTACCGCATCTCTAAAAAGTTTATTTAATATTTTTCCGGAGGTTTTTTCATCCTGTGCAATTTCAATTGCATCCTTCACTTGTACTAAAATCTGGTCTTCTCCAACAACCATTGATTCAAGCCCACAAGCGACCCTAAAAATATGTTCGATTACATCATTGCCTTTTATGCTATAAATGTATGGATCAACTATTTTCCCTATATTGAAATATTTTTTAAAAAATTCCTTTGCCTTTTGTATTTCAACCTCTCCTGAATAGAAGTATACCTCACTTCTATGACATGTGGAAAGGATAACAACCTCATTTATGCCTTTTCCCTTAAATATTTTTAAGGCATCCCTTATATGATTTCCAAATGTTACTTTTTCTCTGATTTCAATCGGTGTATCCTTCTCTATTCCGATCATTTGAATATTATTTATATCCACAGTAATTCCTCCATGTTAACCTTACCTACAAGCAAAAATTTGTATGAAATCTAAAATGCTATTTCTTTTTTTAGTTCTTCCATATCCGATACTTTTAACGGATAATTAATTTCAGGTCTTTTAATTAAAATAACTGGAATATTAAGCATCCTTGCCGCTTTAAATTTTTCTAAAACGCCGCCTGTTATACCGCTTTCCTTTGTAATGATGACATCTGCCCCTGCCTGCTTAAACATATGATAATTTAAATCAACACTAAAAGGACCTTGCATAGCTATAATATCAGATGGTTTAAGACCTAAATCCTCACATTTTTTTATAACAATGCTTACCGGCAGAACCCTTGCAATCATCCTTTTGCCTGCTTTGACTAAGGGCATAAATATTTCAAGGTTTTTGCTTCCTGTCGTCAAAAATATATTATCAAATTCAAAAGCCTTTTCCAATGCTTCCTTATAATCATTCACAATAATAGATTTATCATAGTAAATGGTTTTTCTTTCATACCTTATATATTTTATATTAAGTTTTTTACATACATTGATTGCATTTATGCTTATATCCTTTGCAAAGGGGTGTGTTGCATCTACTACAGTATCGATCCCATTTGACTTGACAAAATCCATCAGGGATTTTTCGTCAAGGATTCCTATATGCACCTTCACCCTTTCATCGTAAAGGCTTGCACCATATTCTGTTGTGGTACTTGCAATTACATCAAGCCCTGATTTGCTTAAATGGTTAGCTATTTCTCTGCCATCTTTTGTCCCTGTAAGGCACAGTATCATAGTATATATCCCCTTGGGGTAATCATTCTATCTTTTTCTACATATGTCTTTTCATTGCCAATAATTATAACTGTAGTCATATCAATATCATGATTAAGCATATCATTAAGTGTAGTTATTACAACAGACTGTTTTTCTCGTGATGCGTCCTTAACGATACCAACCGGTGTTTCACCCTTCTTATATTTTATCATAATTTTTTGTGCTTTTATAATATTATCCGGTCTTTCCTTGCTTTTAGGATTATACAAAGCTATTACAAAATCAGCTTTTGATGCAAATTCTATTCTCTCTTCTATAAGATTAAGAGGTGTTAGGTGATCAGATAAACTTATTACAGCAAAATCATGCATTATTGGTGCGCCAAGTATTGATGCCGCAGAGCTAAAAGCGCTTACACCGGGTATTACCTCTATATCAACATTAATCCCTCCCTTTGCAGCAACCTCATACATAAGACCAGCCATACCGTAAATCCCTGCATCTCCACTGGATATAATACATACCTTTTTACCCTCTAATGCCGGTTTTAAGGCATCCTGACATCTTAAAATTTCTTTTCTCATACCTGATGATAATATTTCCTTACCTTCTATCAAAGGTTTAACAAGTTTTATATATGTTATATATCCAATAACAATATCACATTCCTGTAAGGCTTCCCTTGCCCGTAACGTCATGTCTTTCAAATTACCTGGTCCTATTCCGACAACTTTAATCCATCCCATTTTATACCTTCTTTCAATTAAAATATATTTTATTACCTGCTTATTTTGTATATTGCCAACGTTATACCGTTTCCTTTTGTGTATAAAAGTTCCTGTCCATTTTCTGATAATAAATATGCGGATGGTCTTGCCACACTTCCGGCTCCAACTGTTTTTTTTACAAATTCTGAAACAGGAAAAAGATGTTCTACCTCTTCAA
Source organism: Aceticella sp. 75b-Ac (assembly GCF_056032965.2). Taxonomy (NCBI): domain Bacteria; kingdom Bacillati; phylum Bacillota; class Clostridia; order Thermoanaerobacterales; family Thermoanaerobacteraceae; genus Aceticella; species Aceticella sp. 75b-Ac. Next base: position 810,055 of record NZ_CM190971.1, read on the forward strand.
GCTCCTGTCTTATATAATATTTAACAGGTACTTGAAGATATTCCGCCAGTTTATTTATGCATTCTTCGTCTTTCTTTATATCCATTGTTGAAATATTTTTTACAGAATTCAAGCTTAAATTTAATATATCCATTGATTCTTTTACTGTCTTTAATAAATGCTCAAATTCTGTATTTCTTTTGCATCCTATCCCAAATACTATGTTTTTTGGTCTTAATATAACAAAAGGAATTTTTGCCGGTTTAATATTCTTTGCTGTTACATATACACAAGCAGATGCATTTCCTGTATCATTAGATAATTCAATACAAGGGATGTCGTTAAAAAATTTCTTTTCTTCTTTATCAATTATAAATATAACCTTATCCCCATTAACCAACGCACTGTTAATTTTTTTAACCGCCTCAAAATTTTCAATGTAATATCCCTTTTCTTTTGCAATCACGTCAATTGCTATAAGACCATTGACATCTGTTGCAGTTGTAATTACCGGCTGTGCACCTATGGCTTTTGATACCTCCCTTGATAAATCATTTGCGCCACCTATATGACCTGAAAGAAGGCTTATTGCAAATTTACCCCTTTCATCCAAAACAACAACAGCAGGGTCTGTTTTTTTGCTTTTTATTAAAGGGGCAATAACCCTCACAACAATTCCTGTCGCCATAATAAATATAAATCCATCATATTTGCCAAATATGCTTTTTACAAAATCGGATAGGTTACCTTCTATTTTGTTTTCATCATTAACTGCAAATTTTTCAGGTACATACAAAACCGCCTTAAGCTTTTCTGAAAGTTTTCGTGCAAGATTTGTACCATTTTTTGTTAGTGCAATTACCGCAGTTTTCATATAACCACCAAACCTTTACTCATGCTTTCCTGTAATTGTGTGAGAATGTCGCATCATAAAGCTTTGAGTATTCCTTTATATCCCCCAAAAAATCACCTATCAAAATCATTGCTGTTTTATTTATGTCATTTTCTTTTACCTTTTCTGCTATATTCTTAAGGGTTCCCTCAAATATAAGTTCATCCTCCCACGTTGCTTTATATACAACAGCGACAGGTGTATCTTCACTGTATCCCTCTTTTAAATCCTCAACTACTTTATCTATATCTTGTACACTTAGAAAAATTGCCATTGTAGCCTTGTGTTTTGAAAGTGACCGCAAAGTCTGCTCTTGCGGCACCGGGGTTCTCCCTTCGGCTCTTGTTATTATTATCGTCTGAGATACCTCAGGAAGTGTCAGTTCTTTTTTAAGTACCGATGCCGCAGCAGTAAATGAACTTACACCGGGGATAACTTCATAAGGAATTTCAAGACCATCAAGCTCCTGCATCTGTTCTCTTATAGCACCATAAATAGTAGGATCCCCTGTATGTACCCTTGCAACATCAATCCCTTTATTATGAGCCTCTTTCATAATATCTTTAATCTCATCAAGTGCCATTGATGCACTATTGTAAATAGAAGCATCCTTCTTCGCATATTTCAAAATTTCTTTATTCACAAGTGAACCGGCATATATCACAACCCCACATGATTGTATTAATTTCATGCCCTTTACTGTTATAAGCTCCGGATCACCGGGTCCGGCTCCAATAAAATATATCATATTTTTACACCCTCTTTGCTATTATTATTGATAAATAGTCAATCTTCTCTTTATATCCTTCAAGGTCATAGACTATCTTTTCCTTATCATGACCACATCTTATGATAAGAACCGCTTTAAATTTGTTTTCCTTGATAATTCTGACAATTTCGCTATAATTTTGCGATACCTTCATCAATATAATATTATCATACAATGAAAAGGCTTTCTCTATTTCCTGAATATCTCCTGATGGCACTACAACAAATGGTTGTTTGCCTTCTGCAATAGGAATGTTTACTTTCGCTGCAGCAGCATTGTATGAGGTTATGCCCGGTATTGTTTCAACTTCAAAACCTGCCATTCTCTTTAAAATATAAATAAATGTACTGTACACCATGGGATCTCCGATTGTTATAAAAGCTACGTTATTTCCGCTATTAATATATTCCTTTATAATATCAACATTTTCATCCCATTTCATTTCAAGCTGTTCTTTTGAATGTATCATAGGAAATTCCATGAACATAACTTTTCCCATTATGTAAGGTGCTGCTATTTCATATGCAATACTGTCATCGCCTGTACTTGCGGGTGCAATTACAATATCTGCCTTTTCAAGTATTTTTACTGCTTTTAAAGTAATAAGGTCTCTGTCTCCCGGACCTACACCCACGCCATATAATTTTGCCATAATTTATTCCCCCACTTTATTAAAATTATTGTCAACTTTTGAATTTCTCCCCGTTATAATAAAAACAGGATTCCTTGCTATCATCATTGTTTTGTTGCCTGCATTTTTTGATACTGAAATATTAACACATATGGATTCAACATCCAAACCCCTGTCTTTCAATATCTTTTCCGATATATATGCTGTATCAAGTGTGATACTGTTTACAACAATTACCCCACCCATTTTCATTCTTTTTAAAGAAATATCAAGTATTTCCTCCGTGGCATCACCGGAACCTCCAACAAATATCCTATCAGGTTCAGGAAGGTCCTTGAGAATAACAGGAGCTTTCCCATGAATTATTTTAATATTTTTACAACCAAATTTATCTATATTTGCTTTTATTAATTCTATACCCTCCGGATTCTGTTCAACCGCATATATACTGCCTTCTGTAGAAACAAATGATGCTTCTACAGAAACAGAACCTGTTCCTGCACCTATGTCCCATATAATACTATCCTTATTAAGCCTTAATTTTGAAATGGAAAGTACCCTTATTTCCTCCTTTGTCATTGGAACATTTCCTCTTATGAAATCGTCATCAGGTATCCCAAACATTATACATCTTGACATGTTATCACCACAACATTCATATCAAATTCATCCTTACATTTATATAGTTCACTAACCTTGTATTTGCTAATTTTTTCATTTTCATATGAAAGATTTTCACCGATATATATTGTTTTTTCATAAATCCCATTCTCCATAAGCAATTTTGCAATATACTGAGGCGTATGCCTTTTATCGGTTAAAACTGCGACTTTTTTATATTCTTTCACCTTTGATATAAGCTCCTGCTCTCTTCCATGTAAGCTTACAACTACCATATCATTCATTGAAATTTTAATTTTTGAAAATATGTACTGTATTGAGCTTATGCCAGGAACAATTTCAATATCTGATTTCTCTTTATATCTTAAAATAACATCTGTTATTCCGTATAATAACGGGTCCCCTGATGCAATAAAAACAATATGCCCCTTCTTTTTAAATATCTCTTGATAATCTGTATTTGCATTAATAATAATTTTTTCACACGTCATATCACTAAATAATTCAAGATTTCGGTTTCCACCTACAAGCACATCAGCAGATTTTATTTTTTCTAAGGCAATCGGAGTTATATATTTTTCATCGCCGGGTCCTATTCCAACAACTGTTACCATTCTATTATATCACCAACCTTTGATAGAAGTCCCCTCTTTAGTGAAATAAGATGAACCTCAATATTAAGTTTATCATATACATGCTGCTTACATCTTAAATAGACTTTATCAGCAATAAAACTGCCAAATTCTTTCATATCAATTCCAGATTTTTCTACAATGTCAAGTGCTTCTTCTGTTGTATTTGAATCTAAAATTTCATCAACAACAGGTTTACCTGCGCCAAAATGTGCGGCATATGCTGCCATAATCTCTGCCCTTGCATCAGCTAAATGGCTGTATGTGTTAAAGATACCTGCTGCCACTTTAATAAGCTTTCCAATGTGTCCTGCAATAACAACATCTTTAAATTCATACTGAACTGCTTTTTCCAACATAAAACCAAGATAATTACCGTAAGATATAACAAGGTGCTGGTCTATCGCTTGTTTTAACATGTAATCTTTTCCATAATTTCCAGGAGCAAATACAACCTGTTTTTTCCCTTCAGCCGAAAGTATGGAAAGCTCCATCTCAAGGGATGTTTTCAATGCCTCTTCCGACATAGGCTCAACAATACCTGATGTGCCCAGTATTGAAAGACCTCCGATGATTCCGAGCCTCGGATTAAAGGTTTTTTTAGCAACCTCCTCACCATTGGGTATACTCAAGGTTATATTAACACCTTTTCCTTCAGGAAGTACATCCTTTACTTCTTTAAATATCATGGACATCGGAACAGGATTTATAGCAGGATTTCCGGGTTTTACAAGAAGCCCCGGCTTTGTAACGGTTCCTATGCCTTCACCGGCAAAAATCTTTATGGTTTCGTCATCATTTATTTCAACCTTAGAATATATAATAAGCCCATGTGTTGCATCAGGGTCATCTCCTCCATCTTTTCTGACACCACATTTTACCCAATTATCAGAACGGGTTATATCTAAAATATCAAGTGTAAGATGCCAGCCTTTAGGAGTATCTATTTCAATTTTATCAACTGTTTCACCTGTAAAGAGCATGTATGTTGCCGCTTTTGAAGCAGCTGCAGCACATGAACCTGTTGTATAACCGAATCTTAGTTTCTTCCCCTCTTTAACTGTATAGATTTTCATACCATCACCAGCTTATATATAGATTTTTCATTTCCTTTCTAAAGTCATTCTATCATATACATAAGTGCATTAATTATAGCAGCAGCTATGTTGCTTCCACCTTTCCTGCCCTCTGTAATTATATATGGAATACCCAGTTCCTTTACTGCCTCCTTGGATTCAGCCGCACCAACAAACCCTACCGGCACACCTATTATAAGGTCAGGTTTTAAAATGCCCGATTTTATAAGTTCTGCCAGCTGAAAAAGGGCTGTAGGTGCATTTCCTATAACAAATATCTTATTTTTTTTGTCTTGTGAAGCAATTATCATAGATGCCATAGACCTTGTAATAGATTTTTCTTTTGCTAAGGATAATACCTCAGGAGCATCTATAAAACAGTTTATATCACAGCCAAATCTTTTCAATGTTTTTTTATTTATTCCTGCCATTGCCATTTTTGTATCCGTAACGATATTTGAACCTTCCTTAATGGCTTTTATTCCTGTATCTATTGCCTCCTTGCTTATCTTTAATATGTCTGCAAATTCAAAATCAGCTGTGGTATGTATTACCCTTTTTACAATCTTTAATTCCCTCTCATCAAACCTTTTCTCATCAATATTTTCACCTATTATTTCGAAACTGCGTTTTTCTATTTCTTTTGGGTTTTTAATATACATAATTTACCTCCTTTTTTATCACCTTAATATAATATAAACCATTGCTAAGGTTGTAAGCTCTGCAAGTTCATTTATGGCTCCAAGGGTATCCCCTGTCATTCCTCCTATCCTTGCAGAAATATAATATGTTTCCAGATATGCCATTATAAGTACAACTGCTGTAATAGCAATCAACCATTGTACAGGAAATATAAAATAACCTATAATCAAAGTAATAACAGCAGAAATCATAAATTCCCTATATCCAATCTTGCCTATAAGAAGACCTCCAAGCCCTTTACCTTCTCTTGCGGATTTGCTTATCATAATTGCCAAAACCTGTGATAATCTGCCAATCATTGGTGTAATAATAAGCACAGCCATGATATAATTGTCATCTATGTTGGTTAAAAACGATATCCTCAAAATTATCATAAATAATATCACAAGTACCCCATTTGTCCCAAGCCGTGAATCCCGCATTACCTCAAGCATTCCTTCTTTATTCTTGTTGCTGAAAAGCCCGTCAAATGTATCTGCTAAACCATCTATATGAAATGCTCCTATTAAAACATAAGAAAAAGCAATAATGACTGTCATAACAATTTCCCGCGGAAAAACACTTTTAAGCAATAGATAAATTAATAAAGATAGTATACCTACAACAAATCCAACTATTGGAAAATATGCCGTACTTTTGGGAAAATCATCATCTTTCAAATCAATTCTTATCGGTATCGGAATCCTTGTCATAAATTGAAGGGCTATTATCAATCTTTTTATTTCTCTCATATTAACACCCTTTTATCTTTATAGGTATTCCAGATACAGTTAAATAAACGACCTCAGCAGCTTCAGCTATTTTCATATTCATCCTACCTGCAATATCCCTGAATATTCTACCAAGTTTATATTCCGGAACAAGCCCCATACCTATTTCATTCGTAACAATTATAGTATCTCCGGCACGCTTCAATGCACCTTCAATTATTCCATCCACCTCATCTGATATTTTTCCTTCTAAATCATTAATTTCATCTAAACTAAGGTTATCTCCTGTCAAATCTTTTTCCATTATAAAATTCGTAATCATAACGGTTAGGCAATCAAGAAGTATAACTTTTTTCTCACTGCTTATAATGATATTTTTAAGACCCTTAAATGCCTCAACTATACCCCATTTTTCGGATCTTCTTTCTCTATGCCTTCTTATCCTTTCCTTCATTTCATCATCAATCGGAATTGATGTTGCAATATAAAGAACACTTCCTCCTCCATATTCCAATGCCATCTTCTCAGCAAATTCACTTTTACCTGAACTTGCGCCACCTGTTACCATTATTAGTCCCATTTCATATCCTCCAATGCGGTAATTAACTTCATATTCTCGTCATGTTTCTTAACAGCAACCCTGAAATACCTTTTGTCAAGATATTTAAAATTTGATGCATCCCTAATTAATATACCTTCCTTTATAAGTCTTTCTTTCAAAACATCAACATTACCCTTTTTAAGCTTCAATAATATAAAGTTAACATTTGTTTCGTAAACTTTTAAATAATCTATTTTCTTTAATTCATTCAACATAAAATTTATCTCATTATTTATATACCTTCTCGTTTCGTTAATGTATTCCTTATCTTTAAATATTTCCCTTCCAATCATATCCGCAAATGCATTTACTGTCCATGGTTCTTTATAGTCCTCCATTTTCAATATCATTCGAGAAGAACCTACTCCATACCCAAGCCTTAAACCCGGCATTCCAAAAAATTTTGTAGCTGCCCTTACAACAAATAAATTATCAAATTCTTTTACATAGGATATTACTTCATATTTTTCGTAGTCATAGATAAATTCAATAAATGCCTCATCAACCATGACAGGTATATTTAATTCTAAGGCTTTATTTAAAAGATACCGTATTTCTTCATGATTTATGGGCTGTCCAGTTGGGTTATTGGGATTCCCTAAAATTATTGAATCTGCCTCATTAATCATCTCTGCCATTTCGGAAACATTTAATTTAAAACCTTCCTCCTCTTTAATTCTGTAATATATAGGTGCACCGCCTTCCAGCTTTACCGCCCTTTCATATTCTGCAAAAGCAGGGGATGGAATTAAAGGCTTTTTGATATGTTTGGCACGTGCAAAAAGATGAATTAATTCGGCAGCACCATTACCGACAATTATATTTTTGAGAGGATAAGCTATATACTCTGATATAGATGTTTTTAACTCCCTATATTTTATATCAGGATATTTTGTCAAAACCACATCTTCTATTACTTTTTTCACACATGGTGGTACACCAAGGGGATTTATATTTGAGCTGAAATCAATCATCTCAATATTATAGTCATAAACATTTCCGCCGTGCTCATACATCTTCATTTTAATTTTCATTCCTTCCGCTACTAAGGGATAAACAAAATTACCTTAATATAACCTTACTCGAAAAACCCAATATATGTAAATGGCTTATTATAAAGTAAATTTGCAATATCATGGGTATTTATCTTTTTATATACAACAATACAACATGTTGATGGTCCGCCTGATTTATATACATCGAGGCTTTCTTGATACTGATTTTTGACTTTTAGCCCTGTAATTTCTTCAAGAACTTTTAATTCATATTTGATTCCTTTTGAACCAACAGGTACTGCTTCAACAATCTCACAGCAGTCACATATACTCATATAATCTTTAAGTGTAAGTACATCATCTGATGTAAGAACCTCCAAACCTACACGTGGATAGCCCATCAAAGCAATATCCATGCCACTTAAGACTTTTTTTATCTTCAAATCTTCCTTCTTCGCTTTTGCCACTACTGTAATACCAACAGCCGTCATAGATGTTTCAAAATTTTCCTCTGTGCTTCCGGTAAGCAAAACATTAAAAAACCCATTTTCATCAAGTTCATCCTTTATACCCTTTATAATTTTTTCACCTGTAGGACTCATTTCATTTGAAAGGGTATCTGAAATAATTACAGGTTTCGCTCCAACGGAAAGAGCTTCAGATAATGCAACCCTTACTGATGACCTGCCGACTATTTCTTCATCAACCTTTATTCTATCATTAGGTTTATTACCGATTGAACCGGTACTGTCACAGGATACGACATAGGCATTTTTATCTTCATATATTATAATGACATCTCTATATCTTTCGATCATCTTTATTACCTCGATTTATAGAACCTTGAACCAATTACTTCATAAAGCAATGCTGCCAAAAATATATTTACGAATGAAGCAATTGTAAGAGGCAATACCCATCCTGCAAAAAATCCCCATCCAAAAATAGGAACCATGGTTAGTATCGAAATAGGTCCGTTTAAAATTGTTCCGACAAGCACCGCAATATATTTATTAAATTTTTTGTAGAAAAATTTAAACAGCCATGCACAAACCGCCATCTCAACAGCAATCAAAAGATGTATCGGCAATCCAAGAGGAAATCCGGATGTTACAGCTGTAAGCATATGTCCAAGGTAGATTACCAATGCCCCATACCATCCCCCAAGAGATAATGCAGCAAAATAGCCGGGCAGTGAATCAAAGGCAACGGTATTATATATCTTAATAAGTGCTCCGACAGCACTTAATGCTATAAGCATCGCAAGAAGTGTTAAGGTCTTTATATCTTTAAATGATACCTTATTATCCCTATTCATCTTAATAAACCTCCTCGAAAAATCATTTGTTTAACTATAAAAAATACAACAAGTCCTAAAATTGATGATACATACATAAGCTTTAAGCTGCCCATGATATGTTCCGGCGTTATATTATACTTGCCATCACCTATTGTCGGTTTGATTTTAGGTTTTCCAAAGTAATAATTAAGTCCTCCAAGTTTGATATTCAAAGCTCCGGCTACCGCCGCTTCTCCATGGGCACTGTTAGGGCTTTCATGTTTTAGCCTGTCTCTCATTAATATTCTGAAACTTTCTTTAAAGTCATATCCTGTTAGAAAAGCAGCTATAACAATCAAAATCCCTGTTATTCTGGCAGGAATAAAATTTAGTATATCATCAAGTTTTGCTGATGCATATCCTATATTCGCATATTTTTCTTCTTTGTATCCCACCATTGAATCTAAGGTACTTGCTGCTTTATATGCTATAACTAAAGGTGCACCGCCAATAAATGCATAAAACATCGGTGCAATTATTCCATCAGAAATACTTTCAGCAACAGTTTCAACAGCACCTCTTGAAACACCTTCTACATCAAGGTTTTCTGTATTACGGCTTACAATAAATGAAAGCTTTTTCCTTGCATTATCGAGATTTCCGGTTTTAAGCTCCTTATAAACCTCAAGTCCCGCCCTCTGAAGGTCCTTTGTTGCAAAACATGTATATATCAATATTATACTTAAAACTATACGCAAAATAGGATTTATTAATCCAGCCGTATATAAAGCCAATAAAACCGTAAAAAATGAAATACATACGGTAAATCCACATAGAAAAAATCCTGCAATCTTCTCTTTTTTACTATCAACAGCAAATTTCTGTAACCTGTTATAAAGGAATGTAATCAGTTTGCCAATAATCCTTACAGGATGTGGATATCCCTGCGGATCCCCAATTATTACGTCAAGTATATATGCCGCTATTACCTCCATCAGTCCTGATATCCTTTCATTATTTCATATATCTTTTTAATATCTGTACTTTCCCTTACTATATCAGCAAGAGCGTCATATTCTCTTTCCTTATATGCCTTGTAATCCAAAATTTCATCTATTGCTGAAAGCCCTTTCTCTTTTCTGACCATATTTATAAATGCTTTAGTAAAATTATTATTTTCAAAAATCCCATGTATATATGTTCCAAATACCCTGCCATCTTTACTTTCACACCCATCTTCTATTTCCTGTTTTACACCATTTCTCTCATATATTGTACAGAAAGGCTTATCACTTAGAATAGACGTTTCCCCCATGTGAATTTCATATCCGTTAATATCAAGTCCTTCAAAAGGTTTCATGATTTCCGGCAGATTACCCTTTATTTTAGCTCTAAGGCGTGTTGTCATTTTTTCTTTTTCTATAACTGTTTTAATGTCAAGTAATCCTAATCCTTCTGTTTCTTTTACAGAACTCTCAATCATATATGGGTCAAGTATAGTCTTGCCAAGCATCTGATAGCCACCACATATACCTATAATAAATGTGCCCTTCTTTCTTAATGCCTGTATTTCATCAAAAAGCCCATACTGCTTTAAAGCTTTTAAATCCCCAATGGTATTTTTTGTACCCGGAATTATCAAGACATCACATTTCCCTATACTATCGCCTTTATTTATATACCTTAATTTCACATCAGGAATTCTTTCAAACGGATCAAAATCAGTAAAATTAGATATATGTGGAAGATTTACAACCGCTATATCAATAGAACCATTATTAGCATTTTTATAAAATCTTTCAGTAGCTCCATCCTCTTCATCAATTCTTATATCAGTATATGGAAGAACTCCCAGCACCTTTTTGTGTATTATATCTTCAAGCATAACAATACCCGGTTTTAAAATCTCAATATCTCCTCTGAACTTATTGATTATTATCCCTTCAATACGTTTTTTTTCATCTTCCTTTAACAAAAGAAGTGTACCTGCAATAGATGCAAAAACCCCTCCTCTATCTATATCTCCTACAAGAATAACCGGTGCATTGACAATCTCAGCCATTCCCATATTTACAACATCTCTTTCCCGCAGATTTATTTCCGCAGGACTCCCTGCACCTTCTATAACAATAATATCATGGTTCTTACTTAGTTCTTTAAAATCATCTTTTATCATATTAAGAAGTTCCGGCTTGAAATTCTGATATTCCTGTGCCGACATATTACTGTGAACCTTACCTCTTAATATTACCTGACAATTTTTATCTGAACTCGGTTTGAGTAATACAGGGTTCATAAGAACCATCGGTTTTAATCCTGCTGCCTCCGCCTGTGCCACCTGAGCTCTTCCCATCTCTAAACCTTCTTCTGTAATGAAGGAATTTAAAGCCATATTTTGAGATTTAAATGGTGCAACTGAATATCCGTCCTGTTTAAATATGCGGCATAGTGCTGTAACCAATAGACTTTTCCCAACAGATGATGCAGTACCCTGTACCATAATCTTTAGCGTCATTTTAACTTCCCCCTTGCTTCAAACTCAAAGCATTTATTAACAAATCTTTTTACGGCATCCGGATATGCATATAGATTTATATGGACATATGTCGCAAGACAATTTTTATAAACATATCCACAACTCCATTTGTCATTTTTATCAGGTTTATGAACTACATATGAAACATTCTGCAATTTTCCTTTTAATTCCGAATGATGAAATTCATGTCCTCTAACAATACTGCCTTTGTTAAACAATACATTATCCATTATAACCTCAGCTTCTACATATCCAAAATGCTTAAGTCCTTTTGTCATCATTATATCTGCATCATATATTCCCACCATTGGAAATACATTACCATCAAGGTCTTTTATACTGTTTGTAAGATACATTAAGCCTCCGCATTCAGCATATACCGGCATACCATCATCAATGGCATTTTTAATTGAATCCATCATATGAATATTTTGGCTTAACTCCTCTGCAAACATTTCTGGAAATCCTCCGCCAATATATATACCTGAAATCCCCTCCGGAAGATTTTTATCATGTATCGGACTAAATGGAATAAGCTTAGCACCATATTCTTCAAAAAGCTTAAGCCCGTCCATATAGTAAAAATTGAATGCTTCATCACATGCATACGCAATTTTTGTCGGACAGGGGGACAGGGACCTTGTCCTGTCGGACAAGACCCTGTCCCCCTGTCCGACCTCCTTAAGTATCATATCAATATCAATATATTCCTCTATATATTGATACAATCTTTCAAATTTCTCTTGGAGCCCTGTCATCTCATATGTAGGAACAAGCCCAAGATGTCTTGAAGGCAAATCAAGTACAACATCCCTTGGCAGATATCCAAACACTTTAATTCCAAGGTCACGTTCAATACATTCCCTTAAAAGTTCAAAATGCCTTTGTGCCCTGATTTTATTTATAATAACACCAATGATATTCACATCTCTATCATATTTCATATATCCAAGCACTATTGCTGATATGCTTGCAGCCATAGACGAACCATCAACTACAAGTATTACCGGTATTTTCAGGATTTTTGCAACATCTGCACTGCTTCCCTTCGATGTTGTACCCATTCCATCATACAAGCCCATTACTCCCTCAATAATAGAAATATCTGCTTCCTTGGAATCATGAGCAAAAAGAGATTTTAAATTTTTTTCACCAAGCATATACAAATCAAGGTTGCCGGAATAATTCCCAGTAACATATCTGTGATACGTGCTGTCTATATAATCCGGTCCTATCTTAAAAGGAGCTACCTTATATTTTTTTGAAAGATATCCCATAAGCCCAAGGCTTATTGTGGTTTTACCTGCTCCCGAATGTGTACCTGCAATCATAAAAGCTCTAAACAATCCCTTACTTGCTCCTTCCCTGTTAAAAAATTTTATCATTTTAAATTTGCAAAAATTAAGACCTACCTTCGGGGTAAGCCAATAGATATAACACATATCAATCCTTCCCTCCGAAGGTGAACTACAAACTTTAAGGCAGGTCTCCTGGCTTGCAAATCATCTTAAGCTCTACCTTCCCGGTTTCCCAGTGGTTATTTGAGCGTCATCATTGCTTACAGTAGCGGGGGCTGCGGCGGACTTTCACCGCCTTCCCTATTACCCTTTCGGACCTTAAAAGCTGCTTATAATAGATTACTTATATTGTACAACGATTTCCTACATGAGTCAATAATTAATTATTTAACATATATTTTTTATTAATAGCATGAATTAAGTTATCCTCAAAAATTATTATTTTAATATATACTCTAACTAATTGAAATAAATTGTTATTTATATTATAATGTGCATAAAATATATGTTTAGGAGGTGGTTTTTTTGGCAAATGAAATGGATATTCTTGAACTTCTATGCCAGAACAGCAGGTTGACTGATGAGCAAATAGCTACAATGACAGGTCTTGATGAAGAAACTGTAAAAAATACAATAAAAAATTTAGAAGAAGAAAATATTATTTTAAAATATTCCGCCATAATCAATTGGGAAAAAACAGATAAGGAAATTGTTCATGCCCTGATCGATGTCAGAATAACTCCACAGCAGGGGCATGGATTTAATGCAATAGCCGAAAGAATATGTCAGTACGATGAAGTCAAATCTGTCTCCTTGATATCCGGAGGTTATGACCTTTCTGTAGAAGTGGAAGGAAAAACAATGAAAGAGATTGCGCTTTTTGTTGCAGAAAGGCTTGCGCCAATTGATGGTGTCTTAAGCACAACAACTCATTTCATCTTAAAAAGATATAAACAAAACGGCGTATTCTTTACAGATGGACCTAAAGACAAAAGATTGGTGGTAACACCATGAATTCAGAAAAATATATCTCTGACATCATAAAAAAAATACCATCTTCCGGAATAAGAAGGTTCTTTGACCTTGTGACAAATTCAAAGGATATCATATCGCTTGGTGTAGGCGAACCTGATTTCACAACACCCTGGCTGATACGAAAAGAAGGTATAGATGCACTTGATAGAGGCAGTACCACATATACATCAAACCTTGGTTTGCCAGAATTGAGAATTGCTATTTCAACTTTTCTTAAAAGCCATTATAACTTGGATTATAACCCTGAAAAAGAAATAATGGTTACCGTAGGTGCCAGTGAAGCAATTGACCTTGCTGTAAGGTGTCTTTTAAATAATGATGATGAGGTTCTGATTCCAGAGCCAAGCTATGTTTCATATGCACCATGTGTAGCTTTAACAAGGGGAATACCTGTATTTGTTCCGACAGATGCCCGTAATAATTTTAAGCTTACTCCGGATGATTTGAAATCAAAAATTACAAAAAAAACAAAAGCATTAATACTTTCATATCCAAATAATCCAACCGGTGCAATAATGACTGAAAATGACCTTTATAATATCCTAAATATCATAATTGAAAATGACCTGATAGTCATTTCCGATGAAATATACAGTGAACTTACATATGAGGATAAACATGTAAGTATTGCATCACTGCCGGAAATGAAAGAAAGAACAATATTGATAAATGGTTTTTCAAAAGCCTTCGCTATGACAGGCTGGCGTCTCGGATATATTGCTTCAAACCCTGCATTTATTGAAGCCATGAATAAAATACATCAATATACAACAATATGTGCGCCCATAATGTCTCAGCTTGCAGCTATAAAGGGTTTAAATAACTGCGAAGAAGATGTAATAAAAATGAGGAAAACATATGACCAAAGAAGAAGATTTATAATAAAGGGATTTCGTGAAATAGGATTTGAATGTTTTGAACCAAAAGGAGCATTCTATATATTCCCATCTATCAAAAAAACAGGAATGGATTCCCAGCAGTTCTGTGAAAGGCTGTTAAAGGAAGAAAAAGTCGCTGTTGTCCCGGGTGATGCCTTCGGTCCCAGCGGCAACGGATTTATTAGGGTATCATATGCATATTCGCTCGACAGAATAATAAAAGCACTGGAGAAAATCGAACATTTTGCACAAAAATTTATATAAGAGGTGATTTCACCTCTTTTTTAATTTACAGGGGGGCTTAGCAGAAAGCCCCGTCACTTGTGGCGGGGAGTACGTCAGATATCAGCGGTGAAAGTATAATAAAGCAGGAGAATATTTAAAAATATAATAATACCTGTGATTATCCATCCCAATACATCTGTAATAGGTTTATTGACTAATTTCCCCATCATGTCTTTACGCCTTGTTATCAGCAACATAGGTATTATTGCAGCAGGAAGTGCAAAGCTTAAAATTACTTGACTGATTACCAAAGCCTTCATAGGATTTATACCCATCTCAATAATAGCTAATGCAGGTATCATGGTAATTAACCTTCTCAGATTAATTGGGATATTTAATCCGATAAAACCTGACATTATAGTCTGACCTGCCATAGTACCTACAGCAGATGATGAAAGCCCTGATGCTAAAAGAGCAATTCCAAATGCGGCACTTGACATAGTGCCAAGAAGAGGCTTTAATGACATATGTGCTTCCTCAATCGTATTTACTACCATTCCATTTTTATAAAATACCGCAGCAGATACTATAACCATCGCCGCATTTACGATAAATGCTATATTCATTGCAATAGCAATATCAATCCTTTCCATTTTTAAATGCTTCCTCTTATCTTCATCTGTAACAAATCCCTTGTTGCGGCATTGTACAAGTTGGGAATGCAAATAAATAACATGCGGCATTACCGTCGCTCCAAGCATTCCAACAGCTATTAAAACAGCCTCGCCATTTGATAATGACGGAATTATGGTACATATCGCAACTTTTGTCCAATCGGGCTTTGCTAAAAATAATTCCATACCATATGCAATACATATAATGGCAATAAGTATGGAAATTATCAATTCAACAACTTTTTGCCCGTATTTTTCTGTATATACAATCATAAAGGTAATGATTCCCGTCAGAAATCCGGCATATACCATCGGAATCTTAAATAAAAGATACAAACCTAAGGTTCCCCCAAGAAACTCAGCAAGGTCTGTTGCCATTGCTGCTAATTCCGCTATTATCCACAAAAACCAGTTTGTTTTTCTTTGGAAAATCAATGAACAAATTTTAGGTAAACTCCTTCCTGTTGCAATGCCCAGCTTTGCCGACATTGACTGCAAAAATATCGCCATAATATTGCTCCAAAGAATAACCCATAAAAGGCTGTAGTTAAACATAGAACCACCGCTTATATTTGTGGCAAAATTTCCGGGATCTACGTATGCAACACTGACAATAAATGCAGGACCTAAATATTTTAATAATTGGTTTATACTGAAAACCTTATGTCTTATCTTGGTTTCTATGCTTGCTATCTGGTCACTCATATCCTCACCCCTTAGTTGAAACTTAGACATGGCTAAATTTTTTTCCTACGGTTTAAGATATGATAAAGTGAGAATATATGTTACAAAAAACCATAATTAATCTATACTTTTATTTATCTTTTTGTAAATATATTGAAACATATTGTTCGTATTTCATCTTGATATCAGGATTATCTTTTAAAAATTTGTTAAACAATTTAAATCGGTACAATGTATTTACAGAAATATTATGCTCGATTAGTTCTGTTTCCACCAACAAATCATCTGCAACACCAAGATTTTTTAAAAATGTTTCTATTGAGTTATGCCTTTCCAATAAGAACTTGCCTATAATGCTTCCATTTTCGGTTAACCTTATTGTCCCATATTTTTGATACTCTATAAGACCCAGTTTGCTCAATCTCTGAATCATCTTTGTTGCTGAAGGTGCTTTTACATTCAATAACTCGGACAGCGTATTTATGCGAATATAACCTACATTCATGCTTTTTCTATAAATCATTTCAAGATAATCCTCCATTGCAGAAGTTAAAAGCTTCTTATTCTGTTCCAGCAGCTGATAACCCCTTACTGTATAAAATTTTTCTGTTTCCTCCATAGAATCACGACCTTAACCATTTGAAATAATATATTCATATAAGATAAATTTTATTTTAAATTTCTCTCTTTATAAATCATTATCCGAATGGTAGAATATAGATTATAAAATGAATGATTGGAGAAGACGATGAAGATACTTGTAGATGCAGATGCATGTCCTGTAAAAGATATTATAGTTAAAATTGCAAAGGAATTTAAAATACCTGTTTTAATGTTTATAGACACAAGCCACATACTTAATGACGGTTACTCAGAAATAATAACCGTTGATAAAGGCTTTAACTCCGCAGATATTGCATTAATAAACAGGACAAAAAAAAATGACATTGTAGTGACACAGGATTTTGGTGTCGCAACAATGGCACTTGCAAAAGGCGCTTTCGCTATTAATCAAAATGGGCTTATATATTCAGATGAAAATATTGACAGACTGCTTTTTGAAAGGCATATAGCGCAGAAAGTAAGACGTTCGGGTGGAAAAACCAATAATCCTAAAAAACGCATAAAAGATAACGATAAAAAGTTTGAAACTCTTTTAAGAAGAATTATTTATACTGAAATATAAGAATCATAAGGGACGGTTCTCTTTGTTTGAGAAATAAAGGTGTTTGAGAAATAAAGGGGACGGTTCTCTTTGTTTGCATTGTTCAAAAAACATAAAGAACCGTCCCTAAATGTCTTTAGCCGCTCAGGCTTTTTAAAACTTTATTGGCAAAATCTTTGGCTTTTTGAATATCTTCATTATTAGGTCTATTTTTCGCAATTCCTCCGATTAATTTAAAGGGTCCGTAAGTAGCAAAGCCTTTGCAAGCAAAACTACCCAAAACCTTAATACCTTTCTCTTTTAATTTTTCTTCGATAAAAGAATTGAATTTTATACTTCCAAAACCACTTGTTGAAAAAACAAATGCTTTTTTTGATTTTAGATCTGATAATCTATCTATTAAATCAAACATATTTTTATGAAATTTCCCATAATATATACCAGAACCAAACCCTATTAAATCATAATTTTTTATATCTTCGATATTTACTTCATTTGTTTTGATTATATCAGCATTTAATGATTCTGCTATAACTTTTGCTATCTTACCAGTATTGCCATGATGTATGGATGTAAAAATAATTAAAGTTCTCAATAATACCCCTTCCTTTCTATTCCTTCATTCTTTTTACAGCCGACTCCCTATTTACTATTTCCTTAAACCTTGCATAGCCTATAATGCCCCCATCTGTCAAGACAATTTTTTTAAAAATCTAAGTTAGATTTTCTCACCTCCTTTATTTTGATAATTTTATATAAAATGTAAGTTAGATACATAAACAGAAGTTATTTGAGTCTATAGCCTTATAGATGCATACTATGTTAAACAGCTATAAACATATCTAGTAACCACTGATGTACCAAGACATGGAATGAGAAGTTCATCACAGGGTACATGTAATAAATGCTACAGATTTAGCCAGCTTGCACAAGAATATTAGATTTTCCGTAGTAATATTCAGCAGGTGTTCTATTCCCTAATGACTGGTGTGGTCTCTTGTTATTGTAGTATTCAATATATTCTTGTGTTATTTTTCTTAGCTGATGCCCGGTTTCACAGTCTTCCAGGTAAAGCTTCTCCCACTTGTAGCTCCTGAAAAATCGTTCTATACAATGATTGTCCAATACCCTACCTTTACTATCCATAGACATTTTAATTTTATTTTCTTTCAGCAAGTTTATATAGTCTTCACATGTAAACTGTGAGCCTTGGTCGCTGTTCATGATTTCTGGTGCCCCATGCCTCTTTATGACTTTTTTGAGTGTATCAATGACGAATGTATGTTCAAGTGTATTAGACAGCCCATATCCTATAATATACCTGGAATACCAGTCTATAATGGCTACTAAGTACATAAAGCCTCGTTTCATCCGGCAATATGTTATATCTATTGACCATACTTGATTAAGATGATCAATGTTTAGTCCTTTTAATAAGTATGGATATAGGTATTTGCTATGCAGCCTCTTACTAAGATTTGGTCCAGGGCAAAATCCGTGTATGCCCATCTCCCGCATGTAACGGCGAGTTCTTTTGCGGTTTAATGATTCCATAATCTCTCCTTAGTATAGTTGTCATTCTACGATAGCCATATTCAGGATGGGCTGTATAGACCTCATCAATGATACGCTTAATCATGTAATTCTTCATCGCTTGTTGGCACAGGCTTGTAATAAAGGCTTGTGCGATTAATGCTTAAGAGCTCAGCCTGTCTGCTAATACTAAGCTTTTTATCACCCCTATCAATCATTTTCATGCGTTCCTCACGAGATTTAGAATTGGCCAGATTTTTTTTTAAGCCAGGCATTCTCATAAGAGAGCTGCCCTATTTGTTTCAATAATTCCTCCTTCTCCTTTTCATATGATTTTTTGACCTTTTCTAACTCGTCGGTTTCTTTGCTAAATACCTTTGCTGCATTATTGACAAATTCTGCTTTCCAGCGGCTAATCATATTCGGATGTATTTCATATTCAGCAGCGATTTCATTAAGCGTTTTTTCTTCTCGTAATACCTCTAATACAATTTTTGCTTTTTGTTCTGGTGTAAAATTTCTTCTCTTATTCATAACTATATTCTAACTTATTTTTGACTTTTTGTCTGTCTAGTTTTCTGGTATCATTATAACCATTTACCCAATCAAATGTAATCATAAAATTTATCATGTTACTTTGATTTTGTTTTAAAATCCTGTAGAACTTCTTGAAAGGTTTCGTAAAAGTAATCTATTTTAACTACGTTCATCTTATGTAAAGTACTTAACATTTTTGTATCTGTTTCTTCAATATCAGTTAGAATCAAAAAACTGTGTTTATCATCCAATCCTAAAATTTTTGAAAATCCTGAGTATTTATTAATATATTCTTGATAATTTCCTGTTTTGCTTTCAAACCAAAAATATTCATCTTCTATTTTGAATATATTATCTAATTCAAAATCATCACCATTAGGTAATATGATTTGTGGATTTTTAATATATGAATAATTAATTGGTGTCGATTGTGAAATAGATTTTATGGCTTCAATTACTGATAATTTAACATACTGCTCTAACCAACCACCGGTGAAAAAATTAATTGCTTTAGGTATTTTATTAACTTTAGCATATAAAATATAATCTGGTGATTTATCGTATTTATATTTTTCTAAAAAAGCTATTCGATGAAAGTCTGTACCCAATTGTGTCATTGCTGCAATTTCTTCTTGTGTATAATTTTTTAAATTTAGTGTAAAACTTTTTCCTGTATTTAAATTTCTTTTTATTTGTTTATATAATACTTTAATATGAGAATAATTTTTCCCCATAAATAAAACTATTCTAATCAAGAACTGTATCTGATTCATCTTCTTTTTTGATTGATTTTATTTTGATGTTCTTTGAATTTAAAAATTTTTCTATTTCTGATTCTGAAGAGTCATTTACTAATTTATGCTCATCTTTTTCGATAATTTTTTTGTTTTCTGTGTTTTTTTCAACTTCTTTATTATTTAAATAATCAACTATCCCTTCAAGAGATTTTGCTATACGTTCTAAAAGAGATTTTATTTCTTCTATATCATTCACCTTTATTCCCATCCTTTTTTTATTTGATTGTTATAATTTTATAAGTGTAAGATAAAAATCATTTATGAAGTTATTGACTTCTATTTTTGAATTTAATCCAATTAACCAGCATCTAATTTCGTTCTTTGAACAGTGAAAAAGTTGTTATTACATATCGTATATCTGTTCCCCTTACACTAATAAAATTAATACTATTTAATATTGAATAAATTATTTTTTCTTTTGTGCTTTTTCAAAAGCTTCGGCCATAGTAGTACCCTTATTTACATTAACTTTATTTTTGTTTTTTCTTATATCCTTTATATCCTTTTTATCGCCATTATATCTTTTTGAATTGTTATCTTTTAATGTTTCTTCATATTCAAGTATTTCAGGTAAAACCTTTTTACTTTGAAATTCTTTTGAATCCAAATCCATATATCGATAATTGTTAGCCTCTTCAAGTGTTACAATTTTTGACTTAATCTTTATAAATTCCTTTATTGGTATCTTATTTTCTATATCATCCCTATTTAAAAATTCGTCTGAAAAATACTTTTTATATTTTTCTATATAATAATCTAAAGCATTTTCCTCTTTAAAATAATCAAAACTAAAATAGTTATATTTTTTATTTAGATCCTCTATAAACAATTTTATTCCTTCAACCTTAACCCTCCCAAATCCGTATGGCTTTGCTAAACCAATGTTTTGATAGCAGTCCTCATTTAGCTTCAATGACCATATTAAAAGGCCCAATTCATCTTCATATAAATTTGTGAAATATATTCTACCTTTAAAAATACTACCTTCTTTTAAAGGATGAATTGTAAATTTCATATCTTCCCCTGTTCCCTCTTTTAAATTCGGACTTTCTATATAATCTTTCAACCAATACTGTTTAAATCCTCTTATTTCAAAGTTATCCTCATAAATATTAAGTTGTTTCTTGTCTGCATCTTTATCCTGTTTTAAATACAAATTATAGCTTGTTGGCTTTGGCTCGGCAAGCAACATCTTCATCACGCTATCTTCATCCAATAAAGCTTTTCCTACCACCTCTGCGTCTTCAAAGCTTACACGGGATTTATAACTAACTTTTTCGTTTTCTTTATCTTTTCTTTTATAAATTTTCTTGCTAAATCCAAAAATAGCCTCAGTATAACTTATTCCTTCTGTATTTTTGTATGAATGTGGTACACCATCTAAAATTGTTTTTGTATAAGAAACTCTCAAAAAAGGTGTAAATCCAAAATGCAGTCTATCTGTATTTATATAAAATACCGGTTTGATATGATTTTTTTCTTTAGGTAAAGCAAAGAACTCTTTTCCTTCAGATATTTCATCTTTTTTATTCATTTTTTTAGTTCTTATCAAGTCATCTTTATATGCTTCTATATCTTCTTTTGAAATTTCTATTTCATTACTTTTATCATCTATTTCAGGAACTATATAGTGGCTTAATTTTCCTAAAATAAAACCCCCGGATAAAAGATAACCATTGTTGCTACATATACCTTTTTTATCTATATCTGTTATCTTGTTATTTTTATTATCAATGTTAAAGGATATTTCTATTTGATATGGTTTATAATATTTTTCATTTGATAATCCCTTCAATTTATTTTTTAACTCCCTATTCAATTCTTTAAATTTATTTATATTTCTTTTATTCTTTCCTATTTCTTTTATTTCTTTTTTAAGTTCATTTATCTCATCTTCATGTTTTAAAATCTCCTCTGTATACATTAAGTTTATACCCTCAATATTTTTATTTGAGATAATTTTTCTTAAAGCTATTTCATCAATCCTAAAATATGGAATGCCTTTTTTTATTTCTTTTGCAGGTATAATATAATATCTGCCTGCTCTATTAACTATATATCCTGCTTTTAAATTTTTAGCTATACGTATATTAGGATTTATCCCTAAAACATTAAAATATTTTTTACTCAAAGAATTATTTCCTGCAACATCCCTGTACAGAAATCTTGAATCCTCTATTTCACTGTTTTCATAAATCCCATCTTTATTTTGTCCACCAACAATATTGCTAAAGCTTAAAATCTGGCAATTGGTTCTTAACATACCCCTAATTGTGTTACCGGGAATAGCATATTTCCCATTTGGATTAACAAAAAAATATGCATCTGTTAATTTCTTTCCCTTGTTTTCATTGCCTTTAGATACAATTATTGGCGTTTCTGCTTTTAATGTATACTCTATATATCCAGTTAATAATTTTTCACCCTTGCGCCCTTTAAAATCATTATGTGCAGGCAGTTCTTTAAATTCTTTATACCTTGAAACTGCCTTTTTAGGAAAACTTACGAAATTATATGGTGCTACTGCATAATCTACTAATCCTTTTTTTATATCTTTTAACTTTACAGGTTTCATAGAATAATCCCCCTCAAAAAATTAATTTACATGGTCTTACATAACTTATGTAAGCCTGACAATCTTCGTCATAACTAATATATTTTTTAACCTTTAATTTTTTAGCATATCTTTTTGAGTTTTTGTCTCTTGAATATAAAATGAACTCAGATTCTATATAATCAGGATTTTCGTCAACAAATATTGTTCCATTTAAACCTTCTTCATCATTAAATACTCGAATCTCCATTTTTTCATTGAAAAATCTTGCTTCAATTATATTCTCATAATCTATGTCAACTTCTTTGATTTCATCAGATATTACAGAATCGTAGTTGTAGATTATGCAATCTGTCAATCCCATTCTAATCAATGCTTCTTTATTCAAGTTTTCTTTTATAGAAAAATCTCCATCAAATTCACGCTTTAAAATTCCTTTTAAATTTTCAGTATTTAATTTTTTAATTTGATAATTTTTAATCATTTTTACCCTCCTGTCTCATGAAGGTTTTTACTGCCTCAACATATTTGTTTAACTGTTCTTGATTAGAAATTGTCTTTTTATTGAAATCAATTTTTATAACATCATTAGCAATAACCACATCCATGGTATTTGCTTTAAATCTGCCTCTTCCTATGCTGCTTCCGCTCCCAATTGCTAAATTTTCCGTTCCCATGTCTCTTAAAGCAAGCAATATTATACCGATAGCATATTTATCGAACGCATCATCGTTTTTTTGCCTATAAATAACTTTAAATTCTGTTTCACCTTTAACAGGTATATCATCTACTAAAGCTGTATTTCTTGTACCCCCGGTAAATCTATCAATTTTTATTCTATTATAGCGCACTTTATTTTCAAATTTTTTATTGTCAATTATAGATTCATTTACAAATACCTGGCTTAGACTATTTTTTTTATCTTTATCATCTACATCACCAAACATCTCTTTTGCTTTATCCAAGCTTCCAAAATATTTGGCAATTCTTCCAATTCTGGACCTTAAAACACCTTTAAAGCTGCTGCCGGGTATTAAATATTCAGAACCAGATTTAATGCTTTCTCCGTCAGCACCACCAATTTCAAATGTTTCAGGAGCTTTTATTAGCAATGGTGTCGTAAATTCACCTTTTATTGTAAATTCAACATGTACATCATCTTCGTTCTTATTGAAAATATCGCCCTTTATCTCTTTCATGCCTGAATAATCTTTTTTTAGATATCTTTCAAAATCAGCTATATTTTTTAAATCAAAATCTATCTTTTTTATGCTTGTTACTTCAAAAACTCCCAAACCATTGCTCTTATTGCTGCCAAAACGAATTATTCCTCTGTTTAAAGCTTCTAAACATTTATAAAGCATTTTATTTAAGCTTTCATCTTCTTCATTATTATGAATTTCAAAAGCTAAATTAAATTTTAATCCTTTGCTTAAATACAACTCATCAATTTTATGCTTTTCTTTCCCAGAACCTTTTTCGCCATCTATAGAAACCCTGTTTCTTCTATCAAATCTATCTATTTCTGCGAATGCGTCGCTTATATATAAATTGCTCATAATAGAACCTTCGTTGCTTTGGTCCCCAAAAAGCTTTTTATAATCTTCATTAATTGACTTTAAATAAGCCCTGAAAGAACCGTCAATACTTGTAGCTGGAAGATATGCTTTTCCTCCTTCATTGTTAATTAAAACCTCTTTTTCATCATTTCCAATATAAAGTGGAGATTTGCTTATTATTTCTGCATGTATAAGAGTTATTTTCTCCATTATTTCTCCCCCTTTCTGATTTGAAATTGACAAAGCCCGATTAATATTTTTAGATTTGTTTCATAAAGAAATTTTTTATCTATAATTGATTGAATTTCCCCAAATTCAATTTTATTATCAATCAATTTACCATCAAGAATTTTACCAACATCCTCTTCTTTGTATAATATATATTTATCAAATAAGTTTTTAAGATTTCCACTTTTGTATTCTACTTTATTTAATTGTTTATATGAACTACTTCTTTTATTGATAATATAGTCCATGTATTCATTATACCTTTTTACTCCTTTATCAGGATCTTTAAAAAGCATATCACTAAATAAATCCTTATAAATTCCCCATTGACTATTATTAATTTTACCTTTAATACCTTCATCTATTGATAAGACCTCTTTCGGTATCATTCTTTCTGCTCTTTTTTTAAATATCTGTGTTATAATATTTCTTAACTGATTCTTATCTTTCTCTGTAAGTTTTTCTAATAAATCAGCCAGGTCTTTTTTATTGCTTTCTCTCTCATTATCATAATTCAAATAAGAATCATTCATTGAATCAATTATTACAAACCTTCCAAAACCATCGGCCTTTCGCTCTCCTATTCCTTTGTCTGTGAATTTTTTTAATACTTTTTTATCAATATCCCCTTCAATTCTGTATTTGAATACACTGCCTGCCTTTATACCAATTATCTGAGGCGTACGGCAATTCCATTTGTTATTAAAATTGGTAATACGCTTGGTTTCTATGGAACTATCAATAAATTCAACCTTTTTTAAATTTAATTCCTTGCATATATATTCGGGTTCTATAAATGTTTTGTATTCTCCCAATTCATTTCTATATATAATGTCTGACATAGCATAAAGGAAAATATAATCTTTAAAGTAATATTTGTCTTTAAATATCTGGTATTCTGGATTATCTTCTTCTAATTTAATATTTGTAATTCTGCATCTTCCATAGCCGCTTCCCTTTGAACCACCTATATATATTTCTACATCCCTTAATAATTCTTTAATTTCATCCACATATGACTCATCTTCAACCTTTATAATGCCTTTAAAAATTTGCCCTCTTTTTATGGACTCATATCTAAAAAGATTGTTTCTCTCTTTAGATTTGTTTATATGAAGATTGGAAATTTTATCAACTTTTAATATTTTATATTCATTATTAACGTATTCGCAAAATTCACCCACACGAACCTTCTCATATCCGCGATCAAGTTTATTATCAAGTCCACATATAATCTCTATTTTTTTTTCTGATTTAAATATCCTTATTTTTTCTTTAGGTGCAAAATAGCAGTTGGGAAAAGGAATACTTCTCTTATCATATTTATCATTTATCGGGTATGCATTTAAAAATTTGATCCCGCCTTTTAATAATTTTTCTCTATGAATGCCCTCATTTATATTAAAAATACTTTTTTTCTTCATGTATTCATAAATGAAAGCTCCTCGAACAGCAGAACCCGTTATATATTCCATTGATTCCTGAGAATCTAATTGTACATTTGTTTTTGCAAGTTTTAAATTTTCTAAAGCTTCAATCACATATGTTAAGTATTTAGGCATTTTCTCTGACCCCCTTTATAAAACTGTCAATATAATATTCTGTCATATCTTTATAGCCGCCATTTTGATAAACTAAAAAACTGCATTCAACCTCACCTTTACCTCTTGTTCTCATTGTTCCAATGTGCCTCATCATTTTTGCAGTCACAGCCATTATTCCAAGTTCTTCTACTGACAATTCCCTGCCACAATAAATATCAACTTCAAAGGTCAATCCTTTTTTGATCACTCTAAACTGTCTTAGAGAACCTTTTTTATAAGACCCGTCATCATCAATGCTTGTGAAACTTCTCACTTCTGTCAATGATTCTTTTATTTCATCAGGAGTAAGTTTTTTTTCTTTTACTCCATATACCAATATATCTCTTATATTTTTTGTAATCCTGCAATCAGAAAATTTAAGATTCTTCCATGATTCTACACCCTTATTTTCCTCCCCGAGTAGTGATACTAATAAACCTCCAAACTTTTTTTCTCCTAAGACTTTAATAGCATTAAACATCTCATTTCTAAAATTTCCTTTAAAAGTTTTTCCCTTCATATAGGGCAGCCCATATTCATCATAAACAATTTCCAAATCAACTGACCCCGGTATGGAATAACCGCTACCAAATATAGCTTCTGTCAATAATTTTACTTCAATCCTGTACTTGTCCATTTTTATCCCCCTTTGAATCATCAAGTTCTAAGAATAAGTCCATAACTTCAATGGCATCAAAATACATACATTTATCATCAGAAAAGCAATAATCTCCTTTTGTCCCTTCTAAAGGTGAAAAATAATTTTCTAAGTTATTTACTCTTAAAAAGCGTTCTGTTTCACCTTCGCCCTTTTTTAAAATCTCTCTTAACTGTTTAAGTTTATTCCTTGCAATTTTTTCACTATTAATTTTCCTATTTAAATTTTCAAAAGCTTTTTTAAAATTCTTATAGTTTGTCCACTTTTCACTGTTATTTAGATATAAAGGTCTCATACATAATTCCTTTTCATCAGTCGTCATATAATTTTTACTTCTTATCTCTGATATATTTCCTAATAAATCGCCATATTCGACGTGCCAATCTATAAGTGAAAAATCCTTGTCAGAATCGGAATAATCTTCAATAATTTTCTTTTTGGCATTACTGCATAAATCCTCAGCCAACTGATAAGCCTTTGCAAAAGGATATGAAGTCCTAACTATTGCAACACCGGCGCAAGCATTTAATTTTATTTTTTCACCTTTATATAATTCAATCTCATTATTGTATAAATATTCAAAAAAAATCTTTGCTGATTCTATGCCTATTTTGCCGTTTGTCACATATGTAATATCATCACCAGCGACTATTATTGGGATTAAAGGAAATTTACCTTCTTTTATATTTGTCTCGTCTTTCAGAACTTCTTTGTTTTTTTCAATTATTGATGTCATTTGTTTAAATGCAGATTCAAAGAGTTCTCTTACATTATGACTAAATTCACTTAATACAACTAAATATTCTTGGTTTATTTTTTCGTAGTTTTCACCTTCGTATTTAAACTCTTTTTTGAGCCGGTTAAATTTATCTCCCATACGGTTTCCGTCGATATGGACAACCGCTAAATAGTTTTTCTCACCTTTACTTAATTCATCAAAATTCCTTATGCTTTCAACTTTATCTGGCAGCAAAGAATCAAACTTTTCACTTCTTTTTCTTTTTGCATAATCTGTTTTAGTATATATTTCTTTACTAACGAAAGTTTCATTATCTTCTTCATCTTTTATATGTTCTTCAGCCGGTAATCCTGTTGCTTTGCATACTCTCTCTATTCCAAAAGAAATTTGCCTTCCGCTGTCTTTTCTTCTGTTCTTTTTTAAAGCAAGTTTATGATAAGCTTCATCAATTTTGTCAATTATTTTATCCTTTTTAATATCATACTCCTGTACAACGAAAAAAACTTCTACACCAGGATACTCTTTTATTATTTTATTGCTGACCAATCTAATAAACTTCTTGGCTTCAGATATATCTATAAAATTATATAAGCTTCCTCCTCCACCATCATAAATAACATTTTCACTATAATTCTTATTTATATTCTTAGGCAATTCTCCAACTACTTCTTCAATAATAATAGATGCTCCTATATTTTCTTTTAATCTGTTGCTGGAAAATATATAATCTTGCTTCCTTGATACTTCCCATAAAACTAATGCTCCCATTTAATCAATTTCCCCCTTCGTTTTTATATTTTTTTATTACCATGTCTTGAAAAGATTCATTTTCATTTATAAATGTAATTCTTCTTTCAATTTCATACTCATAATCACTTTTTATGTCCTTTTTTAGCTTGTATATCATTTCCTCGTCACAATTACATTTATATATAATCTCGCTTCTATTCCCGCTTAATTTATCTGCTATATCTTTAAATCTAAATAGTTCCCTTTTATATTCAGTTTTTTTATTATTTTTATTTTTGGATTTAAAACACAGTATGAGTCTTCCATTTAACAAATAAATCTCATCAACTTTTATACGTGTTTCTTTAGAAGAAATAAATTCAGGGTTTAATAAATATTTGACTTTATCATTTGTATTTTCTAAACTTTTCTCTTGAGAATTCTTATCCTTTAAACTATATCCATGTATCCTTGTAATATCTTCTATAGATAAATTGAATTTATTTAAAACCTTTTTTATATAAATACTCTCACCACTGTCCTCCTGATTATAAATAAATATTTTTTTATCATCATCCCCTATATATGAAATTGTAACAGTAAATATACTGTCTTTTAAATTTATAAATCTTTCAGTAAATAGTGCCGACATTACCTTAGTACCGCTTGAATAATCTAAAACAATCCTTTTTCTATCACATGAAATCCCATCAGCTATATCTTTTTTAATCGCATCTATTAAATTAGCAGCACAATTTTCAATTTTTTTAGTATCGCTTTTATCACATTCTATAAATTCTATATTTATTCCGGATATTTTTTCTTTAACTACTTCTGATAAGTTTTCTGCCACATTTTTAGAACCAATGTTATTTTCTGTGGCTTCAGTGTAAACAAGCTTAATTTTTGTGTCCTTATCAGCATTTTTTAATATTGTAATGAATGCAGGCAAAGGATTTGTCCCTATTAAACAAATAAGATAATCAGCATATGGCTTGTCATTATTCTCCACTCTTACCACCTCCAATGATCCACTCTTCTAATTTACTCTTCAAATCTGGAAAATCCTGAGCTCCTAATATAAGTGTGTTTTTAGGTGTAAAATCATCCCATATATTTTTATATTCTTTCTCTAATTCTTTCCCATCATCCCAGCACAGACTGATAATACAAACCCCCGCTTCATCACCTGCCAAATGTTTCGACCTTTGTTTTATCTCATATAGCTTTTTTTTGATATCTTTTAATTTTCTTTGTGTTGTAACCGAAATGGCGTATAATTTATATTTTTTATATGCAACTAAATCTACTTCAAATTCATCCTTTTCTTCATCTTCTTTTTCCTTTTTGGCTATATTTGCCAAGGCATCTTCAATAACCTTTTCCTCCTTAAGTTCGATTAAAATATTCAAAATATATTCTTCAAACCACTCTGTTTTATAAAAATATTCAAGCATTTTTTCGTCATTATCAAACCCTAATGAATTAATACCTTCATAATTAAAATCTTTACAATTTTTTATTAGTGTACTGTTATTAAATGCTTTGTCCAATTCTATCTTAAAATTCTCTATATCATGTTTATATTTTTCAGAAATATGTATAGATTTTTTAAAAGACATTACTTCTTTGTATTTATCCTTACTCTTTATATCTACGAATAAATTTCCGAGTGCATTTGATAATTCTCTATTAACAGGCTTATCTTTTATTTTGCCTTTTCTGATCATATTTAAATCCAAATAAGTGCTAACTATGTCCAATACACTTAGATCACAGCATGGGTTTAATTCAGATAAAGGTTTGGAAATGTGTTTATAATTTCCATTGCTCTTTTCTTTATACTCACAGTATATACATTCTCTTTCAGGGTCAATGTATGTTAAATTTACATCTATATTTAAGTTATATTTTTTATAGTCAAAATTTTTTATTACGTTATATGCTGTTGATGACATTACCTTTGTTCCACCGTTATAATTCAATTCCAAAAGATTTATTTCATTATTCTCTTTAAAAAATTCTTCGAGCTTTTTATTTGCAATCTTTGCTACTGATTTTCTATAGTATTTATCTTTAACTTCAACCTTATTAATTTTTTTCGTTATATCCTTATTTTCAATCAGTTTTTTAAACCTTTCATAGGGTTTTTTACATGTCTCTTCAGTGCATATGCAAAATACTTCTCCGCCCTTTTTAAGCCTTGTTATAACTGAGATTATATTTGGAAATGGATTTGTCCCCATTATTAGAAACAGTACATCTGCTTTGTTATTCAACATTTTACTCCTCCTTCGAATATTCAACCAACATATATGAGATTCAAATTCCGATTTTAGATATTATGCTGAAATAATTAACGGATTTACTCACTAACCATGAAAATTACCATAAGCTTACAGAAAGCCCCGTCACTTGTGGCGGGGATGAATGCAAAAAAATTAATGCAAATAAAATATTAATTATCTTGCTTTGCTTCCTGATCTTGTTTCGTTTCTTGAGATAAATAATTGTTTATTGACAACAACCTATCGATGGTTCTTTTTTCTTCATACTCATATATACTTTTAATTTGCGAAGGTATTGTAAATAAATCATAAATAAGAAAAATACCTAAAATAATTAATATTATCCAGCCTATCCCTATTCCAAGCGTTAACCATCCAATAATAGACATACTTAAATACAAAAAACCCATTCCGATTTTCCCTAAATAAAATTTGTGTGCGCCAAATCCCCCCAAGAATAACCAGAGTAAATATGCCACCGTCGTGCTCTTTTTATATTTTTCCATCTCACTGCTTAAAATACTTAATTGTTTTTCTGTTAATTTCTGCTTGTCATATAATACTTCACTCATTTATCCATTCCTCCTTCTTATTAATTCTGCTTATAAGTTATTTGAAAAAAGATAGAAATAATTTAAACGATACTCATCAAATATAAAGAATATGTTTAAATTCCTTGTAGGTAGGCTAAAATAATGATTTTCTTCAATATCTTTTTCATATTCCGAAAGTTCAATTAAAATTCGACAACAAGATTCTTAAAGTTATATTTTTAAGACCTTATTAGTCTTTTATTTGCTTTATTTTAATTTATTCTACAAAAAACAAAAAAATCCTTCTTTTTATGAAAGATTTTTTAAAAATTTTTAAATTTTTTATTTGTTTTTACCTAATATATTTCTTAAACAAATCCAAAAGATTGATAACAAAATTTTTTAAACATAATAGCAATATATGTTTTTCATCTGCTGTTTTTATATTAGGAGACGAACTTGCAGATTAGAAAAATATAAGATTATTCCATATTGACATTTTGGTTTATTTATTATATTATCTTAAATAGGAATTTCTTCTTATTTAATAAAAGGTTGTGTTTATTATGATGAAAAGCGAAGCGATTAAAAAGATCAAAGAAAATAATTATAAGATCACGCCGCAAAGGGAATTAATACTTGATATAATGTTAAATACCCAAAGATACCTGTCTGTCAAAGAAATTTATGAGAAAGTAAAAGAGATATTCCCTCAAGTCAGCATCGACACCGTGTATAGAAATTTAAGCCTCTTGAAAAAAATAAATATCATCGTAGAAGTTAAAATTTGCAACAATGTGATGTATGAAGTGCAAAAGGATTTACATGGACATGTAATGAGATGCTTAGAATGCGGAAAAATTTACGAACTCAATATGTGCCCCCTTGATTTATTCATAGATCAGATAAAGGATTTTGAAATAGTAGACCATAAAATAGAAATAACGGGGTACTGCAAAAAATGTATAAATCACAATAAAAATATTTTATAGGAGGAGATATAAATGAAAAAATTTTCGCTGTTTCTTGTTGTATTATTAATTTTTGGTTTAACCGCCTGCGGTGCAAAGACAACAAATGAATCTTCAAAACCTGTAGTTTACGCATCCTTTTATCCTATTTATGACCTTACAGCAAAAATTGCCGGTGATAAAGCTGAAGTCAAAACAATAATACCGCAAAACGTAGGACCACATGGCTGGGAACCTACCACAAAAGACATAGCTGAAATTTCAAAGTCAAATTTAGTTTTGTATCTTGGAATGGGTTTAGATTCTTGGATTAGTAAAATCAAAGATTCCGGAACAAATGCGGCATTTTTTGAAGTTTCAAACGGAGTAGAACCTATTAAATCAGGAAATGTAGTAAATCCACATATATGGCTTTCTCCTAAAAGCGCTCAAATAATAGCAAAAAACATAAAGGATGCCCTTCAAAAAACAGATGCTAAAAATAAAGACTATTATGAAAAAAATTATGAAGCATTGAATGGAAAGCTTGCCGAACTGGATAAGGAATACAAGAATGAACTAAGCAATACCAAGCAAAAAACATTTATTGTTTTTCACAGTGCCTTTGATTATATAGCGCGGGACTATGGATTAAATGAAATCTCATTAGTAGGCATGAGCGATGAGGCTGAGCCAAGTCCTGCAAGGATGTCAGAAGTTGTCAACCTTATAAAGAAGGAAAATATAAAATATATTTTCAGGGAAGAACCAGGTCCAACGAAGCCAATAGAAGTTATTTCTCAAGAAACAGGTGCAAAAATTCTGCCCCTTAATACAATTGGTGCCTTGACTAATGAAGATATACAAAAAAAAGCAGATTTTATTTCATTAATGAAGGAAAATCTGGATAATTTAAAAAAAGCATTGGAGTAGATAAAAATGAGTTTTATTGAAGTTAAAAATGTCAGTTTTTCATACGAAAAAAAAAACGTACTTGATAATATTTCATTGAACATAGAAAAAGGTGAATTTATAGGAATAATAGGTCCCAATGGTTCAGGCAAAAGCACCCTTGTAAATATAATGGTGGGAAATTTAAAACCCTCTTATGGCGAAGTATTGTATAATGGCAGAGGGATACTTGAAATAAAAGATAAATCTTTTATAGGATATGTCCCTCAAAAGTCCTATTCCTTCAATACATCCTTTCCGGCAAGTGTTAAAGAAGTTGTATCAATGGGACTATATTCAAAAATCGGATTGTTTAAACGTCTCTCAAAGAACCATTGGAATGAAGTAATCGAAGCTTTGGAAATAGTTGATATGTTAGAATATAAAGACAGACTGATAGGCATGCTTTCCGGCGGACAGCTACAGAGAATATTTATAGCCCGAGCCCTTGTTTCAAAGCCGGACATACTTTTTTTAGACGAACCGACAACAGGTATTGACATAAAATCTGAAAAAACCTTATATGAATTATTGGATAAATTAAATAAACAGAAAAAAATAACAATCATAATGATAACACATAACATATGGACCATAACCGAAAAGGTAAGCAGGATTATTTGTATGTCGGAGGGAAAAGTTAATGAGAGATGTGAGGCAATTAATCTAACAGAAAGTAATCTCACAGGGATATATGGATATCCTATCAAAATGACTAAGCACTACCACAATAACAATAGGAGTGAAGAATAATGCTTGACATATTTTCATACGGTTTTATGATAAGGGCATTTATTGCAGGAAGTATTATATCTGTTATCGCACCTCTCACGGGTACTTTCCTTGTTTTAAGGCGTTTGTCGCAAATAGGGGACACATTATCGCATATTGCATTGGCTGGTGTCGCAGCTGGATTATTGCTCGGCTTAAACCCTACGATAAGTTCAATAATAATCCTGATACTATCCTCATTAGGAATTGAAAAATTAAGGAAAATATACCTTCGCTATTCCGAAATATCTTTGGCTATAATGATGTCTGCCGGCATGGCGGTAGCAGTAATCCTTTTAAGCCTATCAATTGGGAGTTCTGCAAACATAATGAATTATTTGTTTGGAAGCATTTCCTCCGTAAGCATCACTGATATTTACCTGATAGTAATATTAGGTATAGCAGTTGTTTTAGTAATAGTATCATTTTATAAAGAACTATTGTTTATATCCTTTGATGAAGAGGCTGCAAAGGTATCAGGCATACCGGTTAATCAAATAAACCTTTTTTTCACAATACTTGTAGCATTAACAATTGCCTTATCAATAAGAATTATTGGAGCGCTTTTAGTATCCGCTTTAATGGTAATACCTGCCGCTTCAAGCCTTAAAATCGCAAAAAGTTTTAAACAGACCATAGCTTATTCTATTATATTCTCATTTATATCTGTTTTTGTTGGAATTTTTACTTCTTTCTACCTGAATCTTTCACCCGGCGGAAGCATCGTAATAGTATCACTAATTATCTTTGTAATATCTAATATTTTAAAAAAATATACTTAAATATTTTTTATTAAGACGAATATTCAAATATCGCCGTATCCTTACACATAAATATATCAATAGGAAGAACCCAGTAGCCGCCATTATAATCCAAATCAAGCCCTGCAGACATATAATATGCCGCCCATGGAACCATGGAACAATACCAACTATCAAATACCCTTTTTTTTGCGCACCATAGATATGGCTTACCAAGATATTGCGACACACTGTCTACCGCTTTTATTCTTTCCTCCAAACTGGTTTTGGGTACATATAAGCCCCAAGCTTCACTGAAATTCTCCTGATAAAATCTGATGGTTTCATAAATAACTCCTTGGTCGGGCTCTGCTGTCAAAAGACATTTATCATCCACGCTTCCATGATATCTTCTGCTGTCAAACAATGCGGCATGCCTTATAGCACCCTGAATGTGAAATCCGGGACTTGTGGCAAGTATTATATCCCCTATTGTAAATTTATCGAAAGAAATATTGTTTTTGTAAACATCTTTGCTCTTTTTTCCAAGATTTATCCCAAAAACCTCTTCAAAGTCCATACTTTTGCTTAAATCGAATAAACTTACCTTATACTGCTTTATACTGTAATCCGCATCAAACGGTCTTGATATTATTATTGAATTATTTAGCATAAGAAACCTTTTGTAAAAATCTTCTTTATTAAATTTGCTTTTCTTTTTTATTTTTTCTTTTTTGTAAAATTCAATTATATCTATCCCTTTATAATTTATTTTATTTTCGTTTTTCAAATCCTTGTTTTGCATGGAAAATTCAGGTACTAAATCTTTATCCATAATATGCATCAACTCCTTATGATACATTTATGTGGTTTTAATACCCGTTTTGTGCATGTCTTGTATGACAAATTGACATTAATTAAAATTCACAGAAGCTTGCTGTTCTATATCAGAGGCTTAGCAATAACTCTTTAATTTTTACATAATCAGATATGCTGAAAATTGCTTCCCTTATTTTAGCTCCTCCGTGAAATCCTTTGAGATACCACGCAATATGCTTTCTCATCTCAAGTAAGCCCACATGCTCACCCTTATACCCTATCATCATATCAAGATGCCGTAATATTATGCTTATTTTTTCTTCTTTTGAAGGTTCCGTTAATAACTCCCCTGTATTTAAATAGTGTAGCGTTCTTTTGAATATCCAAGGATTGCCTCGTGCCCCTCTTCCTATTAAAACAGCATCACATCCGGTTTCATCAAACATTCTTTTTGCATCACAGGGTGAAAAAACATCGCCATTACCAATGACAGGTATCTTAACACTCTCTTTTACTTTACGTATGATGCCCCAGTCCGCTTTTCCGGAATAAAGCTGTTCCCTTGTTCTGCCATGGACCGCAACAGCTTTCGCCCCGCAATTCTCAGCTAATTGTGCTATGTCAACAGCGTTTATATGCTTTTCATCCCAGCCCTTTCTGATTTTAATTGTAACAGGCTTTTGCGAATTAATAACAACTGCTTTTACAACCTTTTCAGCTATATCAGGACGTAGCATTAATGCGCTGCCATCACCATTTTTCGTAATCTTTGGTATCGGACATCCCATATTTATATCAATCACTTTGGCATTTGAATTATTTAATATTTTCGCTGCCTCAGCCATGATTTCGGGGTCAGAACCAAATATCTGTAAAGCGGTATTTTCACTTTCATCAATATCTGTTAAAAATTCTGTGTTTTTACTGCCGTAATACAACCCCTTGGCACTTATCATTTCAGTATAAGAAAATCCGCAGCCCATTTCCTTACATAAAAGCCTAAAAGGTTTGTCCGTAACACCTGCCATAGGTGCCAGAAACACGTTATTTTTAATCTCAACATTGCCTATATTCAAACATATCAGCTCCATTATATTTATATACAATTAATTTTATCCCAATATGCATCATAAATAAAGTCCTAAGTTTTTGTTGGTTTAATTAAAACTTAGGACTTTATTTATAATCTTTTTTGTTTTTACTGCTGTCCTTGGGCAAGGGGTGATGGCAGTACAAAAACTCTTTGGGCTAATTCCGCATTAAGCATAAACATTGGCTGTACCTTATCACCTATAAATCCCAACTTGTCAACAAGTCTCTTGAAGTTTTCCTCTTCTTCCACCTGTTCGTTAACAAACCATTGTAAAAATGAATTTGTTGCGTGGTCTTTATCATCAATAGCTATATCGACAAGCTTATAAATCCTTTCAGTTACACTTTTTTCATGCTTCAATGCCTTTTCAAAAAGGTCTAAACTGCTGTCAAAGCTTACCTCAGGTTTGTTTATCGGGTACAGAACAACTTGACCTCCCATACGGTATATGTATTCATAAAAAATTCTCGCATGTGCAAGTTCTTCCTGTATCTGAACCTTAAAAAAATTAGCAAAGCCTTCTAAATTTTTCTCTTGAAAGTAATTCTCCATAGAAACATATAGATATGCGGAAAAAATCTCGTAATTAATCTGTTTGTCTAAAGCATCCAACATTTTATTGCTTAACATACATAACACCCCTTATATGAAATTTTAGTAAATCTTATATCTTTATTATATAACTTTTAAAGCATAAAAACAAGAAAAACATTATTTCATGAAAAATATTATTAAAAATATATACCAAAAGCTTATTGGGGTTTTTTCCTATTTTCGGGGCAGCTATTAATACAATCACCGCATGTAATACATTCCTTATAATCAATTGCAGGATTTAATTTTATCGCAGTTTTCTTTTGAAACAAGAATTCTTGAAGCGCTCCATGAGGACATACCCAGCCGCAGAAAATCCTTCCCTTAAAAAGCGTGATAACAGTAATAATTCCAAGCATTATTAAGATTACGGTTGATAGAACCGACCCCAAAGGCGTAAGCCATATTTTTTCCGGAAAACCCACAGGACATAAACATCCGCCAAAATAAAAGCCGAGTATCGCAAGGGAAAAGAGCAATAAAAAATATCTCCATTTAAACTTCTTTATAATAAAAAGCATAAGTCCTGATAAAATCAACAGAATATAAAGAATATTCTGCACTGAAAATAAACTTTTAAATACAGAGGTTGAAGAACTTCCTGTAGCTGTCTGCTGAGTAACTGCATTCTGACTTTGTGTTTCAGAATTTGACACCGAATTTGTATCCTTAGGCGTTGCAGCCTGTGCATCTGTGTTTGACGCAACAACCTTAACTGTTTTAGATTGTACGATTAATCCGCCCTTCGGGCAATCTCTTGTAACTTTAATAACACCCTCTCCAACCTTTGTGAATTTAACTTCAATTGTCTTTTTATCCGGTGTTCCGTTAATCCATGGATACTCCTTAACTATCTCACCTCCCGTAATTTCGATCTTTGTATCATCAAGTGGAAGTACGCAGACCGTATGGGTTTTGGTCCTCAAGATATCCACGGAAATAATCTCGTTGACAGCAACTTCAGGTTTTGAAGGCACTATGTTTATTTCACAAGCAAAAGCTGTTGCATTTGGTATTGCCGCAAATATAAGTAGCATCAAAATTATTACAGTAATTATTTTGTTTATTTTCTTCATTTTAAATCCATCTCCCCTCTCTACATCATGCCAAGTATTTTTCAAAAACCTTGTATTCCACAACACGCTCCTCTGCTTCTTCCCGCGAAACCAAACCATATAATACCAAATCCGCCAGAGCCTTATCCATTGATACCATTCCATCAGCCGAACCCGTCTGTATGGTTGTAGGTATTTGATGTGTTTTACTTTCCCTTATAAGGGAGCGTACGGCATGTACGGCAACTAATATTTCAGCGGCGCATACCCTTCCGCTGCCGTCCTTTCTCGGAAGAAGCTGCTGTGACGATACGCCTCTTAATACACCCGATAGTTGTACCCTTATCTGTTGTTGCTGAGATGGTGGAAATGTATCAATAATCCTTTCAACCGTTTCCGCTGCGGTAATTGTATGAAGTGTCGACAGCACCAAATGTCCTGTTTCTGCCGCAGATATAGCCGTTGAAATAGTATCTAAGTCCCTCATCTCTCCCACAAGTATAACATCGGGGTCTTCACGCAATGCCGCGCGCAAACCTTCGGCAAAAGATAAAACATCCTCTCCTACCTCACGCTGATTAACAATTCCCTTTTGATGCTGATACAAATATTCGATAGGGTCCTCCAGCGTAATTATATGACGTTCGGAGGTTTTGCTTATATGGTCTATCATTGCCGCTAAGGTGGTAGACTTACCCGAACCGGTCGGACCCGTTACAAGTATTAATCCCCTTGGAAGTTCCGCAAATCTTTTTAATACCTCAGCCGTCTTCGGGGAATGTGCAAATAATTCATCCAAATTAGGTGCCTTATTAGAAAGAACACGATAGGCTACAGCACAATTTCCTCTTTGTCTGAAAACATTCACCCTGAAACGTGAAACCCCGGGTACCGATATGGCTAAGTCTGTATTCCAGCGCTTGTTAAAATCATCGATAAATCTGTCGTTTTTTAACGTCAGATTAGCTATTCGATTTGCAAGCTCAGGCGAAACCTTGTCTCGCAATTCAGGCCATTGTGTTAATATGGCTTCAATTTCATTTTTAATCTCCGGCGAATCAGACTCAAGCAAATCACCAAGTTTTCGTAATTTGCCATGCAAGCGCAGTACCGGATATGTACCCGCTGTAATATGCAAATCCGACGCCTTACATCTTACGGCAAGTGTTAATAAATCATCGACTAAGTTTTCACCTTTATAAGGAAAATCCTCTTTTAAATCTGACATATCCAAATAACCCCTTCCTATAATGCACTAATTTTTCATCATTCTTAGATTTTGATATTTTATAAGGACTGACTGCACATATGCCTGTGTTTCATTATACGGCGGAATCCCGCCATACTGCTTTACAGCTTCCGGTCCTGCATTATACGCCGCCAATGCCAACTTGATATCCCCATTATACATTGAAAGCAGACTTTTTAAATATATCGCGCCGCCGCGAATATTCTGATATGAATCAAAGGGATTAAATACCCTAAGAGATTTCGCCGTTTCAGGCATCAACTGCATTACCCCCTGAGCTCCCTTATCTGATACCACATTTGGGTTGAAATCGGATTCTGCCGATGCTACAGCCGTTATAAGATCGGGGTCTATTCCAATCTCCAAAGAAACATTATTTATTATTTTCCTTATTTCTTCCTTGTTTGCCGTGTTATTAATTGATGTATCGACAATATCGGGGCTGGCTTGAGCTTTAAGCATATTCTCTAATTGTTGAAGCAGTTCCTTCCGCCGCAATTCTTCTTCTGCCTGTTTCTGTTCCTCCTTTTGCCGCAGTTCATCCGTTATTTTCATTCGTTCTTCCTCTACTTGTTTTGCTTCATCAATGAATTGCGATTTATCGTTCCACAATAAGGCTACGGGGTCAATCATTTTCCCGTCGTATTCGGCGCTGACAGTCACCGCTCCTTCCGCTACTCCTATCGGATAACCGGTATTTACATATTGACCAATCTTGACTCCTGTTTTGCTGAAGCCACTGTATCTAAGCATAGTCCCGTCATTCAGCTTTAATGCTACACTTTTACCGTCTGCATATGTTATACTGCCGGAAGATGCCGCACCTATAATATTGCTGTTAAACTTCACTACTGCATAAGACCTATAAGAACCGTCCGTAAATCCGTACTGCTGAATTACATTTTCCGGCTCAATGTCGGCATTTCCATGAATTTCACTGTTATCTGCGTAAACCGTATTTTTGATAACTTCATGTTTTGTATTTGTTCCATTTGATTGTGCTTTTACAGCCGCATTTATTGATAAGATAATTGCAGTTATAACTATTCCCCAAATTGTGAGAATCCTGCATATTTTTTTATTTATAAGAATCCTTTTTAAAAACATGAATAAATTTTTAATGCCCGACAAATTACCACCTCCTGTTCAAAACATTAACAAATATTCTATCAGTTTGATGTTGATGCCGTATTTGGAGTATTATTTGTGGTATTATTTGGCTTATTGCTCTGTGAATTGCTTGTAGTATTGCTTGTAGTATTGCTCGGGGTATTGCTTTTATTATTTGTATTACTTGTTTTTCCCGTTCCAAAAATCATATTAAATATCTGGTCAAAAAGATTTGAGGTATTGCTTGGCGTATTCGCCTTTTTAGCATCCTTAGGCTGTTGATTTTGCTCCGGTATAATTAAAGGAAAGAAGGGGTCATATCTGCCTGAACTTCCATTTACCTTGCCGAACATCTCAGGGGGATTGAGAGAATAAAATACCGCTTCTAATTTTGCATCTACAGTACCGACAGCATCGGTTTGCTGAGAATTTTGAGGGACAGATATGTTAAACTGCCTCACCTCTCCCGGACTTACTAACTTTTCTATGTCTGCCACAGCCGACAGCACCCCCGGAAAAGTACCTTTAAAGGAAATCTTAACCGGTACGGCTATGAGATGCCCTTTATAAAACGATTTAACCGAATTTTGAGGTTCCATAGATATAAGCTGCACCCCGTGGCTTTTAGCCGCATCCTCAACGTCTTTAAACATTATACCTGTCTCAGCAGACCTCCAAAGATATCTTTTATCGTCATTCCATTTTTGCAAAGCATTATTAAGGTCCCTTTCTGCCTTAGGTATAGCTGTGGCTTCCGACTGCGCCTTTTCATATTCATCATGTGCACTCATCAAACTTGCTCTGGCTTGAAGCATTTTCTCCACACCAAATCCCAAAAGCAAAAGAGATAAAACAATTATTCCTATCAATATTATTAAACTTCCCATGCCTTTTTTTTCATCTGTGCTTTTATCAAACTTAACATCCATCATTTTTTATCACCTGCCTGTGACTGCTTTATTGCAACCGATAGTTTAAATTTATATGCACCAACCTTATCATCCCATTGCAATGATACGGCTTTTACTTCACTACACCAAGGCAATGCCGCAAGATTGTCCCGCATAAGACCGACTGAAGCCGCATCAAGGGAATACCCCTCCAAATCTATTTGTGAAGCCTTGTCTATTATCTTTGTCTGTGCATTTTTCGCGGCTGTTCCTGATGCGGTTTTATCTGTACTTACCGCATTCATCGCCGTAAGCCAGCATTTTGACGGTATTCCATGACGTATATCCTCCAAATATGGATATACAGGAGATACTTTAAAGGATTCGACTATAACTGCCCAATCCTGATATTTTTTACATTCGTTTTTTAGTTTGTTATATCTTTGCACCTGTGGGGCAAGCGCATCAGTCCTTTTTGTATATATATCTGTCTGTATGCCGTAACCTAATACCGCTATATAAGGAAGTAAAGCCAAAATAATACTGGCAGCAGCGATTTTTAAAAACTGACTGCCGATAGCAATCCCATTTAATGACCGTTTTTCCTTTACCAAAAAATTAAAACGGGGCTCTGAATAATAATGCAGTGATAAACCAACCGCCGTTGTCTCATCAGGCAAATCGCTTCCGACATAATAAACCTTAATATTTTCCCCCAGTTCAGACCTGCAGTACAGCAATGTACGCTGGATTTCAGCATCGGAGTCGTCAGCCAATTCACGGGCAAATGATAAAAAACCGTTTCCTCCTACAATCCTGCACCCTGAATTTGATTTTTCTACCACTACCTTCGGTCCATTATTGTCCTCTTTCAAAAAATGCATGGCTCCGCGCCATAAAGCCGCAACGCGCAAATCTATCACACCGGCTCTTACATTTTGTACTTCATCCTTATTTACACCGCCTACAAGTGTACATAAATATTCGCTTGTTTTACCCGTTATGTAATGCCTTACTATCCTGTCGCCGACGACATCTGTTAACTGCCATTTTATCGTTTCGGCAACAGCCCTATTATCAAGGTCGGCAGGCAGCTTCATTATTTTCATATATGTCTGAGAGCCGCCAATTCCTACGACTACAGCCCTCTCAATAACATGCAAATTCTTAATAATCTCATCTAAACTTTTTCCCATAAAATCCTTGAAAACTTCCACCGTTACATCGCTGCCTGACACCTTCGATATTGCCGCTATACCTTTGTCCGTATCTATTCCTGCTACCTTCTTAAATGCCACATCAAGCACCTCCGCCAACTTTATTCAGAACATTCTTGACATCTGAAACCTTGTCCGTTACATCTTTCATAAGCTTTTCAAGTTCTGATAATTCTACTGACGCATCATTAATAGCCTTGTCAAGCTCTATGCTGCGCATTTCATCAATTTCCTGCACCGTTTTTACAGCCTTTGCAAATCCTTCAACTAAACCCTTCATTTCCTTTATATCCGTGAATTTATCTTCCTTTGCGGCACTAATCTCTTGAGAGGCTTTTTGACTTTCATTTAGTTTATCATTTAATTCCGACACTTTTGCCCTTAATGATTCTAATTCCTGAGCATCTTTTTGACTCTCATTAATCTTTTTATTCAATACTGATATATTTTCTCTTGCTGATTCTAATTCTTTGAACATGCCGTTCAGAGACACAAACACAGTCAATATTCCTGCGGCAGCCCCTAAAACTG
Source organism: Aceticella sp. 75b-Ac (assembly GCF_056032965.2). Lineage (NCBI taxonomy): Bacteria > Bacillati > Bacillota > Clostridia > Thermoanaerobacterales > Thermoanaerobacteraceae > Aceticella > Aceticella sp. 75b-Ac. The sequence continues at coordinate 853,145 of NZ_CM190971.1, forward strand.
CCGATATGCCATATAAAAAGGCTACATTCGGCATTGCGCCTCCAAAAAACCAAGATATACATCCTGTGATTAAAGCAGCAATTATCGGAGATAATATAAATACCGGCTTTTTATTCATCAGTATCCCCCTTTAAAAATCACTATTTTTCAGTGCGTGATATTATCGTTGTGCTATATCCTATTAAATATAAATTGTCTAAATTAATTGTATTGTTTGTATATTGGTTGAAAGTAATTCCGCCACTAGAACTAGGAGCAACATACAAGCCTGTATGATCTACTAAAAAATATTCATACCCTATTGCAATACTTTCACCATTGTTTGCAGTCCAAGGTGTACCTCCACAAGATAGACCCAACGCAAAATTATAATTGCTCTTGTATTGAACTGCAAAATTGAAATTGTCTTTTGAAATTAGAACTAAGTTATTAGTATTATTATTTACATTTAAATTACCATTTATATTGATTTGTCCTGTAGAAACTATACATATTTTATTCTGATTTGTTGTGCCACCATTTATTGTCACATCTCCGTTAACAAAATAATAACCGTTCATGTTCGATAGATCATATGAAGTAAATGTATGAGAACCATTAAAATAATGCCCATTATTTCCCAATATACTTGAAAGCTGACCTGCAATACTGACAGCCCTGTCAATTAAATCGCTGAATTTTGTAATATCAGGTAGTTTTCCTTTCCAGTTACTATTTGACTGACCATAAATATGACCATAATTTTTTATTTTCCCTGCAGCATATACATTACCTTTAATTGTTGCCTTATTAACTAAATCACCATTAAGATAAACATCTGAATTAATTATTGCATTCTCCGGTTGCCAAGGTTGATATTGTGATGTTGAAGGCAATCTCATAAAACCTGGATATATTAATTTAAATAACGTACCAGTACTTAGTTGGACATAAGCTGTTACTGTTTTTTTAACACCGCGGCACTCGCCTGTAGATACAATTTTTACTACATTAGGTCTTTTTTGATCATCGTCCATGATTTCAAGATATGTATTTTTGGATGTGTTATCAATGGTATAATTTGAAACAAGGTTTGGAATGATATTTGCACGCAGAAAAGGAAATATTGATAAATATAATCTTGCACGTTCGATTCCCGTATCCGCCGCACACCGCGCCTGTACCAATGACCGGTCATCAATTGCCGCCCTTGATGTTCTTACGGAAAGATAAGACGCTGTTCCTGCCAATATCAAAAGAGCGGATAAAACAACAAGAACAAGAGCAAGTGTAAAACCGTCTTCGTTTTTTTTCAGGCTTTTCAATAAACCATTATACATGATTGCAAACCTTCCTTTCCTTCCTTAGCTCTTTCTACACCGTTAAACGTCACTGTTACCAATGTGCCGCCTACTTTATTTTCCTTTGAAAAATTAACCACATTTTTATCAAATGCTATACCTGATGCTATCGTACGTTGAATGCCGTTCTCAATACGAACAAGATTATTGCTGCTGTCTATTTTATATGTAACTACATCTGCCGTTCCAATATTCATTGTCAGGGTATGTGGTTCAATACCTATAATATTATTTGTAATAGGATCTTTCATTGCATCAACTATGACGATTGTATTTTTATCCGCAGAGCGCAAATCTCTTGTAACCCAGTAAATCGCCTTACGCAGCTCAGATGTTTCATCAAAGTGTACCTTACTGATCCCGAATACACCCCATACACGCCAAGACATTTCAAGCACAACAAGAAGCAGCATCATGGCAAGACTTGATGCCACAACAACTTCTAAGAGCGTCAATCCCTTATTACCTTTAAGACGTGAGAAAATTCTGTGCATCAAGAATCCACCGTCCTTTCAAATACAACCGTTTGAGTTCCGGTCCCGCCGTGTATCGGATATGTTACCTTCACTGTTACTACTTTTGTATTTGTGGATGGAGCAGAATTCTTGTAATTTACTGTAACTGTACGATTAAACCCCTTATATCCATCCACATCAGTTTCAGTCTTGCCATTGTATGAATCTAAATTGTCATATGATACCGCCTTAAGCTGTTCAGCCATCTCCTGTGCCAAAAAGGCAGCCGTCGACGCCTTCTCTGAATCTGCTTGAGTGTGAAGAGGGTAAATCATAGCATATGCCAGCATAAATGCTGCTACAACAAGTATTGCCGCTGTCACAACCAGTTCAATCAATGTAAATCCCTTATTATTTAACTTCTTAGTCGAAAGATGACGCAACCCTCATCGCCTCCTCAGGGGTAGTTATACCTTCCAATGCCTTGCTTCTTGCATTTTCCAAAAGAGTCGTCATGCCTTCTGAAACAGCAAGGTCCCTTATTTTATCGGCAGTAGAATTTTGCCTTATAAGCTCACGTATTCCCCGTGATGCCGTCATTACTTCTACAATTGCTATGCGTCCTCTGTAACCGGTACGACCGCATGACGGACATCCTCTGCCATGCTTCAATGAGATTGACGGTGTTCCGTTTGTATTGAGGAAACCCCAAACCGGCGAATCCGCCGGAGGCTGATATGGCTCGGCACATTCATGGCATACCCTCCTGACCAATCTCTGCGCCACGACACAAAGCAGGCATGAAGCCACAAGATAAGGTTCTACCCCCATATCGACCAGTCTTGCTGGTGCCGATGCAACATCATTTGTATGAAGTGTTGACAATACCAAATGACCGGTCATTGCCGCCTGAACAGCTATCTTTGCGGTTTCCGAGTCCCTTATTTCACCAATCATAACAACATCCGGATCCTGCCTTAGTATAGACCTTAATGCTGTAGCAAAGGTTAAATCCGCCTTCACATTGACAGCCACCTGCCTTATGCCTTCCAATTCGTATTCCGGCGGGTCTTCAACCGTTATCACATTTATCGAGGGTGTCACAACCTCCGATAAGGCTGCATAAAGGGTGGTAGTCTTGCCTGAACCTGTAGGTCCTGTTAAAAGTACAAGACCGTAAGGCATGCCGATTGCCCTTCTAATCCTTGATAAATCTTCTCCCTCATATCCTAAAACCTCCAGTTTGGGCAGTACGCGGGACTTGTCCAATATGCGGAGCACGACAGCCTCTCCCAGTGTTGTAGGAAGTGTTGATACCCTCAGGTCTATCTCATGGGGTTCCCGCAGTTTTATACGCCCATCCTGAGGCACTCTCCTGTCAGCTATATCAAGCCCTGCCATTACCTTGATGCGTGATACGATGCTGTAATGCATCTTTTTCGGCATCCTCATAATGTCCCGAAGAGCACCGTCAATACGGTATCTTACTAATGTGGCATCCTTCCTTGGTTCTATATGTATATCACTTGCTCTTTCAGATAATGCGCCGTTTATTATATCGATTACTGCTCTTACGGTAGGACCTTCCGCATTATCCTCCTCCGCATCCTCATCATCGAAGGCTTCTTCAATCCCCAAAGACTCATCACTGCTTATACCGTACCAGCGTCTTAATGCCCTGTCAACCTCGGTTTGTGTTGCGATTTCAGGTATTATTTTATAGCCAGTTACATATCTGCTTTCATCAATGGTTGTAATATTAAGAGGGTCGGATATGGCGACATGGAGTTTGCCGTTTTCCAATTTTAAGGGAAAAAATTTGTATTTACGGGCAATTCCCCCTTTGACCGAGGGGTCAGGAGGATTTTCCCAAAAGCCTTCAGGCGCCCTGTTAAGCCCCATCTGTACAGCCAATGCATCGGCTATTGCTTCCTGACTGCATGCCCCAATGGATATCAGGATATCACCAAGCTTCCTGCCGGTTTCTTTCTGTATTTTCAATGCCTCTTCAAGCTGTTGGCTGTTTATAACCCCATTTTCAATAAGTATTTTTCCTATATAAACATGACCGTCATATACATTGTTCAAACTATAACACCTCAGCTTATTCTATGATTCATCTTTTGTTGTTGATATCGTGAAATATTACTTTATTGTTTGGTACATTGAGAAGATTGGCAAAAACAATGATAATAATACAAACAGCACAAGGGCTCCGACACAAATAATCATTGCTGATTCTACCAACGTAGGCAGCTTTTGTATTATATTGTCAACTTCATTGTCAAACAATGATGCCGTATTTTCAAACATCTCCGGCAGTGCGCCGGAACGTTCACCTATGGAAGCCATTCTGCCGACTACCTTTGGCAGCCACTTGCACATGCTTAGTGCATTGGATAAAGAGCCGCCGTTTCGAACAACCGAACGCACAACCTTAAGTTCATCCTGAAGAGATATTATAGAGCATGATTTTTCAACCGTTTCCAGTGTGGTAACAACAGGTATGCCTACATTTAAAAGCAATGCAAACATTGTACACACACGCGATTGTGCTGTTCTTGTATACAGTGTACCGACATAAGGTACCTTTGAAAGTATAAGTTCCATCTTCAGCCTTGTGGCATGCGCCTTCCACAACATCTTTATGACCCTGACGATAATAAATATCGATATTGCCAAAATCAAAAGCGTCTGCCATGCATGTGATGAGAAATAGAGCATAAGTCTGGTAGGAAGGGGCAGAGGAACATTTGCGCTGTTAAGCAGCATAGCAAATTTTGGAATAACAAATATGAATAATGCAAGAGATATTACTACGGCAAAGCCCGCAACAAAGGACGGGTAAGACATTGCCTGCCTTATTTTTTCTTTAAAGTTAGCCTCTCTTTCATAATGAGATGATAAGGCATTTAAGCCTTCTTCCAAGGCTCCCGCTTCCTCGGATGCCTCCAATACCTGACAGAATAATTCGGGAAATACATCCGGCGATCCTCGGAAAGCGCTGCTTAATGAAAAACCTTCCTTGACATTTTCAGCCACCGAATTTAAAGCATCGGCTATCGCCTTTTTACCTATGTGGCTTGAAACGGTTTCTATCGCCTCGAGGGCAGTTACGCCGGCTTGAATAAGCACGGTTATGTTTTTGCATAAAATCGCAAGGTCCCGGGGTCCTACCCTGCCGAATAACTTCAGCCCTTTAAAGCTGCTCTGTTTCACCTGAGTAACCTTTATTATAACAGCCATGTTATCCCCAAGACGTTTTTTTACCTGGAGCGCAGCTTCGCCGGGACTGCCGGCATCAACAACTATATTGCGCTGTGTGCCGGAAGCATGTACCGCCACCTTATATATCACCAATCATCACCACCAAAACTTTAAGGAATATATACGTAATTATAACATATTTTTATAAAAAATTACACAAATTTTTATATTATGGTACAAAAGACTACGACATAAGATTATGTCATAGTCTTTTGTTGTTGTTATTGCGTTATTTTATTGGTTGTAAAGTACCGCCTGAAGGAGCAGCAGCAGTATTACCAGTATCCTTTGTAGGTGATATACTTTCTGTCACATACATATCATCGTTACCCTTCTGTGCTCCATCTCTTCCAAATGATATGATAATGTAAGAATCTTGATTTGTACTTGCTGCATAATTATAAGGATTACCCCATGGATCTGTTGGTGTATTTATTCCATGAGCTGCAAGTAAAGTTTTAGCAGCATCAGCATCAGCAGGATATTTGCCATTTCCTTCAGATGCCGCATATGCCTCTATAACGCTTTTCATTGATGCCAAATCACCCTTTGCCCTGCTTTCTCTTGCATTGTCTGTATAACCCAAAAGTTTTGGAAGAAGTACTGCTGTCAGTATTGCTATGATTGCTACAACGACTATGAGTTCTACAAGCGTGAAGCCCTTCTCATTGCGTGATATACATTGTATCCTTTTTAATAAGCTTTGCATAAAAAACCACCTCAGCCTTTCTTAAATTTTAATATTGGTATTAAATTCATTTTATACCATAATAATTATAAATGTCAAGAAAAAATATGCTTTTTCAGCAAATATTTATTAATTTTTTTATTTTTCTACACATTATTTCTATCCTGTTTTCTATCGGAATTTACACTATAAAAAAAGACTGCGTTTAAAATTAAGCCACAGTCCTTTTACGGTGCGGAAGCAACCTTTGATGTCGGTACTACATTTGGAGTTTTGCTTTGTGTCGGCGAACCGCCGCTGGAAATCCATATGTCATCATCTGTGCCCTCTTTTCCGTCAGGTCCGAAGGATATGATCAAATAGAGCTGATTTGCCATACCTCTGCTGTCGGGAACCGTACCGTAATAATATGGATTTCCCCATGGGTCTTTTACCTCCCCTTTTGTACCATCATACCACTGTATCCCTTTGTCCTGAAGAACGGTGCCGACACTGGTGGCTTTGCCTGTATCGGCTGTGGGATAATAGCCGTAATCATGGTCCGCTGCAAACGCCTTGACTATGCTTTTCATTGATGAAAGGTCCCCCATGGCTTTGCTTACCCTTGCATTTTCGGTATAGACAAGGAGCTTAGGAAATAATACTGCTGTCAGTATGGCAACTATGGCAACTACAACTATAAGTTCTACTAGCGTAAAACCTTGTTGGCTGTAAGATATATGTACCTTTTTCAATAATTTTGGCATAAAATCACTTCTGCCTTTCCCTGATTTCAATTTTTTCGTTATATTTACAATAATATACCATTATAATTATTACTGTCAAGAAAATTTTTTCAATTTTCTATTACGTCAAAGCCGTAATGTTTATCGATAATATGGCTGTTTTCATGGGTTTTACATAAATAAAAAGTCATCAACAAATCCCCCATGCTGCTTAAAAGATTCAAAAAGAAAACCATACCACCAATACTTCCCGGAATAAGCATTGAAATTACGGAAATACAGGTGACAGGTGCCAAAAGCACAATGAGAAATTCGGTCCTGCTTAGTGCTATGCCGGAGGTTTCCTGTGCATAAGCATATAAACCCTTAAAACCGTATTTTACCTTGCCGCCAAATATCTTATATGCAGCGCCATGCAGCGCTTCATGAAGAAATGTCAAGGGTATGAAAATAATAAGGATAAAAATGTATAGGTTCAAGAAAATATTACCCGTTATATTCAGCATTTTGTTTTTAGATAATATGTTTATAAATAAAATGTTTAAATATTTCTGTGTCAAAAAGCAGAATACAAAAGATATTAAAAAACATAACATATGTACCTTCCATGAAACCTTAAAAGACATGTCAACACCTCCATTTTTAAGTATTGCCATGTCTTTTAAATTATAACCATAAAACAAAGGGGACGGTTCCTTTTGTCTGAACTTTTAAATTTAATCAGCCTATATAGTCAAGCTTTGCCTTATTCTTTCAAAATCTTATGTATACTATACCTACTCACCCCAGCAATATAAGCAATATCTCTAATTGAAAGTCCTGTTTTTTCTCTGTATTTTTTTATTAAGTCATGCAATTCTTCATATCTATTAATTTCCATATTTTCTATATCTTTAATCCCAAATTCCATCGCCATTTCTTTAAATAACTCTTTGGCCTCTTCTATACCCATCTTTTCCTCTTCAATGTCGATAAAAACTTCAGTGCCTTCTGTCTGCTCCATATATTTCTTAAACTGTTCTATAGCTTTCTTTTTATCATCAGAGAAAATGCCTAAAATCAACTCTGTATCTACAATTTGACACATTTTATCATTATCGTTAAGATAACAGCTATAACTGCTCCACTTATAATCAGAAACTTTTTTCACTAGTCCCGCTTTTACCGGATTTTGATGAATGTATCTTACTAATGCTATAACGTAACTCTCATCTTCAACTGGCTCACTTCTAAACCTATCCTGAAATAAATGCCCTGTCCTATCGTATTTTTTATTAAAATAAGAAGCATAAATTCCTGCAATCCTCTTAATAGAACTTGACAAATCCTCATTGCCTTCCTTGATCATCAAATGAACGTGGTTGCTCATAAGACAAAAAGCAGTTAAATAAAACTTCCCGCCTAGCTTTTTCTCTGCCAATATTTCTATAAAGCGCTTTTTATCCTCATCACTTCTGAATATATTTTTCTTTTCATTTCCCCGCAGCATCACATGATAATACCCGCTCTTGCTTTTAACTCTTGACTTTCTAGGCATTTACATCCACTCCAAAAATAATAATTCAGACAAAAGGAACCGTCCCCCTTGTCTGATTATAACATATAAATTAGATAAAATCTCCCATTTTTTCAGAAGTTTTAATTTTATATATTCCTAAAAGGATAAAGGTTAAGGCAAAAGCCAACAGTATGATTATATTCATATAAACATCGCTTAAACTACCACCCATTTGAATTTTTTCTATAGCGTCTATTGCCCATTTCTGTGGTATAAAATCAGAAAGCTTTTGAAGTGCTTCAGGCATTAAATATAATGGCCAGAAAGTTCCCCCTAACATACAAGTAGGTGTAATAATTAAAGTAGACAAGGTATTAGAATAACTTGTAGAGGTGAAAAAGCAACTATCATTGAACTTAAACCAATAGAGGTTATTCCAAAAGAAACCAGTACTAAAAAAACATCAAATGTCGCTTTTGTGAAGCCTAAGTTTAATATAAAGGTAATCAACGCAAGTATAAAAGCTATTTGAAAAACTGTCAAAATTAAATTTACAAAGAAATTGCTCGCTAAATAAGTTCTTGGCTTTAAAGGAGAAACAAAAATTCTGTAAAAAGTTTTATCTCTCTTCTCCACAAGTATAAAATTAGAAATATTAAAAGTGCTAAACATCAAAAACATTATAAAAAATCCTAAACTTCTTGTTGTTGCCACTGCCGTCTTCCCTATATCTTCAACAATATATGTTTTCAAGCTAAAAGGACTGTTCTTATAAAGGTTGTACATCTTATAAAAATTTTCTTTATTTCCTTCAGATGCCTTGCTTAAATTGTAAAGAACATTTATCTTGCGGTCAAGATAACTTTTCAAAAATAAGGTAGTTTCTTCCCCTTTTATTGATACAATCTCTACATCCTTTGGATTTCCCTTCAAAATTTCTTCTTCAAATCTTTGAGGAATCACTATAGCGCTGTCAACTTTTCCTTTCGATACTTTATCATTTATCTCATCTTCTTTCAGAAAAACAACCTTGAATTTGTCCGTTTTTTCCAATGAATTAATTAAATCTGCCGAAATAAGACTCCCATCTTTATCTACAACACCTATTCTAAGATGCCCGCTGCCACCATAGGTAAAAAGCAAAAAGAAAAGTGGAATTATAATACCAGAAATCAATAAAATAATATTCCCTTTCCTTCTAAAAAACAACTTTACTGTATTCTTCATAACCAAAAATAGCTCTCTCACTTAAAAAGCCTCCCTTCTGAATAAGTAAGCTGACAACACTATGAAAAAAGCTGCAGGAATTAAATTTACCATGAGGGCTGTAGGTACATATTGATAATTGCCTCCCAATATCACATTAAATATGGCTGTATTTGTCCATGTAATTGGAGAAAAATTTGAAAGTTTTTCAATAAATTGACTCCCCATTTCTTTTACAGGAATATAAGAACCACCTAAGAAGGCTATAAGGGGAATTATGGCATTTAATAAGCCTTCTGCTGCAGGACCATTTTTTATAATAAATCCCAAACTTACCCCAAAGCTCGCCACAAGAATTATCTCACTTATCACAACTGCAAAAACAGTTATGATATCATTTCCCCAGTTAGTTCCGAAGATGTATTTGCTAAAAAGAATAATAATCAAGGCCTGTATAAAAACAGAAAAAGTTACCCCTAACACCTTCCCCATCAATACTTCATATTTCTTAACAGGAGAAGCTAATATTCTGCGCCCCGTCTTTTTTGTCCTTTCCATATCTATTGAAAATACACCGCTTATAGCACCGTATAAAATTATTAAAGTAAGCATTGTAACAGAATAATAATCGAAGGATGTTTGTGTAACTTTTCTGTCAATAGAGGTTATTTTTATAAATTCTCTATTTAAATTTATATCGCCGCTATTTTTAAGAAAGGCAGGATTTTGTGAAGCTATAGCTGTCATTCCTTTAAAAGTATCAGCAAAAGAGTCAATCATACTTGCTGCAATTTCCGTTTTTATATCTCCATGTGCATTCTTATAAAAAGTTATATCTTTACCTTTTAAAAAAACATAACCATCATATTTGCGTTTTTCTATTTCACTTATTCCTTTGCTGACATCTTTTATTTCTACAAATTTTACTCCCATTTTATCAGTTTCTTTAATGAAAATATCAAAACCTTGTGAAAGTATCGTATCTCCTTCATCTGTATATATGACTTTTATATCCCCTAATTTTATACCTGATGTTGACGAAAACGCAAAACCTAAAATTCCAATAAGAACTATTGGCAATAGTATCATAATAGCCATTACCTTCTTGTCATAAAGAATTTCCTTTATTTCTTTAAGCATTATAGTAAGGATTCTCATATTTTCACCTCTAATCTCTTAACTTCCTTCCTGTTAAAGTAAGAAAAACTGTCTCCAAATCGGGAATTTCATTTCTTAGGTTACGTATTGGTATGTTTTTTGAAATAAAATAATGGATTATATCATCAAAATTGCTCACATCTTTTAAACTTGTTATCTTTATCGTGCTGTCTTTTATCTCAACAGCTTTTACACCCTTTATCCCTTTCAATTCCTCCTCTTTTATTCCATCAATTGAGCCAATTTCAATATAAACTGTATTCACATCTGTAACCATTGAAGTGAGTTCTCCCTTTGTTCCTTCAGCTATAACCTTGCCATGGTCCATTATAGAAATCCGCGTGCAGATAGCCTCTACTTCCTCCATATAGTGACTTGTGTAAATAATTGTACTACCCATTGCATTTAACTTTTTAACAGATTCCAAAATGTGATTCCTCGATTGAGGGTCTATACCTACTGTAGGTTCATCCATTATTATCAATTTAGGTCTATGGACAATGGCACAGGCAATATTTAGCCTTCTTTTCATACCACCTGAAAATTTATTTGGTACTTCTTTCGCTTTATCTGAAAGACCTACAAACTCAAGAGACATCTCTACACTTTCTTTTAGCTCTTTTCCCCTAAGTCCATAAAGACTTGCAAAAAATTGGACATTTTCATGGGCTGTTAAATCTCCGTAGATAGCCACATCCTGAGGCACAATACCTATACTCTTCTTTATGAATTCCGGTTCTTTGCGTATATTTTTATCAAAAACATACACCTCTCCTCTATCAAAATTTAGCAAGCCGCAGATTATGCTTATAGCTGTCGTCTTCCCTACTCCATTAGGACCCAATAGACCGTAAATTTCCCCTTCTTCTATTTCTAAATTCATATTGTCTAAAGCTATAACATCACCAAACCTTTTTATTACATCCTTCATTCTAACTATCTTCATGAAATATACCTCTCCTTACAAAATAAATTTTCAGACAAAGAGAACCGTCCCCGGTGTCCGTTTGCCGGAAGCATGTACCGCCACCTTATATATCACCAATCATCACCACCAAAACTTTAAGGAATATATACGTAATTATAACATATTTTTATAAAAAATTACACAAATTTTTATATTATGGTACAAATTAAAAATTGCAAGTTTAAGTGACGTGAAATATTTGGTAAATATGTATAATGTTAATTGATTACTTATTTCATTTCAATATGGTTTATTGCAAAGCTAATCAAAAAGTTTTTTAAGTGCGGTTTATAATGAGAGGTTCCTGTATGATAGCCTTACTGGATAGCCAGCCATTTATGCCCCATAGCCTTTCTCCTTGCACATGCTTCGGGGGCATGGAGGGATGGCTCGCTGGCTGGTCATCATATAGGAGAGGCTCGTTGTCAACTGGATTCTTAAAATAGTTTTTGCCTTTTATGCTGTCATCATATCTTTTGCTGATTTATATCCAAATATCCTCCTTGGATAGCTGTTTATCCAATTTTCTATGTATTTTATCCTCGCATTGCTTATCTTGCTTATATCCATCCCTTTTGGTATAAACCGCCTTATTAGTTTGTTGATATTTTCGTTTGTCCCTCGCTCCCATGAGCTATAAGGATGTGCATAATACAATTTTACTCTTTTCTCTTCTTTATACTTTATAGACCTTTCTATTCCTTCATAATCCAAGAATTCACTGCCATTATCAACCGTTATTGTTTTGAATTTCTCTTTAAATGCTTTTCCATATTTTCTTTCTAATCTGTCAAGTGATGCAATAACTGATTCTTGCGTCTTTGCCGGCATTTTAATAATGATTTCTTCTCGTATGCTTCTTTCGCTTAATACCAGTAATACCGCACCTTTCCCTTCTCGTTTTCCTACAACACAATCCATTTCCCAGTGCCCATATTCTTTTCTGTTATCTACCTCTGGTTGTCTTTCTTCAATGCTTGTTCCTTTAAGATTTTTATGTGGTATTTTTATTTTCTTATAGTCTCTCTTTTTTCCTTCTTTTTTTACGGGAAGATCTTTATTTGTAAGTTTTAGAAATACATCACCCCGATCTATATAGTTATATAATGTCTTTGTACATATTTGGGCTTTAAATTTTATTTTCTTTTTTTTATCTCTCCAATTACTGCATCAGGTGAGTAATTTTCTTTGATTATCTTATTTTCTATATATTTAACCAGTTTATGGTCTTTCCCTATCTTTAGACCAGGTCCTTTATTCTTTGCATTTTCATTATATATGCGCTGTCCTGCATCTGCAGAGTACTCTTCTCTATATGTTAAATCAGAATTTAGAAGTCTTACCTTCCCTCTATTTACTTCTCTTTCAATTGTCCTGGTCCCTCTTCCCATTCGTTGTGCAATTTCATAAGGTTTTAGTCCTTCCTTCAGCAATATCTCTATTTTGTATCTTTCTTTTGCTGTAAGGTGTTTATATTTTCTCAATTCTATGATATTATCATATTGACTCATGGTATAATCTCCTTTGTATTGTTTTGTTTTATCACTTAATATTATACATCGGATTTACCATGAGTCCAATTTTTGCTTGTTCCGTCACTTTATTTTACAACTTACCATCAAATCTTATAAAATAATAGTGTATTTCACATCTCTATCAAGCGAATTTTTTCGATGAGTTTGACAAAATATTCGGGCAGGGGTGCTTCAAATTCCATGTATTCGTTTTTTGCAGGATGTATAATCCCCAAAAGCCTTGCATGAAGCGCCTGTCCCTTAAGATTGAATTTTTGCTTTTTATAGCCGTATACGGCATCACCAACGATCGGATGCCCGATATACGCCATATGTACCCGTATTTGATGTGTTCTTCCTGTTTTTATGACGGCTTCTACATATGTATTGTTTTTAAATCTCTTTAAAACCTTGTAAAGGGTCAGGGCATACCGCCCGTCTTCAACAACAGCCATCTTCTTCCTGTCAGCATGATGCCTTCCTATCGGCGCCTCTACATACCCTTCATCTTCCTTGATGACCCCTTCAACTACAGCAACATATTTTTTCAATACCTTCCTGTCCTTTATCTGATTTACAAGGCTCAAATGCGCCTTGTCATTTTTAGCAACAACCATAACACCCGATGTATCCTTATCAAGCCTATGGACAATTCCCGGTCTTAAAACACCATTTATTCCGGATAAATTCTTGCAGTGGTATAAAAGCGCATTTACAAGTGTTCCGCTGTAATTTCCCGGCGCAGGATGAACCACCATTCCCTGCGGCTTGTTTATTACGATAATATCTTCATCTTCATATAAGATATCCAGCGGAATATTTTCAGGTTCAATATCAATTTTTTCCGCCTCAGGAATATTTACTGTTATTTTATCGTTTTCCTTCAGCTTGTAATTTGGTTTTACAGTGTCATCATTTACCAAAACAAGTCCTTCAAGTATAAGCTTTTTTATATAAGAACGGGTATAATCCATCTCTGATGCTAAAAATACATCGATCCTTTTGCCAATGTCAGCCAAGGGGACATTTTGTTCGGCTACTTCCTTCAACATAATTCCCCCTACACCTCTATTTGATGCCTTTGAAAATAATAAGATATGCTAAGATAAACGAACCGACAACAATAAAGGAATCCGCAAGATTGAAAACCGCAGGGAAAAGCCTAAAATCCACAAAATCCACAACATATCCGAGTCTTATTCTGTCAATCAGATTCCCTATGGCACCGCCGAGAATCATTGAAAGGGTAAATTTGTAAGCAGTGCTTCCCGGTATCTTTACAATCGAATATATCAATGCTGTTCCGACTATTGCCGTTATTATAATAAAAAAGAGGGTCTTGTTCTGCATTATGCCAAAAGCAGCCCCACGATTTTGTATATACGTAAAATAGAAGAATTTTTTTATTACAGGAAAGGTGCCGATTGGCTTTAAATATTTCACCGCAAAATATTTTGACAGTTGATCTAAAATTACCGCTAATACAATTATAATTGCCTCCAAGTATATTCCTCCCGCTTTTTAAGCATTATTACTATTTTTCATAAGGATTAAAAACATATCCTGACCTGCCTGAACTTGTCAGGATATGCAACATTATTTTGCGTCCGTATCATCCATGAGGCTTAAAGCCTTCTCCACAACATTTTCAACTGTAAAGCCAAATTCTTTAAAAAGAATATCTACGGGCGCTGATGCTCCAAAATGGTCTATTGCTATTACTGCGCCGTCAAGACCGACATATTTATGCCAGCTGTATGAGGATGCGGCTTCAACAGCCAATCTGCGCCTTACATTGTCAGGCAGGATTGATTTTCTATATTCTTCGGGCTGTTCATCAAATAATTCCATTGACGGCATGCTTACAACCCTTGCATCGATACCCTTTTCTTTCAATGCCTTATGCGCCTCATAAATCAGCTTAACCTCCGAGCCGCTTGCCATCAATATGATATCCGGCTTGTCCTTTTCCTCGCGAAGTAAAATATATCCGCCTTTTAAAGCATCCTTCGATGTTTCATCGTATAAGGGTACGTTCTGACGTGTTAGTACTATGGCAGTAGGACCGTCTTTTTTGCTTAATGCCGAATACCAAGCAGCCGATACCTCTTTTGCATCGGCAGGTCTTATCACCGTCATATTGGGTATGCTTCTCAACATTATAAGATGCTCTATCGGTTCATGTGTAGGTCCGTCTTCTCCTACTCCTATGCTGTCATGTGTAAATATATATATGACAGGCAGCTTCATTAATGCTGAAAGTCTGACAGAGCCCTTCATATAATCACTGAAAACCAAGAATGTGGAAACATAAGGTTTTAAACCGCCATATGCCGCAATTCCATTTGCTATTGCCCCCATGGCGTGCTCCCTTACTCCAAAATGCAGATTGGCGCCTCCTCTGTTCTTTGCCGAATAATCTCCCTTGCCTTTCATATATGTCTTTGTTGATGGTGCAAGGTCTGCCGACCCGCCTATCAAATTTTTTACAATATTTGAAAGATAATTTAAAATTTCGCCTGAGGATGACCGCGTTGCTGTTTTTAAATCAAAGCTCCAGAATTTATCGTCATTCATAAGGTCAGCCGGCATTTCTTCGCCATGCCAGATATCCCATTCTTTCGCAAGATCAGGGTATTCTTCTCTGTACTTATTGAAAAGTTTAACCCATTTATTATATTCAAATCTAAGTTTTTCCTTTAAATCTGTCATGTATTTTTTTACCTCTTCGGGAACATAAAATTCTTCTTTGTAATCCCACCCAAGGAATTTTTTTGTATCTTTTATATTTTCTTCACCAAGGGGTTCCCCATGAGCAGAAGGAGTCCCCTGTTTTTTAAGACAGCCGTAGCCTATTACGGTCTTTACTATTATCAAAGAAGGTCTATCTGACTCGGACTTGGCTTTTTCAATTGCCTTGCCGATTTCATCGGTATTATTCCCATCCTGTACCGTTAAAACCTGCCAGCCATATGCCTCAAAGCGTTTTCCTACATCTTCTGTAAATGCTATATCTGTTCCACCTTCAATTGAAATATTGTTTGAATCGTATAGGGCAATTAATTTCCCAAGTTTTAATGAACCTGCCAGTGAAGCTGCTTCTGATGATATTCCCTCCATCAAACAGCCATCACCGACAATCGTATATGTATTGTGGTCTATTATATTATATCCGGGGCGGTTGAATTTTGCAGCCATATATGTTTCGGCAATCGCCATGCCGACAGCATTGGATATGCCCTGTCCAAGCGGTCCTGTTGTTACTTCGACACCGGGAGTCACACCGTATTCCGGATGACCGGGTGTTTTGCTCCCCCATTGGCGGAAATTTTTAAGGTCATTTATTGTCAGTCCATAGCCAAACAAATATAAAAGTGAATATAACAGGGCAGAACCATGCCCGGCAGACAATATGAATCTGTCTCTATTCACCCAATCAGGATTTTCAGGATTATGTTTCAAGTATTTTGCCCACAGGGTATATGCCATAGGGGCAGCTCCCATCGGCATCCCCGGATGTCCCGACTTTGCTTTCTGAACCTCTTCTATGGATAAGATTCGCATCGTATTAATCGTTAATTCATCAATTTTGTTCATATTCAGCGCTCCTTCTCTTTTTACTGTTTATCCTTCTTAATTCTGCCTCTTTTAAGACCATTTTAGCATATCATGATTCAACATGCAATTTAAGAACTTAGTTTTTGTTTTTATAGAACAGCTTCTTAACAATTTCAGCCGTTAAGACATACAACATTATCACAGCCGCGATAAGGAACAGCACCCAGAAAGGAATTGCCTGAAATCCTAAGATTCCCGCCATAGGAGAATAAGGTATGATTAGTGTGGCAATGCCGACACAGGAGGTTGCAATTACTAAATATTTCCCGGGAATGCTTTTAAAAAAGGGCTTTCTGCTCCTTATAACCAAAACAATTAACGAAGCCGACACAACCGACTCGATAAACCAGCCTGTTCTAAACTGCACATCTGAGGCATGAACAATGAACATAAGCACAGCAAATGTTAAATAATCAAAAATAGAGCTGATTAAGCCAAATACAATCATGAAGCGACGGATAAAACCTATGTCCCAGCGTCTCGGCATCACAATCATATCCTTATCTACGGAATCTGTCGCAATTGTCATCTCCGGAAAGTCGGTCAATAGATTAGTCAGCAGGATTTGTTTCGGCAGCAACGGAAGAAACGGCAAAAATAACGATGCTCCTGCCATGCTGAACATATTGCCGAAATTCGCACTGGTAGCCATAAACACATATTTTAATGTATTGGCAAAGGTTATTCTTCCGGCTTTAACACCCTCTATCAAGACATTTAAGTCTTTCTCCAGCAAGACGATATCTGCCGCTCTTTTTGCCACATCAACAGCACTATCCACAGAAATGCTTACGTCCGCAGCATGGAGAGCCGATGCATCATTTATACCGTCGCCCATATATCCTACAACGTAACCCGCCTTTTTTAAAGCAATTATTATGCGTTCTTTTTCATTTGGCTCAACTTCTGCAAAGACAGCAATTTCCCTGACTTTTTCAATAAGTGCTCCATCGCTGATATCATGGATTTCAGAACCGGTTAAAATTTTCATGCCTCTTATCCCCAATTGCCGCACAATGTTTGAAGCAATCAGCTTATTGTCTCCCGTGATTATTTTTAATGAAATCCCCAGTGCTTTAAGGTCCTCTATTGTATTGACTATATTTTCCTTAAGAGGATCAAAAAAGGTGATAAAACCTAAAAAGGTCATATCTGATTCTATTTCATCTTCTACCATTGTTTCAGTTCCGATATTTTTATATGCAACGCCGAGGGTCCTGTATCCCTTATCGCTGTAATCCCTGTATTGTTTTTGAATAGAATCTTGAACCGTTTTTATATCAACGACTTTCCCGTCTTCAATTTCAGCATTTTTGCATACCTCTATAACATTATCCAAGGCGCCCTTTGTAACCATGATATGAGGTTGAGTCTCATTAATACTTTTATCAGATTTGCTTAATATTATGCTTAATCTTTTCCTGACAAAATCATAAGGACGTTCATCCAGCTTTGTATAGTCCCTTGTATCAAATTCTTTAAATGTTCTTATTGCTTCGTCAATGGGATTTATAAAACCTGATTCAAAGTATGCATTAAGATAAGCATAAAAAAGAACCTTATCGCTTTGATTTCCGTTAACATCAAAGGTTGATTGAAGTTTAACAGTTCCTTCAGTCAGAGTACCTGTTTTATCCGAACATAACACATCCATACTTCCAAAGTTTTCAATAGAAGCAAGCCGTTTTACAATGACTTTTACCCGTGCCATCATTTTAGCTCCATGTGCAAGATTTATGCTGATGATGGCAGGAAGCAGCTGAGGGGTTAAGCCAACAGCAATTGCAAGAGAAAAGAGGAAGGAGTCAAGAACAGGACGCTTTAAAAATACGTTAATGGCAAAAATAGCTATTGTTAATATCAATGTAATCTCCATTAAAAAATAGCCAAACTGCTTAACTCCGCGTTCAAATTCAGTTTCTAAGGGTCTGATTTTCAGCCTTTCCGAAATCTTACCGAATTCTGTTGTTTTCCCTGTGCTTATAACCACGGCTTTTGCGGTTCCGCTGACAACATGTGTTCCCATCCATAAACAATTCTTTCTCCGGCTGAGGGGAGTTTCAAGAGGCAAAACACCGACCTCTTTATCTGCCGGAAAGGTTTCGCCTGTCAACATGGCTTCGTCGACACTTAGTGAATTTGATTCCAGTATCAAACCATCTCCGGGTATAACCGCACCCGCTTTTAACAGTACAATGTCACCGGGGACTATTTCCTCGACAGTGATTTCTACAGGTTTTCCATCACGAAGCACTGTTGATTTAATCTGTACTATCTCAAGTAATTTTTGAACCGCATTATTTGCGTCATATTCCTGCCAGAAACTCAAAAGACCGCTTACAAGAATTATTGTTAAAATGATTATTGCATCAACCGTATCATGAAGAAAAAATGAAAGTCCCACAGCAAAAAATAAGATTAAAATTATGGGGCTTTTGAATTGGGATATAAAAAGTTCCAAAGCATTGTTGCTTTTTTTTGGTTTTATTGAATTATAACCGTATGTAGCGATTCTTTTTTTGGCTTCATTGCTTGATAAGCCATCTTTACTCGTTTGAAGGTTTTTAAAAACATCTTCTGCCGGCATTGACCAAAAACCTTGTCTTAAATCTTTCATATGAAAGCACCTCATTAAAATATTGGTTTAGCAAAAACACATATTGCTTCTTTACATTTTAAGTTTTGCAATTAAAAGAGTCAATGATATAATTATAGATACATTATATCATTTATAATCAATAGTATAATGACTAAAAAGGAGTGGCTCACTTGATTCACGCAAAGCATAGTTTTACTAATACGCTTATAGCCCTATTTGTAAGTTCTTTTATTACATTTGCCGATATTTACAGTATTCAGCCTTTATTGCCGGTATTTATAAAATATTTTAATATTTCTGTTGCCTTGTCAGGTTTGGCAATTTCGATTACTATTATTGCGATTGCCGTATCTCTTTTAATATATGGACCTTTATCCGATTCCATCGGCAGAAAAAACATAATGAGTTTTGTGCTTTTTATTTCAGTATTGCCTATGGTTTTAGCAGGTATGTCAAATAGTTATCATTTCCTGTTGATAATGCGGTTTTTTCAAGGTTTGCTCCTTGGTGGTATACAATCAATTGCAATGGCATACATAGGTGAGGAAATCGAGAAAAACAGCCTGCCCCTTGCTATGGGTTTGTTTGTAAGCGGAAATTCCATAGGAGGTATGGCTGGACGGATTATAAGCGGATACATTGAAGAATTGCTTTCATGGCACTATGTTTTTTTTATATTTGCTTTTCTCAACCTCATAGGTGCTGTGATTTTTATATTGTTGCTGCCCGAATCAAAAAATTTTCATCCTGCAAGATTTAACATCAAAACGGCATTATCAGATATGGCAAAACATCTGAAAAAACCTGCTCTTATATTAGGTTTCGTCTTAGGATTTTGTCTTATGTTTAATTTTGTCGGGGTTTTTAATTTCGTAGGCTTCAAGCTTAGCAGCCCTCCCTATAATTTGGGTTCTGCCCAAATTGGGTGGATATATCTGACATACCTTGCAGGTACTTTTAGTTCTACATATTCGGGAAGTTTATACAAAAAGATGGGTATTCCTAAAACCCTTATATTTGACTGTATTATCGGTATCATCGGAATATCGCTTACATATATAAACAATCTGTTTTTCTTTGTTTTAGGTCTCCTGTTTTTCTGCTTTGGGTTTTTCGGTGCTCATTCTTCAGCCTGTTCATGGGTAAGTCTTCATGCAAAAGAGGCAAAAGGCAGTGCTTCTTCCCTATATTTAATCTTTTTCTATATAGGGGGAGGACTTGGCGGTGTAGTTTTTGGACTTTTGTATTCCAAATTTTACTGGCATGGTGTTATAGTCGGTGTTATAATAATGTTTTTACTTATATCGCTTTTGTCAAAAATAATGAGGGATTTTGTAAATAAAAATATCATTCGGAATTTTTAATCAAGAATTTCATCATATCATCAAAGGATATGACATTTGCATTTTTAAGTATTTCTCCTATATCGGTTTTTTGCTTTAAAGACCCCATCAAAACTATTTGTACGCATTGGTTTCTATCAACAATAACAGATTCCGGCGTCAATACACCTAATAATAACCCTAAAATAACAAGCAGTCCTGATGGGGTTATTTCTATAATTTCATCTGATGATTTCTTTTCTTTGTCATCTTCAAGTATATTTTTCTTTAATCCTTGTAAAACACCATATAATTTATTTAAACGCAAATCTATATTATCCTCCATTAAAATCCCTCCTCCACTCTACTGATTACGAGGTATAGGTATAACTATTGGAATACAGGGTTTTTCAGGAGGCAATGCAAGTCCTGACATAAATCGCAATATTAAAAGCAATGTAATAACTGCTAAAATAATAATTTTATAATCTTCAGACATGACTGTTTCACTCCCTACGGAAAAATTAATTCTACCCTCCCTTCTATTATATTAATATGTAACAAAATAGAGATTGTACTTTAATACTTTTCTTATATTTCAGTATTAAAAAATCCTGTATCCTGAATTAGCATAACTTGTTCTTATAAAGTAAGTCCTGCTTGGGTTAATCATTATCTCAAAGGGTGATTCATGCTGACTGGGTTTGGTGGATATATCCAATATCTCCATTTCCTTAACATCAGGATGTGTGGTGAAAAATTTTTGAAGAATCAAACCAAAGGGTTTTGCAATAACAGCTGCCAATAAAAATACCGCAATGATATTCAATATATTAAAATGTTGGTAAAATAACAGGATTAAAATAAACGCCAAGGAAAATAAAAAATTTGCAGCTGCTATAGACGTCCCGCATCTTTTATGAATCGCTAAATTTTTCTCCCCTTGTTTCATCCTGTTTAGCCCTTCGTGTGCAGCATCTACAATCACTTGAGGATTTGGAAGGTCTGGACCTGACAAGGTAAAACCATTCGAATAAGATAATCCGCCGATCCTCAAATTTCTTCCGAATCTTTCCTCTAATACATTTATTGTGGCATGTTCAAGACTGTGATTTTTCCTTACCCTTTTATCTGTTGCAATTTTTATTATTTGCCAAGGAATTGTTATTATATTATAAAAGGAATTAAAAATTAAAAGATACGGCAATAAAAATATCATTCCAATAACAAAAAATATAAAAAATGGCATTATTAAATAAGGAAATAAAATAAAGAGTATTATTAATAATAATATAATTGGCATAATATCACCCTTTTCAATCTTTTTATTTTGTCTCAGGCAAGGTGATAGGCACCTTGCCTGACAGCACACCCGCTATTTACCTTTATTCTTGAAAATTATATAAGAATATAGAACCGGTACTATAACAGCAATAATTAACAGCACAAACATCAAAACAGCCGCCCATGTAGCGTTGAAAAAAGAAGCAAATAAAGCGATAATACCTGTAATAAGCCATAGTTTTCCGCCCATCCGATGCGTCTTGTCCCATACCTCTTCATCTGATAACGTCCATGGGGTTCTTATGCCTACAAAATAATTGTGGCGAAGTCTGCCCATTACACTTCCAAATGCAATCAATATAATAGGAATAATAAGACTGCCGATTCTATTCATATCAATATTATACCCTAAAGCAAAAGATATAGCAGCAAAGTATAATGCTGATAAAATAATTACCAAAACTGCCCTTATCATCCTATATGCCCCAATAAACTTGATATAATTGACTTTTTTAGGGTCTATTTTAGGTGTATATAACATTGCAAAATATATTATAGTAATGATAGAAGGAAGAAAAAATATATCCTGTTTGCAGCCGAAACTATCGACTTGCCCAGAAATATTCCAATGCATTGGGATTTTGTCTGGTAAACGGTGGAAAACAGTAAATGTGAAAATCCATATCAATATGATAATCCCAATTAACCACCAATCTTTTTTGATTTCGTATTTCACATTATAGTTTTCATTCATAACATTCATACCCCTTCCTATTACACCAAACTTCAAAATGGCAAAAATTTTTTTAATAGTTTAAATAAACTTACGCTTGTTTTATTGTAAATTATGTTATAAACTGCCTTTTTAGGATTTGTCAGCCATCCATATCCTCTTGGGGCTTTTATGCCAAGATTATGCCTTACAAATCTTTTCAAGCTTGTTCTTGCTGCTATGCTTTTTTTAAAACTCGGTTTTCTTATACCATATTTCATTCATAAAACTCCTCTCTAAATCTTCTCTCTCTAAGTATAAAATAATATAAGTTATTTTCAAGCGTTTTTGATAATTTTCCCTTCCTTATTTCACCGTATATATTGATAATGTATCTTGCCGTTATTGTCAATTTGATAAGGCATGTTTTCTTTTTTAAGAATATCTATTTCTATACAAAAGAAACAAAACATGACAATTTAGGTACGTCCCTAAATGTCAAAATACCATCATACTTATTTTGCAGCATTAAGGGTGGGCTACTTATACTTGTCCTAAAAAAAATAAAAGCCCCGAAAGGCTTGATTTTGCAGTATTTTTATGGAGGCGGCACCCAGATTTGAACTGGGGGTAAAGGTTTTGCAGACCTCTGCCTTACCACTTGGCTATGCCGCCATAATAAATGGAGCGGACAACGAGACTCGAACTCGCGACCCTCACCTTGGCAAGGTGATGCTCTACCAACTGAGCTATGTCCGCAAAAAAATATTGATGGTGCCTCGAAGTGGAATCGAACCACTGACACAGGGATTTTCAGTCCCTTGCTCTACCGACTGAGCTATCGAGGCATATTATGGCGACCCAAAAGGGGCTCGAACCCTCGACCTCCAGCGTGACAGGCTGGCGCTCTAACCAACTGAGCTATTGGGCCATGGTGGTCGCAATAGGGCTCGAACCTATGACCCCCTGCTTGTAAGGCAGGTGCTCTCCCAGCTGAGCTATACGACCATGTCTTGCGACAAATAATAGTATACATAAAAATGTTGCTTTCGTCAATACATTTTTAAAAAAATTTTTCACGCTAATCCTTAAATAAATTAAAATACCGCACAAAAACTAAATCAACCTTAAAAATCCTCACTTATGCTATAAGGTTTTCGAAAAATAAAGATGCTGCAAAAAAATATGAAACCCTAACATAGTCTGTTAGGGTAAGTTTACTTATTTATGAAACTCTTTTAACATTTGCTGCCTGCGGACCTTTTGCAGCCTCAACGATTTCAAATTCTACCTCCTGACCTTCCTCTAATGTCTTAAATCCATCTTGTTCAATAGCTGAATAATGTACAAATACGTCTGTACCATCTTCTCTTTCTAAAAAACCATAACCTTTTTCAGCATTGAACCATTTTACTTTACCTCTTACCATTTATATCTTCCTCCAAACATGATATATAATTTACTTCTTTATAATAGCACTCATTTTATCTGTTGTCAAATTTTTTATCAAATAATTCTTAATTTGATTATTTTTAAACAATTCAAGCATCTTAGCAGCCTCAAGCTTTAATTTACCTTTTATTTAACCGTCTTTTTTATCATATAAAGCACACATAAATTTAATTTTTAATGTCATTAAATATTTTATCTTAATTTTAATATTTAATACTATAAAATCATAGAAATTAATTTCTTTCATTTATAAAAAATAAGATAGGAATTCCTATCTTATATTGAAATTACTTCCTTTATTCCAGGTATTTCTTCTTTCAATGCTTTTTCTATGCCTTCTTTTAGTGTTATCATTGCAAACGGACAACCTCCGCATGCACCTTTTAATTTGACGCTGACAACGCCATCAGAAGTTACATCTACGAGTTCAACATCGCCTCCATCTGCTTGTAATGAAGGTCTTAAACGATTAATAATTTTTTCTACTTCTTCTTTCATAATGTTACCTGATTTTTAAAATATTTGGCATTAATATTATCCAATATTATAAAACAGGCTTTTCACCTCCTATATAATCTTTTGTCTTTTGATAGTTATTATATCACATAAATTAATATAATAAAACATCCTGTACAAAATAAATCAAAATTTTTTTATTTTAACGACTGGCTCCGCCTCCACCGGCTGAGCCGCCTCCAAAGCCGCCGCCACTTCCGCCGAAACCTCCGAAGCCGCCGCCTCCACCGAAACCTCCAAAGCCGCCACCACCGGTCCACCAGAAACGGCCCTTTCTACCTCCGCCAAATATACTAAGTAAAATAATAAGTAAAATAATTGTACCAATAATATTCTTTGAATTACTATTTGTTTCAGTTGTTTTAACCGCATAATTATCTGTGTTAAATTCATTAATATTTATATTGTATTCCTTGGCTACCTTTGCTGAAATTGCTTTATAACCATTTAAAATCCCTTCAGAATAATTTTTTTTATCCCATGAGGGTAATACATAATCATCTAATATACTGCCGGCTACGGAATCCGGTATTGCCCCTTCAAGACCATAGCCCACCTCTATTCTAACTTTACCGCTTTTACCTTCTAAAAGTCTTTTTTTATCGACTAATAATAAAACTCCATTATTTTTATCCTTCTGTCCTATGCCCCAGTTTCTAAAAAGTTGTAATGCATAGTCCTCTATAGGGTATTCTCCTATATCATTTACTGTAACCACAACAACTTGCGCACCGCTGGCGCTTTCAATTGCATTGCCTATTTTTTTAATTTGTGCTGAGTCATCAGGATTTATAAGACCTGCATAATCATAAACATAGTTTTTTGAAGAAGGTTTAGGAGGTATATTAGGCGCTGAATAGACGACCTGAAGAAACATTAAAAACAACATAACAACTAAAAATAATCTTTTAGTTTTAAGCAAATTTTAACCTCCTTTATTTGGAAAAGTCTACTTTTGGCACCTCTTTTGCATTCTCCTGTGCTTTAAAATATTGTTTTTCGTTGAATCCAAACATTCTTGCAATTATTACCGTCGGAAACTGTCTAATACTTGTATTGTACTGTTGTACAGCATTATTGTAATCCATCCTTGCAACTGCAATTCTATTTTCTGTTCCAGCAAGTTCATCGCTTAACTGTCTGAAATTCTGATCTGCCTTTAATGTTGGATAATTTTCAGAAATCGCCAACAATCTTCCAAGGGCTGTACCCAGTTGGTCGTTTGCATTTGCTTTTTCTTGAACAGTATTTGCTGACAATAATTTTTCTCTTGCTTTATTTACACTATCAAAAACAGCTTCTTCATGTTTTGCATATCCTTTTACGGTCTCAACAAGATTAGGTATCAAATCTGCTCTTCTTTGCAATTGATTATCTATCTGACTCCATTTGCTGTTTACATCCTCCTGTTGTTTGACAAGTGAATTGTAACTTCCAAAAAACATCCCTGCAAATATTACAATAACAGCTATTATTGCAATTAATATTATTGCTGATTTTTTCACATTGAATTCCCCTTTCAAATATTACTATCTGTTAAATATTATATAATATTAAACACCTTATTACAATTAAGCTGTTTAATTAATTTTTTTGTTTTCAGGGTCATTTAGAACACGTTTCATCATCCAAAATGAAAGTATAAGAATAAATGGCGTTACTATTTGTGTTAAGGTAAAAAATCCAATTCCCCAATTTTTATTAAGATATACAGGAATAAATAATGGGTTATCCCTGACTGTTTCTTCAATTAAACCTCTCATTAATTGATAATAAAATATAAATGACCAGAATTGGTATCCGTAAGGCATATGCTTTCGTTCAATATAGAAATATCTTACAAGCAAAATTATCCCCATTGTTACACCTACCAATTGCGCCGGCCATCTTCCAAAAGCAAAACTTGTATATCTTCCAAGAACCTCTTGATTAAAAATATTACCAATTCTCACCAGCATATTTCCTATTGCAAGACCAATGACAGCATAATCTGCAAGTGGATTCATCCGGACACCTTTTTTGCGGCAATAATATAATCCGGATAAAAATCCGCCCAGTATACCGCCATGCCATGAGAGTCCTCCTTGATAAATTTTCAATATTTGCACAGGGTCTTTAATAAACCAATCAGGAGAATTTGTAAGAACATACATTAACCTTGCACCTATAACACCAAATATAACAACAATCGCTAATAGATTCATAAGAAAATCTTCATTATAATCTAATTCACGCGCCTTAATATACATATAATATGCACCGGCTGCAATAGATAAAGCCATAAAGATTCCATACCAGTGTACTGCAAAAGGACCTATTTTAAATGCATAAGGACTAATTAATGGTATATACATAGTCAACCTCCATTTGTTATTTGCATAAGATGCTTATTTGATTATATTAGTATTGTGAGATTTAGTCAATCACATCGTATTATGTTTTATAATTTTATAGGCAACTTATGCGGCATTTTTAATTCAAGAAATCCTCTCGATAACTACTTCTTTTAAAAGTTTTTTGACATCTTTTTTCTTGCATAGGGTTGTCCCTTCATTCATAACTGATGCTGAACCGCACGCCATAGCAAGTTTTAACGCATCTTCAATTGAATTATCCCTTTTATGAACAAAGCCTGCAAGAAAAGAATCTCCTGCTCCTACACTGCTTTTAACTTCAACTTCTATTGGCTCCATTTTGTACAACTTTTTATCTGCATATGCAATGGCTCCATCCTTTCCAAGTGTAACAAGAACATCGGTTATACCGTATTTTTTGCTTATCTCTTTTACAGCCTCACCAACCTCATCTTTTTTCAAATCTTTACCTGTTAATCGTGAAAGTTCATAAATATTCGGCTTTATTCCAAATGGGCTTGCTTTAACAGCCTCCTTAAGATTTTCACTATCAGTATCAACATAAACTCGCAATCCCATATCCTTACAAAGTTTTACAATTTCAAAATATGCTGATGGTAAAAGCCCTTCAGGTAAACTGCCGGATGCAATAAGGGTATCCCCACTTCTCGGAACAGCCTTTATCATATCCATAATAAGTTCATATTCAAAACGTGTAAGTGAAGCACCCGGTAAACTCATCCTGTATTGACCTTTTAGACTTTGTACTATAATGTTCATTCTTGTTTCTTTCTTTATCCTTACAGCTGAGTAAAGCACCCTTTCATTATCAAGCAAAAACTCGATTTTAATTCCATTATCGCCTCCCAGAGGGCATATAGCAACAGATGTGCCTCCTATTTCTCTAATAACCCTTGAAACATCTATACCCTTTCCTGCAGCATATTCTTCAACCTTCTTAACGCGTATTGTATCATCTAAAATAAGGTCATCAACATATAGATATCTATCTAAGCTAGGATTCATCGTAAGTGTAAAAATCAATAATCTCTCCCCCTTTTATTTTTACTTTTTTTTATTAATTATAATCTTTTAATGCTGCATTTACAATATTATCATACACACTCCTTGCCACAAATGTATGGCAGAGCAGCACAGAGAGCGAAAGGCATTGTAAAAGCAGCTAATCAATCAAGTAAAAATTTTTTTGAATTATAAAGGAAAAAGAATTATTATATAGAATATATAAATATAAAAAATATTATACGATGAGGTGTTTAATTTGCAAGCAAATATAATAAAAGACATACAACTTTTATCAAATCCTATACTTGATTATTTTTTTATTGTTATAACATTGCTGGGGAGTTCCGGTTTCTATTTTCTTCTACTTCCCATATTCTATTGGTGTATCGACAAAAGATTTGGACTTAAACTGGGACTGATGCTCATATCTTCAATTTATGTAAATACTGTAATAAAAGAAGTTACAATGCTATCAAGACCTATAGGCTATCCCGGAATAAGGTCTATATTTACGCAATCTGCCGGAGGGTATTCTTTTCCCAGTGGTCATGCACAAGGTTCTGCAACATTATGGGGCACAATAATGGTACATTATAAAAACAAAACAATTAATATTGTAGGAATCACTCTTGTTCTTCTAATATCCTTGTCAAGGCTTTATCTGGGAGTGCATTGGCCTATGGATATAGTCGGCGGTATATTTATCGCCTTATTAATTGTATTTGTTGGGGAACTTACAGACAGTATAATCATCGAAAGTAAAATAGATATACCTTTTAGATATAAAATATTATTATCCTTATTAATTCCCATCATTTTAATAATTTTATTCCCTTATAAAGACAACTTTGAATACATGGGGATTATGTCAGGGGTTCTTTTAGGATATTTTATTGACCAAAAATATTTTGGCTTTACAGTCGAAAATATACTTACTAATCATTTTATCAAATTAATAATAGGTATTGTTATATTTTTTTCATTGCAGACAGGACTTAAATTAATTTTTCCGTATACAAATATTTTTAATATGATAAGATACGGTGCAACCGGTTTATGGATGTCATTAGGAGCACCATGGGTTTTCTATAAATTAAAACTATGCTCTAAAACCGTAAACTAAAAGAACCTCTAAAAAGGTTCTTTTTTTATCTTAAATAATGTTTGTCATGGATTTTGTGTATTTATCGGCAACTTTGCTTGCTCCATATGAATCCGGCTTTACCTGTGCTTCAAAGCCACAGCCTGTTACCATTCCCACAACTTCTTTTATGATTTCTTTTGTCTTCCCATTTTCTCCAACATCGAGATGTATCTCAATATTAAGGTCTTTTCTGCCGGTCTTGCTAAGCTTTTCAAGAAGCTGATTTGCCAATTCTATACTATAATTTGCTTCCATAAAAATTCTCTGTTTAAAGGATGGAATTCTTCTGTTGGAAAACTTTCTGTAATAATACCTTGCTCCATTTCCTTCACGGTATATTATTATAGCAGTTACAAAACAGATAATTTTGCCGGGCTGCGAATCTGTCCCTACCATCAATTTATAGCTTGAATTTCGGTCTTCTTCCACAAACTCCATTATATCCTGAAACATTTTATTGATGTCCATTCGACCCTTAGTCGGGTTTACGAAATTCAATATATCCATCTCCTTTAATTTATAGATTGAAACAACGTATATTTTTTATTATACACCAAATCCGTTAAATTTGTGTTAAAAATTTTTTATGGTTTTGTTAAACTATTAATTTTGTTGCATATAATATGATATATGCTGCCGGAATAAATACAAGCTGTGCAAGTAAAGTACCTAATATTTTGCCAAATACAAGAAGTATAACCATTTTATTAACATCATTTTGTGTCTTTTTACCGTTTAATGCCTGATCTGTAATCAAAGCGGCAACAGGGTCAACAATAACAGTCAGTAATATGGTTGCAAAACCGTTTACTATTCCAGACAACTGACTTGCCGTTATCCTGTATTCAGGTATAATAGCCCCTGCATAAAGGGAAGATACAATACCTGTTGTATATATTGATGTTATTATAACATTATATATAAGGAAACTTTTGGGAATATCTGCTTCCCATATACCCTTTAACATAGAAAGCCTCGGCAAGACAATCTTTTTTCTAAGATTTTTGAAATTCTTCCACCTGAATAATTGAATAATAAGTTTAGGAACAGTACCTGCATCCTCCATTCCGTTTATTGCTACCGTAAAAAGTGAAACAAATGTTGGCATTAAAGGTGCCCCAATCAAAGCTCCCAAAGTGGCTGACATCAGTACAAACCTCATATCCGTTCCTAAAAGATGCACTTTCTCGGTTTTAATAGCTAAATCCACTAAGCTGCCCAGAAAAGGAGCCTGTACCATATTGGACAACCTCGACATTACAGCCATTATATTGAAAAGTGAAAGTGCAACAGCCAGTTTCCGTGTCATTACACCGGAAGGTCTTATGGAATATGAAAGGGTATCTACTAAATTTATTATTACTGTAAAAAAGCATACAATCAAAAGTCTTTTAGCATCTATCATTTGTACACATCCTATTCCTAAATTTAATTCTTATTAGATTATAATTTTATTTTATTAAAAAAGCAATATTTATATCTTTAAATGCAATGTGCTATAATCTATATATCACTGATAGAAAGGAATGAATGATGTGGAAAAGACTCTTGCTATTGTGAAACCTGATGGTGTAAAAAGAGGTCTTATAGGAGAAATATTAAAAAGATATGAAAATAAGGGATTAAGGCTTGTTGCAGCCAAAATTATTAAACCTGATACAGAACTCATCGAAAGGCATTATGCAGAACATAAAGAAAAACCTTTCTACAAAGGGCTTATAAAATATATGACATCAGGTCCTGTTTTCGCAATGGTTTTAGAAGGAGAAAACGCAGTAAAAATAGTAAGACTTATTAATGGAGCGACCAAAATAGAGGATGCCCAACCCGGTACCATAAGAGGGGATTATGCTGTATGCACAACATTTAATCTTATACATGGATCTGATAGTATAGAAAATGCAAGAAAAGAAATATTATTATGGTTTCCAGAAATTATAGATAAATTTTAGGACAAGACACAAGTCCAAAAAGGTGAAGTAAAAAAATTACTCCACCTTTTTGGACGGCAATATAAATGCCGTATATAGATTATTGAACACAAATTCAATTGATGAAAAGAATATAATTACAAGCCAATCAAAACTGGTTAATACAGTAGTCTTAAAAATTGCACTTAGAGCCGGAACATATATCGTAGATACAAATATGAAAAATGATACGAAACATGCTATCATTAAATATATATTGCTAAATAAACCTATCTCAAAAATCAAATGCCTTTCTGACCTGCATTCAAACGCATGAATTAATTCTATCATTACAAGTGTTGCAAAGGCAATAGTCCTTGCTTTATATAGATTATCATACTTTAATGAAAAAATATATGCTCCAAGGGTGCATAGCGCCATCAAAAAACCCACTATACCTATCCTTATTCCAAGCCCTCTTGAAAATACGCTTTCGTGTGCCCCTCTCGGTTTCATCTCCATTATATCTTTATCCGGAGGGTCAAGTCCAAGTGCTAAAGCCGGAAGACCATCTGTAACAAGATTTACCATAAGTATCTGTATTGGTATAAGTGGAAGTTCCAGTGAAGTGAGTACCGCAAGAAACATTGTTATAACTTCACCTATATTACATGACAACAGGTATCTAATAAACTTCCTGATATTATCATATATCATCCTTCCTTCTTCAATTGCAGCAACAATCGAAGCAAAATTATCATCCGTCAATATCATAGAGGAAGCTTCCTTTGCTACATCTGTACCTTCCTTACCCATTGATATGCCAATGTCAGCTTCTTTAATAGCAGGTGCATCATTAACCCCATCTCCCGTCATTGCAACAGTATAACCTCTTTTTTTCAATGCTTTTACAATGCGAAGCTTATGTTTAGGAGTAACCCTTGCATAAACCGTTGTATTTTCACAGATATTTTCTAATGCCTTTTCATCCATATGATCCATCTCGGCACCTGACAATATACTATCACCTTTGCCAAGAATATTTAATTCTTTTGCAATAGCTGATGCTGTAATCTTGTGGTCCCCTGTTATCATAACAGGCTTTATACCTGCCATTTTGCATTTTAAAACCGCATCATATACTTCCCTCCTTGGAGGATCCATCATGCCTTCAAGCCCTACAAAGACTAAATCTCTTTCAACACTTTCAGGATTAGAGCGACTGCCCTTTGGTATTTTTCTATATGCAAAGGCAAGAACCCTTAATGCATTTTCGCCAAACTTAGCGTTTATATCAAGAATTCTTTTTTTATCAAAAGATGTTAAGGGGACTTCCTTATCATTCATATATATCATGGTACATATATCAAGGATTACATCAGGTGCTCCTTTTGTAAAAACAAAATTAGTTCCTCCTTCTTCAACGATAACACTCATCCTTTTTCTATCGGAGTTAAAGGGAATTTCTTCAATTCTTGTTATATGTTTTGATAAATCTTTTGGTAAAATACCACCTTTAATTGATGCAATTAAAATTGCCGCTTCTGTAGGATCCCCTATGCACTCTATCTCATTTATCGTTTCTCTTCTGACTTTTATTTTCTTTAATCTAACATCAGCATTGTTACAAACCGCACCTATTTCTAAAAGCCTTTTCAAAACAGGATTGTTCAATGGATTAATATTTTTATCTTGTAATGAAAACAAACCTCTAAAGCCTTTCCCTTTCACTTCAATCTCTTTATTATCTGCATATATTTTTTTAACTGTCATTTTGTTTTCTGTCAGTGTACCTGTTTTATCCGTACAAATTATATTAACACATCCCAGTGTTTCGACTGCTGGAAGTTTTCTTATAATAGCATTTCTTTTAAGCATCCTTTGTACTCCTATTGCCAATGATACGGTAACAACCGCAGGAAGCCCTTCCGGTATTGCTGCAACAGCAAGACTCACCCCAGATAAAAACATATAATATATGGATTCTCCTCTAATTATCCCAAGTATCGTAACAGCCGCACATATAATAAGAGAACCTGTTACAAGAATTTTTCCAAGCTTATCAAGCCTTTTTTGAAGTGGTGTTTCATTATTGTCGATATTTTTTATCATGCCGGCAATTTTGCCCATTTCAGTTTCCATACCTGTATCTTTGACAACTGCCTTGCATCTTCCATTTATGACGACTGTTCCCATATAAATAAGACTTTGTTTCCCTTTTATTCCTCTTCCTTTAACACGTGCAGATTCTTTATGTACAGGTATTGACTCGCCGGTTAAGATTGACTCATCTACTTCTAAGTTATGGCTTTCTATGATTATAGCATCTGCCGGTATTCTGTCACCTGCTTCAAGTATTATTATATCGTCCATTACAACCCTTTCTACCGATATTTCTTTCTGTACACCATCTCTAATTACTTTTGTTGTAGGTGCTGCAAGTTTTTTTAAAGCTTCTAAAGATTGCTCAGTCCTGTATTCCTGGATGAAACCTAAAATTGCATTCAGTATTACTATAATTGTTATTGTAAGAGCATCCGCTACTTCTCCCATTAATGCAGAGAACAATGTTGCAGCCAATAAAACCATAACAATAAAATCTTTAAACTGGTCAAGGAAAATCTCAAATGGTGTAATCTTTTTACTGCCTTCCAATACATTGGGTCCGAATTTTAAAAATCTCTTTTGAGCCTCCTGTTCAGTTAGACCATTTAAATTTAGATCGTCATTTAAATAATAAATCGTATTCTGCTTCGGTTTTTGCATTGAAAACATTTGTACCCTCCTTTTTTATTTCTCATAGTATAAAAATATGAGGGTACACATAAAAACATACCCTTATTCTTTTAAACTTTGCCATTCATCTCTGGATAAATTTACTATCAAATTGTTTTTATGCCTATCTGGATGGCTTATAACCTTGCTAAACCACTTCTTTGCCTCCTCCTTGTTATCAAGCATTTTGTTAAGCTCCCCAATCAT
Source organism: Aceticella sp. 75b-Ac (assembly GCF_056032965.2). NCBI lineage: Bacteria > Bacillati > Bacillota > Clostridia > Thermoanaerobacterales > Thermoanaerobacteraceae > Aceticella > Aceticella sp. 75b-Ac. Next base: position 886,882 of record NZ_CM190971.1, read on the forward strand.
ATATATTAGCTGTATTTCATCATATACGTCTATTCCATTATATGCCTTAATATAGAAGTCAAGGGAAAACTTTAAATACTTGTTTTCGTTATCTTTATCAAGCAGCATCCTGTATATCCATGCTATTCTCAAACATGTCTTTGCAAATACTATATCTTTATCCTTCTTTAATTGCGAACAATACAATGATAAAAGATATGCTTCTAATGCTTTTTGTGGTGTCCTTTCACCTGAAAATTCCCTCTTGACCCAATTTGCTGTAACCTTCGATAAAATTTCATTTCGCGATATATCAGTTATTTTGTCAAATTCCGACTCTAAAGCAGCATAACCGCAGTTTGAGCATACAATAACATCATAGAAAAACGGTTCTATGCCTTCATATTTTGTATAAAAATCACTTTTCCTTTCTATAACTTTTAATTGCGATGTCTTGACTTTTGTCATGATAAATTCCCCTTTGCATACAGGACAAATTATTTTTTTATCATATAAATATTTATTCAAAATTCCATCACCTCTGTCAAAATTTGCTGAAATGATTTATAATACATTTTTATTTTCGGTATTCTATGAAAGAATATAAAGTATAATTTAAAAGGTTGGTACATGGTTTAAACATAATTTTTTTTCTTTATAAGACTAAATGTTAAGCCTATAAGCATTACTATCCCTGCATATCCTGCAATAGGATAAAGATAATGTACAAGCTTAGAAAATCCGAATCTGCTGGCTATTAGTGCGATACCGCCTGTTACAATAGTATATGCTTTATATTTTATTGTTCCGGCATTTGTAAGTCTCGCTGAAAATCCATAAAGATTGCCAACAGCTGTTGTATATATTTCTGCAATAAGTATGAAACTATAGATAAGTTTTAAAGAACCTGAAAATCTTCCTGCAATAAAGAGCATTGGAATTTGATAATGAGCTGCCTGAGGCATATTTGTAAGCAGCGCTGATAATATCAGGGCAGCACCAATTCCAAGACCTGTACCTCCAAGCAAGGCACCCCATTTAAGCTTTTTCTTATCCTTTGCCTGTTTCCCTAAGGGAGCAAGTATAGCAACAGACATTATTAAATTATACGATGCATATACAATTCCTGATATAAGGAAATTCTTAACAGCTGCATTTACAGATATGCTTACGCTGCTTATAACTATAATATCAGGTGAATAGAAAATCGCTAATATACTTATGGTAAAAACACCCAAAAGTAATAATGGGACAACAAAAGAAATAGCAGAAATAACACCGGCAATACCTGTAAGCACTGTAAAAACCGATATTATTGCCATTGCAGCAGAACCCAAGGCAGTCGGAAGTCCATACTGCTCTTTGAATATAGCTCCAGAACCTGCTATCATGGCTGTCAAAGCACCAAATAAGAAAAAAATAACTATCCAATCAACTACCTTGCCAAGTATTGGTCCTACAGCTTTTATAATAACCTCATAATAAGAAGATGCATTAAGCTTTAAGCCCAATATAAGTATAATATATCCATAAACAATAAACATAATTGTAGCTATTATAAGTCCTGCAAATCCTTTAGCTCCATGATAGGCAAAAAACTGTAAAACCTCCTGACCTGATGCAAATCCGGCTCCTACAACCGTACCAATATATGTGGCAGAAATAGAAAAAATTGATAAGTCTTTTTTTTTCAAAAAAATCCCGCCTTTCTTAATACAAGTATATTTTAAGCGGGATATAAATTATTATTCTTTTTTATATAATATTACCTTCTTTTATTTAAACATGTGTTATGGCTGCTTCTCGTAAGAGTTTTTCCTTATTTGACATAAGTTTGGTTAAATATTCTATGAAATCATCCTTCAAGTCGTCTCTCTTTAATGCAAATTCTATACATGCCGTGAGATAGCCAAGCTTATCTCCTACATCATATCTCTTGCCTTCAAAATCATATGCATATATTGCCTCATAATTTAAAAGTTCTTTTAATGCATCTGTAAGCTGTATCTCGCCTCCGGCACCGGGTTTTGTATTTTTAAGAATATCAAATATCTTTGGTGATATTATGTACCTTCCAAGTATTGCCATATTTGAAGGTGCATCGTTTTTATCTGGTTTTTCCACAAGATTATTTACATTATAGACCCTTTCCCCAATAGGACTTGCATCAATAATACCGTATTTATTAACATCTTCCTGTCGTACTTCTTGAACCCCTATTATAGAACAATTGTATCGTTCATATTGATCAATCATCTGCTTTAAAACAGGAACCTCAGCATCAACAATATCATCTCCTAATAAAACAGCAAAAGGCTCATTGCCAACAAAGGCATGTGCACAATGTATGGCATGTCCCAATCCCCTGGGTTCTTTTTGTCTTATGTAATGTATATCAACCATATTTGTAATGTCTTCCACAAGATTTAGCAAACCTTCTTTGCCTTTTTTCTCAAGCTCAAGTTCCAATTCTACGGATTTGTCGAAATGGTCTTCTATCGCTCTTTTGTTGCGCCCGGTAATTATAAGTATATCTTCAATCCCTGAATTAACAGCCTCCTCAACTATAAATTGTATTGTTGGCTTGTCTACAATCGGAAGCATTTCCTTCGGCAGTGCCTTGGTAGCGGGTAAAAACCTCGTACCAAGACCTGCCGCCGGAATAATAGCTTTTTTAATTTTCAATATTCCCACCCCATCTTTTATTTCAGCTTAATACTTGTTAAAGTTTAACACCGAATTGGTTTAAAAGCTCCGCCATTTCAGTTTTTATTTCTTCAAGTCTTTTTTCGGTTTTAGCCTCACATCTAACTATAAGCTCCGGTCCTGTATTAGAAGCCCTGACAAGCCCCCAGCCTCCATCAAACAAAACCCTTGCACCATCTATATCTATAATGTCGTAACCTCTTTCTCTGAAATACTTTGTTATACCCTTGACAACATCAAATTTCTTTTCGTCATCGCAATGTAATCTTAACTCTGGTGTAGAGGAATACTTTGGAACATCAGCAAAAAGCTCAGATAATGTTTTGTTTGTATTTGACAATATTCTTAACAGTCTTGCAGCCGCATATGCAGCATCATCATAACCATAATATTCATCAGCAAAAAACATATGTCCTGACATTTCTCCTGTAAAAACAGCATTAATCTCCTTCATTTTAGCTTTTATAAGAGAATGCCCCGTTTTATAAAATATCGGATGTCCTCCAAGCTTTTTGATTTCTTCCGGCAGTGCCTGCGAGCATTTTACTTCTACAATTGCATCGGCACCCGGATGTTTTTTCATGATTTCTCTCCAATATAGAATCATCAACATATCGCCCCAAATTATATTGCCTTTCTCATCAACAACACCTATCCTATCGCCATCACCATCAAAAGCTACCCCAAGGTCTGCCTTAAGCCTTTTAACCTCTTTTATAAGGTCCTGCAGATTTTCTGTCTTAACAGGATCCGGAAAATGGTTAGGAAATGTGGGATCTGACTCACAATAAATAGGATATACATCACAGCCGAGTCCATATATAATATCAGGATAAAAATATGAACCTGTCCCATTTCCACAATCTACAACTACTTTAAGCTTCCTGCTTCCAAGTTTTATCTTGTCTTTTATCATATTTATATAATCATGCACCGGATAAACATATTTTAAATCCCCGGACCCATGCTTGAAATTTCCTTCTTCTGCGATGTGATAAAGTTTCATAAGGTCATCACCGAATATAGTAGAAGAACCAACAGCAACTTTAAATCCATTAAATTGCGAAGGATTATGACTTGCTGTAATCATAATACCTGCATCAAAATTATATAATATGCGAGAATAATAAAAAGCAGGGGTTGATAATACTCCGGCATCGACAACATTGCAGCCTGTTGAATTAAGGCCTTTAATCATAATATTTCTTATTGGTTTTGAGGATATTCTGTTATCTCTGCCAATCAATACATTTTTTATGCCTTTTTCATTTTGAATATATGTGCCAAATGCTTTAGCAATAAGCTCTACTGCTTCTTCGGTTAAATCTTCCTGCCATACCCCTCTGATGTCATACATTCTAAACATATTTTGATTTAATGCCATCATAACTCCTCCTGTTTTATTATTTTAACTTTATTTATAATAAAGTTTGAAAAATTTACAATGGTTCATATATTGAATTTATGAAGCATCATTTAATATTTTATTATCATCGGTATCAATAATATGTATGCCAACATCAATTAACTTGCAATCCCCAATTATGTTAAGCCTTATTTTTGCCCTGTTTTTACGCCTGTCTATCTTTTCTATAAGACCCTCATAGCCCTTTAACGGTCCATCTATTATTTTTATCCTGCCGCCAACATCAATACCTTTAGAAAATCCAATTAAATCAGAATTTCCTGTAAGTGATAAAATAATCCGCATTTCATCCTCTCTAACTACAGCAGGCTCTAATTCCTCTTTTAACAGCTTAGCAAACTTATATATATTATTTATCCTATGATATACTTCATTACACATTTTTGTTTTAATAAATACATAACCGGGAAATAAAAGTTTGATTTTTTCTGTTTTTTGCTTCTCTTTTCTTTCAATAATCTTCCTTCTTGGAATTAATACCTTTAATTCCTTTTTACAAAAAAATATTTCAAGTATCTTGCCCAATTTTTCCTCTTCACCTGTTTTGGTAAAAATGACATACCATTCTTCCACGCTTACAGCACCTTCTCTTTTTAATTTAATTATAATATTCGACAGGATTCTCAAAAATCCCTTCTTTTGTTATGATATTTTATTAAAAATTTTTCTTGAAAATAAATCAGAATTATAGTGAAAATTATTTTGGGGACTATTATCAATTAATCCCCAAAAAAAATCTGTAAAAGCTTAAATCATCAGTAAGTTCCGGATGAAATGATGTTGCAAGAAGATTTGCCTGTTGTGCCGCAACAATTTTATTATCGTATTTCGCAAGGATTCTTACATCCTCACCAATACCTTCTATATATGGTGCCCTTATAAAAACGGCTTCAATTTCATTGTTCGAAACAGCAGGTATCATAAGTTTTGCCTTGAAACTGTCAAGCTGACTTCCATAGGCATTTCTCTTAACCGTAATATCCATTATACCAAGATATACCTTATCATCATTGACAATATGTTTTGCCATAAGTATCATACCTGCACATGTTCCCCATATAGGTATACCTCTGTTATTAAGTTCTATTATTGCATCTTTTAAATCAAAATCTTCTATCATTTTACCTATTGCCGAACTTTCTCCACCTGGTATTATAAGTGCATCAAGACTTAACAATGTTTCTTTGTCCTTTGTTTCTATTGGTTCCACACCTTCGATTTGCTTTAATTTTTCGATATGTTCCCTAACAGAACCCTGTATGGACAGTACACCAACACGCAATATTACCATCCCCTTGACGCATAGAGGTCTTTTTCCTCAAGCTGTCTTATATCAATACTGTTCATAGCTTCTCCAAGACCTTCCGAAACTTCTGCAATGATTTCAGGCTTATCATAATATGTTGTAGCCTTTACAATTGCAGCCGCACGTTTTTCCGGATTTTCTGATTTAAATATACCTGAACCTACAAATACACCTTCTGCTCCAAGCTGCATCATAAGGGCTGCATCTGCAGGTGTTGCAATTCCTCCCGCGGCGAAATTTACTACCGACAATTTCCCATTTTCCGCAACATATTTTACAAGCTCAAAAGGTGCCTGCAGTTCTTTTGCTGCTGTCATAAGTTCTTCTTTTCCCAATGTCGTAAGTTTTTTTATCTCGGCAGTTATTGTCCTCATATGTCTTACTGCTTCAACAACATTGCCTGTGCCGGCTTCGCCCTTTGTTCTTATCATTGATGCACCTTCACCTATTCTTCTTAATGCTTCACCTAAGTTTCTTGCACCACAGACAAAAGGTATCTTAAAAGCCCATTTATCAATGTGATACATTTCATCAGCAGGTGTAAGTACCTCACTTTCATCGATATAATCTATTTTCAGTGCTTCTAAAACCTGTGCCTCTACAAAATGACCTATCCTTACCTTTGCCATTACCGGAATAGATACAGAGGATTTTATTTCCTTAACAATTTTGGGGTCTGACATCCTGGCAACACCTCCCCTTGCCCTGATATCAGCAGGAACCCTTTCAAGTGCCATAACAGCAACAGCCCCGGCTTTTTCAGCAATAATTGCCTCTTCCGGTGTTGTAACATCCATTATTACTCCGCCTTTAAGCATTTGTGCAAGGTTTTTATTTAATTCATACCTTTCATTCATTATTGACATTTCCTCCTAAGATTGTTCTTGATTGAATTTTATTTCTTATATTAATTGTATCTTTTTAATAAGGATAAGTCAATCACTACATTCTCTTAATTCTGTATAAAGCCTCATCAGGCTTTCATTTATTACATTTATATTCTTTATAAGAGATTGAATAGCCTTTCCCTCATTTTTTATGTTTTTAAATTCTTTAAGCCTCGTTAACACTTTATCACTTCTTAATTCCATCTCTTCTATTTTATTTGCAAGTTCTCTTTTTAATTGTTCAATACCTACTACACCCACAGCAACTAATTCATCACCGATGAAATCATAAGTATCATATCGTGATGGGATTATTGTTGGTATATTAAGCTCTTTATTGATTTTATCTGACAACACTGTCATAGCCTCATCTTCCCCATGAACAATAAATATTTTTTCAGGAGCCTTTTTAAATGAAGATAACCAATCCATGATCCCTTTTTGATCTGCATGACCGGAAAAGCTTTCAATGTATTCAATTTCAGCTTTTACATTTATATCTTCGCCAAATATTTTGACATTCTTTTCCCCTTCTAACAATCTTCTCCCAAGTGTTCCCTTGGCTTGATATCCTACGAATAAAATTGTAGATTCAGGTCTCCATAAATTATGTTTTAAATGGTGTTTTATCCGTCCGGCTTCGCACATTCCACTGGCAGATATTATTACAACAGGGGTTTTAATTTCATTCAAACTTTTTGATTCGTCTACACTGCGTGTAAAATGCAGGTTTGGAAAATCAAGAGGGTAATCTCCTTTCTTTATATATTCCTGAGCCTCAGTATCAAAATATTCAATATGTTCTTTAAAAACAGTCGTAACAGATGTGGCAAGCGGACTGTCCACATATACAGGTACTTTGTTGATAAATTCTATTTCATCTTTGTAAAGTTCCCTGTTTCTATGTATTTCATAAAGCAGTTCCTGTGTTCTTTCGACTGCAAAAGAAGGTATAATTACATTTCCTCCCCTTTTAATTGTTTTCATCATTATATCCATTAATTTTTTTGCTTTATCTTCGTTATTCTCATGAAGCCTGTTGCCATATGTAGATTCACATATTACGTAATCTGCTTTCTCGATTATTGACGGATCCCTTAGAATAGGTATGTTTCTATTGCCGAGGTCACCTGAAAAAACTAATTTTGTCTCCTTCTCATTTTCAGTAATATAAACCTCAAGAATTGATGAGCCCAGCATATGACCGGCATCATTAAAAATTACCTTTACATCGTCAGATGGTTTTATTAATTGACCGTAATCAATCCCATAAAATATACTTAAAGATTCATTTGCATCATCTGATGTATATAAGGGCATTCTCATAGGTTTGCCTGCTCTTTTACGTTTTCTGTTTTTCCATTCATTCTCCATCTGCTGTATATATCCGCTGTCCGGAAGCATATACCTGCATAAATCTACAGTGCCTTTTGTCGCATAAATCTTTTCTCTGTATCCCCTTTTATATAAGAGAGGGATTCTTCCACTGTGGTCAATATGTGCATGTGTCAAAAGCATAAAATTTATATCTTTAATATCAAATCCAAACTCCTGATAATTTAACTCCTCTTCGACTTCTCCCCCTTGAAACATCCCGCAATCTACAAGAAATCTTGTATTACCTGTTTCTACAAGATAGCATGAACCTGTAACTTCTTTTGCTGCTCCTAAAAATGTAATTTTCATTAAAAAACCTCCTCAAAAAATTTTTATCAACATTATTTATGGATTTAATTTGCATATTTTTATCATTATATCATAAAACCTCTTTTCTTATGCTGTACATGTATTTTAATACTGTTATGTTATTAATCAAAATTTGTTGTGAAATAATTTGCATTTATTAATTTTTTATTGTAAAATATTTATGTGCCGAATTTTAATAAGCGGGGGATTTATTTTGGGGTGAATTCGTATTTTATACGATAGGGTTGCTCTTTACCGAACCCGTCAACTAACCTCGTAGGCTAAAAGAAAAAGGATTGGTGCTATTGAAGAAAATATTTGCGGCGGCAGTAATTGCTTTTATGCTTTTGCAAATGCCTACTGCCATGGCTATGGAGCTAATGTCTTATGGCTCACAGGGACAAGCAGTATATTCACTTCAAGAAGAACTCACAAATCTTGGGTATGATACCGGTGGTATAGACGGTGTTTTCGGACCGTGTACTCAAAATGCCGTAATTGAGTTCCAGAAAAAATACAATATTTCTGTTGACGGAATAGTAGGTCCTGAAACAATGTCTATATTAGAAAGACTTAATACTGCATCAAGAGGCGGATACAGGCGTATTTCAAATTATAAAATCGTTGATATTGCAAAACAGTATCTGGGAACACCTTACATATACGGCGGCACATCGCCTTCCGGTTTTGATTGTTCAGGCTTTACATCATATGTCTATAATCAAATAGGTTATAACATTGGCAGAACTGCAGAGGATCAATTTTATAACGGAAGAGCAGTAAGCCTTAATAATTTACAGCCTGGTGACCTTTTATTCTTTTCAACCTCCGGTGGTAGTCCAACACATGTTGCGATTTATCTCGGCAATAATCAATTGATGCATATGAGTTTTTCAGCCCAAAGAGCATGCATATCTGATTTCAGCGGGTGGTTCAGAGAAAATTATATCGGTGCAAGAAGATATCTATAAAGAGCAGAATAGCCAAGCAAAATCGCTTGGCTATTTTTATGATACATCATAAGTAAATTCTGTTAGTTTTATATCGATATATATGGGCATATCGCACCTCACAGCAAGAGCTATTGCATCACTGGGTCTTGCATCTAATGTAATAAGACGTCCGTCTTGCTTTATGTGTATTTCAGCATAATAGGTGTTATCCTTTAAATCGGTAATCACTATTTCTTCAATCTTGCCTCCAAGAGCCTCTATAGCTGATTTTAGCAAATCATGTGTTAATGGGCGCGGAGGATTAACCCCTTGTATGGGTATAGCAATATTTTGGGCTTCCAATGCTCCTATTGCTATGGGCAATGTCTTTTTTTCTTCTTCGTCAACTAATAATACCGAAAATTCTCCCGTATTATCTGTTACAACCGTCTTGACTTTAAATTTAATCATTCTTATTCACCTCTTTACAGAATATGGAGATGGTTTTCTTGTCTATCCATCATGAATTAAACTAATCACTTAGTGATTAAAAAAATAATTTGAAATACTTTTGTTTTTTACATTGTAAGATTTTTTAATCTTTCTATTCTCTGCTCAATTGGAGGATGTGTTGCAAATAATTTTTCAACATGTCCAAAAGGGTTTGATATAAACATATGAGCTGTGGCATTAGATGCAGTCCTCATTGGTTTGGAATAACCTCCGATTTTTTCAAGAGCGGAAGCAAGTCCATAGGGGTCTCTCACAATGTAGGCTCCTGTAGCATCTGCAAGATATTCCCTCTGCCTTGAAATAACTGATCTAATAATCATAACAATAAGAGGAGCCACTATCGAAAGAATCAATCCTATAATAACAAGTACCATAACACCATTATCATTTCTATCTCTTTTCCTTCCTTCTCCACCTAATCCAAACCACATGCTGCGAAACATTACATCTCTCAATAAAATTATAAGCCCTGCAACAATTGCCACAACTGTCATAAGTAATATATCCCTGTTTCTGATATGAGATATCTCATGAGCTATTACTCCTTGAAGCTCTTCCCTATTCATCATTTGGAGTAAACCTGTCGTAACACACACTGATGCATGCTGAGGATCCTTACCTGTTGCAAATGCATTTGGCTGAGGCTCATTCATTATATATACCTTCGGCTTTGGTATACCTGCTGCAAGTGCAACCTCTTCTACAACATTATTTAAAACCTGATATTGATTTGGGTCTGCAGGAACAGCTCTGACAGAAGTAAGAGCAATTTTATCTGAATTTTCGTAAGATACCCAGTTATATATAATTATAAAAACAGCTAAAAGAGCTATACCAGATATCCCCCAGTTAAAATACCATACGAAAAAATATCCTATTGCAAAAAGTATCATGGAAAAAAGCACTAAAAATAGATAGGTTTTTCTTACATTTTCTGTTTGTAATTCATACAGGGTTTTTTTCACCATTATATCTCAACACCTCTGTCCATTAAAATTCATCAAAATTGAACATTAACAGGACCTCTTTCTCCTTCATCAACCGGATAATATTCTTTTTGTGTTAATCCCATCATATTTGCAACGATAGATGCAGGTATTCTTTGTTGTGCAGCATTATACTGCATAACAACATCATTGTAAAACTGCCTTGCAAAAGCTATCTTATTTTCTGTATTAGTTAATTCCTCTTGAAGGCTTAAAAAGTTTTGATTTGCCTTTAAATCCGGATAATTTTCTGCAACAGCAAAAACCGTTTTAAGAGCTTCTGTAATTTGATTATTTGTTTCCCCAATATCTTTAACTGATTGTGCTCCCATAGCCTTTGCTCTTAAATCAGCAAGTTTTTCAAAAATTTCTTTTTCATGTGCAGCATAACCTTTTACCGTATTTACAAGATTAGGTATAAGGTCATATCTTCTTTTAAGCTGTACATCAATCTGTGCCCATCCATTCTCTGCTCTGTTCCTTAAATTTACAAAGTTGTTATAAGTTAAAACGTACCACAGAACTACAATAACAAGAATTCCAATTAAAATTATCCATCCCATATTTTTTCCTCCTATTCATACATTTTTATTAATCATTTGTATTCCTTGCAAATTAAAATATGCACCTTAAGTTTATTACAAAACACAAGATAAAGCAATAAACATAAAAGAATTTCTATCATTGTTTCAACTTTAGTATTTCTATTAGTAGTATCAAGTAGCCCACCCTTAGTGTAATTGTTGCCAAAGTTACAAATTATGATGCTCCTACTTCCAAATATCTTCTTAGTTTAGTCAAGAATATTACATCCTACGACCTTTTGTTTATATTCTACCGCAAGATTATGATAAAGCAACACTAAGAGTGGACTACTATTTATCTACGCTATTTCTCTACCCTTGACATCAATACTACACACTACTACACACTCGATGTGGCACGATAGGCTCATCTTGATGTCTGGTCTGTGTTTTTCTATTTGTCCGTTCTCGGGAATATGTCGATAGTGGTTTTTATGGGCATTTTCCGTTCGTGGAAATATGTCCACTATATCATTACAGCTTCTATCCGTTCTCGGGAACAAGTCGACATGGGCAAAATAAAAAGCTGCTATAGCGTACGGTCTTCCTTATCAGGTCGTTTTCCTATGATGTATTTTATCTTATCTAAAGGAAACGGAACTTTAGTCGGTTCAAAGTATTCGATTCCTTCAACGATAGCGATCCGCTCAGCGTAATCTGAGCCAACCGGCACAATCACTCGATCACCAACCTTAATACTTTCGTCTTCAGTTTGGTAGTAGTATGTACTGCCGTCCTCGCTGAACGAAACATTGCAATAAATGACTTCGCCCGGCTTACGTCCAGGCTTTTCACCATCGTCATAGTCATCATCTTCATCGTCGTACTCTATTCCGAACAAGGCGAGGAGTGCCTCCCAGTTCTCCGGATAAGTATTGTCACCGCCATACATCAACCCGCGAGAGCCCTCATAGCGCACAAACAGCGACCACTGTGTACCGTCACAAATTATCATATCGCCCTCTTGCGGATATTCTGACTTCCAATATTCCGTATGGATGCTGTTCCAATCGGCAATAAGCTGCTCTGTCTCCCGAACGGAATATCTCTTCTGTGATTGCGCCTCCGGCAGAAACTTTCCGGAAAAGAGAAATGCTCTTTTATCTGTAAACAAAAGATGGTAAATATCATAGCCGCCGTATCCGCCTATTTCAAAGTAAACTTCAGAGAGTTTTTTAGGCGTCTCCTGCCAGTCAATGTCCTTAAGGCGTTTCAGCCATTTGACGAATTTCGCTTCTTTGAATGAGTCAATCTCGTTGTAGTTCCAGTGACATCCGGAAATGAGCTCTCTATGGATGATTGCCAGCACGGTAAGCGCATCAAGAGCATCAACATTTCCTTCGGCTACTTCGGCTTCACTGAAGTTTTTATCCCGCAGGATGGAAGTGTAAAAAACTCCGTCCTCACAGTATTGCGGATAGTTTGCCTCGATAAAATGCATAAATTCATCATAGAATTCATGAAATAGCGTTTCATACGGCGGTTCATGCATATAATCGCCAACGGTTGATACTGTCGGAGATAGCCTTCCGATATATTTTGTCAGCAAATTGAAGCGAGAGACGTCCTTGCCGATAAACGCTTCCCATTCGTCATAGATTGCCCGGAGCTCATCGTCCAAATAGCTCAAAGCTTTATCCCGGATACCATCCGGCACACCGTAATACGCTTCGGCAATTGCTCCCGTTATTGCGGCTATTGTGTCGCTGTCGCCGCCAAGTGATATTGCTATGCGAATAGCGTCCTCGAACGACTTTGATTCAAGGAAAGCCTCAATTGCCTGCGGCACGGTTTCCTGACATTTCTCATTGAATTGGTAAGTCGGGCGTATCTCATCAATCGTAAAATCAAGTGGATAGTAGTCTTTTGAGATTCTGTCCCGGATTTCGCTTTTCAGGAAGCCTCGGCGCGCCATGTAAACAGCGACCGAAACTGCTTCCGCGCCTTTGATACCTTCCTCATGATTGTGCGTGACCGAGGTTATTGCTTCGGCAAGGCTGGTGGCCTCCGATTCGGTACGGGCGGCAAACCCGGCTGGGCTAATGCGCATAGCCGCCCCGTTTCCGAAGCTATTATATGGCTCCGGATTATCGCTGAACACCCAGCGGGCAAACATTCCGCCGTAACCGCAGTCCGGATACTTACGCCCAATTTCTTGCATATATTTTACCGTTAGTTTACCAAGCAACTGGAGATAGTCACTATTTGAAGCGTAACCACCTATCGGCGGCTCAATGCTTTTTTCAGTTTCCATGATAGCCTTTGCGACGGCGAGGGTCATTATGCTGTCGTCGGTTACAAAACAGCCTTTCGCGAACAGGTCAAAGTCCTTATTCCTGTGGTTATTGAATTCAAATCGCGACCCAACAATGTCGCCAATAATTGCTCCGAGCATAGTTTTCACCCCACTCTTCAATAGTTTGCATATTTATCTGCGATTCGCTCCATATACGCCAGCCATTCATACTCTGTTTCTATTTACTGTAACTCCTTTTTAAGTTTTTCAAGTAACAGTTTTTCTCTTTCCTCAAGAAAGACATCGAAATTACCAAATGACAAATCAACATCCGGTATATAGTGTTTCTTTTTATAATCTGCAAGTTCACCAGCAGGAACCTTTTTGCTAAGCCATTTATCAAAATCCATAGCCTTCTTTTCAATATTGGGGATATTCTCCAATAACTGCAGATTGCCAATATAGTTGCAGCTTTCGATAAAATCGTTTATTTTGCTTTGGGGGACGCCTTTGGCAGCCAGCCGCTTGGGAGTAAACTCACTTTTGGGGAATATATGGTCGACATGAAAATTGTGCCGCAAATCAGCCCAGGGGTATAATATTGAAAGAATTACCAAAGTATCACCCTGCCCGTACTTCGAATACAGCAGATTGTTTATATCGTCCTCGGTAAATTGCAGAGTTCTGTTTGTGCCTTTGAAGCGTTCAATGATTTTTTCCAATGGGAATCCGTTTGATCCGTATTGTTTGATTATATCTCGAACCGGCTTTAATACACCGTCGGGTGAAAAACTGAATACTCGTTTAAGCAGTGAAGATACAAACCACTGTTTAATATTGCGCCTATCCTCAATCCTTGAAGTGGATATTTCAAAGTTGTTTGGTAAGCCAATAGTTTTCAAGTAATAGGCAACCGGGATTATCAGGTTATTTGATGTGATGTTCTCCCGACTGAATCCAAAGCTGCTAATCAGAGTCAGTGCATCACGGATTGCCTTTGTAATGTTATCCCATTCGCTTTCTATTTTAAGCATATTGGTGCGGTTGAAATTATCCACCTTAAATGTGATATCCTCCATGTCACACAAAACGAGACATGCTTTCAGGACAGCATCCTTGTTAATGTTAAAGCCATGCCCGATTTCGTTTATCTCATCGACAAAATCATTTATTTCCTCACGGGCATCCCGATTCTCCCACTGTGCCGTTGCAAAAGATAGCAAGAGGTCGGAATAACTGAGAGTAGTTCCTCCGCTGTTTACGCGAATAAAAATATTCAGCACCTTGTCGAGTTCCGCACTTTGCTCCAAGTAGTAACTGATTATAGGATTTACATGGATTACCTTATGTAGCTTGAATAAGGCTCGATTCGCAAATTTCCCTTTTTCTTTATCGGGAGTTGATAATAAGCCCGACTCAAGCAGGTAATCATTTACCTCGTCCTGTTCTTTTAAATCCAGTATTTTGCCGACAGGAAACCAGTGATGGTTATCATCATTCGCTTTCGCTTCCGTATCGGTTAGAAACTCAAAATCATATTCAAAGTCCTCATCTTCCGGCCTTGAAAGCAGATTCAAATATAATTTTTTCTTTGGGTATGCCTGGGGATTGTCCCAGCGTTTATAGGGCAGCTTATCAGCATATGTACCTTTCAAGGAGATATAAAGTGATGTCAGCCGTTGTTGACCATCCAGCACTGCCATAACATCGTTGCTGCCGCTAATATTTGCTTTTGGGTTGTGACGATTGTCCTTTTTGTGATAATCTCGCAAAAATTCATAGAATTTGAAGTCAGACGCCTTCTCTTTCGGAACCTTCCAAAATAAAAATGCGTTGATAGGATAATCACGCATAAGGCTGTCAAACAACTTTTTGATTTGCTCTTGACTCCATACAAATTCCCTTTGTATGGACGGCAATAGATACTTTTTCGCATGAATATCTGTTATAACCTCATAGATAGTTAGCGGCGTTTGAAACGACATAACGAAATCCTCCATTATCAATTATTATTTATCACTAAGGGGAAAGCCTGTATCTCAATATAATTTACTGCAGAAAGGCTGTCCCCATCAGAAGCTAATCCTCTCGCTCAGCATTTTCATCAAAAATTCTATCAAGTTCTTCATTTGAAGTAATGCCGCGCACTCTATTTCTAACAGGCGTTTTCGACATATCGAGGCGATAAAAATGGTCGCGGCCATCTACTCCTCGTTTTTGTCGAATCAACTGAATCCGTCCAAAAACATCCCAATGCTTCTCTGAAAACTTCGCTAAGCCCACTGCCTTGGGGTAATTATCCTTGCGGCTTGGGTCATGCGGTTCCAATATATCAAAAATGTACCCTTGTGCGTCGGCACGGACAATCACTAAATCCGGGAACATGGAAGTGGTTATACCGCCGACTTCATACGGGATTTCAAGTGACCATTTTTTACGGTCGAGATTGCGCAGCCAGCAAACAGCACCATTGTTCAGCTCTTCTGCAACAACTCCGCTTTCCCAGGGATTCAGCGTTGCTTGGAATATCCCGTCCTCAGAGCAAAAGAGGTGCTGTTCAAGCTTAATGCTATCATCCGATACAGAGAAATCGATTGAATCCGGCAATACCCACGGTACAGCTATCGGTTGGGCTGAAGCATTGATTAATCTTTCATAGACAATCTTTCGTGCTTCGTTCAGCTTTGCGATGGCGCGCTTGTTGTTTTCATAAAGATTAATAAATTCTTTCTCCGCATAGGCATCTATCCGCTCCATAGCGTCCGTATCACTTGTGAGAACAATAATTTCTTTTTTTATATCGATATGGTCGCGGGTACTGTGCCGAATCCAATACTCCTTATGCAAGCCCTCTCCCAAGAGCTTTCCGGCCTGTTCAAAATGCTGGGAAATATCAAATTCGGATACCGTCATAGTCTGTGTCGTCTCATCGAAGGAAATGGCATTGTCTCCATATTCAAATATCAGCGTCCCAAGAGGAAATCCGGTGATTGCAGCCGCTCGACCGTCAAAGTCTCCGCTTTCTTTTATTCGTGCGATTTCCTCATCCATTTTTGATAAAACCGCATTTTTTACAGCTTTCTGTGCCCCCAAGTCAATACCGTCCATTGTCAGCGCGCGGGAAAGCTGTATTAACAATTTGAGCGGCGCCTGCTTGCGGGACGAATCCACCCGATATGTGATAAGTTTATCCATTGCATCAAACACATCAGCATAGGCAAGATTGCGGCCAAGTGTAACAAGCTCTTTATTTGTACCTGTTTCTGTAGGAATAATTGCTTCGCTGTCGCGTAGAGCATTGACCACATTTTTCACTGTATCTTCATCAAAGTACGGAAGAAACAGACTTACACTATTAAGCTCAGCATCGGAAGAAATTCTTCTTGCCAAAGGAGTACGAATCATGCGTCCCAAAAGCTGAGCAATATAAGTGTAGTCCTGCGCACTGCGGAAGGACATCATCGTTTCAGCGCGTGGGCAGTCCCAACCTGTGGAAAGGTTCATTTTGAAAAACACTACCTTCACATTTTCCTCTTCCTCAATTCGGGAGGCTTCAATTTGCTGAATCTCAACGTCACGCACTTTAAGAGTGCCGCGGTCATTAAATGTATGTACCGCTTCCCCGGGCAGTAATTTGCGTCCCAGAGCTTCCTCGAGCAAATCAATGCAAGCCCCTAAATCAGTATGTGTTGCTTCGCGTTCGTTTCCGTCCTCAACTTGAACAACAAGAATTGGATTTACCATTTTTTCGTTTTCGTGTTCACAGTAGGATTTCCAGTGAGCGCATTTTTTGAGCCAATTATCCACTGCCCCTTTAAACATGGTCATATCGGCGCTCAGTTGAATATCTGGGTAGTGAATGATGATTCTGTCCTTTAAAAGTCCGGACTCACGAACCTGCTCGGGCGGAACGATGACTTTTTGAACTGTCGATGTCGTTCCGGCGATTAAATTATCAAATCTCTGGGGTGTTGCTGTCACACCGATAACAAGAGGCATAATGCAGAGCCCGTCGTCCTTGCTGCCTTTAATGAATTTCTGCATGATGGACTGCGCCTTGTTCTCCGCCTGAACGGATGTGAATGTGCCTCTATGCGCCTCATCAATCACCACATAAAACTGCTTTGGGTTACGTCTGGCAGTGTTATTGAGTGTTTCCCAGATGGAATACTGCCGTGTATCAGATGTTCCAGTCAACAGCTTGTCAGAACCGAGTTTTTGTGTGTTCAGAAAATAAATTCGGCCGCCCTCAAAATACTCGGCGCTAAAGGTTGAATCGATAGTCACTAAATCCCGCACACGGATTTTATCAGACTTGCTTTCGATTTTCAGCCGTGTTTGTTCATTGAGTTCAGGTGAATCAGAAAGCCAAATGAACACCGAATCCGGCTCGCCGATTTTATCTGCACTCCCATACAGAATTTCTTCAAAAAGTGTAGTCATGATAATGGTTTTGCCTGAACCGGTAGGCGCGGAAAATGAAATCACTTGCGGGTCACGTTCGCTCCACATCAAGTGCGCCTTATTAATTTTTTCGTGCAATTCGGAAAGAGCCGTTTCCTGAAATGGAAATAGTGTATCTCTCATTTATGAATCCCTCCTGCTTCCCAATACAAAGTTATCAATGTAATCGCGGTATAGTTGGTATGTGTTATTTGCTTTTATCCCAGCAGTCATTTCGCGAAAGGCCTCCTCGGAGTTAGTCACAAAATAGACCACTCTGATATTATCCTCTTCCGAAAGCTTTTCGGCAAACTCCGCATATTTTGTTTCATCAACTAAAACCGCGAAGCCGTTCTGGGGGAGAATTAACATCTCCGGTTCCTCATCGCTGCTTATTTCCGGCCGCTTGCCGATTGCACCCGACTTTAGCCAAAGCAGCGGCAATATTTCGCGGAACTGCCGGCCCAGCGACACGCTGTCTTTATCCAAGAAACCTAATTTGAAGTACTCCACATTGGCAGGAAAGCCTTCGCTCATAGGACGCTTAACTTGCGATGGTACATTGATGGGGCCAAGCAAATCGGAAACCTTCGCTTTGATTTCTTTGAATACCGCCGCTTCTTTTACCACTATGTAAAAGTCTGTGATGTGATCTTGGTCCTCCAGCGCATCCAACCACTCGTCAACAGCATTTACATCAAATAAAATCGACGTTGAATGTTTATCCGAAACAACGAATTTACTATCTGCTTTTACCAATGTTTGTGGCAGCTCTGCTTTTCCATCCTTACCGCGAAACAAAGAAACAAGCTGCTTTTTGGCGCTGGTTGTTAGTTCTGCGGGTTTCTCCACAAAACCAAGCTGATAGAATGAGCGTTCAATTTCTTTTGTCTCAGTCAGGGTTGTGAAGTAATCGCCTGTCAATACTGTACCGTCATCACGTTTGCCAAGGATGCTATACTTTGTCCTCGGCCAAGTTACCGCACGGCAAATACCGTGCTTTTCCCATTCGAGGTCACCGGGTTGGTAGCCTGACTCTTTCAGTTTCTTTGTCTCAGCTTCAGACACTTCGTTATTAGTAACGAGAATGCACCTCCTCTGACCACCGTCCTCTGCATTCAGCAGATTTACAGCATGGAGCGTCGTACCACTACCCGCGAAGAAGTCAACAATGAGGGCGTTTGGTTTGCCAGATACAACATGCCATAATGCATCATGAACAGCATATAGCGATTTTGGATAAGAAAAACTTGTATCCAGCATTGCATTGATCATTTTTGTACCATATTCTTCAGCGTTATATAATGGATCAGTCCATACAGTTTTTGTGTTTTCACTTTCCCGCTGAATTTGTATCTCAATTGTTCCTGCGTTTTCTACTGCCCTTAATAAGGGTAACACCTCATCTTCATTCTTTTTGCTATATCTCCACTTTCGCTCAATACCATTTGAATCGATAGGGTAAACATATATAAAATCTCCAACTTTAACATTAGCTCCTTCAGGATGTTCATCAAGAGGCATAACATCACCAAACTTAACGATATTAAGTCTTTCGTCAACAATAACAGGATAAAAAGTAGTTGCGCGTGCTGTCTGGCTTCGTTCAGATTGATTTCCCCACTTTCTAAAATTACTAATCTCACCACCCAAATGACTTTTTTTGTAAATCTCGCTCGTTTTTGAAACTACAAATATTGCTATTTCATGAGTAACTGCAAATTTTTCTCCTTGCGTACCTCTTGGATTGTGCTGAATAGGCACTGAAAATAGTTTCCTATCAGGGAATATTTCATTAAGGAGCATTGTAAGATGAGCATGCTCATTATCATCAATAGTAACAATCAAAACACCATCATCGGCAAGAATTCTCTTTGCAATCCTCAGCCGTTTTTGCATCATGGACAGCCACTTGCTATGGCGCCAGCTATCAGAGGAATCCACATAATCATTGTTGTATTTCCAATCCCGCGCACCGGTATTATATGGTGGATCGATATAAATGCAATCTACCTGCTTTGGGTATAGGTATTCCATCAACTGAAGGGCGTGGTAGTTGTCTGCTTCAATGAGAGTATGCCATAGACTACTATCAGGCGCATTCTCTACAGAAGCAATCGGCTGGAGCATGGGAAATATCGGTTCGCCGAACTGAGCAACCGAAACAAGCTCCGTAAGCGGGATGGTCATTGTATCGCCTGTTGCCTTGTTACGGCAAAGGGCGGTATCACCATTCAGTTTCACCACTGTATAAATATCATTGATATGGCCAGTTTTTCGTGCAACGGTTGAACCACGTTTAACAGCAACATCGTAAAGCGGCGTGCATTCAGGGATGTGCTCCTCGAATACTAGTCCGAATTTTTTATTTTTAGATAGGCGGGCAAATTCCTGTTCCAATCGACTACGTAAAGATGTGTCAGGGATTTGCCGCAGTAAATCATTGATTGCAGCCATACTTTAGATCCTCCTATGCTTAATCATTCGATTCATACTTGCTCCACGAACGGCCGAAAAGCTCATTTCCGTCCGACAATCGCAAAACTGCCGTAGTTTCTAAAATCTCATGTGCCTTTGCGGTCGTAGAATCAGCCTTATCAAATGCAATGAAAATCTGTCGTCCACTGTCCATATAACGTTCCAATATGTGTTCCAGATGTATATCCTCAATACGCTTGAGAATGTTGGAATCATGAATGAGTGCTGGAATCGGACGTAATTCAAGTACACTCAAATCATATATCACAAGGCTCTTGAACGCAGTACCTTCACTGGTATTACCGGGTGTTCCAAAAAAGATTTCCTTTTGCGGTGTGATTTGCAAAAGAGGCGCTGTTTCCTGTTGCTCGGTCACGACACCGTTTATTAATTCCATTCGCATATTGATATCGTCTTGTATCTCTTCCAGCTTTTCGGTTTGCTGTTGTAACAGTTCTGCCAGCCTGTGCTCTGCTTCGGCGCGAGCTTCCTGCAAATCTTTCTGGTGAATCAGCTCAGCAGTTTCTTCTTCAAGCCTGTCAATGCTTTTTGACACGTTGACACATTGAGAGAGCACTCGTTCCGACATCTCCTTTGCCAAACCGGACTCCTCGATCTTTTGATGTAGGCGTTTGATTTCCTTATCGCAATGCTCAATAAGCGGTTGCAAACGTTCTATTTCTTGAGCCATTTCTTCGCTCAAAATTTCCCTGATTTTCTTATGGAAATGCTCAATCTCCTCGAACGCTTTTATATCAGTATTTGGGAAGAAATGCACCAAGGAATCAAATTCACTGGCGGTTTCGGGATTACTGTCAGCAATATTACTCTCAATAGCATTAAGTTGCGACTGCAGACGGTTACGCTTGCGGATAAAACTGTTCAACTCTTTTTGAGCCACTGTTATCCGTTCAAATGTCTGAGTATCAAAACCGAACATCGCTAATTGGGCTTCTTCACTGTTTTTCATCAGCTTTTGAAGTCTTTTCTTCAGTGACTCTATAGTCTTCCGATTCATTTCGATTTTCTCGATGTCCACCTGCTGACGCTGGCGCGATTTGAGCTGCGAGGATTTAACACCAAGTTCTTCTTCCATGCTCTTGATGGCAGCGAGAATATTGTGGTGACCAAACAGCTTCATTAGAAAATCAACGGCTTTTTCATCCTGTTCCCGGGGCTTTACCAGCAGAGGATACTTTTCCAGTGTATTTTCACGCCCATAAATACGAAAGTAACGCTCTGTGATTTCCGGAAATGTGAGAGCTGGCAGCCCAACCTTGTATTCCTGAAAGAGAAAGCTCCGGAATTCGTCCAGCGTCAATTTCGCAATGAAATGGTGATCCTTATCACACCGATAAACATTTTTAGGATTATCGGTACTCCGGTAAAAGTAATGGGGCCGTCCTTCAAATTGGAAAGTGAAATAGATGGTATGGGGGCCTATTTCCTTTTTAATATCATCCGACAGGGAGTAGTAGCTTTCGCCACCGAATGCATAGTCAATAATCCACAGAAATGTTGATTTGCCGATGGCATTGCTGCCGCCCGCACTGCCTAAAACCGTATTAAGGCCCGAATTAAAGCGGATGGTTTGATGCTCCGGCGCAAATTTATCACTTCGAATTTCTGTCAACATAGCGTAGTACCCTCCCTTCCTCAATTATTTCAATTTTTCCCAAAGCAAACAGGCAGTCTAAAGCGCTTAGAAAATCACCCATATCCTTTTTGGCTGACGTGGTCAGTTCAAACAGCTCTTTAGGGGACATATCTCTCTGCGTCAATGCTTCTAAGATGTCTGGGAAACGGGCAATGACGCTGTTTGAATAGGATGTTACTTTATTCGGCAATCTCATCGAACACCTCACACCTTTGCACGAAATAGGAGATTATTATCTTGCAGGCTTCTCTATATTTGCGGCTAGTCTTTTCAAACAATGTATCAGCAAGCAGGTTGTAAATATCGCTTTGGGATGTCAGCTTTTCGCTTGCATCCTCATACATCCGCTTAACGCTCTTGGCAAATCTGTCTACATTCAGTTTGTTTTCCCCGGATAATCGATCTAATGCATTATTGACGCCTTCGTACAACTGCCTGACATCAAAAAGCACTCGCTCTTTCAACCGCTTTTCAGTGATTTTTCTCTCAACCTTTACAGGTTCAATTTTGAGTCGTGTATCTTCAGTAACATCCATCAACTGGACTTCACGAAGCACATATTCAATTTGCTTTTCTAACACATATCGTGACGTTGCATCCCTTGCTGCCATAAGATTTTCCAAGTTATGCTTGTCCGAAAGCAAAGCCAGTTTTTCTTCTTTGGAAGCATTCCGCATTTCGCGTTCACAATCAACGCATAGAACAACGTCATCGATTTCGGAAAGGTGGACGACCTTAACGTAGTTAACGTCGTTGCCTTCTTTTTTTATACCCAAAAACCTACCGCATTTTTGACACTTACCCCCAGTTTCTGCTAAAAGCACTAATGAGTGAGTGTCAATCGCAATTTCATCGGCTGTCTCCGTAGAGAATCTGCTATATGCCGTAAGGAAGCTTATATTCGTTTTTTGAGCTTCAAAAGATTGTATGTACTCGTCAGTTATCTTTTTTACATTTTCTTCACAATTTCTGTTTTCAACATTGACTGCTGTATATAGAAAAATTCCGGCGAGAAAATCCTCCAGAACAAAAGCATCGCGTCCTGCGATATTTTTCTTTGTCATGTCATTCACTTTTTCAACAACTGTGTCTGGCTCAATTGTGTCATCAGAAGCAATGATGTCCTTCAACGCAAGAACGATGAGGCTCTTTTTGTTGCTATCCAACAAGGGAAGGATGTTTTGCTTAAAGTAATTTGAAGCAGCACGAGCATCCGCTGTCGGAGCAACATCAGTCACATAGGACGATAGATTTTTTTACCGAGTATCAAATCTGAAACAGTACCATCATCGCTACGAATATCATAATCGGAACAATTCGGCCATTATCACACTTTATTTCGGATTTGCAGTACATTATATGAGCCACAATCCGGCCATCTTCTACAATAACGTAATCCAATTCCTTCACGAAATCCGGACGATTCCTGAATTGATGAAGAATATAGTGCTCCGTGCAGCCGGGACGGTATTTATTCCAAAATGCCTCTCTTGTAAGGTTTTCTACTTTTCTGTAGTCTTCTTTAGTTTCCAAACGGAAAGTGCAATTATTTTTAATCAAGGTTATACCCTCCTCAAAGTTGGAATCACTACAACCAATTGGAAGGCTTTGCGAATAATTAGTTTGCGCAAGCCTTCCGGCCCGCTACAATCTCCAATGCACCGTATTGCTTCATAAAACATTTCCCCTCTCACCATTTTATCTTTACCAATCATTTCTCTTTTGCAATGGGTCATAAAAGTGCCCTGCGCATCTAAATGTGGGGACATTGTTTTCTTAAAATCCAAGTAGTTGTTTTTTCTTTGCTTCAAATTCCTCTTGAGTAATTACACCATTATCAAGAAGCTGTTTGAATTTTAGTATTTCATCGGCTTCACTCGTACCTGATTTGGATTCCGGCAAATCGTTATCCTGCCCGGAAGCGCCGTTACACATTAATTGTAGAACAGATAAGCATTCCTGTGCCAATGAAAAATTTGTCTTATATACGAAACTATCTTTCTTGGTTGATGTCTTAATAAAGTCAATATATGTAGCCGGGGTCGCCATGCTATTTAATGTAATCTTTATTTTCAGGCTGTTGCAAATCGCTTTGCTTTTTTTACCCCCTGTAACACCGCCAACTATCGCTCCAACTCCGCCAAATAGAACCCCACCGGCTAAAGCCCTTCCTAACCCCCCTTTTGTAACCGAAGTTCCGTCTTCTAATAATTCAAAATCAACAATATCGGTAAAATTATAAATTTTGGGGTGCTTTTTGCCGCCGAAAAAGCCATCCGGAATGAGCCATTGTTTTTGATTCTCGTCAACTTCTAAAAAAGTGCCAACCTTTTTTGTCGCGACAAATGTTTTCAACGCACTGGCACTTTTCTCCTTTTCTTGCAAAGCGGCATGTATCTGTGACGTGGTCATTTTTTTAATAGGAGTCATCGCTGTAAAACCGCATTTTTTAAAGCATTCGGGGCATATCCATTCCTTATTTGCGATTTGAAATCTATGCAACCCGATCTGTTTGTTGCAAATTGCGCATTTAACCTTTAAATCGAAAAACCCCATTCTATTCCCCTCTTTTCATCATTTTACTTGTTCATGTTACATAGATTATACCATAGAGTTCTTATATTATCAAATCGCATCATGGAGGCGATAGTGTCAAGATACTGTAGGATATTTTTTTTAAAGACAACCCCTGAAATTGCTTAAATCAAGGTTTCCATGCATTATGTGTTTTTTATATCACTTTTTCATATTTTATTGCTTTTAAAATTCTATATATTGGTGTTACTTTGCCCATATCCAACACTGTAATATTGTTTATTTGTTCTTTTGTATACGTTTTAGCTCTCTTTACTGCCTCTTTTATTTGCTTCTTTGTTAATTTATAACCTTCATTGTTGTTTTTGCGCTTTTTACGCCATTCTACTTCTCTTAAATTGCCTCCATTTTTCTTAAATACTCTTAATTTTGCCATTAGCTTTAATCCTTCTCTACTCCATCCTAATGGATTCCTGCTTAACCTGTCTGAAAATACATGACTTATATGCCCTTCTGCACTGCACCCTATTACATCCTCATCTTCTTTGTATATTTTTATCCCTTCCCAGTTGTTTAATATGTACTTCTTTACTTCTCTTATTTTCTTCTTCTCTTGCTCTGTTTGTGCTATTTTTGATAGTTCATTAAATGCCTCTTTTAATTCTTTTTCATTCCCTTCATTTATTGCTCTCCATATCCTATCTCTATATCTTGCTTCTCTTGATGTTGCTGTGAGTATGTATTTGTTTAAATGATACCTGTCTAGTACAAATCTTGATTTTGGTATCCATTCTATCCCTTCTTTTATCCATCTTGCTCCGTCTCCTGCTATGTATATCTTCTCTATTTTCTCTTCTTTGTAATTGTCATTTATGTAATTTGCTACATCTATCCATATGTCTTCTGGCTTTTGATCTACATATGCTTTGTAATAGATATTCTTTAGTTCAGACCTACCGTTCTTTTTTTCTTTGCCTTCATGTATGTATACAAGTCGTGGCATTTCTTTTCTCCCGTCTTGTAAGGATACGTGGTCTTCATCTGCTTCTATGTATAATACTTTTACTTCTTTCTTTTCTTCTATTTCTTTTTTTACTTCTACTTCTCCTATCTCTCTTATTGTATTTAATACTGTCTGCCTGCTTAATTCTACTGGACTTGCTTCTTTACTGCTTTTTTCATAGGATTCTTCTGTCGCCTTTTCTACTATCTTTACTTTTACTCCTTCTTCTACTCTCTCATGTCTCTCTATCCCTAATGCGTCATCTGTCAAGTATGTATATCTACCATCTTCTTTTGATTTGTAATATGTCCTTTTATATTTTATTTCTCCTACTGTTGTTATTAAAGTCTTTTCATCTTCTCTTTCTACTACCCATTTCTCTTTCCTTCTCTTGTCTTCTTTTATTATCTTATCTAATTCTTCTATAATTGCTACTATTGTTTCTATACCTAATTTGTCTACCATTTCTCTAACTTTTAATGAAAGTTCTGTTATATCCATCCCTTCTTCTAATAATTTTTTAAAAATTTCCCTTACATTATTGATGTAATTAGTTGCATTTTGTAGTATAATATCTTCAAACTTAATTTTTTTCACAAGAGACACCCCTTTCATGTTTTTTGTTTTTCCAAAATTCTATTTTATCACAGGGGTTGTCTCTTGTCTTTTATCATCTAAAAATCCTACGATAATTTTACACTATGCATGGAGGCTACCCAAGAAATATTCTTGTCGTAACATCCAACCTGCTCTCTCAATCTCGAAAAATCCAAAAAACATCTAATCTGTTCACACGCGAGCATCTGACATCTGACCTGCTCTGTCACTGGACTATGACATCTAATCTGACCACTTAACTATCAATTCTGCTTCCGTGGACTTATTCCCACGAAACGATATTTTTACTATTTTTACACATCGGATTTTTACCCTCAAACCCGAAAAAGCCCTTATTTACTAGGAGTCCACTCGAAATCATCAATCACAAATTAACAAATATGTTATTGAAAACCATATAATTTACAATAAAAAATACTCCTGAACACATATGAAATAAGCACTTAAGAGCTATTTTTATGATATAATATAAATAATATAATAAGAAAAATGTGGTGATAAAAATGTTAGGAAAAGCAGACAGACAAATGTCATTTTCAGATTATTGGTTACTTGGAAAAATTTCTGAAGATAGTTATTATCATAGATTAAGAACATGGGTATTTAATAATCTTAATGAAGAAATGTTTCAGCCACTTTTCTCATACTATGGCAGAGAATCCATATCTCCGGTATATACATTTACAGCGATGCTGATACAATTTGAAAAAGGATATTCTGATCGTGAAATGGAAGAAGAATCACGATTCGATGACAGAATTAAATATGCATTAACCGCACCACGGGATTTTGATGGAATAGATGCAGTAACATTATGTGATCATAGAAAAAGACTGTTTAACAGCGAAATAGGAAAAGAAATATTCATTAAAACAATTAGTCAGGCAAAAGAAGTAGGACTGTTTGATAAAGACAACTTACACATAATAGATTCATTCATGATTTGGGGTTCCTGTGCCAGACAAGATACTTACACTATGATATACCAAGGGATAAAGATGGTTCTCCGTTTCATGAAGTTTTACGAAATGGAAGATGAATCGAAAAAAATACTGAAAAGAACAGATTATAAAGAAAATATCAAAAAACCCAAAATAGCATGGGAAAACGAAAAAGAAAAAGCAAAATTACTCGAAGAACTTGTTAAAGATGCACTATCACTCGTAGAAAATATAAAAACAAAAAAAGATATAAAAGATGATTTAAAAAAAGCAATTGAATTATTAGAAAGAGTAGCATTACAAGATGTTGAAATAACAAACGACGGGCATGTAAAAATGATAAAAGGAACAGCAAAAGACAGAATAATATCAGTAGTAGATGATGAAATGCGCCATGGAAGAAAGACCTCATCGAAATTATCAGATGGATACAAAGCTGAAATTATAACAGGAGGAGAAAAAGGCTCAGTAGTAGTAGGAATAGAAGTTGATGGAGCAAATATAGCAGATGGAGAACATATGAGTGATCTTATAGAACAAAGCCGAAGAAACGGCGTTGATATAGATAAACTGTATGGAGATTGTGCATATAGTGACTTTGAAGAAATAGAAAAAAGGAAAGAAGAAGGAACAGATTTTTGCATTAGAGTGCCGGAAGCAACAAATCCAAGTGGAGGATTTTCAAAAGAAGAATTCAAAATTGATTTAGAAAAAGGAACAGTAGAATGTCCCAATGGACATATAAAACAATTTGATACTGAAAAAACACAAAAACATGAGCAAGTTACAGTGAAATTTAGAGCAGAAGAGTGTAATGATTGTCCGCTAAAAGACCAATGTACAAAATCAAAAAAAGGGAGAACAATAAATATACATCCGTATGAAAAAGAAATACAAGAACAAAGGGAATATCAAAAAACAGATGAATTTAAAGAAGACTATGCAAAAAGACCGAATGTAGAAAGAAACATATCAGAACTTACCAGGCATGGCGGACGTAAAGGAAGGTATAGAGGAAAATTAAAAATAAGATGGCAAATGATAATGGTAGCAATAAACAATAATATCAAAATAATAACGAAACATATTTCTAAAATTTGTAATAGACAAATTAAGAAGGTGGAAGTCTGCCCAAAAACGGCTTAAAGAATGGTTAAGGATATTAAAAATAGCAATAACAGGTCAATAAAGCCATAATATACATATTAAAATCAATAACAAAATCATATATATTTCTTTGAATAGAGATTATTCTGATAATTTATGCGATGATAAAAATTCTTAACCGGCAGATAAGTTATTTTCGAGTGGACTCCTAGGGAAACAGTTGTTAAGGAAACATGGTATAACATAGTGATTAAGCAGTACAATGAAGCCGAAAAACTGATGCACCACGTCAAGCTTAAAAATATAACACTACCGCCACGATTAAAGTACAGCAGTATTTTGGATGCCGCCAATAGCCGTAATCAATATTATCGAGAGATTTCATCGGTTGGTAAATTGTTCTATGACCTCTTTGTAAAGCGTTCTATGCGTGCTATAAAAGACTTGGTTTTGTCCCAAGTGTTAGCTCCAGTGGATACGCCAACTGTGTTTGAGTTCGCAGTTCTGTTTAAAGTATTAAATTATTTCGAAAGCCAAATGAAAAAAGGAGATACTAAACATTTTTCTGTAATTCGAACTTCAAAACAAACAATTTTTGAATACTGTTTATCTGGTATATTCTATAAGATATTTTATCAATCACTACCGGACAATATGATAAGTCGTGAATATTCGAGCTCTCTCAAAAATCAAGGTTATGCCAAAAGCTCTTTACGCCCAGATATAATCATCCAGTGCGATAATACAGAATTAGGTTCATCGTATACTCGCATAGTTGAAGTAAAATACTCACTGAGATCAGCATATACCTACGAGGGAATGAAGGATGTACTTGCTTATTTATATGATTTCCCCTGTGTTGATGACCGTGACGATTGCTGCGCAATGCTTGTTACATATTTGCCGCGCCCAATCGACCAACGGTCAGGCAAAAATAAGGTTTGGATATGCGGCTATACACAGTTATATGACGATATTAGGGCATTAATAAATAGGTGAGCAGCTCATACTGCATCACCTATTTTTTCTTTTCTGTAAAACCAAAATGTTGTCATATTTGATTATTCCGCCTCTATTGCCACGTGGCATATGTAGATATCTGTCACGTATTACATACTTGAATACAGTTTCAAATACATATCCATTTGCCAATGCAATCTCTGTCAATATTTTAGTCGTTGGAACATTTTGGTTCCTGATAGTACTATCACCGACAACAATAACATATCTTCCACCAGGCACGAGTACATCTCTTACTTGGATAAGGTTTAATGCCATGTCTTCAAAATAGGTGCCAACCATACTGGCACGACGTATGTCAACATTTTCAATAGCAGGCATAATCGAACAAAGTGTCTCAGATTGCATTGCATACTGATACCGTGTGTAAAAAGAACTAGAAATTTCCGTTCCGATATACTCTTTCCTGAGTGACACAAGTTCACTGTTATCTGCAAGACCGAGCCACATATTTTCAAACTTCAGGATTCTTACATAATCATATGCATTTATGTATGGAGGCGATGTTACCGCTAGTTCTACCATTGAGTCAAGAACAATGTTACGTGCATCGTTACTCGATAATATAGTATTGGATACCTCAAAGCCCTCAGTATCTTGCGCAAATTCAATAATCGCACTCCTATATAAAGACTCTGTTTCAAAAAAAACTATGAATGGATCATCTGGAACCTTAGGAAAACGTGTTGATATGTATGGCTTTGGTGACTCATTTTCCGCGTTTGAACATCTACGTACAATAGCTGCCAAAACTATATAAAGGTAGTTCTTTATAGCGATCCTATCTACTGCATATTCATCTATAAGTGTTTTGAGAACCGCGAGGCGCTCAATTGCCTGCTCATTAAACCACTTCGATATATTTGGTATATCTGGATACGCATCTGCTGATGCAGAAATTGTTAAATTATTCATTATTTTATTTACAATCTGGTCTATACGCTCAATATCTGCCGCACTATATCGTGTTGTTTTAACCGATGTTAAAAGACGGGCAAATGGGTCAATATCAATTGCCAATCCGTTTCGCCTATTAAGAAGCGCTTCTACTAGAGTGGTACCAGAACCGCAGAACGGGTCTAATACTATATCTCCAGGAGACGAATATTTTAAAATCGCCCAACGAGGTACTTGCGGGATATACCTCGTTGGATATTTATTAAAGAGACGATGTGTACTTCCAACTATTACTGATTTATTAGGAACAATTTCGTATATTTGATTCTGACTTGGAAAATCGGGAAATTCACTAACTTTAATAGGATTCATATTACACCCCTGGCTTATGTAACTTTACAATGCTTTCTCGTAAATATTTACGTGCATACTCTGTTTCTCGATACTGCTGAGAGCTCGTGATAATGAGCCGCTCTACTTGAATTTCTTTCACGACAAAACCAAGTCGTTCTGCTATCATTGCCAAAAAAATATCTGTAGGAACAACAATGCCAGCATATGCGGAATTGCTTACTACAATAGCACAATTCCCACCCGGACGCAGCGCATTATATATTTGACGTAATGCTTCTTCCATATCTGCAAAATAACCGTTTAGCATTGCCGGTATTCTTTTGGT